>NZ_JBOHXV010000038.1:0-41445 GCF_050737075.1 Stenotrophomonas sp.
GTCCTGAACATTGCCATGGCAGAAATGTAATCGAGCGAACACACTCCTGCAAGTGTCTGCGAACGCAGACACTTCAATGATGTAGGGCCATTTCATATGCCCATTCAATCAATTTTGTTTCCGATCGCTTACATTTAAAGCAAAGTCACCGAGCGCAGACATTCGTAAAATATCTGCGTTCGGTGACATTTTCCCGGCGTCGGGGGCCGTTATGCCACCTGCACGATATGCAGCGCCTTCGGGTTGCGCCACTGCGCCAGCAGCGTCGCTTCACGCGCCTTGGCCTTGTGCAGGTGGGCTTCCTTGACGTGGCCGTAGCCGCGGATGTGTTCGGGAATGCTGGCGATTTCCACCGCCAGCGCCACGCGATCATCGCCCAGCCCTTCCAGCAGCAGGGCCACGGTCTGTTCGTAGTCGGTGATCAGCTGCCGTTCGCCACGGCGTTCTTCGGTGCGCCCGAAGATATCGAACGTGCCGCCGCGCAGGAACTTCAGCTTGGCCAGCAGGCCGAACGCCTTGAGCATCCACGGGCCGTACTCCTGCTTGATCAACCGGCCCTGGTCGTCCTTCTTCGCGAACAGCGGCGGTGCCAGGTGGAAGCGCACCTCGAAGTCGCCCTCGAACTGCTGCTGCAGCCGGCGCTGGAACTCGCCGCTGGTGTACAGGCGCGCCACTTCGTACTCGTCCTTGTAGGCCAGGAGCTTGAAGTAGTACCGGGCCACGGTCTCGGTCAGCGCGGTGCTGCCGGCCTTGTCCCATTCCACCGCGCGCACGCGCTCGACCAGCGTGCGGTAGCGCGCGGCGTAGGCCGCATCCTGGTAGTCGGTGAGGAAGCGCACGCGGCGTTCCACCAGCTCGTCGAGCGAACGCGAGAGCCGTTCGTCGTCCAGCGGCAGGAACGCCACCTCGCCGCCGCCGCCGTGCCCGGGCAGGCCGCGCAGTTCGCGCTCGTCGCCGGTTTCGCGTGGCGCGGCGGTGGCGCCCCATTCGTTGCCTTCCCACTCGCCCGGCGGCAGGTCATGCAGCGGGCCCGGGGTGCGTTCGGCATCGGTGTGGCCGTTGCGCACCAGCCCGGCAGCCTGCTGCACCGCCTGCGGATCGATGGCGGCCAGGCGGCCCCAGGCGAATGCCTGCTGGTTCATCGCCACCGCCGCGCCGTTGAGTTCGACCGCGCGCATCAGCGCCTCGAACGAGATCGGCACCAGGCCCTGCTGCCAGGCGTAGCCCAGGATGAACAGGTTGGAGGCGATTGCATCGCCCAGCAGTGCGGTGGCCAACTGGGTGGCATCGAGCAGCAGCGGCTCGCGGCCGCCCAGCGCCACGCGGATGCCGGCAATGATGTCGGCGGCGGGGAACTGCATGTCCGGGCGGGTGGTGAACGTGCCCGGCATCGCCTCATAGGTGTTGAGCACCACCTGCGAACGCTCGGCGCGCACCTTCGACAGCGCCCAGTAGTCGTTGACCACCACCATGTCGCAGCCGAGCACCAGGTCGGCCTCACCGGCGGCGATGCGCACGGCGTGGATGTCTTCGGGGGTACGCGCGATGCGGATATGGGTGGTGACCGCGCCGCCCTTCTGGGCCAGGCCGGTCTGGTCGAGCACGCTGGCGCCCTTGCCTTCCAGGTGGCCGGCCATGCCCAGCAGCGCGCCGATGGTGACCACGCCGGTGCCACCGACGCCGGTGATCAGGATGTTCCAGGGCTGCTCCAGCGCGGTACGGAAGGTCGGCGTGGGCAGGTTGGCGAGCAGGTCACTGCGGTCACTGCGCGCGCCCTTGCGCGGCTTGCCGCCGTGCACGGTGACGAAGCTGGGGCAGAAGCCGGTGGTGCAGGAATAGTCCTTGTTGCAGTTGGACTGGTCGATGTCGCGCTTGCGCCCGAACTCGGTTTCCTTCGGCAGCACCGACACGCAGAAGCTCTTCTGCCCGCAGTCGCCACAGCCTTCGCAGACCAGCGAATTGACCACCACGCGCTTGGGCGGGTCGACCAGCTTGCCGCGCTTGCGGCGGCGGCGCTTCTCGGTGGCGCAGGTCTGCTCGTAGATCAGGATGCTGGTGCCCTTCACCTCGCGCAGCTGCTTCTGCACCGCGTCCAGCTCGGCGCGGTCGTGGAATTCCACGCCTTCGGGGAACAGCTCGCGCTTGTTCCATTTGCCGATCTCATCGCTCACCAGCACGATCGTCTGCACGCCTTCGGCGCGCATCTGGTGGGCGATCTGCGGCACGGTCAGGGTGCCGTCCACCGGCTGCCCGCCGGTCATCGCCACCGCATCGTTGTAGAGGATCTTGTAGGTGATGTTCACCCCGGCCGCGATCGCCTGGCGGATCGCCAGCGAGCCGCTGTGGAAGTAGGTGCCATCGCCCAGGTTCTGGAACACGTGTTCGGTGTCGGTGAACGCCGCCTGCCCGGCCCAGGTCACGCCTTCGCCGCCCATGTGGGTGAAGGTGTCGGTGCTGCGGTCCATCCAGGTGACCATGTAATGACAGCCGATGCCACCCAGCGCACGCGAGCCTTCCGGCACGCGGGTGGAGGTGTTGTGCGGGCAGCCCGAGCAGTAATGCGGCACGCGCGGGAAGCTGGCGCGCGGCAGGGCCAGTTCGGCTTCCTTGGCGTCCATCCAGCGCAGGCGCTGTTCGATGGAGTCATTGGTAAAGAAGCGCTGGATGCGGCGGCCGATCACCCCGGCGATGGTGGCCGGCGTCAGTTCGTTGGTGGACGGCAGGATCCACGCGCCCTGTTCGTCGTACTTGCCGACGATGGACGGGCGCGGACCGGCGCTGGCGGGCCAGTTGTAGAACTGTTCCTTCATCTGGCGCTCGATGAAGGCGCGCTTCTCCTCCACCACCACGATGTCTTCCAGGCCCTGCGCGAAGCGCGCGATGCCTTCCGGCTCCAGCGGCCAGGTCATGCCGACCTTGTACACGCGGATGCCGATCTCGGCGCAGGCGCGCTCGTCCAGGCCCAGGTATTCCAGTGCCTGCAGTACGTCCAGGTAGCTCTTGCCGGTGGTGACGATACCCAGCCGAGCGCGCGGCGAATCCATCACCACCCGGTCGATGCCATTGGCCCGGGCAAATGCCTGGGCGGCCTTGACCGCATAGCGGTGCAGGCGCATCTCCTGGTCCAGCGGCGGGTCCGGCCAGCGGATGTTGAGCCCGCCGGCGGGCATCTCGAAGTCCTCCGGCAGCACGATCCGCCGGGCGAACGGGTCCACCTGCACCGAGGCGGAGGACTCCACCGTCTCGGCAATGGTCTTGAAGCCGATCCAGCGCCCGGTGTAGCGGCTCATCGCCCAGCCGAGCAGGCCCATGTCCAGGATGTCCTGCACGCCGGCCGGGTTGAGCACCGGCATCATCGCGCTGACGAACTCATCTTCGCTGCCATGCGGCAGGGTCGAGCTGCGGCAGGCGTGGTCGTCGGCGGCCAGCGCCAGCACACCGCCATGCACGGAGGTACCGGCCGCGTTGGCATGCTTGAACACGTCGCCGCAGCGGTCCACACCCGGGCCCTTGCCGTACCACATGCCGTACACGCCCTGGACCTTCGCCCCGGGGAACAGGTTGGTCTGCTGCGTGCCCCAGACCATGGTCGCGCCCAGATCCTCGTTGAGGCCGGGGGTGAACTTCACCCGCGCCGCCTCCAGGTGCTGGCGGGCGCGCCACAGTTCCAGGTCGAAGCCACCCAGCGGGCTGCCGCGGTAGCCGCTGATGAAGCCCGCCGTGTCCAGCCCGGTAGCCTGGTCGCGCAGCCGCTGCATCAGCGGCAGCCGTACCAGTGCCTGCACCCCGCTCAGGTAAATGCGGCCGTCGGTACGCGTGTACTTGTGGTCCAGCGTATAGCTGTCGTCCAGCGGCCCGGCAGGCAGGTTGGCGGAGGACGGCGAGGTGAGTTCGGCGGTACTGGTCATGGCTGGCCCGTGCTGACGGCTGGCACGGCCACCGCAGGCGGCGGCCGGAAAGGGCGAAATTGTAACAGCCGGGCTGTTTCTGCCCTTCGGTACTCGCATCCGGAGCCGTGCTGCGGTTAGGATCGGGGAGGGAGGTTGTTGTGACAACCTGGGGGAGTTTGTATGGCAGTGGCAAGAAAGATGCTGACCGGCGTAGTGCTGGCGGCGGGGATGACCGTGTTCGGGGTGGCAGCGCAATCGTTGCCGGCATTGCAGGAGTTCTACTTCGACGATGACGTGGCTGCGGTCGCGCCCGTGGTCGTGCCTGCCGACAGCGGCGATGTCGTTGACCAGTTGATGAAACAACGCGAACGCGGGCGCAAGGCACTGGAAGCGACGGTGCAGCTGGCCAGCGTGGCCTATGCGCAGGGCCGTCCGGAGCTGGGGCGCGAGCTGTATGCGGACGCCGAGAAAACGGCGTCGGCAGGTTCCGTGCAGGGTCGCATGGTGCGCTGGAACCACGGTTGGGATCTGTACCGCCAGGGAGACGTCGAAGCGGCGTTGGCCCAGTGGCACAGCGCCCAGGGAGGCATGCGGGGCAACCCGTCGTGGGTACCGCCCACCTACGCGTTGGGGCTGTGGAAACTGGGCCGCAAGGACGAAGCCGTGAAGTGGTATGCCGCGGCCGTGCGTACCGAGCCGCAGGTGTGGAGCAGCAGCGCCAGCTTCGCGCAGCAACTGCCGGCCTGGAGCGATGCCGAGCGTGCCAGCCTGACAGAAGTGCAGCAGGCGTGGGCGGCGCAGCCGCCGGCCTGGCCGTAATCACGCGCACGACCGGCGCCGGCTTCGACCATGGTCGGGGCCGGCAACGCGGTGGCTTCCGCTAGGCTGGGGCGATGGCCTTCGATGCATTCGCCCTCATTCTGACCATGCTCGGCCTGGGCATGCTGTTCGCGCGCCTGCGCGCCCTGCCCGACAACAGCGCCGAGGTGCTCAACCGGGTGGTGCTGCTGGTGTGCCTGCCGGCGGCGGTGCTGACCTACGTACCCCGCCTGCAACTGGATGCCAGCCTGATCGGGCTGATGGCCACGCCCTGGCTGTTGATGCTCGCCACCGTGGTGCTGGTCGGCCTGGCCACGCGCGTGTTCGGTTTCGCCCGCGACGTGCACGCGGTGCTGCTCATCTGCGTGGCGTTGGCCAACTCCAGTTTCATCGGCTATCCGATGGTGCGCGCGCTGCTCGGCGACCACGCGTTGCCCTATGCCGTGGTGTACGACCAGTTCGGCACCTTCGTGCTGTTGTCCACGTTCGGGCTGTATGTGATTGCGCGCTACAGCGGCGACACAGCGCCCACCGCCCGCCAGGTGCTGGGCCGCATCGCCCGCTTCCCGCCGCTGTGGGCCCTGGCGTTCGCGCTCACCCTGATGCCGGTGCAGCCCCCGGGGTGGATCGGTACCGGGCTCAAACAATTGGCCGACGCGATGCTACCCCTGGTGATGCTCGCGGTGGGGTTGTCGATCCGGCTACGGCTCTCGCGTGAGGAACTCACCCCGCTGGGCATCGGACTGGTGCTGAAACTGGTGCTGATGCCCGCGCTGGCGGTGCCGATCGCCTGGGGCTTCGGCCTGCAGGGCACCCTGCTGCAGGTCAACGTGCTGGAGTCGGCGATGCCGACCATGATCACCGCCGCGGCGCTGGCGATCTCGCACCGGTTGGCCCCGCGGCTGGCGGCGGCGATGGTGGGCTACGGCATCCTGTTGTCGTTGCTCACGTTGCCGGCGTGGGTGTGGGTGTTGCACCGTTGATCTATTCGTCCGCGCTCACCGTGCGCCCGCGTGCCCATTCGCGCAGCGCGTTGACCTGCTCGGCCATCAGCACCGACAACGGGCGGCTGCCGCGGATCTCGGTCATCAGCAGCTCGGTATCCAGCGAGCGTTCCTCAGCGTGCGCCGCGTACAGCCCGGCCACCACCGCCTGTTCGATTTCCGCGCCGGAGAAGCCATCGCTGGCCGCCGACAGTGCCGGCAGCGCGAAATCGTCGGCATTGAGCTTGCGCCGCCCCAGGTGCAGGCGCAGCAGCTCCACCCGGGTGTTGGCGTCGGGCAGGTCGACGAAGAAGATCTCGTCGAAGCGGCCCTTGCGCAGCAGCTCCGCCGGCAGCTCGTGCACCTGGTTGGCCGTGGCCACGATGAACACCGTGCTCTTGCGCTCGGCCAGCCAGGTCAGCAGGTGCCCGAGCACGCGGCGTGATACGCCCCCATCCTCGCCACCGCTGGCCAGCCCCTTCTCGATCTCGTCGATCCACAACACGCAGGGGGCCAGCTGTTCGGCCGATGCCAGTGCCTCGCGCAGGTTCTTCTCGGTCTCGCCGTGGTACTTGTCATACAGGCTGCCGAAGTCCAGCCGCAGCAGCGGCACACCGAAGCCGGCGGCGGTGGCCTTGGCCAGCATCGACTTGCCGCAGCCCTGTACCCCGAGCAGCAGCATGCCCTTGGGCGGGTCGAGCCCGGCCGGGCCCTGGCCCCCCAGGAACACCGGGCGGCGCTGGTTGACCCAGCGCTTGAGGCGGTTGGCACCGGCCACGTCGGCGAACCGGGTGGTGTCATATTCGTAATGAAGGTGCCCGGCGCGGTTGAGCAGCTCGAACTTCAGCTTGGCCAGCTGCGGCAGGTCGTCCTCGCGGATCGCACCGTCGGCGAAGATCAGCTGGCGGGCGATCCGGCGCGCATCCACCAGGCTCAGCCCGCGCAGGTTGTGCAGGATCTTCTTGACCGCATCGTTGTCGACCTCCACGCGGCGGCCGCCGTTCTCGCGTGCATAGGCGGCCACTTCCTCGCGCAGCATCTTGAGCAGGGCGTTGGGGTCGGGCAGGCGCGGGTTGAAGCGGGTCGCCAGGGCCTCCAGTTCGGCCGGCAGCTCCACCTTGGCGCCGATCAGCACCAGCACGTGCGCCTCGCAGTGGCGGCGCTGGATCAGGTCGCGCAACGCGCGCTGGTGGCTGGCATAGCCCAGGTAGGGGTGGAAATCGAGCAGCAGGTAGATGCCGCGCTGGTCGGCCTGGCGGATCATCTGCAGCGCCGAGCTGGCGTCGGGCGGGCCGACCGGATCATCCTCGCGGTCCATGTCGATCCGGCGCAGGCCCTCGGTGATCGACCAGCGGTGCAGGGCCCGCCAGACGTGCATCAGGGTCTGGCGGAACAATTCGACGACGCGACCCTCGTCCTGGGTCTCGATGACAATCAGCGGGGTGTTGGCGCGGATAAGCGCACTGAGATCCTGTAACTCGCTCATACCGGCATGCAGTCCATTGGATCGCGCACGATAGCAAAGCGCCGGGGTATGCAGGAGGTTCAGCCGCGCGACTATCTCCATCACGGACGGCGGTGTACGCTCGGGACACGTTCTCCGGAAGCGAGGCTGGCATGAAGACGATCCTGGTAGCCGGTTCCAAGGGTGGGGTGGGCAAATCCACCGTCGCCACCCACCTGGCGGCGCAGGCCGCCCTGGCCGGCAAACGGACCGTCCTGGCCGACGCCGACCCCCAAGGCTCCAGCACCCGCTGGGCCGAGCGCCGCGCGGGGCTGGAAAGCGCGGTGCTGCCGATCGACGCCACCGGCAAGAACCCCTTGAAGAAGGTGCCCGACGATACGGAGGTGCTCATCATCGACGCCCCCGCCGGCGCGCGCGCTGCGGAGCTGGAGGCCTTCCTGGACGTGGCCGATGCCGTCGTGGTGCCGGTCCTGCCGTCGGCGCTGGATATCGAGGCCATCGTCGGCTTCCTCAACAGCCTGTCCAAGGTGCCGCGCGTGCACAAGCGCAAGCTGCCGGTCGGGCTGGTGCTCAACCGCACCAAGCCGTGGACCCAGACCTCCCGCCAGGCCGAGCAGATGCTGGAGGAGTGGCCTTACCCGATCGTCGCCAAGCTGCGCGACACCCAGGGCTACGTGGTCATGACCGGCCTGGGCCGAAGCCTGTTCGATTACCGCTCCGCGCAGGTGCGCGAGCACCAGAGTGACTGGGAGCCACTGTTGCAGTGGTTGAAGATTGCCTGAGCCAGAAAGAGAGCCTTATGCGAGAACTGATCCTGCTGCGCCACGCCCATGCCGAACCCGCTGGAACCGGACAGGCCGACCTTGACCGGCCGTTGTCTCAGACCGGCCTTGCCGAGGCCGAGGCCGCCGGCAAGTGGCTGGCCGAGAACGAGCTGTTGCCCGATTGCGTGGTGTGTTCACCCTCCCGGCGCACCCGGGAAACCCTCGAGGCGGTGCTTGGGAAGACCGGCTTTGTTGAAAAGATGCTGGAAGACCAGATCTACGAGGCCACTCCCGGTGTGTTGACCGGCGTCATCGACAGGCGGTGGGACGTTGACCGGTTGCTGGTGGTTGGGCACAACCCAGGCCTGGAGCAGCTGGTGGCATTCCTGACCGAAGGGACCAGCAGCGACTATCGCGGCATGCCACCTGCGGGTGTCGCTGTCCTTTCCTTCGAAGGCGAGTCCACCCTTGAACCCGGCGCGGCCACACTGACCCAGTTCTGGTGGCCGTAAGCCGTGACAGCAGTGCGCACCCTGCTGGGCTGTCTGCTCGGGCTGGCGGCGGGGGGGGTGCATGCCGAACCCCCGGTGTCGGCGCTACCCCCCGTCCATGCCACGCCGAAGCAGGTGCTGGAGCTGGATACGGCGCGCTCGCGCTTCGGCTTCGAGATCCGTACCCGCCTGGGCCAGCGCATCGAAGGGGTGTTCCCGCGCTTTGAGGGGCGCATCGAGGTCCTGTCCGATGGCCGCCACCAGGTCCACCTGCGCATGTTCACCGGCTATGTGGAGATCCCCGGCAAGGAGCGCTACACCGGCTGGATGCGCGGCGAGGAGTTCTTCGACGCCGGGCGCTACCCCGTGGTGGAGTTCGATTCGATTCCCTACCACCCCGAGCTGGTCGAAAAGGGCGGCGGCATCCAGGGTCGGCTGATCCTGCGCGGGGTGTCCCATCCCGAGACGCTGCAGGTGGAACCGGCGGCCTGCCCCCGGGCCGGGTATGATTGCGACGTCGTCAGCCGCGGTACCGTGCAGCGTGGCCGGTATGGGATGGACAGCTGGCAGCTAGCATTGAGTGATCGAGTGACCTTCGTATTGAGAGCGCGCCTGAACGAGGCGCCGAAACCGTGAATCCACTCCTGCGGGTAGTGGTACTGGCAACGCTGTTGCTGGGCAGTGGCTGTGCGTCGCTGTCCAACGCGGAGCGTGACCGTGCGTCCGGCATTGCCGCGCAGGCGCGCTCCCAAGTTGTTGATTGCGACAAACCTGACCGCTGCGCGCTCGACTCTCCGCTGCGTGCGCTGGGCGGGCATGCCTTCAGCGAATCCACGCCGGCTGCGCCGCGCCACTACGCCACCCTGCTGGACGAAGGTGAAGTGGCCCTGGTGGCCCGCGTCAACCTGATCCGCAGTGCCACCCGCAGCATCGACCTGCAGACCTACATCTTCGACAAGGACGACAGCGCCCGCCTGGTGCTGGACGAACTGCTGGCCGCCGCGCGGCGCGGAGTCAAGGTGCGCGTGCTGATCGACCAGCTGTCGGCCATTTCGGACCTGCAGATCCTGGGCGCGCTGGCCAGCAGCCACCAGAACTTCGAGCTGCGCGTGTACAACCCGACCTTCGGCAAGGCGCGGCTGAACTATGCCGACTACGCCGGCAGCGTGCTGTGCTGCTTCCGGCGCTTCAACCAGCGCATGCACAACAAGCTGCTGGTGATCGACGACGCACTTGGCATGGTGGGCGGCCGCAACTACCAGGACGACTATTACGACTGGGACAGCGAATACAACTTCCGCGACCGTGACGTGGTGGTGGCCGGCCCGGTGGCCCGCGGCATGGCGGCCAACTTCGACGCGTTCTGGCATGCGCCGCGCAGCGTACCGGCCGAACGCCTGAACGACGTGGGCCTCACCCTGCTCAAACAGGGCGCGCCGTCGATGCCGCCAGCCGATTACCGCCGCCCGCAGCGGGTGGAACAGGTCATCGAAGAAGCCACCGATGCGGACTATGTGCGCCGCACGTTCGTCGACACCGCACTGCCGGTGGCGTCGGTGCGTTACGTCGCCGACCTGCCACGCAAACACCGCCGCGAACGCGCCAGCCAGCCCGCCAATGGCCAGCACGTGACCGAGCCGCAGCTGGACGCGCTGATTTCCGGTGCACAGACCGAAGTGCTGCTGCAGACCCCGTACCTGGTGCTGTCCAAGCCGGCGCGCAAACTGTTCGAGGCGCTGCGCAAGCGCGAGAACCCACCGCGCATCGTGGTGTCCACCAACAGCCTGGCCGCCACCGACAACCCGATCGTCTACGCGCTCTCCTACAAGTACAAGCGGCGCAACCTGCGCGAGCTGGGCTTCAATATTTACGAGTTCAAGCCGTTCCCGCTCGACGCACCGGTCGACTACCGCAACCTGGTACCGGCGCCGCTGGGCGAGGTCCCCGCGGGCGATGGCAGGCGCAGCAGCCTGCTTGGTGGCAGCGCCGCCGGCAGCAACGCGCGTGGCGGCAGCAGCAGTGGCAAGAGCAACCGCCGCAGCGACGGCGTGGCGGTCCAGCCCGTGCCCGCAGCGGCCGATGACGAGGCCCCGGGCTTCGGCCCCGAGGCGCGCCGCGCCGAGGACGGCAGTGCGGTGGAGCGCCGCGTGCTGCGCGCCGAAACCCGCCCCTCGTTCCTGGGCACCAAGGCGGTCAACAAGCCGCTGCCGGTGACCCGCAGCGGCGCGCGCATGGGGCTGCACGCCAAGTCGCTGGTGGTGGACCGCCGCATCGGCGTGGTCGGCACCCACAACTTCGACCCGCGCAGCGAGAACTACAACACCGAGGGCGCGGTGATCATCGACGACCCGGTGTTCGCCGAAGCCCTGGCGCAGAGCATCCTGCGCGACATCCACCCCAAGAACTCCTGGACGGTGGCGCCGCGCACCAAACCGCCGGTGCTGTCGGGCCTGAACTACAGCGTCGGCAAGGCGTCCGAGGCGCTGCCGGTGCTCGACTTCTGGCCGTGGCGCTACGCCACCGATTACGAGTTCCAGCCCGGCCCGGAGTGCCCCGAGCCGCTGCAGAGGCAGGACCCGCGCTTCCATGCCTGCTACATCGCCGTGGGCGATTTCCCCGAAGTAAACGTGGGTCCCAAGTGGCTGCTGGTGCGCATGCTCACCGCCTTCGGCGCCGGCCTGGTACCGATCCTCTAATCCCCCTGCCGTTGTACGGAGATGCGTCATGTCCCTGGTATTCCGCGAGCCGGTCTCGATCGAGTCGCTCAATGCGCTCAGCCGCAACACGCTGATCGAGCACCTCGGCATCGTTTTTACCGCCGCCGGCGATGACTGGGTAAGCGCGACCATGCCGGTCGATGCGCGCACCCGCCAGCCGTACGGCATCCTGCACGGCGGCGCCTCGGTGGTGCTGGCCGAGACCCTGGGCAGCAGCGCCGGCAACCTGTGCGTGGATACCCGTGAGCAGGTCTGCGTGGGCCTGGAAATCAACGCCAACCATATCCGCGCCCAGCGCGCCGGCACGGTTACCGGCACGGCGCGTGCCGTGCACGTGGGCCGCAGCACCCATGTCTGGGATATCCGCATCGAGGACGAGGCCGGCAAGCTGGTGTGTACCTCGCGGCTGACCCTGGCCGTGGTGCCCGCCGCCCGCCCGGCCTGAGCGGCCCACCGTGCGGATGCTGTGTTGCGCCGGTCGAACCGGTGAGACCGGTGCGGCTGTGCCGCAGCCGGGCGCCGGCTTGACCGCCTGCGGCGACTGGCCGCCGGTTGTCATCATTTTGTCCGGGATCAGCTGGCAGACCCCGCGGCGCTCGGGTATCGTTCGCGGATGACTTCCCCCACTTCGGCCTCACGTGGCGGCGTGGCGCGTGTGTGCCGTTATCTGTACCGCGTACCGCTGCTGCTGGTCCACCTGTTGCTGTTCCTGCCCCTGCTGCTGATTGCCATGCTGCCGCCGTGGGGCCCCCTGCGCGTGGGCGAACGCACGTTCGAGCATGCCGCGGTGAATGCCTGGTCGGCCGGGTTGATGTGGATCTTCGGCTTCCGGCTGCAGCGCATCGGTACGCCGCTGCCGGGCGCCGTGCTGTTCGTGGCCAATCATGTCAGCTGGGTCGATATTTCCGTGCTGCACAGCCAGCGCATGATGGGCTTCGTGGCCAAGCGCGAAATCGCGAGCTGGCCGGTGGTGGGGTGGTTGGCCGCACGCGGGCAGACCATCTTCCACCAGCGCGGCAGCACCGAGTCGCTGGGCGGGGTGATGCAGGAAATGGTCGTGCGCCTGCAGGAAGGCAAGGCCGTGGGCGTGTTCCCGGAAGGCCGCACCCGCGGCGGTCGCGAAGTGGGCCCGTTCCATGCGCGCATCTTCCAGGCCGCGGTGGAGACCCAGGTGCCGGTGCAGCCGGTCGCGTTGCGCTACGGCCTGCGCGGCGACGCGCAGACCATTGTGGCGTTCGGCCCGAACGAGAGCTTCTTCGCCAACTTCCTGCGCCTGCTGGGGGAGCCGGCGCGCCGGGCCGAGGTGCATTTCCTCGCGCCCATCGGTACCCAGGACCTCGAAGGCCGCCGCCGCATCGCCGAGACCTCGCGTGCGCGCATCGTGGCGGCGATGGCTGCCGAGTAGCGCCGTGGCACCCCTTCACGCGCCAGCGTTGCGGTGGGGTGCAGGCTCGCGCCCATGTTGACCGCTGCCGACTATCGCCCACCGCGTTGGCTGCGCAATCCGCACCTGCAGTCGATGCTCAGTTCCAGCCGCATGCGCATGCAGCGCGGCCTGGTGCTGCTGGCTGCCACCGGCGCCCTGACCGACGAGCTGATCCTGGACGGCGGCGACGGCGTGCGCCTGCAGGGCTGGCACAGCCGTATCGAAGGCCGTGAACCGGTGGGCATGGCGCTGTTGCTGCATGGCTGGGAAGGCAGTTCCGAATCCAGCTACATGCGCATGACCGCCGCGCGCATGCTCGAGGCGGGCTATGACGTGGTGCGCCTGAACTTCCGCGACCACGGCAACACCCACCACCTCAATCCCGGCATCTTCCATTCCAACCGCATCGACGAAGTGGTGCAGGCCGCCGGCGACATCGCCCGGCGCTGGCCGCAGCTCCCGCTGGTGGCTGCCGGCTATTCGCTGGGCGGCAATTTCGTCCTGCGGCTGGCCCTGCGTGCGCCGGCGGCCGGGGTGCCGCTGCGCCGCGTGGCCTCGGTGTGCCCGGTGCTGGACCCGGCCATCACGATGGAGAGCATCGAGAACGGGCCGGCGATGTACGACTGGTACTTCCGCCGCAAGTGGGCCGGCTCGCTGCGCCGCAAGCGCGACCTGTTCCCGGAGCTGAGCGACTGGGACGACCGCGTGCTCAAGCTGGACATCCGCGCGCTCACCGCCTGGCTGGTCGAACACCACACCGAGTTCGGCACGCTGCAGGCCTACTTCGACGGCTACTCGATCGCGGGCGACCGCCTGGCCGGGCTCGAAGTGCCGGCCGACATCCTGATTACGCAGGACGACCCGGTGATTCCCTACGCCACCTTCAATGGCTGGCGGCTGCCAGCGCATGCCCGGCTGGAGATCGCCCCGTGGGGTGGTCACTGCGGCTTCCTGGAAAACTGGCGGGGCGATGGCTTCTCCGAGCGCTGGGTGGCGCAGCGGCTGGGCATCGAAGCGCTGCGCTGAGCCGGCAGCGGTGCGCCGTCTGGCGTGCACTACAATCGGGGTTTGACCCCAAGCCGGACCGTCATGCAAGACAAGATTCTCGAAGCCCTGCGCCGCAACGCGGCCGATGAAGCCGTGCAGCTGGCGCGCGCGTGGACCCAGGCCGAACCGGAGCAGCCGCAGGCGCACCGCTGGCTGGCCCTGGCGCTGCAGCAGCAGGGCCAGTACCCCGAGGCCCTGGAAAGCCTGCAGCAGGCGCTTACCCTGGCCCCGGACAACCCGGACCTGCACCTGCTGCACGCGGGCCTGCTGCTGTCGCTGCGCCAGTTCGAGGCAGCCGGTTCGGCGCTGGACCGCACCGCAGAACTCAATCCCAATGCGCTGCCCGCCTACCTGATGCAGGCGCACCTGGCGCTGGCGCGTGGCGATGTGGACGAGGCCGAGCGGATCACCCGCATCGCTGCCCGCGTTGATGAGGAGCACCCGGAAGTGGTGGCGCTGTCGGGCATGATCGCCCTGCGCCGGGGTGACGGTGATCGCGCGCTGGCGCTGCTGTCGGCCGCCAGCCAGGCCTTGCCCAACGACCCGCGCATTCTGTATGCCCTGGGGTTCGCCTACCTGGGCAAGGACATGCTGGCCTTTGCCGAGCAGGCGTTCCGCCGCGTGCTCGAACTGAACCCCGGTATTACCTCGCTGCACGGGCTGCTGGTCCAGCTCGCCCTGCGCCAGGGCAACACCGAAGGGGCCGCCGCGACCATGCGCCAGGTGCTGTCCAGGCCGGACACCGACACCCCGGCAATGCGTCGCCTGGCCGGCGAGCTGGAGCTGCAGTCCGGCCAGCCGCTGCAGGCACTTGAACACCTGGTGCCGGTGCTGGAACAGTGGCCGGCGGACCGCCAGACCCTGCAGCTGCTGCTCATGGCCTGGCAGCGCCTGGGCCGGGAGCAGCAGGCCCGCGAGACCCTCGATGGGGCGCTGGCCGGCAATGCCGGCGAGCACAACCTGTGGCTGGCCCGCCTGTCCGTGGAGGTGGTGGGCAGCACCGAAGCGGCGGCGGTGGCCGAGCGCTGGATCGAGGCCATGCCCGACCACCTGCCGGCGCTGGAAACCCGCATGCGCCTGCATGACATGAACGGCGAAGGCGACGCCGCCGAAGCCGTGGCCCGCCGCATCACCGAACGCGAGCCGGGCCGCACCAGTGGCGAGAACCGCGTGGTGGAAGCCCTGCTCGCCCGCGATCCAGCGGCGGCGGTCGCGCATGTGCAGGGTCTCATCGCCCGCGCACCGGCCGCGATCCGTGAGGATCTGCGCGCCTGGCTGGGCGCCGTGCAGGATCGCGCAGGCCGGCACGAAGATGCATTGTCGACCTGGGTCGACGTACACCAGGTGCAGGCCGCGCAGCGCCTTCCGCTGCCGCCCCAGGCCAAGGCCCCGCTCAGCTGGCCCGACATGGGCCAGGTTGACGAGACCGTCACTGACCGCCCGATGTTCGTCTGGGGCGCGCCGGGTTCGGGTGTCGAACGGGTGATTGCGGCGCTTGCCTTCGGCAGCGCGGTGGTGCGCGGGGACCGTTTCGGCCCCAACCCGCCCAATGACGCGTTCCAGAGCTATCACACGCTGCAGGACCTCTCCACCGGCAAGTTGGGCGCCGAAGCGCTGGTCGCGCAATGGCGTGAACTGCTGCCGTCGCGCGGCCTGGCCAATGCCACCATGATCGACTGGCTGCTGTGGTGGGACAACGCGCTGCTGTGGTCGCTGCGCCCGCAGCTGCCCGAGGGGCGCCTGCTGCTGGTGCTGCGCGACCCGCGTGACATGCTGCTGGAATGGCTTGCCCATGGCTCGCCGGCCCCGTTTGCGGTGAATTCGGTCAGTGAAGCGGCCGAGTGGCTGACCCGCGCGCTGTCGCAGATCGCGTTGCTGCACGAGCAGGACCTGTATCCCCACGCGCTGGTGCGCATCGATGAGATCGGCACCAACGCTGCCGCCATGGCTGACCACCTGGGCCGCCTGTTCGGTGTGCAGCTGGCGCCCGCCCCATCGCTCGGTCCGGTACGGCTGCCTGCCGGTCACTGGCGCCAGTACCGTGACGTGCTGTCCGCCGCCTTCGCACAGTTGACTCCGGTCGCGGTGCGCCTTGGCTACCCCGAAGCATAAGGAGACCTTGCCCATGAAGTTGAGCAGTACCCGCCTGCGCAATGGCGAGCCCATTGCCAGCACCTTCGCGGCCGGCGATGCCAATGGCTTCGCCCCCAACCGCAACCCGCCGCTGGCCTGGAGCGAGGTGCCCGAGGGCACCCGTTCCTTTGCGCTGCTGTGCGTCGACCCGGATGTGCCGACCGTGCCCGAGACGGTCGGCCGCCACGACCGCAGCGTGCCGCGCGACCAGCCACGGGCCGACTTCGTGCATTGGGCCATGGCCGATATTCCGGCCGACCTGCGCGGGATCGCCGAAGGCAGCTGCAGCGACGGCTTCACCGTGAAGGGCAAGCCCCAGCCGGCCGGTCCGGCCGGGGCGCGGCAGGGCTTGAACGACTTCACCGGCTGGTTCGCCGGCAATGCGGACATGGCCGGCCAGTACCTGGGCTATGACGGCCCGTACCCGCCGTTCAACGACGAGCGCGTGCACCGGTATTTCTTCCGTCTGTTCGCGCTGGACGTGGCCACGCTCGACCTGCCCACCCCGTTCACCGCCGCCGACGTGCACAAGGCCATGCACGGCCATGTGCTGGCCGAAGCGGCGCTGCATGGCACCTACACGCTGAATCCGGCGTTGGTGTAAAGGCGTAAAAGGTGTGCCGGCCAGAGGCCGGCACTACCGGGTGGGACGTCATCGGTAGCGCCGGCCGTTGGCCGGCACACGCGATGCCGGTTATTTCTCTACCGCAGACTCCACGACCATATCCAGCACATACGCCTTCGACGACGCATCGGCCGGCGGGTTGGCCACGTTGCAGCGCTTCACCCGCAGCACGTTGCGCGTGCCGGCTTCGTGCGTGTAGCCCTCGATCACGTCGTAGAAGTTCTCGAACGCGCCCGGCGTGCCCTGCTTGATGCCCTTGTCGTCGAAGTGGATCTCGCGGGTCTGCAGGCACTGCTTGTCGCGGATCATCGGGTGCGGGCACGGCTTGGTCTGCGCGGCCACCTCGATGAAGATGGTCTCGCCCGGGCCACCGAAGCGGGTCTCGGCGGTTGGCTGCGGGCTGAACACCAGTACATCAGCGCTGGCGGTGCGCAGGGTCAGCTGGCCTTCGCCGCCCAGTTCGGCCTTCAGCTCGCCTTCCAGGCGCGAGCCCACCGCCTGGTCCAGCGCCATCAGCGCCTTGTCGGTGCAGGCCATCATGGTCGACGCCATCGGCGACACGGTCAGCGTGCCATCGGCCAGGGTGTAGCCCCCGCCCATGCGGTTGCAGGTATTGCTGACGGCGAGGCGGCCGTCAGTGAAGTCCAGCGTGACCGGCTTGTCGGCGCGCGCGAACAGCGCATCGATGCGCTTGCCGGTGCTGTCGGTGGCGCTGTCGAGCAGCCAGTGGTTGCCTTGCAGGCGCTGCGCATCCAACTGTGCGACGGCCTTCTGGTCGGCGGCGGCGGTAGGCGCCGGGGCCAGCTCGTCGCGGCCGGTGCCAGGGGCCTGGCTGGAGGGGTTGCTGCACGCGGCCAGCAGGGCCAGCGGCAGGATCAGCATCAGGTTGCGGGTGGTTTTCATGGACATCTCCTTGGGAACCCGGGGAAGAACGTTGGAGCACCCCGGGTGGGGTTGCGGCGGCGCGGCGCTGTTCAGTTCCCGGCAGGCAGGAACAGCAGCAGGCCCGCGCCGAGTGCGATCCGGTAGAACGCAAAGGCGGTGAAGCGGTGGGCCTTGATGTAGCCCAGCAACCACTTCACTACGACGAAGCCGGTGATGACCGCGGCAACGAACGCCACGCCGACGTCGGTCCAGTTCTCGCTGGCCAGCTTGCCGTCCTTGGCCAGTTCCAGGAACGCGTAGCCACTGGCGGCGAACATGGTGGGAATACCCACCAGGAACACGAATTCAGTTGCCGCCGCGCGCCGGCTCAGGCCGAACAGCATGGCGATGAAGATGGCTGCCGCCGAGCGCGAGGTGCCCGGAAACACCCCGGCCACCACCTGCGCCAGGCCGACCAGCACGGCCACCTTCCAGGTCACCTCGTCGCGGTCGGGCAGGCGGGCGGTACGCGCCTCCACCAGCAGCATCCAGATGCCGCCGATGATCAGCGCCCAGGCCACCGGGGTGACCGTTTCAGGCAGTTCCCAGCCGGCCAGCCGCACCGGCAGGCCCACGATGGCGGTGACCAGGAACGCGGTGCCCAGCTTCAGCACGTAATCGCGGTTGGCGCGGTCCTGCAGGCCGGTGGCCAGCGTCCACAGCCGCTGGCGGAATACCAGCGTGATGGCCAGGATCGCACCGGCCTGGATCACGATGTTGAAGAAGTCCGAGCGCGCGCCCAGCCAGTGCTGGGCGATCAGCAGGTGGCCGGTGCTGGAAATCGGGAGGAATTCGGTAACGCCTTCAAGGATGCCCAACAACAGGGCGGAGAGCAGGTCGGACATCGGCGGGCAAAGGCTCTTTGAATGAAAACGGGGTAACGCCGGGACGTTGCCCGGCAACTTCGGAAACGCCGGGCTCTGCCCGACAAATTTTGTAGCGCCGGGCTCTGCCCGGCTGCACAAGCATAAAACATCAGATGACGCACCAAATGTGTGCAAGGTGCGGCCGTTGCACCGCGATGGTGCGCAGCGTTCAGCGCCCATCCGGGTGCACGCCGTGTGAAATCAATCACTTGTGTGCCGCAAGAAGTTGGCACGGGGATTGCTCTACCTACTCAGGCAATCACCCATCTGAGGTTTCACCGATGTCCGTGGAAAACGTTGAGAAGCTGATCAAGGACAACCAGATCGAGTTCATCGACCTGCGTTTCGTCGACATGCGCGGTATCGAACAGCACGTGACCTTCCCGGCCAGCATCATCGAGCCGGCCCTGTTCGAAGAAGGCAAGATGTTCGACGGCAGCTCCATCGCCGGCTGGAAAGGCATCAACGAATCGGACATGGTGCTGCTGCCGGACCCGTCCAGCGCGTACGTGGACCCGTTCTACGCCGACCCGACCCTGGTCATCAGCTGCGACATCCTCGACCCGGCCACCATGCAGCCGTACGGCCGCTGCCCGCGCGGCATCGCCAAGCGCGCCGAGGCCTACCTGAAGTCCTCCGGCATTGCCGAGCAGGCGTTCTTCGGCCCGGAGCCGGAGTTCTTCATCTTTGATTCGGTCCGCTTCTCCAACGACATGGGCCACACCTTCTTCAAGATCGATTCCGAAGAAGCGGCCTGGAGCACCGGCGACAAGTACGACGGCGCCAACAGCGGCTACCGCCCGGCCGTGAAGGGTGGCTACTTCCCCGTGCCGCCGACCGATTCGCTGCACGACCTGCGCGCTGAAATGTGCAAGACGCTGGAACAGGTCGGCATCGAAGTCGAAGTGCAGCACCACGAAGTGGCCACCGCCGGCCAGTGCGAGATCGGCACCAAGTTCAGCACCCTGGTGCAGAAGGCCGACGAACTGCTGCGCATGAAGCACGTCATCAAGAACGTGGCGCACCGCAACGGCAAGACCGCCACCTTCATGCCCAAGCCGATCGTCGGCGACAACGGCAGCGGCATGCACGTGCACCAGTCGCTGTCCAAGGGCGGCACCAACCTGTTCTCTGGCGACGGCTACGGCGGCCTGAGCCAGATGGCGCTGTGGTACATCGGCGGCATCTTCAAGCACGCCAAGGCCATCAACGCCTTCGCCAACTCCGGCACCAACAGCTACAAGCGCCTGGTTCCGGGCTTCGAAGCCCCGGTCATGCTGGCCTACTCGGCCCGCAACCGCTCTGCGTCGTGCCGCATTCCGTGGGTATCCAACCCGAAGGCGCGCCGCATTGAAATGCGCTTCCCCGATCCGATCCAGTCCGGCTACCTGACCTTCACCGTGCTGATGATGGCCGGCCTGGACGGCATCAAGAACCAGATCGACCCGGGCGCACCGAGCGACAAGGACCTGTACGACCTGCCGCCGGAAGAAGAGAAGCTGATCCCGCAGGTCTGCTCCTCGCTCGACCAGGCCCTGGAAGCGCTGGACAAGGATCGCGAGTTCCTCAAGGCCGGTGGCGTGATGAGCGACGACTTCATCGACGGTTACATCGCGCTGAAGATGCAGGAAGTGACCCGCTTCCGCGCCGCCACGCACCCGCTCGAATACCAGATGTACTACGCCAACTGAGCAACAGGTGGCGATGCCGAAGGACTTCCCTCCCACCTTCGTCATCGCCACCGCTTCACCAACGCGCAACGGCTGGGGAGCCGAAACGCAAGACGGTAGAACCGACCGGGTAAAACCGACGGGGTAGAGCGGACTGTTAGTCCGCTGGCTCTGTGCAACACCAGGGGCAAGAGAGACCGGACGCAGCATGGGCCTTCCTCCCTCCCGCGTCACCGCTGGCGTCGCCCTCACGGGCGTCGGCACCGGCGTGGTCCATGCAACGTTCGGCGCAACGACCGGTGGCCATGTGCAAGTGGTCCCCGGTTGACCTGACATCGGCCTGCGTCTGCAGGCCGGTTCCATCCACCATCGGGATATGCGCATGAAACTGATCTCCGCCATCATCCGGCCGTTCAAGCTCGACGAGGTCCGCGAGGCCCTCTCCGATGCGGGCGTGTCGGGCATCACCGTGACCGAGGTCAAGGGTTTCGGTCGCCAGAAGGGTCACACCGAGTTGTACCGCGGCGCGGAGTACGTCGTGGACTTCCTGCCGAAGATCAAGATTGAAACCGTGGTCACCGACGACCGCCTGGACGCCGTGGTCGAAGCCATCCAGAACGCGGCCGGCACCGGCAAGATCGGCGACGGCAAGATTTTCGTCACTGCGGTCGAACAGGTCGTGCGCATCCGCACCGGCGAAATCGGCGCGGACGCGCTCTAACTCTCACTCGGAGCCCACAATGAAGACTTCCTTGTTCACCGGGTGGCAAGCCCGGTTCCATGCCGTGTGCCTGATGATGCTCATCAGCGCGCTGGCCGTTGGCGCCTTCGCAGGCACCGCACATGCCCAGGCCCAGGTCACCCCGGCGCCGACCGAAACCGTGGCGGTTGAACCGCTGCCCACGGCGGAACCCGCTGCACCGGCCGCCGCCGTTGCCGAAGCTGACGCCGTGCCCACCTACGACCGCGGCGACGTGGCGTGGATGCTCACCTCCACCCTGCTCGTGTTGCTGATGGTGGTACCGGGCCTGGCGTTGTTCTACGGCGGCCTGGTTCGCTCCAAGAACGTGCTCTCCGTGCTCAGCCAGATCCTGGTGGTGTTCTCGCTGGTGCTGATGCTGTGGGTGGCCTATGGCTACAGCGCGGTGTTCAGCGAAGGCAACCAGTTCTTCGGCTCGTTCACCCAGTTCGCCTTCCTGAAGGGCTTCACCCCTGATTCGGTCGGCAACACTCCGATCAAGGGCCTGCCCGATTACCTGTTCGTCGCCTTCCAGTCCACCTTCGCCGGCATCACCACCGCGCTGATCGTGGGTGCGTTCGCCGAGCGCATCAAGTTCAAGGCCGTGCTGCTGTTCTCGGCGCTGTGGTTCACCCTGAGCTACATCCCGATGGCGCACATCGTATGGGGTGGCGGTTACCTGGGCGCGATGGGCGCGATCGACTTCGCCGGTGGCACCGTGGTGCACATCAACGCAGGCGTCGCCGGTCTTGTTGCCGCGTACTTCGTCGGCAAGCGCATCGGCTACGGCCAGACCGCGCTCAAGCCGCACAACGTGCCGTTTACCTATATCGGCGCGATGCTGCTGTGGGTGGGCTGGTTCGGCTTCAACGCCGGTTCCGCCGCCGCGGCCGACACCGTCGCCTCGCTGGCCTTCATCAACACCATCCTCGCTACTGCTGCCGCGGTGCTGGGCTGGACCCTGGTCGAAGCGGTCAGCAAGGGCAAGCCGTCCGCGCTGGGCGCCGCCTCCGGTGCGGTCGCCGGCCTGGTCGGCATCACCCCGGCCTGCGGCACCGTGGGCCCGCTGGGCGCCATCGTGATCGGCCTGGTCACCGGCGTGGTCTGCGTGTGGGGCGTCACCGGCCTCAAGCGCCTGCTCAAGGTCGATGACACCGCCGACGTATTCGGCGTGCATGGCGTGGGCGGCATCGTCGGCGCCCTGCTCACCGGCGTGTTCAGTGCGCAGTCGCTGGGCGGCACCAAGGCCGACCTCGACATCGGCCACCAGGTCTGGGTGCAGCTGGTCAGCGTGGGCTTCACCATCGTCTGGTGCGCCGTCGTCACCGTGGCGATCCTGCTGGTGGTGCGCCTGGTCTTCGGCCTGCGCGTGACCGAGGAAGCCGAGCGCACCGGCCTGGATGTCACCTCGCATGGCGAGTCCGCCTACGAGGCCTGACGGCCAACCGCGCAACCGATCCGGTAGTGCCGACCGTGTAGTGCCGACTGTTAGTCGGCAACCAGGCAAACAATGATCCATCCGGTAGCGCCGGGCTCTGCCCGGCAACCGAAGAAACAAGAAACGAGAGAGAGACGTTGTCTTGGCCGGTGTCCCGAAAGGAACACCGGCCATTTTTTTGCATTCGCGCCCCGCACCCCAATCGGCCACAATCGACCCATGCGCCGATTCCGCCTTCCGCTCGTGCTGCTCGCCACCCTCCTGCTTGCCGCCTGCGCCAGCACCGACGTGCGCAGCCCGCTCGCCACCTGGGTGCCGTCGCCGAACCACAACGTTCGCAGCCCCGTCATCATCGTCCTGCACCACACCGACCAGGACAACGTGCAGCAGAGCCTGCACACCCTGCGCACCGCCAACAGCGGCGGCAAGGTCAGCTCGCATTACCTGGTCGGTTCGGATGGCCACATCTACCAGTTGGTGGCCGACAACCGTCGCGCCTGGCATGCCGGCGGCGGCCGCTGGGGCACCATCACCGATCTCAACTCCGCCTCGATCGGCATCGAGATCGACAACGACGGCAACAGCCCGTTTGCGCCCGACCAGATTGCCGCCCTGATCCGCCTGCTCGACGATCTGTGCACGCGCCTGAACATCCCGCGTACCCAGATCATCGCCCACGCCGACCTCGCGCCTGCGCGCAAGCAGGATCCCAGCCGCTACTTCCCCTGGCAGCAGCTGGCAGAGGCCGGTTTAGGGGTATGGCCGCGCGCAGTCGACGGCCCGGCACCGACGGGCTTCGACCCATGGCTGGCACTCCAGGCCTTCGGCTACCCGCTGGATGATCGCGCGGCGGCGGCAGGCGCGTTCCACCGCCGCTTCCGCGGCCGCGACGACCTGCCACCGAGCCTGGACGCCGAAGACGCCCGCATCCTGCACTCGCTGCTGCAACAGGCGCGCTGATCGGCAGCGGGCGAGCGGCTGTGTCCATGCGCCCATCGAACGACCGCCACGGACGACGAGGCACGACGACGGACGACGGGGTAGAGCGGACTGTTAGTCCGCCGCTTCAGCAACACGCACCTACAATCAACGGCTGATATCGCCCAAAAGAGCACCCATGAAGGCCAAGCGCATCCCCGCCGCACTCAAGCACTCCGCCTTGACCCTTCTGGGCCTGTCCTTCCTCGCCGCCTGCAGCGTCAGCACTCCGAAGGCAGACGCACCGTCCGCCGGCACCAGAACCGCCACCAACACCTACGCCAAGGCCGATTGGAAGGAACTCCCTGCCGTCTCCGACGCCGATCTCCAGGCAGGCTTTTCCGCCTGGCGCAGCGCCTGCCCGCGCCTTAAAACCGACCCCACCTGGGCATCCACCTGCGCCGCCGCAGCCAACGTCGCCAGCGCTGGCGACATCCGCCAGTTCCTGCAGGACCGCCTCGACGTCTACGCACTGCGTGCCGCCGGCAACCGCGCCGACGGCCTCATCACCGGCTACTACGAACCGGTCTACCCCGGCAGTCTGACCCGCACGTCTGCGGCGTCGGTGCCGGTGTACGGCGTACCAAACGACATGGTCAGCGTGCAGCTCGACGACCTCTACCCCGAACTCAAGGGCAAGCGCCTGCGCGGCCGCGTACAGGGCCGCGTGCTCAGGCCCTACGACGACGCCGCCACCATCAACACCAAGGGCGCCAACGCACCGGTGCTGGCGTGGCTGACCCACCCCATGGACCTGCAGTTCCTGCAGATCCAGGGCTCCGGTCGCATCCGCCTGGACGATGGTCGCCAGCTGCGCATCGCCTACGCCGACCAGAACGGCCACCCGTATCGCCCCATCGGCCGCTGGCTGGTGGAGCAGGGCGAGCTGAAGAAGGAAGACGTCACCATGGACGCCATCCGCACCTGGGCCAACGCGCATCCGGCGCGGATTCCGGAACTGCTGGCCAGCAATCCCAGCTACGTGTTCTTCAGCAAGGGACCGGACGATGGCAACGGCCCGCGCGGCTCATTGAACGTGCCGCTGACGGCGGGCTACAGCGTCGCGGTGGACCGCACTGTGGTGCCGCTGGGCAGCCTGCTGTGGCTGTCGACCACGCGCCCGGACGGCACGCCGGTAGTGCGCCCGGTCGCCGCGCAGGACACCGGCGGCGCCATCGCCGGCGAAGTCCGTGCCGACCTGTTCTGGGGCACGGGCGATGAGGCCGGCAAGCTGGCCGGCGACATGAAGCAGAAGGGCAATATCTGGATGCTGTGGCCGAAGGGTGTGGCGTTGCCGGTCCCTGCCGCTGCTGACGCGTGATCGACGCGTCGATAACCGGATCCACCGACGCCCGTACCCTTCCGTAGAGCCACGCCATGCGTGGCTTCGCGGTGCCAGAACGCAGAGCAGCCACGCATGGCGTGGCTCTACGTTGCTCGAGGTTGATTGAGCCGGCCCTTGGCGGACATCCCGAGGGATGCCCGCCAATGCCGTAACGTCACTTCGGCATCAGGACCGTGTCGACAACATGGATCACGCCATTGGACTGCGTCACGTCAGCAATGGATCGCAGCGACAGCGGGATCGGCTGAGAACACGAAGACTGGGCGACAGGTGTTCGTGGACCAGCGGCAGACCCGATATCATCCCCACCAGAACATCTGGAGCGGATGACGAGTGAGAAAGTCCATGGAAGGCGTGATCGGGCCCTTGGGTCGCGTAGTGCTGTTTGTTGGTATGGCGGTGTTCGCCTGCAGCGCCCATGCGCTCGGCGATGACGAGGCCGCGTTGCTGAAACGTGTGCAGACCGCTGCAAAAGCCGGTGATGCGAAAGCGGAATACCAACTGGCCAATCTGTATCTCAGCGGAGGCGGTGTCGGCAGAGATGCGGCGAAGGCCGCGGCTTGGTATCGCAAGGCGGCTGAGCAGGGCTACGGGCCTGCCCAATCCGAACTGGGTGCGCTCTACCTGCGCGGAATCGGTGTGCCCAAAGACGAGGCTCAGGCCATTGTCTGGGTGCGCAAGGCGGCGGAGCAGGGCGAAGTGCTGGCACAGTCCGATCTGGGCATGATGTATCTGAACGGTCAGGGCGTGGAAAATGACAACGCTCAGGCCCTGGTCTGGCTGCGCAAGGCGGCCGAGCAGGGGTCTGCCGCCGGGCAGCACAACCTTGCCAGCCTGTATCAGCGGGGCGGGGGCGGACTGGCCAAAGACGATGCCGAAGCCAAGCGTTGGTACGGCAAGGCAGCGCTGCAGGACCGGTCGCAACTCGGCGTCAGCCAGTCCCGCATGGCGCTCTGCCTGTATGGCGGGGAACATGAAGTGTGGTGCACCGAGGCAGAAAGCCCTGGGGCCTTCGGCCCTGTGGAAGATCTGACAGCGGCCGCCGAGGGTGGCGATACCAACGCGCAGAGCAGGCTCGGCGACATCTACGGCAAAGGCATTGGGGTGCAGAAGGACGAGCTGCAGTTGTTCAACTGGTACCGCAAGGCGGCCACAGCGGGTTACGCGCCTGCGCAGACGCAGCTGGGATACATCTATTCCACCGGGCTCGGTGTACCCAAGGACGAAGACGCGAGCATCGCCTGGTACTGCGAGGCGGCCGCGCAGAGATACCGCAGGGCTCTCATCAATCTCGAGATCATGCGCACCTACGGGTTGTTCGATCCGGATGAATGTCCGGAGCGGCGGGCGCTACGCTGAACGCGGTAGCGCCACGCCCTGCGTGGCGCTACGTTGCTCGAGATTGAGTGAGCCCGGCCCTTGGCGGACATCGCGCTGGATGCCCGCCAATGCCGTCCCGTCACTTCGGCATCAGGACCGTGTCGATGACGTGGATCACGCCGTTGGACTGCGTTACGTCAGCAATGGAAACGCCGGCCTTTCCACCCTTCGCATCCACGACCCATAGCTTGCCTTCGTGCAGCTTGATGGTCAGCGGTTCTCCCTGGACCGTCTTCAGCGTGGTCATGCCGCCGTGCGCCTTCGCATCGGCCATCAGCTTCTGCGACGTGTAGGTGCCTGGTACCACGTGGTACGTCAGGATCTTGGTCAGATCTGCCTTGTGCTCAGGCTTGATCAGGGTATCGACGGTGCCGGCAGGCAGCTTGGCGAACGCCGCGTTGGTCGGCGCAAAGACGGTGAACGGACCCTTGCCGTTGAGCGTGTCCACCAGACCGGCGGCCTTCACTGCGGCCACCAGGGTCGTGTGGTCCTTGGAGTTGATCGCGTTCTCGACGATGGTCTTGGTCGGGTACATGGCGGCGCCGCCAACCATCACCGTGTCGGCGGCGTAGCTGAACGAAGCGGCGGAACAAAGTACGGCGAAACCGGCAATGGCGGTAACGCGATGAAGAATGGCACGCATGGTGTATCTCCTGGATTCTTCGGCCCTCAGGGTGAGGACATGGAAGGTACGGCGCCTCCCGCGAAACGTGAACCGATCACCAAAGTAGGTGCCACCGGACGCCCATAGTATGTGCAGACTGTCAGGGTTCTGACCGAGCATTGCCCCTCTTTGAGCGGCAAAGGGTGTGCAGCGCAAGGCACGCAAACGTAGCCTGCCCTAGTGTCAATGGTCCAGAACCATTGCGATAATAAGGCGGTAGGCCTAGTGACTCTTGATATTAGGGTGAGACAGCCTATGGTCAGAATTAGTTTGTCTCCCAGGCCCTGGATCACAGGCACCTGTCCAGAAGGCAAGTAGAGCGAGGAGAGGGAAGATGCTAGTGATGGTTAGACACGCGGAGAGTATGGCTAATGCAGGATTTGCAACCGCCGACCCAGAATCCATTGCCCTTACTGCCACGGGGGAACAGCAGGCTCGCGCGATGGCAATGACCTGGTCCGCTACGCCTGACCGCATCTTTACCTCACCCTTCCTCCGGGCAAGGCAGACGTCGCAACCACTGGCAGAGCGCTTCAACATGGTCGCCGTTCCCCTTGAGGTTCATGAGTTCACTTATCTGTCGCCGGAGCGGTGCGTTGGCACCTCGTCGGCAGATCGCAAACAGTGGGTAGCGGACTACTGGTCCCGTTGTGATCCAAATTATGTGGATGGACCGGGTGCTGAGTCGTTTGCTGAGCTAATCGTCCGCGCTGAGCGGGCATTGCGCATTCTTTGGTCCTACTCCGAGAATGAGCAGGTGGTCGTGTTCAGCCACGGGCAGTTGATGCAGGCGATGCGGTGGATTTGCGGGAACAAGGCTCCGTTGACGATAAACGCTGGAGCGATGGACACATTTCGAAGGCTGGATTTGGATCAACCTATAGCTCATTGCCAGAAGCTGTCTATTTGACTGGAAGTGCGCGCGGACAGTGTCCATCTTTCCCCGTCTCCGCTTTCCGGGCGCAGGTGGCTGGTCTCACCGGGCCAGACTCCTATCCGTCACTAGCGAACAGCAAAGCCTGTTGATGAGCGGCGCACCTTCGGTAGCGGTAGGGAATGACCGGGCTCACAGGCTCTGGGATGTGAATGCCATGTCTTTCAGCAGCGCGTCTCATCAAGTAACAGGGTTCGTGCACTGCGGCTTGGATCTGACTAGAGATCACGCTGTCATCCACGTGGATCGGAAAGCTCGTGTCGGGCAGGAGGCGAAGAAGTTGCTTCGTAAGTATGATCAACTCATGCGCGCACGGACGCACTCTGGGGTCTCGGCATGCTCCAGGCAGTGCTCGAATCAGGTAATTTGCCGCGTACCACTGGCGATCAGCTAACCGCTGCAGGTGGAACAAGCGATACGCGCAAGCCAGCATCAGAAAGCCGTAGATGTCACCTCGTTGGTAAAGGCGATCCAGGTCATAGGCCATGACCGGCACGCGGTTTTCCTCAGTGCTGGCCTCATCGCCTGGAAATGAGTAGCGGTCCCCGAGCAGCCCCGCACTGCATGCAAATAGGCGATTCCAGCCAACAACCGTCCTCATATCCCATTCTCGATGGCTGAGGGCTGCTAAGGGCCACTTAAGCGCCTCTTCGAGTTGGGGGTGGTGCAGGGCGAGGTGCTCGCGTCGCTTGAGTGATAGTGATCGCAAGCCCTGCCGATAAGCGCTGAACTCATCGCTGCGCATCATCAACGGACCATCTAGGCTGTCGCGCCGTAGAACATAGCGTGCTCTTAGCTCTTCCTCTCCGCCTTCCACCAGAGTCCATATATTCCACAGAATCCTGGAGTGCAGCCGGGCCGATGCATCAGCGGCTGGGCGGCCTAGATTAGAGCACTGCATCGCCTGGAGTGCTTGACAAGCTTCGTGCAACTCCCCCATCAGAAACCTCCAAAAAAAGTAGCCGTTAGAAGGGCAGTTTCGCTGGATGAAAACGCAACGGTGGAGCGTTAAGGTTAATGAGAACCTAGCGTTACTGGAGCTTACGTGAGCCTATCAAGTAATGGACCCGATGCCTTGTCTGTGGCTTGGGTGGCCCAAACCTATGGCGGGCTGGTTCCGGCTAAGGACCTGTCGCGACTGCTCGGCTTTAACAGCCCGGCGGCACTCAGGCGGGCACAAGCCACAGGTCGTCTACCAGTGCCGCTGTTTCGCCCACAAGGTCGTCGCGGGTGGTTCGCACACGCTGCTGATGTCAGTGCGTACCTTCAGTCTCAGGCACCTCAATCTCCGAGGGAGGCAGGCAGCCTATGACCTAGCCCCATCTGAACTTCCCTTCCCGGGATTCGGAAAAAGAAAACCCGTGAGGTAGGACTCACGGGTTCTCAGGTCGGCGACTTCACTGGTCTTGCCGGTACTTTCCCCTTCCCTGACCCCCCTGTCAAGCCTGCGCAGGCCTGTCACGGGCACCTATGTCCGACTCGGCTGGTAAGGCTCGCCTAGGCCTTTTGGACGGTGCTCCCGTGAGGTGCGCATGAGGAATCGGCATGTCCACAGACCCACAATTCGGTGGCTTATCGCTTGAAGACCGTCACCAGCTTTACACCCGAATAAAAGCAAGTGAGCTCAGTATTCGGCAGCTCGAGAACATGATTGCCGGCAGCGGAACCAAAACCGTAGGCAAGGCGGCGCTGAGAAACGTTCGTGTTAGACACAACTCAATCAAGAACGGTAGTGCGCGAACAGTTGAAAGCCACACGTGCGAGTTAGTCTTTGCCTATGAGCTTGAACTTGATCCCGAGGTGCTGGGCTACTACGTACAAGTACCATGCCGCCGCGTTCAGCGCACCACGGCGTCCGGGCGCAATCACATCAGCACTGCACATGTGGATTTTCTTGTATTTCGCAGGGACAACGTAGAGCTAGTGGAGTGCAAGCCGCTATCGTGGCTGGAGCGCCAACTGGCGCTTCCGGACTCCCTTTGGGCCAAGCAGGACGCGGTCTGGACCTATTCCCCCTACGCCCAATGGGCGCAGCAGCATGGCCTGGCGTTCAGAGTCTGGATACCGCCCACTCCAACCGGTGTGTACCTCCAGAACCTTGAAGCGTGTTACGCAGTAGCCGGTGATGCCCTTCAGCAACATGAAGCTACCGCAGTATCCAAGGCAGCTGGGCTAATCGCCAAGCGCCCCCGTCTGCTGGACAGTCTCCTCGCCGAGGTGCCCGGTTTCACACCGCGCCTAGCGCTTTGGATGCTGGGAAGATCGGCGGCCTTCGGGCCATGGCAGAGCACTCCCGCGGCTAGGACTGACCGCTTCCATCTGTATGGCACGAAGGAGCAGGCCAAGGAGGCGGACAAGCTACTGCTTGAATCCATTGTCAAAGCTCAGTCGCAACCAGCTGTGGACGATCCATTGCTGGTGGCAACCGCTACAGACCTCCAGCGGGCACACCAGCGACTCAGTAGGCTTGCGCTGATTGAGGCCGGAAGTCTGCCCGCAACACGACGGATGGGCGCTCTGCAGCGACAGGTTCGAAAGGCTGTTGCCGAAGGGAGATCCGCGCTTTCGGCTTGTCTTACCAAATATGCCTTTAGCGGAAACCGAGCGTCGCGCCTGCTTCCGGAACACGAGCAAGCCATAGAGACCGTCATCGCGCTGCACTGGAACACCGGGAGGGTATATAGACCGAAGGACTTGCTCTATGTGTTCGAAGAGGAGTGCCTTCGGTTAGGAGTTGACCCTTGCGGTAGGGGCCGACTGGATGCCAGACGAAGAAGCGAGAGCCCAACACGCCATGCGCTATCCACGGGCGGCTTTCGCGCCTACCACGCGACGCGTACACGCACCGATCCTCGCCATCGCTCGCTGCCTCCGATCGGATATGGCCACACACTGCACGTGGATTCGTCGGATCTAGATGTTCGCTGCGCGCCGAACCTGATTCACTGCTTCCCAGCAAGCAAAGCAAAGTTCTATATCGGCATAGACGGAGCGACGGGCTATCCGATGGCTCATGCATTGGTATTTGGCTCAGCAAGAACCGACGCCTTGGCATTGCTCATGCGTGAGTACGTCAAAAGACAGTGTTTCTTACCCAAGTTGATCCATCTGGATCGAGGGCCGGAGAACACCTCCCGCTGGCTGCAAGAGTTCTGCCATGGCGAGATCAGTTTAAGGTTCTCTCCAACGGCGGGCAGCGCCTGGAATGGCATTGCTGAGAACGCCATCAAGCAGGTCAACGAACAAGTAGCACACCGATTCCCGGGAAGCACGCGCCCCGACCAGATGGGACGTAAGGTCGACGGCAGGTTCAAGAGCCGAAACAATGCGAGGACGGACTTTGTCCGTGTGCACGAGGAGTTCCTGAAGTTCGTCTATCACGATCTTCCTATGACACCGGGGCCAGATGATATAACGCCAGCCGAGAATAAAGCTGAGGCGATCGCGGCCTACGGCGCTGTCGGAACACCGTGCGAATGGGACGATGGGTTCCTAATCAGAACTGCGATCAAGGTGGAGACCAAGAAGCGAATCGACCGCCAGCGTGGCGTACGCACTGCGGATGGTTGGTTCACCAGTGACGAGCTTTTACAAGAGCTGCGAACTGAGGATGCCAGTGAGGTTCGCAGCGATTGCTGTGATCCGAGTGTGATCTACGTGAAGGTTCGTGGAACCTGGTTCAAGGCATTCCACAACAGGGTGCAGAGCGATGCGCTGTTGTCGGATCAGGAACGACTGTTCCATTTACTCTGGTCACCCACGCTGCGGTCACAATCGGCAAGAAGGAAAGACGAAGTCGCGCGTGCTCGCTATTCGCGCCGAGTGCAAGCCCAGGCGGCAAGGCCCGCAACAGAGCACCTTGCCCCCGAACCGATGCCCAGCACCAATGAGAGTCTTGATATTGAAACAGTGCCACCGACGATCGCACAGGACATCGTCCCGTTCGATGAACGGGAGGATTACTGATGAAGATGGTTCAGCACCCAGCCTACGAGGGCCCACGCAAGCGCTTGCGAATGGCGCTTGACCAGCATCGTCCTGGGCATATGGTGTTCATTATTGGACCATCCGGCGTGGGCAAGACAACGATGAGGCGCTCGGTGATGCAGGAGATGTTTGGAAGGCCTGCATGCTGGGGACTTGGGCGGATACCCTTGGTCGAAACATTCGCCACACTTCCTCACGGCGCGTACTTCAGTTCCCGTCAGCTCGCTGTCTCTATTCTCCAGGAGCTGCACGCACCAACGTTGGCATGGCTACTGGATGGAAGCTATCTCGGGGAGGACGCCAAAATGGAAATTCGACGCGAGCTTGCCACTGCAGCATCGGAGTGGGAGTCCTTCGCGCGAACAAGACAGACGGAAGGCGAGTATTGGGGATTGGTGCAGCGAAGCTTAAGAGCGCGCAATTGCAAGTATGTATCTATCGATCAGGTCACAGCGCTATTGGTCAACCACAGGGACAAGTCCCCGGCTGATCACACCCTCCATCTGATGGCGATAGCTGAAGCCACAGGCGTGATGTTCGTCATGACTGGCGTGCACAAAGCCACGCAATTGTGGTCGATCAACTCCGAGTTGCGACGCCGCGTTACAACCGTTTGGGTGCCTCCATACAGTGATAAGCGTCGGGACGACAAGCTACCATTCCTTCGCCTGCTCAAGTCATTGGCCGCCCGCTACGAGCTTTCGCAGGATGATCTCCTAATCCGGATGGCCAACGATATCCTCGCCGCAACCGGCGGTGTATTCGCTGAAGTGGTTGAATTGCTGGGGCGGGCCGAGATTGCTGCGAAGCAAGAGGGATGCAACAGAATTCTCAAGCGACACATCGAGATCTCTTACTACGGAAGTGAGGATCTTAGGAATCTATGGCGGGACATCGACGCCTTCGAGATGAGCATGGTTGCCGGCAGTGTCACTGAGCGATCAGAACACGTGAAAGCGCGCTGGGGATCCCCAACTTGAGGTAAGGCGGCGATGACTATTGACTCAAGTCAGATGCGTTGGAGCGTCCTGCCGCCACTTGCCCTGATGGGCCTGGGTACTGGACTGGTGGAGTCAGCCGAGCATTACTGTGCGAGGCTTGCATGGACGGTGGGTTTGAGTGTTCGTGCTCTGTGTCCGCCTGTTCGTGCCGCGAGCGGAGTTCTGCAGCGCGCCCAGGCAATGGGAGCCAGCGGGTTCTGCGGCCCTGGAAGGCAATTCAAGCGTCGAGTCGAGCACCTTGAGCGGTTAACTGGCGTCGAACACATACGGCACGGCACGTTCTGGGTTGTCGATGACCTGTTGGCGGTGACCGGCGTGGGGCGCGACACCAAGCGGCAACGTTGGTGCCCACAATGCTTCCTGGAGTGGGATGAGGAACACTCCTACGAGCCCTTAATCTGGATGGTTGATGTGCAACAGAGCTGCCCGGTCCATCGTTGCGCCTTGGAAGCAGCTTGTCGGGCCTGCAGTTCCTTCCAGCCGACTGGGCGAGACTATCGACGGCGCCGCCATTGCTACCGCTGTGGTCAAGGCTTAGCGGGGCTGGGAAAGTTGGCTGCCCTACCTAGTCACCACATATGGGCCGAACATGCGCTTGCCGGATTGATCGCGCTCTGCGCGACTCCAGGACAGCCGCAAATACCGTACGAGCAGTACGAGCGCTTCGTACGCGGCCTCATTGAGATAAGTCTTGACCAGCCGAATCAGCCGGCTACGCTTCGCGCGGCGATGGCACGCTTGCGCTCCAACGCTATACGCGGACGGGTCACTCTTAGAACGCTAGTGAATCTATCCGCGCTGCAGGGGATCACGATTGCACAGATGCTACTTGATCCTGTCGCAGCTGCTTCGCGTCCTTTGATTGACCTGTGGTCAGGGTATCAGGCTCTGGAGTTCCCCGGCGGGAGGCATGGCACCAAGGTCGTGGCGTTTAGGCAGTGCTTACGCGAGATACTGAGCAAATGCGGAGAGCGGTACGTGCCTCCGATGAGATTCGTCTTAAGGAGCATGAAGATCAACAGAGATTTTGCCCGCGAGATGTGCGTAGACGTCTACGAAGACTACGAGGCCGCGTACCAACGTCAGGGGGGGTATCAATCACGACTGCATCGAGATCGCGCCTTTGTACTCGCCTTGCGTATGATTGGGCAGAACAATCAGAGCCCTTTCGCACCGTGCGACGCCCGAAAGGTTGCCAGGCAGGCCGCGAAAGCGGCGCGGGTGTCGTTGGAAGACGCAGAGGCAGCAACTAGGTCCGCTATTCACAGTTCGCGGGCCCTGGAACGAGCAAAAGGCGCGATGCTGTGCTCGACCAAAGATAACTTGAGTGGTTGAGCCAGCCACCAAACGATTTAAGCTCCAAGCCCAGTGGTTTGCAACGGAACCAAGTTCCCCCATACGTGGCTGCTTAGCGCATAGACGGTGCCTCAGAATTTGCCGCAAACTAGCTCAGTACCTCCCGTGCTCCGCCAGCGGGAACTCGTCGTCAACCGATGTACAGTCGGCGCGAGAAATTATCAACCTTCAGCATGGAGAGCATCGGAAATGAGCAATCAATTCAGGTCCGCAGAGCAGGAGTGCGGTCCAGCGGATGAAGAAGAGGAGTGTGTGATGTGCGGTGGAACCGGCGGTTGGCCTCGCCTCGGCGAGTGGGAGATGTGCAAGCCGTGCGATGGTAGCGGGAACAGCCCTGCACTTCGATCCGGGCATGGGAAGCGCGAGGAACTACACTGAGCGAGCATACGCCGGGGTAGAGTTTGTGCGCTCTGACCTGCTTATGAAGGTGGCACACCAAGAAGATGTCCCCGGATTCGTCACGGCGAAGACCGTTGGCGGTCCCAAAAATTCGGGAACAACGGGTCACGCCAAGTCTCATCCGAACTTCGACGCCTGGGTCTGGGCGCACATGAACCGCGCCAGCTCATCCGGTTAGACAGATTGACGTGCCGGACCTATCAGGGAGCAGGCCCTGTCTTGGATGCCAATTCGGCGCGTATACGCATCAACATCAGATCGCGCAACTTCCCAACCCGCTGTCCATCAACGGCCGCTACGTAGAGGTCGTCATCACGCTGTAAAATGGGGAGGCCTTCCAGACGGAGTGAGGCGGTGGCCTCAATGAGTGCGTGTCGGCACTGAGCTGTGTTGGACATGGATTACTCCGAGCCTGATAGTGAGTTATGGCGCCTGGCTAGCTCGCCGCACGTCCGATCTGGCGCATAGCAGGCGCAGCCTTAACAGTGCGACAAGTTGAGCTATGGAGGCTGGGCTTGGAACCCGATGCGCGCGCATGACCCGATAGATTAGCTTCAAGTCGATCGCTGACAACACTTGCTGAACGAGCTGACGACACACCTGTGCGTATGAGCGGTGATAGCCGTGGTTCGGCAGCGGCGAGACCGCCGCCTTCATCTAGGCGATCAATTCCGGTCCATCCAGCGTTCGATGCGATCGCCCCGTTCGCCATCCGGCGGGATTGGCGGCCAGCGACCCATCTTCAGAGTGCCGCTGAACAACGTAGTGGGTTTACACAGCTAGTTGGGTCCTTAGTCGAATTGAGGGCGTTCTGGGAGGCTGCTTATTGACCTGGAGATCAACCTCATAAGATGGCTCAGCAAGAATCCCGTGATGCACGTCATCAGGCTGGATTGAATCTATAAGGCGAGCTGTTAAGCTCCCCAGACAATGGCTGAATAGGCAGGGGGTTGGGAATGGCGTGGTATGACATAGGCGACCTGTTGATGAAGGTGCCGCTGGAGGATCTTGCAGCTCGCCTGGGTCTGAGGATGGAGCGCCGCAATCATCAAGTTAGCGCCCTCTGCCCATTCCACCAGGACACAAGGCCCTCCCTCAGCTTTTACCCCGCAGCAAAGGGGAGTCTCCCACATTTCCACTGTTTTGCCTGCGGTGCACATGGTAATGCAGTCGATCTAGTAAGAGAGATTAACGGGAGTGACTTCAAGGGTAGTGTTGAGTGGCTTGCTCGGCTCTACGACGTCCAGCCCGTGAGGGGAAAGCCCGAGGCGGCCTACTCGAGGAGTAATAGAGTATCGGCCTTAGATTTTGCCATTCGACAGTTCAACCTGCATCACGATGTGGGACGATTCGAAAGCTGGTGCTCCGATCGCGGGTTTGACGCGGCGTTCTTGTATGGCAAGGGATTGAGGTGCATACCGCAGGGGGTGCTGGTTGCTGCGGCGGATAAGTTGGGAGTCGGAGAGAGGCTGGAGTTGTTAGACGGCTTGCTGGGGCTAGGTCTGGTCCGGCGGCTGCGAACACCTGGTGGAATTAATCAGCACAAACTAGATTACAGCGATCAGTTCAGCGACTATTTTGATGATGGTCGCATTGTAATTCCCGTATACGATGTCGGAAAAGGAGGCTCGCGCGCGGTTGGATTTGCGGGGAGGCTCCTCGATGACGTAGCGGGAGGCGAGGTTCCGAAGTATCGTCTTACGCCAGGTTTTAAGAAATCAGATTATCTATTCAATGCGGATTCCGCCTTTTTGGCAGTTATTGATGAGCTGAAGGAAGGCAGGCCATCGAATCTGTACATAGTTGAAGGGTTCTTGGATGCGTTGCGTCTAGAATCACTTGGCAAACACGCGATTGGCTTGATGGGCACGAGCCTGAGTAAAGATCAGTTCAGGTTGCTTTCGGATTTTGTGGAGGCTCGGGCGGACAACGCGAAGCCACTTCGGATATGCGTATTTCTTGATAATGATGCCGCTGGGTTTCGCGGGGCGGAGCGGCTCGTCCGAGATTTACTGGGCATGGTCGGTGTAGACCTCCAGTGGATGGGTGTCCATTGGAAAACACGGCCAAGCATTGGAAAAGATCCTGATGCATGTCTGCGCGATATATCTGGAGACGAGCATGCGGATGCGTGGCTGGCAGAGTACAGTCTACCCGCTGAAGCAGCGCTTTTGATTGCATCGCTTGGCGGTAAAGATAGTTCGGTGCTCGCCGACGATAACTGGAAGATTCTGCCTACGGCGGTGAAAGAACGGGCGCTCTTTCGGGCTGCGGTTGCGATAAATAGGGCCCGTGGCAAGCGGCAACACAGTTCGTTCTTCGCACGTCTCGCCTACGTCGAGTCGATCTGGGCAGATGAGCTGGGGCAAGTGCTGGCAGAGGATGGTAATGCTCTAGCCAGGATTTCAGCTGCCGTCTATCTTAACGGCGAGTTTGAACGAACAGCATTGGCCCGCACTTTGGCATATTTTGGTTCTCGTCGGGGAGAGCTGCCGTGTGACGAAGAGGCTTGGATAACGCTTGGTGCGAACGCGCGCCTGTTCGACACAGTCGCGCTTGATAGATTGAAGAGCGTAACCGCCGAAGGCTCTTCCTGGCGGCAAGCAGCGCCGTTTGATGCGGTCAATCTGCCCAGAAAGCTGAGTAGCGAAGAGAGCGCATTGAACGACGCGCGGCTCAAAGTAATGCCGCATCCGGCCGACTTGCACGCTCAACAGATTTTTCTCAATGAGTTGCTTACTGAAAGGCATGATCGTATTAGCGCGGGAGGAAGAACGTTCTCCTCCAGCATCCCTGCAGTCAGATGGTACTCTTCACGGGACGAGGTGATTGTCACCGGACCCTTCTCTGCTCTAAATGAACCCGACCGACAAGCTGGTGAGCCGGCAACGTTGAGTTTTGGCTACCAGATCGACATGGAGGTGCTAGAGGGGCACAAGACGCCTTCAGACCAAGGTATGTTCCGCCCTTTCAGCCAATGCTGGCGCGACTTCATGCAGTGCTTGGGTGAGCAATGCCGCTCCATAGGCTCTCAGGTCCACGTGCTTCGGCTAGATGTTCGGCGCTATTACGATACCGTGCAGCGGTTTGTAGTCCGAGATCGTCTACTCGCACCATTGATCGAGGAGATCAACGCTTCAGGATTGCCGGTCGGTTTCTCAAACATCCTCGGTTTGAAAGAGGAGCAGGGGAGTGATGAATGGGCGGCATCGTTGGAGCGACTGTTGATGGGGTTCCAGTTCGGGTACGCCTATCGGAACCCGGAGCAAGACGGGCTCGACAGCCGCGGTGAAGAGACTGTGGGAATCCCTCAGGGCCCAGTGATTTCTGCGTACATCGGGACCATCGCGCTGTTTCCGGTAGACAACTGTGCTCGAAAATTCATTCGGGAAAGTTCTAGGGTATCGGAAAGCGGACAAACGCTTCCTCGAGCAGGTTACGCCCGTTACGTTGATGACATCGTCATTTTTGCCGAGAGTGCACAGCTACTTGGTGACCTCCGCGAAGCCCTTCAAGCGGAAGCGCGGCTGTCTTCGGTTGCCTTGATTCACAAAGGCGATCGCGTGCGCGCAGGTTCGCCACAGGAAGTGATGAGGCAGTTAAACGAGGGCCGTGGGCTCGCTGCCTCGGTTCCAGGTCTGGAAGCGCCGCTTGTAGGCGACGGAGAAGCCGGGTGGGGCTTGGCTCGGGATGCGCTGAGCGTAAACCGGCAGTGTGCCCTTCGGATGTTGCGCCATCCGGATCTAGTTGCAAATCCGCCCGCCATACTTCCCCAAGTAAGGGCCGCAATGGGTGCTAAGGATCTGCGGCCGAACGACCTTGGCCTCTGCGCACGCTGGCTCTGGTGGCTGGTCGCGTGCGATACCAACGACCTAGCAGAGCAGCCGAGCTCGGAGATCTGGAGCAGGTTCTGGGCGGCCTGGGACAAAGCTTACGACGAGCGTCACCGGACCAAAGACGGAGGAGATTGGTACCCCGCCTTCAAAGAACGGGGTTATCACTGGCTGTATGCCCTTGAGGGATTGGATCGGCTGCTTGACCCTAATCCATGGGTTGAGAATGGTCAGACAATTGAGGAAATTCCGCAAAGCCGGGCGCGTCGTCAGTCCCTGGCACAAGCTGTATGCAGCACGGAATTCTTCAGAGATCTCGCCGCAAAGGAGAATCAATCACACTTGCGACGACGTGCATGGTTGATTGTGGCAAAGGCTCGAAGGCTGTCGCGTAACAGCGCGTGTGGGCATTCAGTTAGCATCCATCATGCAGGGGCTGTGACCTCTGTGGAATGGCTCTGTCTGGCTGCTGAAGCGCTGTACTTTACCCCTCATTCAGATGAGCTTGCAGATTGGGAGCCATTGAACGAAATGAGGAATCGAGAAAATTTTCGCTCGTACGGAGATGATGGCCTGCGTCTTGCGGATGCCGTGAGAGATCTACTGAAGAATAAAGTCAATCGACCTGAGCATGAGGCACGAGATGAGGTCGTCCGAGGGTTGGCTATAGACTTCATCTTGAACAGCGCTCCCGGGTGCAAGGGCCTAGATATTCTGAGTGGGTTCGATAACTTGTTCAAGGTGCCAGGGGCCGGCGATATAAAGCTTATTGCGCACCTTCCGGTTTCGGATGGAGCCAGCTCGCTATATGCGTTGGAAAGTATTTCTACCTCTCAAGGTAGGCGCGTGTATGTGTACACGGCGCCGCGCACGACGACGCGATCACGGACATTCATTGGTGTAGCATTGCGTGGGGAGCAGCTCACACCTGAATTCTCAGAGTTGGAATTCAGTCCTGAGGAAAGTGAGGCCACACGTTTAGGTGTGGAGAGAAGCGAGGAGGTGATCCCATGGGCGCTCGCCGGCCCAGAATTGGTCAAGTCGCTTGGCTCCAAAACAAGGGCAGCTGTCAGCCTATTTGATGGTTTGTACGCAATTCATCTTGACGTCAGTAAGGGCGAAGCGGCTGCCTATGTACCCTTCATGCCGCAGTTGGTACACCATGAGCGCGACGACCAAGTTCTAATTCATCTAGTCGGCGAGCCGGTGAAGCGGGAGTCTTTGGGTGTCAATGCATGGTTCCATGATTGGGACGGCCGGGTCCGTACCACGAGCGTTCCCATGGCGCATGCTGATATATGGCGGGTCGGGTGGGCGGTAGCCGATCTCCTTGGTGTTGCGGCAGATATGTCAGGTGAGACGGGAAACCGCGAAGAGACATTGGCCGAAGAGGCCCTCTCGGTCGAATCCTCCGGTGAACTGCGGACGCAGGCGCATGCTGAGCTCATTGAAGGCTATGTCCTTAGGCAGCAGCTTCGGAAGTTGCAGGGTGCCTATTTGTCAGAGGCGCAGGTTGACATTTCCACTGTTGGAGTGGGCGAAAGGACGCTGCCAAGAACGGTACGGCGGGCGTTAGACCTCTTAAGAAATTATCCCGCAGACGAGGATCTGCGGACTAGGACATGGTATGTGTTGCTCATGGAGGCGCATACCCGGGGCATGGCTGCTCGCCTGCGCCCTGGCGGTGCCGCCGGTCTACGCAACACTCTGCACCTAGTGTTCCCTGAGGCCATTGGGCGCCTGCCCTTGTGGCTACTGCAAGGCATTGATCTCAGGCCAACCGGATCAGTTGGTCGTGAGAACCGTCCTGAGCTTTTGCTGTTGCAAGCTCTCTACGGCGCGATGCAGGAAATGCCGCAAGGTAGCGAATCCGGGGAGGGTGTCTATGGCGGGCCAGTGCTGCGGCTTGCACTGGCACTCGCGGTTGCCACGGCGGGGCTAAGGGGTTGCGTTGCCGCAGTGTGGGGGCTTACACAAGGTAACGAGAACCGCCTTAAAGATAGCCTCGGCCTGCCCACCACGTGGGTACTACCGGACGAGCAGCGTGCCGATCCGCAGGGTGACTATCGCGCGATCTGTACATGGCTGACCGATGCCAATGGTGAGGCGCTCGAACGTGCAACGCCTTGGCACTGGATGCTAGTCCTTGTTGGGTTGCTGGAATCCACCTTCCCCCGGGCCTTGGAGATTCCAGAGCTTAGCAAGGCCTTCTCCGTGATCAGTGCGTGGCGATATGGTAGTGCTGGGTCCGAATGGGCAGATGTGCATGACGAAGCGCACGTGTGGCCATTTGACGACCTCCCCGCGCTTAGCCAATCGGACTGTGATGAATTGGTCCGCGCAGTCGCCGGTGCAGCGGTTCGTGTTGACGCGCTGCTTGGTCTCTGCGTCGTTCCTGTGGAGGGACCAAGTTTTCGCAGAGATGCGCATACCGATGAGTTCACGGATGCTAAGGATGTAGGCTGGCAGCTGTCCAAGGCCCAGTACACGTGCCTCGGTGGGGGGGGCGTTGAAAGAGTGCTGATTGGTACTCGTAGGTTGTCCGCTTGGACCGAGACTAGGAGGAAGGAGGATGGCGAGCTAGTAGCCGTTCATTGGCTTGGAGGGAAGTTGGGGAAATGGCTTGGGCTACACGAGAAACGCGCGCCTATCAGCCCAGTACAACGGCCAGTCCTACTAGGTAGACAACCTACTGGTCCTGATGAACAGCCGCCATTGGCGGTCCGGGATCATGGACTCTTGATGCGTGGTGGCAGCATTGCTGCACCAGAGTCTGAAATGGCCACTCACGCCTTGGAAAGCGACCAAGGTGCAGTCGCAAATGCAGATGTAGGGGCATCTGCGGATGGTGGGCGGGCACCTGATCAAGAGGGCAACCCCAGCGCCAGTACTAATGAATTCTTCGCGAGGCTACGCGAGATTCAAGCAGCTTCCTTTGCTATCCGTCGACGATCGGGATCCGATGGCCCCGAAGCCAAATCGTCCCACTTTCGCGTGGCATTGCTCCAGCTCAGCGCACCAGACAGTTACTGCCATCCGGTGGTTGAAGTTGGTATTGATGGGCTGCCACTTACAGGGAGCACATGCGATTCCTTGCAATCTGTACTGAATAGTGATCGTTTCAACGATGTCAGAGCGGCAGGACTTCGCGGGAACGAGCATTACTGGAAGCAATCGGTGAATGTCATCTCGTGGCCAGAACACCGGCGGCGTGCTGTTCTGCGCGAGGCGCTCAATGCTTCCCATAAGCTCAGAGTCGAGCTGCTGGTACTCCCCGAGGTGAGCCTTCGCAAGGAGACGATTGAGTGGATGAAGGCTGAGTTGACCAAGCACTATCCTGGACTTTCGGTACTTGCTGGCACCTACCGAAACTTCTCCTCAGGCTCAGGCACGGATCATTTAAAGGAAATGCTCACTCTGCTGTGGCGGCCCGAGAAGTCGCTTTGAATCGCCCAGGGTTTTGTAGACAGTCGTCAGCCGTTTAGTGCGTACTGCTTCTCGAACTCTACCGGGGACAGCCCGTCGTTGGAACTGTGCCGCCGTTTTGGGTTGTAAAACATCTCGATGTACT
>NZ_JBOHXV010000039.1:0-41444 GCF_050737075.1 Stenotrophomonas sp.
CGGCCGGGCGCAGCCTGGTCGCCGGCATCTGCGAATCGAGCTGAACGATGGGCGGGTGATCTACCGCCAGCTGAGCGTGGCCACGGAACTGGACAGCATGCGGGAGCACCTGCAGCTCGACACGCCGGTAGGCATGGCGCTGGAGCCGTCGGCGGTGCGTCTGATCAGTTGGATGTTGCTGGCGCGCCTGACCTCCGACACGGTCGAGCTGTCCCACGAACACGACAGCGAGGGCGTAGCGCGATCGCGTGTCTCGTTCGCCGGCATCCCCGCAGAAGAGGAGGCCCTGTGAGCCTATTCGCCCGACATGTTGAGCTGTACGAGTTCGGCCGCGGATCCGAGCGCTGGCGCTACACCAGCGGCGATCGCACTGAGGTCTTCAACAACCAGATTTTCACGCCGGCAGCCTTGAAACGCGGACGCCTGGCGCAGTCGTCCCAGGAGTCGCGGGCCAACCTTGAGATCACGGTGCCATTGACCCTGCCGCTGCTATCGGTCCTGCGCCCATACCCACCAACCGAGCGCATCACAGTGCAGTACCGGAAGGTCCGTCGTAGCGACGGCGCGGTGCGCGGCACTTGGAACGGCATCCTGGGTGACACCACCGAGCGCCAAAACGATGCCATCCTGAGCTGCCAGACCTTCGCCTCGGCTGAGGGCATGAACGGGCTGCGCAGGTGCTGGCAGGTGTCGTGCCCATTCACGCTCTACGACAGCGACTGCGGCGTGGTGCCCTCGGCATTTCGGGTCGATACGACCCTGTTCGGCACAACCGTCACCTCGATCACCGCGACGGTCTTCGGCGACAAGCCAAACGGCTGGTTCGATGGCGGCTACATCATGTGGAAGCGCGGCACTGCCACCGAGTATCGCTTCATCACCAGCCATGTCGGCACCAAGCTGACACTGCTCACCGCGTCACCGTTGAAGGCGGGCGACCTGGTCGCGGTGTTCCCCGGCTGTGGACACTCGCTTGGGGTGTGTCACGAAAAGTTCAACAACGCACCCAATTACGGGGGGCAACACACGCTGCCCAAGAAGAACCCGTTTGGTGCTGATCCGATCTTTTAGGGGGCTGTATGTGGGTTCAACTTGTCATCATGATCGTCGCGCTGGTTGTGAGCTATGTGCTCCGGCCCAAGCCCGTGACGCCCAAGCCGGCCGCCCTGGAAGACTTCAGCGTTCCCACCGCAGAGGACGGCCGCGAGGTGACCGAGGTGTTCGGCACCGTGTGGATCGATGACCCCAACGTGCTGTGGTACGGCAACCTGCGCACCACGCCGATCAAGGCAAAGGGCGGCAAAAAGTGAGCACCAACCCGATTCTTGTCACCGTCGCCCACGCCCGCGCAGCCAAGTTGGGCGAGCAGCAGGGTGTGCTTTGCGCCGCCGGCATCCGCACCTGGATGGTCCGCCACGATCTGGATATTCGCCAGTTCCTGGACGCTGGATTGCCAGTAGAGCAGTTCGAGGCGCTCGATGATGCCTTCGCACAGCGCCTGGCAGCGCTCGCCCGGGAGGATGCTGCTCATGGGTAAAAGCAAGAAGCAGACCGTCGGCTACCGCTACTACTTGGGCGTTTACATGGGCGAGTGCGCCGGCCCGGTCGACCAGTTGCGGGAAATCCGGGTAGGTGATCGCAAGGTCTGGGACGGTGGCAGTGTTGAGGTATGGCAGAAGGTTCCGGGGCTGGGAAATATCCAGATCGGCACCATTCCCGGTACAGGCCCGATCACCAAGTCTCAAACCATTCAAATCTACGCACCGGAGGTGTTTGGCGGCGACAAAGCCGAAGGCGGGATCGTTGGAACGCTGGAAGTGCGGATGGGCGAGCCCGATCAGATGCCCAGCGCTTACCTGCAGGCCCAGGTGGCCGGGCCGTGGCCAGCGGCCCGTGGGCTTTTCACCACGCTGTTCGATGGCCAGGTGTCGGCGATGAGCCCGTATTTGAAAGCGTGGATGAAGAAGGTCTCGCGCTGGCACAAGGGTTGGAAGAACGGGGTATGGCAGCCGTCGCTGGTGCAAATCGGCGATGGCATGAACCCGGCCCACATCCTCTACAAGGTGCGAACCGAAGGCATGGGCCATCCGGTCGATGTCATCGACGAGCCCAGCTTTCGAGCAGCTGCGCAAAGGCTCTACGACGAGGGATTCAGCCTTTGCTTGAAGTGGTCGCGGTCGACCAGTGCCAGGGAGTTCATGCAGATCGTCTGCGACCACATTGGTGCTATCAGGGTTGAAAACCCCGTCACCGGGTTGACGGAGCTGAAGTTGGTTCGTGACGACTACGACCCCGCAACGCTTCTCGAGATCGGCCCTGCCCAGATCATGGAGATGGTGGAGTGGCAGCAGCCGATGCTGGACAACAGCGTTAATGAAGTGACTGTCGTTTACCGCGACGTCAACACGAACAAGGACGCCGCCGTCACCTACCAGAACCTGGCCGCCGTGCAGGCCCAGGGGCGGGTAATCAACCAGCGGATGAACTTCCCAGGTCTGTGGAAGGGCGAATTGGCGGCCCGCGTCGCGGCACGGGAAGTTGGCGCAGTCAGCAGCCTGCCCTGCAGGGTCAAGCTGCGGGTGCGCCGCGATGCCGGCGATCTTGCCCGTGGCCAGGTCATGGCCCTGACCTGGCCACGCCGGGGTGTAGTCCGCATGCCGGTGCGCATCCTGGAGATCGATGAGGGTACCCAGACCGACAGCGCCTACGTGCTGACGGTTGCCCAGGACGTGGCCGGCATGGCCGCCACCAGCTACATCGTCCCGGTGGGTAGCGACTGGGTGGAGCCGGATAATGCACCCAAGCCGGTCACCAACCAGCGCCTGGTCGAAGCCTCCTATCGTGACCTGGCCGGCACTGTGGGTGGCCCGGATCTGACCGCGCTTTCCCCGGACGTGGGCTACCTCACTTCGATGGCAGTGCGGCCGACGTCGGCCGCTTTCGGCTACACGCTATACACCCGCATCGGATCCGCCGAGTTCGCTGAGGCCGGTGCGGGAGACTTCGCCCCCAGTGGCTTGCTGGCCACCGCTATGACCGCTACCACCGCCGCCATCCAGCTGACGGCCGGCGTCGAGCTGGACGTCGTGCTTATCGGTACCGAAGGGCTCATCGACGACGAACTGGTACGCGTGGTCGCCGTTGACCCTGTCGCCGCCACCCTGACGATCGCCCGAGGCTGTGTGGACACGGTGCCTGTGCCGCACAGCGTCGGTGCGCGGGTTTGGTTCACCGACGAGTATGTCGCCTTCGATTCCCGCGAATACCTGGCAGGCGAAAGCCCCCAGGGCAAGTTGCTGACACGAAGCAATCAGGGGCAACTGAACCCTGCGCTCGCCACCGCCGTGTCGCTGACGATCCAGCGCCGGCACACCCGACCGTATCCACCGGCCCGCCTGCGCATCAACGGAGCCGCCTATCCCGTTGAGGCCTGGGGCGATGGCGGGGTCATCAAGGCCGAATGGGTCCACCGCGACCGCACGCTGCAGGCCGACCAGCTGATCGACAACGAGCAGGGCAGCATCGGGCCTGAGGCTGGCACCACCTACACCGCCCGCTGGTACCTGGCTGGGTCACTGGTACGGACCCAGGCCAACCTGACCGCACCCACCGACAGCTACCTGCCGCCTGTAGGCAGCGGCGGTAAGACCGTTCGCCTGGAGGTCGAAGCCCTGCGCGGCGGCTACGCCAGCTGGCAGCGCCTGCAGCACACCTTCCTTTACCGCGCCCAGTTGGTGACCCAAGCGGGCGACCGCATCGTCACCGAAGCCGGCGACCCCATCATCTTGGAGTAACCCCTATGCCTGACGTAAAACTCTCGGAGCTGGCTGCTGCCAGCGCTGCATCTGCCGAAGCCGGCGCCGCCTTGTGGACGATGCCTGGTCACATCCTCGGGCTGGGCATGGAGTACGTGGGGCCCAGTGCGATTCGGGTCTCCAGTGGCAGTGCCTGGATCCCATCTCTTAAGCGCGCAATCGAGGTGCCGAGCCCGATCACGCTGAACGGTCTGACGCTCGCAGCTGGCACCGGATACCACCTTTACCTCTACCGCAATGGCGTGGTCCCGGCGGTGGAAGCGGTCACCACCACACCGGCCGCTGCCTATAGCGGCACGGCTCGCGCCAAGACCGGCGATCCCTCCCGCCGGTACATCGGCAGCTTCCGCACGGATGCCGCCGGCGCTATTCGGCCTTTTGTGCACTGCGGCTCTTCCGGTGACGTCCTGTTCGGGGGTTACACCGACTTCATCGTGAGCAATGGCCTGGCGTCCGTATCGACTGCAGTGGACTGCTCAAGCCTGATCCCAGTGACCGGAGTCTTGGCCAAGTGCCTCATGGGCAACGGCAATACCGCCGTCAACGTGTTCTATGGAACCCCGATTGGCGGCGCCCTGACCAGCGCCAACTACATCGGCCCGATCCCGCCGAACAACAACCTGTCGCCCGACATCCCGCTCAGCACCAGCCAGCAGTTCCTCTACAAGTATGAGAACACGGCAACTGGCACCGGCCTGTTTGTCCGCGTCTACGGCTACAAGTACGAGAGGTGATCGTGTACGCCATTACTGAGACTAGCTATCGAGCCGTCACGCCAGAAATGCCGCTCAATGCCGGCGAGACGCGGGTCGATGAGATCCCTGCGGCCGTCCTGACTCGAATTCGGGCGGAACAGATGAAGGTTGAGCGAGAGCAGCGCCTGCGGTCCACCGACTGGACTCAGATGGACGACGCGCCGCTTCTGCCAGGGGCCAAGCAGGAGTGGGCTGGCTACCGCCAAGCCCTGCGGGAACTTCCGGCTATGAGCGGGTTTCCGGACTGCCCCTGGCCGTCGTCACCGGCCCTGCCTCAGGGCACGGCCGACGTGGGCGAGCCGAGACTGGAAGTTCTTTGAAACAGGGCGCCTGGCCATCAGCTGTAACTGATGGCCAGGCACCGCAACACACGCGATCAGCCGCGTGCAATTGGCCGAGGCCCTGCTCCCCGCGCGGGGGAGCCAAGCCTCGCCGATACCCATCGCAAAGGCTGAGAATGAAGACCAAGACGCTATTCCCCTGGCCAGGCGGTAAGACCCGCCTCCTGCAGCACCTGCTGCCGCTGATCGCCGAGAACCCCCACAAGACCTACGTCGAGGCCTTTGCTGGCGGCGCCGCACTGTTGTTCGCCAGAGAGCCGGCCAGGGCCGAGGTGCTCAACGACAACCACGGCGAGCTGGTCCGCCTTTACCGCGTGGTGGCCAACCACCTGGACGAGTTCGTCCGGCAGTTCCGCTGGGCGCTGACGAGCCGGGAAATGTTCCGCTGGTGCCAGCTGCAGCACCCGGACACCCTCACCGACATCCAACGGGCGGCCAGGTTCTTCTACCTGCAGCGCCTGGCCTGGGGCGGGAAGGCGGCTGGCCAGACGCCTGGCTTCGGCCTGGGCGGCAAGGGCATCAACCTGCTGAGGCTTGAGGAGGACCTAAGTGCGGCGCACCTGCGCCTGCATCGGGTGACGGTCGAGAACCTGACCTGGCAGAAGTGCCTGGCCAAGTACGACGCGGCCGACACCCTGTTCCTCCTGGACCCGCCGTACTGGCAGACCGAAGGGTACGGGCAAGAGTTCGAGTTTGAGCAGTATGACCAGCTGGCGGCGGCGATGGCTGGCATGAAGGGGCAGGCCATCCTGACCATCAACGACCACCCGGACATGCGTCGTGTGTTCGATCGGTTCCCCGGCCGCTCCGTGGGTATCCGGTACACGATCGGGTCAGGTGCCGGAGTCGCCCGGCGTGAGCGGATCTACTTGGCCAGGTAGCCGGCCAGGGTCACGGGGTGGGATTCCGCCCCGTGCAATTTCCTTGCAGGGGGTGCAACACTAGGCCCCCTTCATTTATCGCAGGAGCGGCGGGCGATTTATCGCGCGCCGTTACACGCATCTCCGGCCCAGGTCATGCGTTACAGCAGTGATTGGCAAAGTCGGCAGTCGTTTGGGAACCGACCCTACCGGGTCCTGTGAATGTCCGGGGATGCCGAGCGGGCGATGCAGTATTGCGCTGCGTAGTAGGTGCTCAGCACGCAGAGGGAGGCGGCCGGTAGGCCGCCGCCGAAGCGGTCCCAGGCGAGGACTGAATCGCTGATCACGAAGAAAACTGCACCGATGGCTGCCCAGCGTGCACTTGCAGGTGCCAGGGAAGACGCCGCCTTCGACGACCACGCGCGGGCCAATGCTAGCGTGGCCATCACTGCGAGCACGACGACGTAGACCACCACCGGGATGCGCAGCTCGGCAGGTAGCAGCGGCCACAGGCCGGCGAGATTGATGCCGGCGAACAGGGCCAGCAACGCAGCGGCCAACAGCAGGCCGCGCCCTGCCCCGACGCCTGCGCGGAAGGCCACGATCTAGCAGACGTGCGCGAGCAGGAAGGCGATCAGCCCGGGCACGAACGCGTCGAACGGCAGCATCAGCGCGATGTCGCCGAGGCACGAGAACGCCATGCCAAGCAGGATCGCGCGGCGGTATCCGGGCGGCGCCGAGGATGCGCGCCAGACGATGGCGGCGATCAGCAGCGTGGCCAACGGCTTGGCGATGTAGTGCAGCCAGCGGCCGTCGCCGTCCAGCGACGCGCCGACGATGGCGGCGACCGCCGCCAGCATAATCGGCACGTCGCGGCGCAGGTTCATCGCGCCTTCCACAGCTCGGCCAGACGATCAGGCTTGCCGGCGATGCGCTGCAGCGACGGGTACTGCAGGCCGCCGTGGTAGTTCAACGTGACTGTGTCGATGCGGTCGAAGTTGCGCACCAGCAGGGTGATCGGCGCCTTGTCGGTCTTCGCGGCGGCGACGGCATCCTTCAGGTCCTCACCCTTGAACACGCGGCCATTGAGCGCCAGCACGCTCATCCCCGGGGCTAGGCCGGCGTTGAACGCGGGACTGTCCCAGAGCACGTCGGTGATGGCGCCACCTTCGGTGACCGCCACGCCCAGCGAGTACAGCAGGTTGGTGTTCTTGGCGCGGGTTTCCTGCGCCTTGTAGGCGTCGTTCGGGGTGTCGGTGTAGACCAGCTTCCAGCCCGCCGCTTCCAGTCCGCCGGTGAGCGGGCCGTGGCCGTCCAGGCGCTCGCGCAGGAAGCTCGCCCAGTCGTACGGGGCGATGCCGTTCAAGGTGCTGACCACTTCATCGAACGTATAGGGGTTCACGTTCCAGTCGCCGTCGTGCATGCCGAAGAAGGCCTTGGCGAAATCATCGATGCTGCGCTTGTTGCCGGTCAAGGCGCGCAGCTTGCCCTCCACGTCCAGCCACACCATTTGCCCGCCGGAGTAGTAGTCCTCGCTCATCTGGTAGTTGCGGAATGCCAGGGCGCGGCGCTGGGCGATGGTCGGGTCGTTGGTGGTGTCCTGCAGGTTACGCCAGGCCAGGCCGGGGCGGCCGCGATCATAGGTGGCCGCGACATTCGCGAGCATGTCGCGGGTCTGGTCGTTGCTCCACAGCCCCGAGCGCGCCGCCAGCACGTGGCCCCAGAACTGGGTCTGGCCTTCATACAGCCACAGCAGGCTGTCGCCCATGGGCACGTTGAAGTTGGCGGTGGTCAGGTCGGCGCCACGGCGGTACTTGCCGTTCCAGGAGTGGTTGAATTCGTGCGGCAGCAGGTCGCGGCCGAGCCAGGTCTTGTCCCAGTCGGTGAAGTAGCCTGTGTCGCCGCTGTTTTCGCTGGAGCGCTGGTGTTCCAGGCCGATGCCGCCGAGCTTGCTGGTCAGCGCGAGCAGGAATTCGTAGCGGTCGAAGTGGCGCGCGCCGTAGAGCTTGTACATCTGCTGCACCAGCGCGCGGTGCGCCTGCAGCTGTTCGGGCTTGGCGACCAGCGATTTGGCATCGTCGGCAAACACGTTGAGGTGCACCGGCACCTTCGCGCCGGGGTCGAGGTCGAACTGCTGGTAATAGCGGCCGGCGAACAGCGGCGAATCGACCAGATGGTCGTAGCTGATCGGCTTGAACACCACGGTGTCGCCGTCGCGGCGTTCGGTGTCCAGCGCGGTGGCGTACGACCAGCCCGGCGGCAGCGTCACGCTGGCCTGCGCCTGGATGTTGCGGGTGATCACGCCGGCTGGGTACAGCGAGTTGGCGTTCCACTGCAGGTTGAGCATTTCCGGGGTCATCACCACCCGGCCCTGCCCTGCGCCCTGCGAGGAGAGGAACTTGAATTCGGCGACGACTTCAGAAGCGCCTTGCGGCACGTCCACGGTGAAGGCGTAGACGTTGTACGGGTCGCGCTTCCAGGCGAGGGGCTTACCGTTGGCGGTGACGACCAGGCCGGCGAGTTTGTCGATCGGCCCGCTGGGGGAATGCGCACCGGGCAGCCACTGCGGGTACAGCAGGGTGAGCGGACCGGGCTGGGCCGGCACGGTGGCCTTGACCTTGAAGATGCGGCGGCCGATGTCGCGTGCGTCCACATCGATGCGCAGCATGCCCGGAAAGGCGACGTCCTGCGGCGGTGGCGTCTGCGCGTGGGCACCGGTGGCGGTGGCGGCGAGAAGCACGGAGAGGACGGCGGCACGCAGATTCATCGAGGTGGGATTCCGGCATTCGAATTGATCGATGCTAGACCTGCAGGGCGTACAGCCCCATGGCCAAAGGTCATGCCTTCGGCGCGCAGGGCGTTGTTATCGGCAGTCGATCGGGATGCGACCCTACCGGCTGGGGTGGCATGGTTGATTGATCCCGATCCCAATGGGCCCGTACCAATTCGTAGCCCCGGCCGTTGGCCGGACACCGCGCGCAGCGCGGCACAAGCATCCAACCGCGCACCAATGCGGCGGCCCCAATTCGTCCGGCGTTTAGACGGTCCGAAGACGTCCGTCAGGCGTTCATGACCCCGGATCGAAAAGCAGCCGGCCAACGGCCGGCGCTACCGGTCGTTTAACCGGTCAGGAAATGAGGCGCAACCGCAATTCTTTGGGCAACGCAAACACCATCGATTCCGGCTCGCCTTCCAGCTCGCCGACGCCGGTAGCGCCCAGCTCCTTCAACCGTGCGATCACGCCATCCACCAGCACCTGCGGCGCCGAAGCACCCGCGGTGAGGCCGATATGCTTCTTGCCCACCACCCACGCCGGGTCGATCTCGTCGGCACCGTCGATCAGGTACGACTCCACGCCGTCACGGCGCGCCAGTTCGCTCAGGCGGTTGGAATTGGAGCTGTTCGGCGAACCGACCACCAGCACCAGGTCGCAGCGCTTGGCCAGGTCGCGCACGGCGTCCTGGCGGTTCTGCGTGGCGTAGCAGATGTCGTCGTTCTTCGGGCCCTGCATCGCGGGGAAGCGGGCACGCAGGGCCTCGATGATGCTGCGGGTGTCGTCCACCGAGAGCGTGGTCTGGGTGGTGTAGGCGAAGTTCTCCGGCTGGTCCAGCACCAGCGTGGCCACGTCGTCCACGTCTTCCACCAGGTAGATGCTGCCGGTGCCGCGCTCGCGACTCCACTGGCCCATGGTGCCCTCCACTTCCGGGTGCCCGGCGTGGCCGATCAACACCACGTCGCGGCCGGCGCGGCAATGTCGCGCCACTTCCAGGTGGACCTTGGTCACCAGCGGGCAGGTGGCGTCGAACACCTTCAGCCCGCGCCGCTCGGCTTCCTGGCGCACCGCCTGCGAGACACCGTGGGCGCTGAAGATCACCGTGTTGTCGTCCGGCACTTCGTCGAGCTCTTCGACGAAGATCGCACCGCGGCGCTTGAGGTCATCGACCACGAAACGGTTGTGCACGACCTCGTGGCGCACGTAGATCGGCGCGCCCAGGGTCTCGATCGCGCGCTTGACGATCTCGATCGCACGATCGACACCGGCACAGAAACCACGCGGATTGGCGAGCAACACATCCATCGGTCAGATACTCCGGCCGGCCGGGGCCGGTTGATACAGGGAACTGGAGGGAATTATCCCGCTTTTTTCTCGTTCTTGCCGTCGAACAGGCCAAACACCGCAATACCCACGGCACCGACCACGATCGCCGCATCGGCGATGTTGAACGAGGGCCAATAGTGCTCACCCACGTACCACTGGATGAAATCCACCACGTGGCCATGCACCTGGCGGTCGATGACATTGCCGATGGCCCCGCCGATCACCAGGGCGTAGGGCGCGGCACTGCGCCAGTGGGCACGCGGGGTGCGCGACAGCCAGAAGGCCATCAGGCCGCTGATGCCCACCGCCAGGGCGGTGAAGAACCACAGCTGCCAGCCGCCGGCATCGCTCAGGAAGCTGAACGCCGCACCGGTGTTGTAGGTGCGGAACCAGTTCCAGAAGCCCTCGATGACCACCACCGGCTGGTACTCGGGCAGGCTGGACAGCACCCAGGCCTTGCTCCACTGGTCCAGGCCGATGACGGCTGCCGACAGCAGCAGCCAGATCAGCGCATTGGGACGCGGACGCGCGGCGGTCATCAGAACCACTTCCGGTCTTCGCCGGCACCGTCGACGTTGCTCGCGCAACGACCGCACAGTTCCGGGTGGGCGGCCACGCTGCCGATGTCGGCACGGTAGTGCCAGCAGCGCACGCACTTCTGCTTGGTGGTCGGCTGGGCGCTGACGAACACCTCATCGATGGTCGCCGGGCGCACGCTGACATCGCCACTGATGAACAGGAAGCGCAGCTCCTCGGCCAGCGGCTGCCAGCGCGCGGCGGTCTCCTCGCTCGCGGCGACGGTGATCTCCGCTTCCAGCGCCGCACCGATCGCTCCATTGGCGCGCATCGGCTCAAGCACCTTGGCCACCTGCTCGCGCAGGGCCAGCAGCTGGTCGAAGTCGGCCGCGTTCAGCGCAGCGTCGGCCGGCAGCGGCGCCAGGCCTTCGTACCAGGTGGCGAACAGCACGTTGTCCTTGCGCTCGCCTGGCAGGTAGCCCCACAGCTCGTCGGCGGTGAAGGTCAGGATCGGCGCGATCCAGCGGGTGAACGCTTCGGCGATGTGGTACATCGCGCTCTGCGCCGAACGGCGGCCACGCGAATCGGTCGGCATGGTGTACAGCCGGTCCTTGGTCACGTCCAGGTACAGCGAGCCCAGGTCCACGCTGCAGAAGTTCAGCAGCAGCTGCACGATTTCGGCCATGTTGTAGCCGGTGTACGCCGCCTTGATCTTCTCCTGCACTTCCCAGGCGCGATGCACGATCCAGCGGTCCAGCGCGACCATGTCGGCCGGGGCCACCAGGTGCTGGGCCGGATCGAAACCGTCCAGGTTGCCGAGCAGGAAGCGCGCGGTGTTGCGCAGGCGCCGGTAGGCATCCGCGTTGCGCTTCAGGATTTCCTGCGACAGCGACATTTCGTTGCTGTAATCGGCCGAGGCGATCCACAGGCGCAGGATGTCGGCGCCCAGGGTCTTCATGATGTCCTGCGGCTCGATGCCGTTGCCCAGCGACTTGGACATCTTGCGGCCCTTCTCATCCACGGTGAAGCCGTGGGTGAGGCACTGCTTATATGGCGCATGCTTGTCGATGGCCACGCCGGTGAGCAGCGAGGACTGGAACCAGCCACGGTGCTGGTCGGAACCTTCCAGGTACAGGTCGGCCGGCTTGCCGAAGCCACGCTCCAGCAGGACGCCTTCATGGGTGACGCCCGAGTCGAACCAGACATCGAGGATGTCGGTGACCTTCTCGTAGTGCGCCGCTTCATCGCCCAGCAGTTCGGCCGCGTCCAGCGCATACCAGACGTCGATGCCGCCGGCCTGCACGCGGTCGGCCACCTGCTGCATCAACTCGACGGTACGCGGATGCGGCTCGCCGGTTTCGCGGTGGGTAAACAGCGCGATCGGCACGCCCCAGGTGCGCTGGCGGCTGATGCACCAGTCCGGACGGCCGTCGACCATGCTGCCGATGCGCGCCTTGCCCCAGCTCGGGAACCAGCCGACGTTGTCGATGGCGGCCATCGCATCGCTGCGCAGGTTGGCCTTGTCCATCGAGATGAACCACTGCGGGGTGGCGCGGAACACCACCGGCGTCTTGTGGCGCCAGCAGTGCGGGTAGCTGTGCACGATTTCGACGAAGGCCAGCAGCGCGCCGGCGTCGCGCAGCACGTCCACGATCAGCGGCTGCGCCTTCCACAGGTGCACGCCGGCCAGCACCACCTCGCCTGCCGGCGGGGTCGAGGGCAGGTACACGCCACGGCCGTCGACCGGGTTGATCTGGGCGGCGGTGTAGTTGTCCATCAGCCCGTACTGCTGGCTGACCACGAAGTCTTCCTGGCCGTGGCCCGGGGCGGTATGCACCGCACCGGTACCGTCTTCGTCGGAGACGTGGGCACCGTTGAGCAGCGGGATGTCGCGCTGCGGGTAGAACGGATGGGCCAGCAGCAGGTTTTCCAGCGCGGCACCGGCGGCGTGGCCGTGGGCGACCACGTCGTCCACGCCGTAGCGGCGCAGCGCGCGCTCGGCCAGGCTCGCGGCGATGACCAGCCAGCGGCGCTTGCCGGCGTGGGCCGGGCCTTCGACCAGCGAGTACTGGATGTCCGCGCCGAGCGATACCGCCAGCGAGGCCGGCAGCGTCCACGGGGTGGTGGTCCAGATCGGCACGGCGACTTCGACATCGGCCGGCAGGCTCACGCCGAAGCGCGCGGCCAGCTGCGCCGAATCGCGCGCCACGTAGGCCACGTCGATGGCCGGCGAGGTCTTGTCCTGGTATTCGATTTCCGCTTCGGCCAGGGCCGAGCCGCAGTCGAAGCACCAGTGCACCGGCTTGGCACCGCGCACGATGTGGCCGTTGGCGAAGATCTTGGACAGCGCGCGGATTTCATTGGCTTCGAAATCGAAGCTCAGCGTCTTGTACGGGTTGTCCCAATCGCCGGTCACGCCCAGGCGCTTGAAGTCGCGGCGCTGCAGTTCGATCTGCTCTTCGGCGTATTCGCGGCACTTCTGGCGGAACTCGACGGCATCGAGCTTGACGCCGACCTTGCCCCACTTCTTTTCAACCGCGATCTCGATCGGCAGGCCGTGGCAATCCCAGCCCGGCACGTAGGGCGCATCGAAGCCGGCCAGGTAGCGCGACTTGACGATGATGTCCTTGAGGATCTTGTTGACCGCATGGCCCAGGTGGATCTGGCCATTGGCGTAGGGCGGGCCGTCGTGCAGCACGAACAGCGGGCGACCCTGCGCGTTTTCGCGCAGGCGGGCGTACAGGCCCTCGTCTTCCCAGCGCGACAGAATGCCCGGCTCGCGCTTGGGCAGGTCGCCGCGCATCGGGAATTCGGTTGCCGGCAGATGAAGGGTGGCTTTGTAGTCCTGGCTCACGCAGTGGCTCGCAATCTGTGTTCGGAAAGGATGTGACGCGCCTGATCGGCGTCACGGTGCATCTGGTCGGTCAACGCCGCCAGATCATGGAACTTCTCTTCGTCGCGCAGCTTGGCGACGAATTCAACCTGGATATGACGACCGTACAGGTCGCCCTGGAAATCGAACAGGTGGGCTTCCAGCAGCGGCTCCACGCCCTCCACCGTCGGCCGCGTGCCGAAGCTGGAGACCGATGGCCACGGCTGGTCGAACACGCCGTGCACCCAGGTGGCATAGATACCCGACAGCGCCGGCGTCTTCGGGAAACGCAGGTTGGCGGTGGGAAAACCGAGCGTACGGCCCAGCTGGCGACCGCGCACCACCCTGCCCCCGATCGCATACGGGCGGCCGAGCAGGTCGTTGGCATGGGTGAAATCACCGGCCCGCAGCAGCTGGCGGATGCGGGTGCTGGAAATGCGCTCGCCGTGCAGGTCGACCGGCTCGATCTCGCCGGCGGTGAAGCCGCGTTCGGCACCCATCGCCTGCAGCAGGGCCAGGTCGCCCTTGCGGCGGTTGCCGAAGCAGAACTCCGGCCCGATCCACACCTCGCGCGCGCCCAGCCGGTGCACCAGCAACTGCTCCACGAAGTCTTCAGCCTGCATCGCGGCCATGCGCGCGTCGAAGCGCAGCAGGCCGACCGCGTCCACACCCAGCTCGCCGAGCATCGAAACCTTGTCGCGGGCCAGGGTCAGCCGCGGCGGCGGCTCGCCCTGGGCGAAGTACTCGCGCGGCAGCGGCTCGAAGGCGACCGCCACGGCGGGCACGCCCAGAGCGCGCGCACGCGCCACCGCATGCCGCACCAGCGCACGATGGCCCAGATGGAGGCCGTCGAATGCGCCGATGCAGACCACGCTTCCGTGCGGGAACAAGCGCCCGCCTTCGATGCTTCTGAACAACCTGGTCATCTGATCGGAATCCGGCCCACCCGGGCCCATCTGTTGCAATGCATGACCGGCAAGTATAGCCGGGTGTCCGGGGCAGCCACGCAGGGCGTGGCTCTACCGGCATGGCCAGAGATGGTGATGGTTGGCTCCTGGATCAATGCTCGCGCAGGTGACGCGGGCGGAAGCCCATCGCGACCAGCGCCAGCAGGTAGGTCAAGCCACCGCCGCCGACCAGCAGCGCGAGGTTGCCGATCCGGTGCCATTTGTCCATGCCGGTGAAGTCGTCCATGGCGTAAAGCAGGCCCAACAGCACCGCCACCATGGCCAGGCAGGCCAGCCCCAGACGGGTCACATAGCCCGCCCAGCCGGGCTTGCGCTGGTACACGTCGGTCTTGCCCAGCCAGTACCAGAGCAGCCCAAGGTTCAGGTAGCTGGACAACGCACTGGCAATGCCCAGCGCCAGGTGCAGGCCGGGCTGCTTGCCCAGCGCGGCCATCACGCCTTCGGCCTTGAGCGCCTCGGGCACCATCACGTGATACAGCACGGCCAGCAGGATGAAGTTGAACACCATGTTGGCCACCAGCGCGGCGATGCCTGCGCGGACCGGGGTGCGGGTGTCCTGGCGGGCATAGAACGCGGGCAGCACGACCTTGAGCAGCGCGAACGCCGGCAGGCCGAAGCTGAGGCCGTACACCGACAGCGCGGTCATGCGGGTGTCGAACGCGGTGAACTGGCGGTACTGGAACAACGTGGCGATCAGCGGCTCGGCGAGCAGCACCAGGCCGAGCATGGCCGGCACGGCGATCAGCAGCGTGGTGCGCAGGCCCCAGTCCAGTGCGCTGGAGAAGCCGGCCTTGTCGGTACTGACATGGTGGCGGGCCAGCGCCGGCAGGATCACCGTGCCCAGTGCCACCCCGAACACGCCCAGCGGCAGCTCCAGGAAGCGGTCGGCCAGCGACAGCCAGGACTGCGAACCGTCGGTGAGCTTGGCCGCGATCACGGTGTCCAGCAGCAGGTTGATCTGGGCCACCGAGGAGCCGAACAGGGTCGGCACCATCAGGGTCAGCACCTTGCGCACGCCGGGATGGGTCCAGCCCCAGCGCGGCAGGGTCAGCAGGTTGATGCCCTTCAGCGAGGGCAGCTGGAACAGCAGCTGCAACATGCCGGCCGCCAGCACCGCCCAGCCCAGCGCCAGGATCTGCTTCTCCGGGCTACCGCCCAGCCGAGGCGCCAGCCACAGCGCGCCGGCGATCATGCACAGATTGAGGATGACCGGGGTCAGCGCCGGCATCGCGAAGCGCTGGAAGCTGTTCAGCGCCCCACCCGCCAGGGCGGTAAGCGAGACGAACAGCAGGAACGGGAAGGTCAGCCGGAACAGGTCCACCAGCAGGCCGTGCTTGGCCGGGTCGGTGTCCACCCCGCTGGAGAACAGCGTCGCCAGCTGCGGCGCGAAGATCAGCGCCAGCGCCGTGACCAGCAGCAGCACCGCGCCCAGCGTGCCGGCCACCCGCGACATCAGCTCGCGCAGCTCTTCATGCGAGCGGGTCTCCTTCACTTCCGTGAACACCGGCACGAAGGCGGTCGCGAACGAGCCCTCGGCGAACAGGCGGCGCAGGAAGTTGGGGACCCGGAAGGCCACCCAGAAGGCGTCGGTCACCGCATTGGTGCCGAACGTGGTGGTGATGACCTGGTCGCGGACCAGCCCCAACACCCGTGAAATCATGGTCATGCTGCTGAAAGACAGCAGCCCGCGCAACATCCTTGGTGAACTCACCCGTGTTTCCTCTTGACAATTGACTTGACGTACATTTTTCGAGCCATCATACTTTCCAGCTTGCTGTTCCCATTACATCGATTTTTCAGGAAACCACCACTGTGGCCAATATCAAGTCCGCCAAGAAGCGCGCCAAGCAGACCGTCGTGCGCAACGCGCGCAATACGGCTCAGCGTTCGATGCTGCGCACCGCTGTCAAGAAGGTTATCAAGGCTCTCGACGCCAACGATGCCGCCGGCGCCGAGGCAGCCTTTGCCGTCGCCCAGCCGATCCTCGACCGTTTCAGCTCGCGTGGTCTGATCCACAAGAACAAGGCCGCTCGCCACAAGAGCCGCCTGACCGCGCGCATCAAGGCCCTCAAGGCCGCCTGATCCGTGAGGCCGCGCCCAGCGCGGCTTCGACCACGGTGAAGAAAAGAACCCGGCCCTGGCCGGGTTTTTTGCGTGCTTCAACGGCAGCCACGCATGGCGTGGCTCTACGGCAGAACGGAAAAACCCGGCCGGAGCCGGGTTCCCCTGTGAAGCTCGAACAGCCTCAGAGCGCGTTGCGCGCATCCGCTTCATCTTCTTTCTGGCGGTCGAAGAACGCCATGATGTTGGTCATGATCGGCCAGGTGCCTTCACGGCCTAGCGCCGAGACCAGGTACCACGGCTGGGCCCAGCCCAGCTCGGCGATGATCTGCTCGGCCGCGGCCTTGGCCTCGTCCTCGAACATCAGGTCGGCCTTGTTCAGCACCAGCCAGCGCGGCTTGTCCAGCAGCTCCGGGTCATGCTTGGCGAGCTCGCGCTCGATCGCACGGACCTGCTCGATCGGCGAGATTTCCACGCCGCCTTCCATGGGGGAGATGTCCACCAGGTGCAGCAGCAGGCGGGTGCGCTGCAGGTGGCGCAGGAACTGCGCGCCCAGGCCGGCGCCATCGGCCGCACCCTCGATCAGGCCGGGAATGTCGGCAATCACGAAGCTGCGGTAGTTCTCCACGCGCACCACGCCCAGGTTGGGGTAGAGGGTGGTGAACGGGTAATCGGCCACCTTGGGGGTGGCAGCGGACACGGCGCGGATCAGGGTGCTCTTGCCGGCATTGGGGAAGCCCAGCAGGCCAACGTCGGCCAGCAGCTTCAGCTCCAGCTTGAGCAGGCGCTCCTCGCCCTCCTCGCCCGGCAGCGACTGGCGCGGCGAACGGTTGGTGGAGCTCTTGAAGTGCATGTTGCCCAGGCCGCCCTTGCCGCCCTTGGCCACCAGCAGGATGTCGCCGTGCTGGGTCAGGTCGCCGATGACTTCGTCGGTGGCCACGTTCATGACCACGGTGCCGATCGGCACGGTGATGACCAGGTCTTCGCCGCCCTTGCCGTAGGCCTGGCGACCCATGCCGTTCTCGCCGCGCTGCGCCTTGAAGATGCGCTCGTGGCGGAAATCGACCAGGGTATTGAGGTTTTCGTCGGCGCGGATGTACACGCTGCCGCCATTGCCGCCGTCGCCGCCGTCCGGGCCGCCCAGCGGAATGAACTTCTCGCGACGGAAACCGACGCAGCCGTTACCGCCATTGCCAGCGGTGACCTGGATTTCTGCTTCGTCTACAAGTTTCATGATTCTGGATGCCAACTGGAGGCGGTGGGCAACGGATGCACCCGACCGCAGAGTCTAACGTGAAAAACAAAAACCCCGCCGAAGCGGGGCTTTCGTCAGCGGCCCCACGCCGAGGCGGGGGCAACGCCTGCATATCGCGAAGCTCAGGCTTCGGCGACGACGCTGACGGTACGACGCTTCTTCGGGCCCTTCACCGAGAACTCCACCTTGCCGTCGACGAGCGCGAACAGGGTGTGGTCACGGCCGAGGCCAACGCCGGTACCCGGGTGGAACTGGGTGCCGCGCTGACGCACGATGATGTTGCCGGCATCGATGGCCTGGCCACCGAAGATCTTGACGCCGAGGTACTTCGGGTTGGAGTCGCGACCGTTGCGCGATGAGCCTACGCCCTTCTTATGTGCCATGACTGCTTCTCCTTATTACTTGCTGCCACCGGCGATGCCGGTGATCTCGATTTCGGTGTAATACTGACGGTGACCCTGACGCTTCATGTGGTGCTTACGGCGACGGAACTTGATGATCCGGACCTTGTCGGCACGACCCTGGGACACGACCTTGGCAGTGACCGAAGCGCCGCTCAGCGCGTCGCCCAGCTTGATGCCATCGCTGTCACCCAGCATCAGGATGTTGTCGAACTTGATCTCGTTGCCAACTTCGACTTCGAGCTTTTCAACGCGGAGCGTTTCGCCCTGCGCCACGCGGTATTGCTTACCGCCGGTTACCAGTACTGCGTACATGACCAGACTTCCTCTGTAGTTATTGTGGTCTATGGACTGTTGCCATCGAGGGCAGACAGAAGCGGGATTTTAATGTTCCCCCCACCCCGGGTCAACCCACCCCCTGCCCTGGGACCACAGGACCTGAACCCCGTTCAGGTTCAGGCCGGCCGGGTCTCAATAGATGAGACACGGGGCTGGCAATGTCGCCGATTGCCCCCAAATCCCAAGCTCGGTAGGCTGACCGATTGCCGTCTCCGCTTGCCCCACTTTCAACGGATCCCCCATGGCGATGGATTTCATCCGCATCCGCGGCGCGCGGACGCACAACCTCAAGAACATCGATCTCGACCTGCCCCGCGACAAGCTCATTGTCATCACCGGCCTGTCCGGCTCGGGCAAGTCCTCGTTGGCCTTCGACACCATCTATGCCGAAGGCCAGCGCCGTTACGTGGAATCGCTGTCGGCCTATGCCCGCCAGTTCCTGAGCGTGATGGAGAAGCCGGACCTGGACCATATCGAGGGCCTGTCCCCGGCGATCTCGATCGAGCAGAAGTCGACCTCGCACAACCCGCGCTCGACCGTCGGCACGATCACCGAGATCTACGACTACCTGCGCCTGCTGTACGCCCGCGTCGGCAGCCCGCGCTGCCCGGACCACGGCTACCCGCTGGAAGCGCAGACCGTGAGCCAGATGGTCGACCACGTGCTCACCCTGGACCCGGAGCAGCGTTACATGCTGCTGGCGCCGGTGATCCGTGAGCGCAAGGGCGAGCATGCGCAGGTGTTCGACCAGCTGCGCGCGCAGGGCTTCGTGCGCGTGCGGGTGGACGGTGCGCTGCATGAAATCGACGCGGTGCCGCCGCTGGCGCTGCGCCAGAAGCACACCATCGAGGCGGTGATCGATCGCTTCCGCCCGCGCGAGGACATCAAGCAGCGCCTGGCCGAGAGCTTCGAAACCGCGCTGAAGCTCGGCGACGGCATGGTCTCGGTGCAGTCGCTGGATGTCGAGGACGCGCCGGCGCATCTGTTCTCGTCCAAGTACAGCTGCCCGGTCTGCGATTACTCGCTGCCGGAGCTGGAACCGCGCCTGTTCTCGTTCAACTCGCCGGTCGGCGCCTGCCCGGGCTGCGACGGCCTGGGCATGGCCGAATTCTTCGATCCCTCGCGCGTGGTGGTGCACCCGGAGCTGTCGCTGTCGGCCGGTGCCGTGCGCGGCTGGGACCGCCGCAACGCGTACTACTTCCAGCTCATCGCCTCGCTGGCCAAGCACTACAAGTTCGACGTGGACGCGCCGTGGCAGAGCCTGGCCGACGACGTGCGCCAGGCGGTGCTGTACGGCAGCGGCGATGAGACCATCACCTTCACCTACTTCACCGAAGCCGGCGGCCGCACCCAGCGCAAGCACCGCTTCGAGGGCATCATTCCCAACCTCGAGCGCCGCTACAAGGAAACCGAATCGGCGGCGGTGCGCGAAGAGCTGGCCAAGTACATCAGCGAGCGCAACTGCCCCGAGTGCCAGGGCCAGCGCCTGAACCGCGCCGCGCGCAACGTGTTCGTGGCCGACCGCGCCCTGCCGGAACTGGTGGTGCTGCCGATCGATGAAGCACTGAAGTTCTTCAGCGGCATGAGCCTGCCCGGCTGGCGCGGCGAGATCGCCGGCAAGATCGTCAAGGAGATCGGCGAGCGGCTCGGCTTCCTGGTCGACGTGGGCCTGGATTACCTCACCCTGGAGCGCAAGGCCGACACCCTGTCCGGCGGCGAAGCGCAGCGCATCCGCCTGGCCAGCCAGATCGGTGCGGGCCTGGTCGGCGTGATGTACGTGCTCGACGAGCCGTCCATCGGCCTGCACCAGCGCGACAACGAGCGCCTGCTGGGCACCCTCACCCGCCTGCGCGACCTGGGCAACACGGTGATCGTGGTCGAGCATGACGAAGACGCGATCCGTCTGGCCGACTACGTGCTGGACATCGGTCCGGGCGCGGGCGTGCATGGCGGCGAGATCGTCGGCCAGGGCACCCTGCAGGACATCCTCGACGCGCCGCGTTCGCTCACCGGCCAGTACCTGTCGGGCAAGCGCTCGATCGAGATTCCCGCGCGCCGGCACAAGGCCAACCCGAAGATGACGCTGCACCTGCGTGGTGCCAGCGGCAACAACCTCAAGGGCGTGGACCTGGACATTCCGTCGGGCCTGCTGACCTGCATCACCGGCGTGTCCGGTTCGGGCAAGTCGACCCTGATCAACGACACCCTGTTCTCGCTGGCCGCCAACGAGATCAACGGCTCCTCGCACCCGATCGCGCCGTACAAGGAGGTCGAAGGGCTGGACCTGTTCGACAAGGTGGTGGACATCGACCAGTCGCCGATCGGCCGCACGCCGCGCTCGAACCCGGCCACCTACACCGGCCTGTTCACCCCGCTGCGCGAGCTGTACGCGCAGGTTCCGGAAGCGCGCGCGCGTGGTTATTCGCCGGGCCGTTTCAGCTTCAACGTCCGTGGTGGCCGCTGCGAAGCGTGCCAGGGCGATGGCCTGATCAAGGTGGAAATGCACTTCCTGCCGGACGTGTACGTGCCCTGCGATGTGTGCCACGGCAAGCGCTACAACCGCGAAACGTTGGAGATCCTGTACAAGGGCTACAACATCAACGACGTGCTGCAGATGACCGTCGAAGATGCGCTGAAGCTGTTCGAACCGGTGCCGAGCATCGCGCGCAAGCTGGAAACGCTGGTGGACGTCGGCCTGAGCTACATCAAGCTGGGCCAGAGCGCGACCACGCTGTCCGGCGGTGAGGCACAGCGCGTGAAGCTGTCCAAGGAACTGTCGCGCCGCGATACCGGGCGCACGCTGTACATCCTGGACGAGCCGACCACCGGCCTGCACTTCCACGATATCGAGGCGCTGCTCGGCGTGCTGCACAAGCTGCGCGACGAGGGCAACACGGTGGTGGTGATCGAGCACAACCTGGACGTGATCAAGACCGCAGACTGGATCGTGGACCTGGGTCCGGAAGGCGGCCATCGCGGCGGCACCATCCTGGTCACCGGTACGCCGGAAGACGTGGCGGCCTGCCCGACCTCGTACACCGGCCAGTTCCTGGCCAAGATGCTGCCCTCGGTCAGCGCCCGCCCGGAACGCCCGGCGGCGGTGGCCAACAAGCCCGACGCCCGCCCGCCGCGCAAGGCCAAGCCGGAGAAGCCGGCCAAGGTCGCCAAGAAGGCGGTCGCCGCCAAGCGCGCCACCACCCCCAGCAAGACCAGCCCTGCCAAGACCACGAAGGCGAAGAAGAAGTAATGAGCACCGAACACAAGATCCTGGCCCGCGTACCGATCAGCGTGCGCTGGCGCGACATGGACAGCATGGGCCACGTCAACAACGCCAAGTACATTTCCTACCTGGAAGAGGCGCGCGTGCGCTGGATGCTGGGCGTGGAAGGCGTGTCGATGACCGACCGCATCGCCCCGGTGGTCGCGGCCACCAACGTCAACTACCGCCTGCCGATCGTGTGGCCCAACGACATCGTGGTGGAGCTGTTCGTCGAGCGGCTGGGCAACAGCAGCGTGACCATCGGCCACCGCATCGTGGACGAGAAGAACGACAGCACCCTGTATTCGGACGGCAACGTGGTGGTGGTCTGGATGGATACCCAGACCGGCAAGAGCGCGCCGCTGCCGGACGCGATCCGCAGCGCGTCCACCTGAAGCGCAACGACCAACGGTCGTTGCCTACCGCCGGTGGACGCAAACCGCCGATGGACGCAAACCGACGCTGGACGGAAACCGTCGGTAGGTGCCGACCGTTGGTCGGCACATGGCCTGCACCGCCTCGAGCGATCAACGCGTGGCGGTGCGCACCTCCAAGGTGCCATCCACGTGGCGGCCATCGTCCAGGCTCAACCGCAACGGCAAGGCCTTGCCCTTTTCGAGCGGCTTTTCCGGCTCCATCAGCATCAGATGCAGGCCGGCAGGCTTGAGCTCCACTGTGGCACCCGGCGCGATCGGCAACCGCTCCACCGCACGCATGCGGCTGACGCCATCCACCAGCGTGGTTTCATGCAGGGAGACATCGCCGAAGGCCGTGCTCGCAGCCGATACGACGGTGACGGCGGTCTTGCAGCCGTTATGGATCTGCCCGTACCCCGCCGCCATCGACACCCCCGGCGGCGGCAACCGCACCCAGCCTTCGCGCACCGTTACACACGCCGGTTCGGACGCTGCAGCCGATGCTGCGCCCGCACACAGGATCAACAATACGCCAACGAATGGTTTGGTTATCATCGTCTCAGTTCCCTGCCCGCAATGAGATCGCAGCATGACGACCCTTATCGAGGTGATCAACCATGGCCCCATCCGCGAGCTGCGGCTGGCCCGCCCGCCGGTCAATGCGCTGGACACCGAGCTGTGCCGTCACCTGATCCACGAGATCAACCAGGCCATGTCCGATGACGTGCACGGCCTGGTGCTGTCCGGCAGCGAGCGCATCTTCAGCGCCGGCATGGACGTGCCACACCTGCTCAGCCATGGCGAAGACCGGCACAAGCTGCTCGACAGCTGGCAGGCCTTCTTCGGTGCGGTACGCACCCTCGCCGAATGCCGCGTGCCGGTGGTGGCCGCGCTGACCGGCCACGCCCCCGCCGGCGGCTGCGTGCTGGCGCTGTGCTGCGACTACCGCATCCTGGCGCGCAGCCCGGACCAGAGCCAGCCGACCGTGATTGGCCTGAACGAAGTGCAGGTGGGGCTGGTGGCGCCGGAGGGCATCCAGCGCCTGATGCGCCGGGTGGTGGGCCACCATCGCGCCTCGCAGCTGCTGATCGGCGGCGAGATGGTGCCGGCCGAACGTGCGCTGGAGATCGGGCTGGTGGACGAGCTGGCCGCCCCGGCCGACGTTGTGCCGCGCGCGGTGGCCTGGTTGGGCCGGCTGCTGAAGCTGCCGCGCCAGCCGATGCTGCTCACCCGCGCCATTGCCCGCGAAGACCTGCATGACGCCCTGCACGCCGACCTGATCCGCCTCGACCGCTTCGTGGAGGCCTGGTATGCGCCCGATGCGCAGCAGGCACTGCATACGCTGGTGGCGCGGCTCGGCAAAGCCTGAAAGAACTACCCCGAGGGCCGGCCAACGGCCGGCGCTACCGGTGCGTGCCCCATTACCGGGCGATCGCGTGCGGTCTCGACCCGGTAGCGCCGGCCGTTGGCCGGCCGTCGCGACGCCCGATCGCGCGGGGTCGCGACCAACCGACCCCGCTATAATCGCCTTCCGCTTTCTGCCAGGCCGCCGCCTTGTCCCAGCCGCAAGAACCCGTCGTTTCCGAGCTGATCGACCTGCTCACGCTCGAGCGCCTGGAAGACAACCTGTTCCGGGGCCAGAGCCGCGACATCGGCACCAAGTACGTGTTCGGCGGCCAGGTGCTGGGCCAGGCGCTGTCCGCCGCCCAGGCCACGGTCGACAACGGCCGGCACGTGCATTCGCTGCACGCCTATTTCCTGCGCGCCGGCAACATCGACCACCCCATCGTCTACGACGTGGACCGCACCCGCGATGGCGGCAGCTTCTCCGTGCGCCGGGTCACCGCGATCCAGCACGGCAAGGTGATCTTCTTCTGCGCGGCCTCGTTCCAGCAGGCCGAGACCGGCGCCGAGCACCAGCACAAGATGCCGGAAGTGCCGCAGCCGGAAGACATCGAACCCAACCGCCCGCTGCCGCAGGAAGTGCTCGAGCGCCTGCCGATCAAGGTGCAGCGCTGGCTCTCGCGCGGCGGTCCGTTCGAGTTCCGGCACGTCTACCCGCGCGACGAACTGCACCCGCCCAAGCGCCCGCCCTACCACCAGGTGTGGATGCGGTTGAACGAGACCGTCGGCGACGCGCCCGAGCTGCACCAGGCGCTGCTGGCCTATGCCTCGGACTTCCATCTGCTGGGCACCGCGACCTTCCCGCACGGCATCAGCTACTACCAGCCGCACGTGCAGATGGCCTCGCTCGACCATGCCATCTGGTTCCACCGCCCGTTCCGCGCCGACGACTGGCTGCTGTATTCGCTGGACAGCCCCAGCGCGCAGGATTCGCGCGGGCTCGCTCGTGGCCAGTTCTTCACCCGCAACGGCATACTCGTTGCCAGCACCGCGCAGGAAGGCTTGATCCGCGTAGTGGATGACAGTGCCGCGGCCGCCGCCGTACCGGCCAAGGAATAACCAGACATGCGTCAGATCTTCAGCAGCCAGCGTGTGGAAACCGTCGAAGGCGTGGCCAAGTTGCTGCGCGACGCCGGCATCGACGTGCGCATCACCAACGGGCGTTCGTACCACAGCAAGCGCGGCAGCCAGTTCAGTTACCTGGACACCAGCAAGGCCACCACCCACCCCACGCTGTGGGTGGTGCATGCCGACGACCAGCCGCGTGCGCGCGAAATCCTGCGCGATGCGCGCCTGCTCGAAACCACCCGCCGCGACCACCCCACCGCCGAATTCGCGTTCCGCGACCAGGCCGCCGAGGTGGCCCCCCGGCGCAACTGGGCCTGGCGCATCCGCATCGGCCTGCTGCTGGTCATCGCCGCCGTCGCCATGGTGGTGGTGATGCGCCACCGCGCTGCGCCCACGGCTGCGCCGGCACCGGTGCAACAGGCACAACCGCAGGCACCGGCAAACCAACCGGCGCCGGAAGAGGAAGAGGTCCGCGTGCGGATCACTCCGGCGACCAAACAACCGTAATCCCGCCGGTCACATTCCCCGCCCCACCCCGTCATGATGTCATCACCGCCCGGGACCGACACCATGACCACGCTGCCGCTGACCGACACACTGGACCGAGAACTGCCTGCCGCCGCCGGCGGCTGCCAGCAGTCGTACGGGCGCATCGTGCTGGCGTGCCAGAACACCGTCACCGCCATCGCATTGGCCATCACCCGCGACGTGCAGGCCAGCGAGGACATCGCGCAGGAAGCCTTCATCAAGGCCTGGCAGCAGCTCAACCAGCTGCACAACCACGCCAGCTTCCTGCCCTGGCTGCGCCAGATCACCCGCAACCTGGCCCGCGACTGGCTGCGCGCCAACTGCGGCCGGCCGCTGTCCGGCGAGGCCGCCGAAATCGCCATCAACATGGCCGCCGACCCGGGCCCCAGCGCACCGGAATACCTGCAGCGCGCGGAAGAGGAACTGGCCGCCGAGGAAATCATCTCGGCCCTGCCCGAAGACAGCCGCGAGACCCTGCTGCTGTACTACCGCGAAGGCCAGAGCTCGCAGCAGGTGGCCAACCTGCTGGGACTGAGCGACGCCGCCGTGCGCAAGCGCCTGTCGCGTGCACGGGCCAGCGTGCGCGAAGAAATGCTGCGCCGCTTCGGCGAATTCGCACGTGGCACGGCGCCAAGCGCCGCGTTCGCCACCGCGGTCGTCTCGATGGTCATGGTGGCGGCACCGGGGACGGCCAGCGCCGCCATCCTGCTGGGCACCAGCGTCGGCGTGGGCAGCGGCAAGCTCGGCCTGGGCGGCGCCAGCCTGTCCGGCGGCGCGGCGATGGGTTCACTCGGCGCTGCCGCCAGCCAGAGTCATCTGATCGGCACGCAGTTCAGCTGGGGCATCGCCATCGGCGCCATGGCCGGCGGCGTCATCGGCAGCTACCTCGGCGGCCGCTACCTGCTCTGTTACACCGAAACGCCTGCCGAGCGCGCGGCGGTACACCGCTTCGTGCACTACAGCACGTTCACCGCCATGCTGGTCTGCCTGACCGTGCTCGCGCTGACGACCCTGCAGGCCCCGATTTACGGGTCGCTCACCGTGATGGTGCTCGGCACCGCCCTCGTGAACTACCAGTGCCTGGTGCCGCTGCAACGGATCATGGCGCCGATGATCGCGCGCGATGCCGCACGCAAGGGACGCACCGGCCCAAGCTGGGTTTACCAGTCGATGTATGGAAGGCCCGCACTGGTCGTGACCAACCTGGTGATCGTCGGCATTGTGCTGGCCATGGCCCGCGAACGCGGGTTGATCTGACCCGCTCTTCCCCAGGCCACCATCGCACTATCGAAGGGCCGGCGGGGGTGGGTTTGCGGGACCGTAGAGCGCCATGGATGGCGTGAACGAGCTTACATGGGTGAAGGCGCACTGCTTGCGAGGCACTGCCTCGCGTGCGACTGAACGCACAGCCGCTGGCGGCTGGGCCGGGCCGCGGAGCGGGACTTGCAGCGTGTCCCGCAAACCCGCCCCCGCCGGCCCCAACCAGGACGTGCATCAGCCAAGAGCTGTTCGCCCAAATGCAAAAAGGTGCCGGGCGAACCCGGCACCCCACAATCACTTCGCCTTCGGCGGCATCGGCGGCTTGTCGCCACCATGGCCACCACGCGGGCCACCGAACGGGCCCTTCGCCGCGTCGAACTCGGCCTTGCTGATCTGGCCGTCCTTGTTCGTATCGGCAGCGGCGAACCACGCGTCGCGGTGCTGCTTCATGCCCAGCTCGCGGTCGGCCTTGTCCAGGTAGCCGTCCTTGTTGAGGTCCAGCTGATCGAAACGGGCCGCCAGGCGCGGGTCGGCCTTGGCTTCCTCGCGGCTGATCCGGCCGTCCTTGTTCGCGTCCAGCTTTTCCATGCGCTCATGCATGCCGCCCGGACCGCGCCCGTGGCGCTTGCCGTGCCAGCGCGGCAGCTCGTCGCGCGAGAGCTTGCCATCTTTGTTCGTATCCAGGCTGTCGAACTTCTCGGCCAGGCGCGGCGCCTTGGCGGCTTCGGTGCGGTCGATGAAACCGTCGCCGTTCGTGTCCAGCTTCGCGCGGGCCGGCTTGTCGGGCGTGGCCGGGGTATCGGCAGCCACCGCCAGGCCGGCAGCGCCGGTGGTCATCAGAAGGGCCAGCAGCAGAAGGGGTTTGCGGTTGCGCATGGGTCACTCCGGTTCTTGGGGGGAATCTTCGTGCGGTGCGTTGGCACCCACGGGAGAGAAAACGCACCAGGGGCGGCCGCGTTGACCGCGCGCCCGGCCGCGTTCATCCGACAGACAGTCGCGGCGGCTGCGACGCCCCGGCGCTATGCTGTGGGCATGGCGATCCACACCGACCGTGACGACGAGCTGCGACTGTTCCAGACCGGGGACCATCCCTGCGGGTACTGGCCGGAACGCGCCGCGCGCGACCTCGTCCTGGATCCGCACGACCCGCGGCTGGGCACCCTGTACCCGATGGCGCTGAGCTGGGGCTTCCGCCGCTCCGGCGACCTGGTCTACCGCCCGCATTGCGCCAACTGCCATGCCTGCGTGTCCGTGCGGGTGCCGGTGGCGCGCTTTGCGCCCGACCGCAGCCAGCGCCGCTGCCTGGCGCACAACGCCGACCTGGAAGTGCGCATCGTCGCCGCCGAACAGACCGACGAGCAGTTCGCCCTGTACCACCGCTACCTCACCCACCGCCACGCCCAGGGCGGCATGGACGAACACGGCCCGCACGAATTCGACCAGTTCCTGATCGGCCAGTGGTCGCAGGGCCGCTTCCTGGAGGTCCGCGGGCCGTCCGAGGGCGGCCATCGCGGCCCCCTGCTCGCCGTGGCGGTCACCGACGTCACCCCGCAGGGGCTGTCGGCCGTGTACACCTTCTTCGACCCCGACCACGCGCATCGCGGGCTGGGCACCTTCGCCATCCTGCAGCAGATCGCCTGGGCCCGGCGCGAGCAGCTGCCCCACCTGTACCTGGGGTACTGGATCCGCAACCACCGCAAGATGGACTACAAGCGCCGGTTCCGCCCGCTGGAGGCCTATGACGGCCGCCGCTGGCACGACTTCGACGAGGCCCTGGACGGCATCTGACCCGCCATTGCAATGCGCGCCCGTGCAAAATAGCGGCATGAAAGCCCATCCCCTGATCCTTGCCCTGGCCCTGCTCTGCGGCGCCTGCGCCCAAACCCCGACCAAGACCGCCGCCATGCCGGATGCCACTCCCGCGCCGCTGCGGATCGCCACCTACAACACCTCGCTGTACAGCGACGAGACCGGCGGCCTGATCGCCGAGCTGGAAGGCGACAGCGCCCACGCGCGCAAGATCGCCGCCGTGCTGCAGCAGGTCCGCCCGGACCTGGTGCTGCTCAACGAATTCGACTTCGACGACGCCCACCGCGCCGCCGACCTGTTCCAGCAGCGCTACCTGGACGTCGCCCAGCCGGGCGGCGGCGAGCCGCTGCACTTCGCCTACCGCTACCTGGCCCCGGTCAACACCGGCGTGCAGAGCGGGCTGGACCTGGACAACAACGGCCAGATCGGTGGCGACGGCCGCAACCGCGGCAACGACGCGTGGGGCTACGGCCTGCACCCGGGCCAGTACGGCATGCTGGTGCTGTCGCGCTACCCGATCGACGCCGCCAAAGTGCGCAGCTTCCAGCTGCTGAAGTGGAGCAGCATGCCCGGCGCGCTGCGCCCGATCGACCCGCGCAGCGGCAAGTCCATCTACAACGACCACGTGTGGTCGCAGCTGCGCCTGTCGTCCAAATCGCATTGGGACGTGCCGGTGAACACGCCCAACGGCGTCGTGCACGCGCTGGTCTCGCACCCGACGCCGCCGGTATTCGACGGCCCGGAAAAGCGCAACGCCGCGCGCAACCACGACGAACTGCGGCTGTGGCAGGAATACCTGTCGAGTGGCGAAAAGCCGTGGCTGTGCGATGACAAGGGCACGTGCGGCGGGCTGGCACAGGACGCGCGCTTCGTGATCCTGGGCGACCTCAACAACGACCCGGTGGACGGCGACGGGCGGCACGATGCGATTGTCGAACTGATCGAGAACGCGCGCGTACTGCGCTACCCCACCCCGCGCAGCGTGGGCGCCGAGCAGACCAGCCTGGCCTATGCCGAAAAGGGCATCGTCCGTCGCGGCGCGCCGTTCCACGCCACCGGCGATTTCGGCCCGAAGTCCGGCACCATGCGGCTGGATTACGTGCTGCCTTCGGTAGGCTTCAACTACATCGGCAGCGGCGTGTTCTGGCCCGCCAACGAGAGCCCGGAAGCAAAGATTGCCGACGGCAGCGACCACCACCTGGTGTGGGTGGACGTGCGGTAAAGCGTTTCGATGATTTGAATGCGTTACCGGGTGTTGAAGCGTTCACGGCAGTTGTCTGACGACCAACCCTACCAGTGGTGGGTCCTGCCGGCATTTCCAGCCGAACGGCGCAATCCATCGGGGGCGACCGGCGGGTAGCCCCCGGAGGGACGCTCCAAAACATGGATGTTTTGGAGCAGCCTACAAGGACGTACTTGCGGCGTGTCCCGGAGCGGGGCTGCCCGACGGTCGCCCCAGCACGGAACAATCAAAACGCCGTGCTTTACGCGCGCAATTCGATCCCGATCAATTCCGCCGCCTCGCGCGCGATCTTCCGCGCCTGGTCGATGTCTTCGCCACGCGCCAGGGTCACACCTACACGGCGGTGGCCATGCACGCTCGGCTTGCCGAACAGGCGCAGCGCGGTATCCGGATTCACCAGCGCAGCCTCAACGTTGCTGAAGACCGGCACGCCTTCGCCGTGCGCCAGCATCGCGCACGACGCCGAGGGACCGCTCTGGCGGATCAGCGGGATCGGCAGGCCCAGGATGGCGCGCGCGTGCAGCGCGAACTCGCTCAGTTCCTGCGAGGCCAGCGTGACCAGGCCGGTGTCATGCGGGCGCGGCGAGACTTCGCTGAACCACACCGCATCGCCCTTCACGAACAGCTCCACCCCGAACAGACCCCAGCCACCGAGGTCGTCGGTGATCGCCTGCGAGATTTCCTCGGCACGCGCCAGCGCGGCCGGCGACATCGGCTGCGGCTGCCAGCTTTCGCGGTAGTCGCCGTCCTTCTGCCAGTGCCCGATCGGCGCGCAGAACGACGTGCCCCCGGCGTGGCGCACCGTCAGCAACGTGATCTCGTAATCGAAGTCGATGAAGCCTTCCACGATGCAGCGGCCCGCACCGGCACGGCCGCCGGTCTGCGCGTACTCCCACGCCGGCGCGATGTCGGCCTCGCTGCGCAGCGTGCTCTGGCCCTTGCCCGACGACGACATCACCGGCTTGACCACGCACGGCAGGCCGATCGCCGCCACCGCAGCCCGGTACTCGGCCTCGGTGTCCACGAAGCGGTACGGCGAGGTGGGCAGGCCCAGCGTTTCTGCCGCCAGCCGGCGGATGCCCTCGCGGTCCATGGTCAGGCGCGCGGCGCGTGCCGTCGGCACCACCCGCTGCCCGGTTTCCTGCTCCAGCTGGACCAGGGTTTCGGTGTGGATGGCTTCGATCTCGGGCACGATCAGGTGCGGTTTTTCCTCCGCGATCAGCGCGCGCAGCGCCATCGCGTCGAGCATGTCGATCACGTGCGAACGGTGCGCTACCTGCATGGCCGGCGCATTGGCATAGCGGTCGGCGGCAATCACCTCCACGCCCAGCCGCTGCAGCTCGATGGCGACCTCCTTGCCCAGTTCGCCCGAGCCCAGCAGCAGGACGCGGGTGGCGGAGGGAGACAGCGGGGTGCCGAGCGTGATCATGGCGGTATTCCGGACATCAGAGCGGGGTCGCCATTTTATGGCCTGGCGGCCGGAATCGTCGCCCACGCAGGGCGTGGTCACCACAAGACCCTTGAATAACTGATATCAATTTGATATCACTATTCGAAACCCACCCCGCAAAGGATGCCCCGCCATGAAAGAAAAGCCCGTCCGCTCGCTCTCCGGCCTGCCCTTCCTGCTGGGCGTTCTTGCCTTGCTGGCCGTGGCGCTCTGGCTGTTCATCATGGGGGTGGAGCGCGGCAACGTGAGTCCGGGGCTGCTGCTGGGCAGCGTGGCGCTGGGCATCGTCGCCCTGCTCAGCCTGACCGGCCTGTACACCGTGCAGCCCAACCAGGCTGCGGTGCTGAGCCTGTTCGGCAAGTACATCGGCACGGCCAAGGACAACGGCCTGCGCTGGAACAACCCGTTCTTCAGCAAGAAGAAGGTCAGCCAGCGCGTCCGCAACTTCGAGAGCGGCAAGCTCAAGGTCAACGAGCTGGATGGCAGCCCGATCGAGATCGCCGCCGTGATCGTCTGGCAGGTGGTCGACGCCTCCGAGGCCGTCTACAACGTGGACGACTACGAGAGCTTCGTGCACATCCAGTCCGAATCGGCGCTGCGCGCGATGGCCACCAGCTACCCCTACGACCAGCACGAAGAAGGCCAGCTGTCGCTGCGCAGCCACGCCGCCGAGATCTCCCAGCACCTCAAGGACGAACTGGCCGAGCGCCTGGCCGACGCCGGCGTACAGGTCATCGATGCGCGCATCAGCCACCTGGCCTACGCGCCCGAGATCGCCCAGGCGATGCTGCAGCGCCAGCAGGCCAACGCGGTGATCGCCGCACGCACCCGCATTGTTGCCGGTGCGGTGGGCATGGTCGAAATGGCGCTGCTCGAACTGCAGAAGAACGGCGTGGTGCAGCTCGATGAAGAGCGCAAGGCGCAGATGGTCGGCAACCTGCTCACGGTGCTGTGCTCGGACCGCGGCACCCAGCCGATCGTCAACGCCGGTTCGTTGTACTGAGCATGAGCGAAAAGAAAGCCTACCCGCTACGTATCAATGCCGAGGTGCTGGCAGCGGCGCAGCGCTGGGCCGACGATGAACTGCGCAGCCTCAATGCGCAGATCGAGTACGTGCTGCGCGACGCACTGCGCAAGGCTGGACGCCTTCCCAAACCCGCACCTGATCCGGAGAGCAAGGAATGAGCAAGCGCTGGAGCTACCTGACCATCGAGATCAAGCCGGGCTGGACCGGCCTGAAGCCTGACGAGATGCAGGCCGAGATGAACCGCCATGGCCAACTCGGCTGGGAACTGGTCAACGTGATATTGACCGTCCAGATGGGGTCGGCACTGCTGTTCTTCAAAAAGGAGATCTGACATGCAGACACTGCGCAGGTTCCTGATAGCAGTGCTGGTCTGTTCGGTCGCACTGGTGGCAAGCGCCGCCAGCCCCGAACAGACCGCCAGCCAACTGCTGGACCGGCTGGAAGCGGGCGATATGGCCGCCGCAGAGGCGATGTTCACCCCGGAGATGGCCAAGGCCGCGCCCGCCGCTTCGCTGCAGGCGTTGTGGCAGTCGCTGGGTGCCCTGCGCAGCCGTGGGCCGGCGCGGGTGGTGGAGCAGCAGGGCATGCAGGTGGTGCTGCAACCGCTGCAGTTCGCGAGCGGCACCATCAACGCCACCATCGCCGTGGATGCGCAGGGGCGCGTTGCCGGCCTGTTCCTGCAACCGGCAGCCGCGACTCCTGCACCGCCGCCGCCGGCCGCGGCCAGCTACAGCGAACGCGAGCTGCAGATCGTCGCCGGCAAGGGGCCGCTTCCGGCCACGCTGGCACTGCCCAACGGCGCAGGCCCGTTCCGCGCAGTGGTGCTGGTGCACGGCTCCGGCCCGCAGGACCGCAACGAGACCGTCGGTGCCAACCGCCCGTTCCTGGACGTCGCCCGCGGCTTGGCCGCGCAGGGCATCGCCGTGCTGCGCTATGAAAAGCGGACACGCGCGCGGCCGCAGGATTTCAGCGGCGACTACACCATGGACGATGAGACCACCGATGACGCGGTGGCCGCCGTCGCCGTGCTGGCCAACACGCCCGGCATCGATCCCCGCCACATCTACGTGATGGGCCACAGCCAGGGCGGCATGCTCGCACCGCGCATCGCCGCGCACTCGGGCAAGGTCGCCGGGCTGGTGCTGTGGTCGGCACCGGCGCGTTCGCTGCTGACGCTGTTGCCCGAACAGAACCGCTACCTGTTCAACCTCGATGGCAGCATCAGCGCCGACGAACAGGCCGCGCTCGAGCGCCTGGACACGCAGATAGCCGCCGCGCGCGGCACGGCGCCGGTGGCCGCGAAGGATCTGCCATTGGGCCAACCGGCCAGCTACTGGCGGGCGTTCGAGGCGGTGGACCCGGTCGCCGATGCAAAGGCATTCAAGTCCCCGATCCTGCTGCTGCAGGGTGGGCGCGACTTCCAGGTAGTCGAGGCGGACTGGAAACGATGGCAGCAGGGCCTTCCCGAAGGCCCGCGCAGCCAGTTTCGGCTCTATCCGGCGTTGAACCACCTCGGCATCGCCGGCGAGGGCGCCGGCTCGCTGCAGGAGTACGGCGTTGCTGGCACCGTATCGACGGCGTTGATCGGCGACGTGGCCGCGTGGATCAAGGAGCAGGCATGAGCCAGGCAACCGCATCACCGTCGGCATTCTCCGTTGCCCCCGCCCCGATCTGGCGCCTGCTGTGGCTGTGGGTGCCGATGGTGGGCGCCATGGCAGTGGTCACCGTCACCACGCTGCAGTCCAGCCAGCGCAGCCCGCTGGAGCTCGGCTACACGCTGCCGTTCGTGCTGCTGGTCACCGGCGCACTGACCTGGGCCTTCTTCCGCCGCCGCATCTCCATCGAGCAGGACGATCTGGTGGTCGTGTCCACGTTCTACCGGCGACGCGTTCCGGTTGGGTCGCTGCAACTGGACAAGGCGCGGATTGTCGACCTGGCCGAACACCATGAATTCAAACCCAGCCACAAGATCAATGGCTACGCCATGCCGGGCTTCCAGTCGGGCCATTACCGCCTGGGTGGGCGCAAGGCGTTCTGCCTGATCACCGACGCCAGCCGCGTGCTGTACCTGCCGCTGCGCGACGACAGCGTGCTGCTGCTCAGCCCGGAACACCCGCGCGCCCTGCTGGAGGCGCTGCAGGCGCTGGCCGCGCCTGCCCGCGCGCACTAAGCTGGCCGCATGCGCCGATCCCCTGCCCTGCTGATCAACACCGCCGACATCGAACTGTGGCCGGGCGGCGTGTTGCGCGCGCGCGGCAATGCCGACGCGCGCGCACTCGCCCAGGCGCGCTGGGTGCTGCGACGCAAACGCGATGGCCGCTACCTGGCGGCGGCGACCGCGCATGGGCTGCTGCCGCTGGTACCGCGACTGATGCGCGAGCCCGGCATCGAAGCCGCACTGGACGTCCTCGACCTAGCCCTGCACGGCACCCAGCGCGCGCATGCGGCCGATGCACTACTGCCGCTGAGCGGCCTTCAGCAGCGCCTGCAGCAACTGGGCATCGATGCCGACCGCTACGAGCGCGCCACGGGTCTTACGCTGGAGGCCGAACCGGCACGGCTGGCGCTGGCCGGTTTCGACCGCTACCGACGACCATTGTGGCTGCTGCGGGGCGCCGCACAGGCGTGGCAACGGATGCATGCGCACGCCGCACGCGAGGGCATCGTGCTGGAGGCCATCTCCGGCTACCGCAGCCACGATTACCAGTTGGGCATCTTCGCGCGCAAACGTGCGCGCGGACTGGCCATTACCGACATCCTGCAGGTCAATGCGGCGCCGGGCTACAGCGAACATCACAGCGGCCGCGCATTGGACATCAGCTGCCCGGGCGAACCGCCGGCCGAAGAGAGCTTCGAGAGCACCCCGGCATTTGCCTGGCTCATGCGGCATGCCGGTGCGCATGGCTTCCGGCTGAGCTACCCGCGCGACAACCCGCACGGCATCGTCTACGAGCCCTGGCACTGGTGCTGGCAGGCACGCTGACACCTCGCTGGTAGAGCCACGCCATGCGTGGCTGCGGCGCTGGCAGGCAATCCGACCGCACCGCGGTAGAGCCACGCCCTGCGTGGCTGCGCGCGGAACCAGCCACCGGCGAGGGGCCGCCCTACCCAAACCATACACCTGCGGTTAAGCTCCGCGAATCATCCAAGGAGGAGACCGCGTCATGGAAGAAAACAGCCCGTACCAGGCCAGCCGGGTGGCTCCCACCGCCGAGCGACGCGACCATCGCGATGAGCCGCCGCGCGAGATCACCGGCCCGATCAAGCACATGTGGATCCTGCTGACCGTCATGGGCGTGGTCTCGGTGATGGGTGGCGTGGCAACCTTGTTTCTTCAGGGCGCTAACACCGCAATCCTGCTGCTCCCACTGGCGTTGATCGCCGCCGTTTACCTGGTCCTGGCGTTCGGCGTATACAAGCGCAGCCGCGTGGTCGCCACGCTGGTACTCACGTTCAGCGTGCTGGGCGCTCTGGGCGGGCTGTTGAATATCGTGATGGGCAAGGGCTCGCTTCCCGGCCTCGCCTTCACCACCGTGTTCCTGTTCGTCAGCGTCTGCGGTACCCTCGCCACGTACCGCTACCACCGCCATCTGCGCGACGTGCGCAGCCGCCCGCCACGTTCGCGCCTCAGCGACGACCCCGCCTTCGCGCCGAAGCTCGACACCCCGCTGTAGAGCGACGCCATGCGTCGCTGACCCATCAGCGCCCAAGCGCACCGTAGAGCGACGCCATGCGTCGCTGAAGCAGCCCGGCACCGTCCCGTTAAAGCAAGGAATTCACTGCATGCACAAGGACAGTCCCTACCAGGCCAGCAGCGTGGCGGTTGCACCCGACCCTGACGCGTTGCACGCCAACCGGCTGCCGCACGCGATCGGCGGACCCGTCAAACACATGTGGATCCTCGCGCGGGTCCTGTGTGTGATGGCCCTGCTCGCCAGCATTGCATCGATGATCCTGCGATGGGACAGCTACCGCGACGGCAACGTCACGCTGCTTGGGCTGCTGCTATCGACCGGTGGCATCCTGTTCGATGCAGTGGTGTTTGCCGGCCTTTCGTGGGGCATACAGCGCTACAGCCGGACCGCGGCGTGCGCGCTGCTCGGCTACTACCTGCTGGGCCAACTGCTGTTCGTGCTCCAGAACCAGTTCTTGATCCTCGTCCGGCTGGCCATCGTGATCGTCGTTGCACTGATCTGCGTGCGTGGCATCCGTGCCACGTTCGCCTACCACCGTTACGCGGCTGATGAGCAGCGGCGCTGACGCTGCCAGAGGCAGCCACCCATGGGGTCGCTCTACCCAATGGGTACACCTGCCGTTAAGCTTCGCGGATCACCCAAGGGGGAGCCCGTGTCATGGAAGACAACAGCCCGTACCAGGCCAGCCGTGTGGCACCGACCGCCGAGCGACACGACCACCGTGATGACCCGCCGCGCGAGATCACCAGCCCGATCAAGCACCTGTGGCTGCTGCTCGCCGCGATGGGCAGCATCGTGGTGATCGGCGGCGCAGCGATCCTCTTCATGAGCCCCGGCGCGCGCATGTTCTTGACGGTGCCGTTCGCTGCCGTAGGCTGTTTCTACCTGCTGGCCGCGTTCGGGGTGTACAAGCGCAGCCGGTTCGCCGCATGCCTGGTCCTGGCACTTTGCGGTCTGGCGGTGTTGAGTGCTGTGCTTCAGATCGCCACAGGCCGGGGTTCACTGGTCGGCGTCGGCTTCCTCGCCATTTTCACTTTTGTCAGCGTGAGGGGCACCCTCGCCACCTTCCGCTATCACCGTCATATTCGCGACGTGCGCAGCCGCCCGCCGCGGCCACGCCTCAGCGATGACCCCGCGTTCGCGCCGAAGCTCGACACCCCGCTGTAGAGCGACGCCCTGCGTCGCTGAAGCAGCCCGGCGCCGCGTAGAGCGACGCCATGCGTCGCTGGCCGATCAACGCCTCAAGGCATTGAGCCCATACACCACCCAACCCAGCATCAGCGCCGTACCGCCCACCGGGGCCAGCCCGGTGCTGAGCTGCCACAGCGCGCCGGCGACCAGGCTGCCCGAGAACAGCAGCGTGCCCAGCAGCAGCACATACAACGCCAGCTTGCCGATGCTGTTCTGCTGGGTGGGCCCCAGCACCGCCAGCGCCACGCCATGACCGAACGCGAACAGCGCGGCCGTGTTCACATGCGACTGCGCCAACGGTTCCGCAATGCCATGCGACGCATAGGCCGACAGCCCGACCGCCGTGGCGGCCAGCAGGCCGCCCAGGCAGGCCAGCAGGGAGGGTTTACGCGCGCGTCGTTCCAGGTTGAGCATGCCGGTCTCCTTCAAAAAAAAACGCGCCGCAGGAAGCGGCGCGTTTTCAGTTCTACGTTACATCAAGGCAACCGTCGGATTACTTGACGGCCCAGTAGATGTCGTAGGTCGCTTCCGGCGTGAACGACTTCTCCACGCCTGCGTTCCAGGACTCGTACGGGCGGTCGATCACTTCGTTGCCACCGGTCACGGCCCAGGCACGCAGGGCGTTACGGGCGATGTCCAGACCCGCCATGTGGCCGGTGTACTTGGCATGCGCGGTGCGGTGCGGAGCGACGTGCACGTACTTGACCGGAGCGCCACCGTCGATCTTCACCGTCAGGGCTTCAGCCGAAGCACCTTCGGTACCCTTCTTCTTGACCGGCTGGGCCACGTCGAAGGCGTACTTCTCCTGACCGAAGTCAGTGGTGATGATGCGGAACGGACCGGCGGCTTCGAGGTCATTGGCCTCCATCACGCGCTTGATCCACTCCTGGTTGTCCTTGATCGACTTGGTGATGGTCGCTTCGCCGCGGTCGACGTTGCCGGCGGTGACGATCAGCAGGTCTTCGGCCGGGGCATCGATGATGGCCAGGTCGGTCAGCGGGGCTTCGGCGGTGCGGTAGTCGATGTTCGGCACGGTGGCCAGCATGTTGGCCATGCGCGACAGACCCAGCTTCAGGTCGTCACCCACGTGACGGCTGACATACAGACCCGCGTAACGACCGAACAGGTTCCAGCCGTACTTGATGCTGTAGTCCTGCGTGATCTTGACGTTGCGGCCACCCTTGCCGGTCGGCTCGAGGGTGAAGCTGGTCTTCTTGTCGTGGCCCTTGGTCTCGTCTTCGATGGCGATGTCGACGCGCTTGTTCGGCTCGGACGCGGTGATTTCCCAGCTGCCCTGGCCCAGCGACGGTTCCTTGGAGGAATAGTCCAGGCGGGCACCCACGCCAGCGGCGGGGCCGGAGTGCTTCAGTTCAACGGCGGGATCGCGCAGCAGGAGCGGGTTCCAGTCCTTGAAGCGGCGCAGGCTGTTGACCGTGTCGTACACGATCGTCATCTTGCGGTTGGTCTCGATGCTTTCGGTAATGTGTCGCTCGCCCGGCAGCACAACGCCAATGATGACGAACAGGCCAGCCACGATCCCCAAGGCGATCAGGAACTCGATAATACGGGTCATTCAGGAGTCTCCGGGGCCGATCCCACGGCCGGGTTGATTGAAGCGAAGCGCCAATCCTAGCAGGCTTCGCGGGTGTTGTTGATCAGGATTGGCGCACCGGTTTCCATACCAGCAGCGGTTTTGAATAGACAAGGAGCGGAAAGATAGCGCATCGCGCGGTCCAGCACGCGACACACCGCAATATTTATTTGCCGGATTCGGCAAGGAAGCTGAAAGCGACCCCCGCAGCCCTTGCGGCACAAGGGTTTCAACTTGCGTTCATATTGGCACCAATTGACGACCGGCACCTCCAGGCCGGTCGCCCCTGCCCCGATCAGACCAGCTGCAGCTCGAATGCCTTGAGCACCGCCCGGGTCCGGTCGCGCACACCCAGCTTGGACAGGATGTTGGACACGTGGTTCTTGATGGTGCCCTCGGCCACGCCCAGCGAATTGGCGATCTCCTTGTTGGAGAAGCCGCTGGCCATCAGCCGCAGGATCTCGGTCTCGCGGTCGGTCAGCGGATCCGGGCGGTCCAGGCTGACAAACTCGTTGCGCATGTGCTCCAGCCCGGACAGCAGCCGCTGGGTCACCGCCGGCTGCACCAGCGAGCCGCCGTCGGCCACGGTACGGATGGCGCCGACCAGCTGGTCCAACGTGACGTCCTTGAGCAGGTAGCCCTTGGCGCCAGCCTTCAAGCCGGCCAGCACCAACTGGTCATCGTCGAAGGTGGTCAGGATGATGGTCGGCGGCAGCTGGTTCAGCCGCGACAGCATCTGCAGCGCCTCCAGCCCGGACATCACCGGCATGCGCATGTCCATCAGGACCACGTCCGGGCGCACCTGGGGCACCACCTCGACGGCCTGGCGGCCATCGGCGGCCTCGGCCACCACTTCGATCCCGTCGTCCAGGGCGAGCAGCGAGCGGATTCCCTGCCGCACCAGGGTTTGGTCGTCGACCAGGCAGACGCGAATCATCAACGCACTCCTTCCAGGATGGCACCCAGCATCAGCACTGGCACGCCGGGGACCGAGGCGCGCAGGCGAAAGCCCTGGCCCCGGTGGGTTTCAATCTGCAGCTCACCGCCGCATTGTTGCAGGCGCTCGCGCATCCCGCGCAGCCCATTGCCGATCACGATGCCATCGGCGCCCACCCCGTCATCATGCGCCTCCACCACCACCAGCCCCGGGGGTTCCCGGCGCACCTGGATCCACAGGTTGCGGGCGCGCGCATGGCGCACCGCGTTGGTGATGATCTCCTGGGTGCAACGCAGCAGCACATGGGCCTGTTCAGGGTCCTCCACGCTGAGCGGCTCCTCGATATCGAGGTGGATATCCAGCGACGGCACCTGTTCGGTCAGCGGGCGCAGGGCGGCGGCCAGGTCGATGGCGCCACTGTCGCGCAGCTGGCTGACTGCCTCGCGCACGTCTGTAAGCAACAGTTTGGCCAGCGTATGGGCCTGGTGCACGTGTTCCTGGGCCTGGCCCTCGGTGATGTGGCCGGCCACTTCCAGGTTCAGGCTGAGCGCGGTGAGGTGGTGGCCCAGCAGGTCATGCAGTTCGCGCGAGATGCGGGTGCGCTCATTGACCCGCGCGCTCTCGGCCAGCAGCACGCGGGTGGCACGCAGCTCGGTATTGAGTCGGCGCTGCTCTTCGCGGGCGTCGGTCTGCTGCCGGGCGACCAGGCTGGTCACGAAGATGAACATGGAGAAGCCGCCGTACAGCAGCGACTGCATCACCGCCTCGAACAGCGAGAACGGCAGGAACAGGTAGTAGACGGGCGCGACGGCCAGCTGGCTGACCAGCAGCCAGATCACCCCTACCCGCGCCGGCAGCATCCAGGGAATGACCCCGGCGGCCACCATCATCAGGATGCTGCCCAGGCCCGAGCCGCTGAGGAAGCTCACCGCCAGCGCCGAGATGGTCAGCAGCACCAGGATGGCGCGGTCGTACCAGGCCGAATGGCCACCATTGCGCAGGCCGCGGGTCAGCCACAGGTAGCCGCCGCCGAAGGCCAGGTAGGCCAGGAACAGCAGCAGCGCGGGCACGTCGATGCCGCCGCCGCTGCGCTTCACCAGCGCTTCGTACTGTGAGTAGACCAAGGGCAGGCCCAGCATGACCCAGGTAAACAGGCCGGCCAGTCGCAGTACTCGGGTTTGGCTGAGGTATCCCAACATGGACGCATCTTAGGCTGAACCCGCCCCGCTGCACCCGGACATAAGTCATGGCTGGCCTGTGCCCCCGGCAGCCACCCATGCAATAATCACCTGCAGGGCCCCTCGACGGGCCAACCGCGTTACCCCACGGAGTCACAATGTCGATTGTCATCCGCGACGTGCGCGAGCACGAGCTCGATTCCGTCCTGGCCCTGAACAACAATGCCGGCCTGGCCATCCTTCCGCTGGATGCTGCCCGGCTGCGCCTGTTCTATGAAACCGCTGAGTACTTCCGCGTCGCCGAGCGCGACGGCAACCTGGCCGGCTTCCTGATCGGTTTTGGCAGCGACAGCCAGCACGACAGCAGCAACTTCGCCTGGTTCCAGCAGCACCTGGCCAGCAAATTCTTCTATATCGACCGCATCGTGGTGGCCAGTCGCCGCCGCGGCGGCGGTGTGGGCCGTGCGTTCTACGCCGACGCCCAGAGTTACGCCGAGCTGCGCTACCCGCAGCTGACCTGCGAGGTGTTCCTCGACCACGGCGCCGATGCGGCGCTGCTGTTCCACGGCAGCTTCGGCTTCCGCGAGGTCGGGCAGAACACGATGGAGCACGTGGACGTGCGTGCCAGCATGCTGCTCAAGGATCTGTGCAGTTACCAGTGGGTGCATGACACCTACGGCGACACGCTGCCCGACGTGCCCTGGGTGGGCCATCGTCGCGAGCCGCTGCGCGCGCACCGACCGACGGGGACCTGAAGTGGCGGCGAACATGGATTTTGAACAGGCCGGTGAACTGAAGATCGGCCAGGTGGGTATCGCCAACCTGCGCATCCGCACCCTGGATGTGGAACGACTGACCCGCGAGATGCACGACCGGGTGGCGCGCGCGCCGAAGCTGTTCGGTCGCGCGGCGGTGATCCTGGATTTCGGCGGCCTGACCCGGATGCCCGACGTGGCCACGGCGCAGGCGCTGCTGGACGGCCTGCGCAGCGCCGGCGTGCTGCCGGTGGCGCTGGCCTATGGCAGCACGGAGACCGACCTGCTCTCGCAGCAGCTGGGCCTGCCGCTGCTGGCCAAGTTCCGCGCGCAGTACGAGCGCGCCGAGGC
>NZ_JBOHXV010000040.1:0-41410 GCF_050737075.1 Stenotrophomonas sp.
CACGTCACCGCAACACACGCGTCTGCCGCGTGCTTTTGGCCGAGACCCTGCGCCCTCGCGAGGACGGGATCATTCTGGCTTACCCCTTTCGCACAGCCTGAGACATGCCCCTACCGATATTCCCCTGGCCTGGCGGGAAGCGCCGCCTGATCAAGCACCTGTATCCCCATTTCCCCGCGCACAACACCTATGTCGAGGCCTTCGCTGGCGGCGCGGCCGCACTCCTTATGAGACCGGTCCCGGCCCAGCTCGAAGTCCTCAATGACATCAACAGCGACCTGGTGACCCTATACCGGTGCGTCAGGCACCACCTGGAGGAGTTCGTCCGGATGTTCCGGTGGTCCCTGGTTAGCCGCCAGATGTTCGAGTGGGCAGCCATGGAGCGGCCGGAAACCCTAACCGATATCCAACGGGCGGCTCGCTTCTACTATCTTCAGAAGCTGTCGTTTGGCGGCAAGGTGGAGGGGCAGAGCTTCGGCCTGGTGGCCGGTGGCCACGGTCCACGGCTGAACCTGTTACGCATTGAGGAGGAGCTGAGCGCCGTCCACCTTCGCCTGGCCAACGTGGTGATTGAGCGCCTGCCCTGGCAGGAGTGTGTACGCCGCTACGACCGCCCTGAGACCTTGTTCTATCTGGACCCGCCGTATTGGGAGACAGAGGGCTATGGGGTGGACTTTCCCTTCGACCAGTACTTGGCCATGGCCGACCTCATGCGCACCAGCGCTGGCAAGGTGATTGTGTCCATCAATGACCACCCGGAGATCCGCCAGGCCTTCGCTGGCTTCGACCTGGTACCCCTGCAGCTGAACTACACAATTGGCGGGGGCGGTGGGCGAGATAAGCAGTTTGGGGAGCTGATCATCAAGAGCTGGGACGACCGCCAGGCGAGCCTGCTCTAAGGCCGTCCAAGCCCCCTTCAAATGCCTTTCGCGGGTCGTTTGAAGGGGGTTGCGGGAGGCCCGGAAGCGCTGCGCTGCTTCCGCCCCAGCCCTCTGGAGCAGGGATCCAAACCAAGTGTCCGCGTTTCGCAAACCGCGAGTCCGCCTACACCGTACAGGGCCAACCGGAGGCTGGCAGACAGGGGTGAGACGGCAGCAAACGCCGAGGAAACCGGCATGGAAGCACTCCAGGCAACAAGGATGATGAGAGATAATCGCCAATACAAACGCGACCTATTCGCATCAGGATGGAGGCAGGAATGTCAGATTTACGTCAGGTCGTCCGCGCCCTGTTTGTCGAAGACAACCAGGCATTGCTGGCCAGCATCTTCGCGTTCCTGGATGGCCGTGGCTTCGTGCTGGACGCCGCGCCCGATGGTCCTTCCGGCCTGAAGCTGGCATCGACCGGCGACTACGACGTCATCGTGCTGGACTGGATGCTGCCGCGCATGGACGGCATCGAAGTACTGCAGCGTCTGCGCGCGCTCGGTGAGGATGTGCCGGTGCTGATGCTCACGGCGCGCGACCAGCTGGACAGCAAACTCACCGGCTTCAGCGCCGGCGCGGACGATTACCTGGCCAAACCCTTCTCGATGGAGGAACTGCAGGCGCGCATCGTCGCGCTGTCCTTCCGGCAGCTGGGGCGAAAGCAGGTGCTGCGTGTTGGCGGCCTGACCTTCAATCTGCTCACGCAGGAGATCACCCGCGACGGGCGGGAGTTGAAGCTGTACAGCGGCAGCCGCGCGATTCTCGAAGTGCTGATGCGGCAGAGCCCGCACGTGGTGCCGAGGGAGCGGCTGGAATATGCGATCTGGGGCGATGACGTGCCCGACAAGGACATGCTGCGCACCCACGTATACGAGCTGCGCCGCAGGCTGGACCTGCCGGAGGAACCCAGGATGCTGCAGACGATCAGCAAGCTGGGCTATCGCCTGGTCGATGCCGGGAACGACGCGCATGACTAGGCGCAGCCTGCGGCGATCACTCGCGCTGGGTGTTGCCCTGTTCACCGCCGTGGTCGCGGCCGTGGTGGCCGCCCACGGCTATTGGGTCAATGAGCGTGCGGAAGAAGCGGTGTGGGCCTCCATGCTGCATACCGAGATGGATTTCTTCATGGAGCGCCGTGCCGCCGATCCCACCTACGCGTGGCCGGACTCGGAGATCCTCAGCCTGCATCGGCAGGACCAGGCCGCGCCGCCCTTCCGGAATCTGGGCCCCGGCCTGCACGATGAAGTCGCCTCCGCCGGGCGCAGCTACGTCGTGCTGGTGAAAGGCACGGGGCCCGACGCACACGTGCTTGCCCTGGATATCACCGACCAGGAGCAGGATGAACTCGCTCTCGGGGCCTCATTGGCGGCCTCCGTGCTGGTGGTGGTCGCCCTGCTCGTGCTGCTGGTCTACTGGGGTGCCGGCCGCCTGTTGCGCCCGCTCACCTCACTCTCGGTCGCCATCCGCGCGTTGCCGCCCGATGGATCGGGCAGCGCCTTTCCCATCGCCCCGAATGATCCGGAAGAAGTGAGCGTGGTCGCCGCTGCGTTCAACGGCTACATGAAGCGCAGCAGGGACTTCGTGGAACGCGAGCGCACCTTCATCAACCTTGCCAGCCACGAACTGCGTTCGCCCATCGCCGTGGTACGGGGCTCGATGGAGGTGGCGCTCAGCCATCCCGATGTCACGCCCGCCCTGCGCCCGCACCTGCTGCGGGCGGAGCAGTCGGCGAAGGGAATGGAGGACCTGGCCGAGTTGCTGCTCACGCTGGCGCGGGAACCCGAGCGCGCGCTGCGCGACCTGCAGCCCGTCGACGTCGCGCACGAGCTTCCCGCGATCGTGGCCGACTACGCCTTCATCGCCAAGGACAAGGAACTGGCGCTGCTGCTGGAAATCGATGCGGGGCTGATGGTCTCGGCACCGCCGCAGATCCTGCGTACCGTCATCGGCAACCTGCTGCGCAACGCCATCGAGAACAGCGACCGTGGCAGCGTCCGCATCCATGCCGGCGGGCCCACCACCGTCGTCGTCGAGGACAGCGGGCATGGCATGACCGACGCGGAAATGGCCGCGCTGCATGCCCGGATCATCCGCAGCGGCTACACCGGCACCGCGGGGATCGGGCTGGGCCTGATCTCGCGCATCTGCACGCATTTCGGCTGGTCGTTCGAGATCACCTCATCGCCGCAGGCGGGCACCCGCGCCAGCGTGGACTTCGCGCCTGCCGCGGGCCGCGTCGCCGGGCAGCAGCATCAGCACGGCGGGTAGCACCAGCAGCACCAGGACGTACTGCAACGCCAGCCCGGCGATGATCGATATGGCCAGCGGCTGTTGAATACCTGCGCCCCTGCCCAGTGCCATCGCCAGCGGCAACAGGGTCAGGATGGCCGCCAGGGTGGTCATGGTGATCGGACGCAGCCGGTTGCCGGCCGCCTCCAGCACCGCCTGGCGGGCAGGCATGCGCGTGGCCAGCAGCTGGTACTCGCTGACGAGGAAGATCGCCATCTCCGTGGAAATGCCAACCACCATGGTCATGCCCATCAGCGCCGTGATGTTCAGTTCCACGCCGGTGATCCAGAGCGCGGTGAATACCGCCGTGGTCGACAGTGCGGAGACCACCACGACGACCAGTGCGGTCCACACCGATTCGTAGAGCAGCATCAACAGGATGAGCTCGGCAATGAAGGCGGCCACGAACACTTCAATCAAGCCCAGGAAGGCCTGTTGCTGCTGTTCGTACAGCCCACCCATGGCGTATCGCACCCCGGGCGACAGCGCGCCCGGTGCATCCAGCGCCGCCTTGACCGATGCCGCGGCGGCGCCGAGCCCCTGCCCTTCCAGGCGCGCCGTGACGGCGATCATCGGCTGCAGGTCATCGCGCCCGATCTCGGGCTCGCCACTGACCGCATGGATGCTGGCCACCCGCGACAGCGGAAACACATGCCCGCCGGGCGCGCGGATGGGAAGCGCCGCCAGCCCCTCATGAGTGAGCGTCGCCGCCCCGACCGAGCGCACCCGCACATCCAGCAGCGTTCCGCGCGCAGGCAGCCGGGCGGCGACCACGCCCGTGATGGCCGTGTCCAGCGCACGCGTCACGTCCGCCGGACTCACCGATTCCATCGCCACACGCACCGGGTCCAGCTGGACATCCAGACCGTCGCCGGCGGGATTGATGCCGTCCTTGACCTCGACCAGGCCGGGCAGCGCGGCGACGATGTCGGCGACCTTCTTCGCCTCGGCCGGCAGCACCGCAGGATCCTGGGCGTACAGCTTGACTTCGATGGGCTGAGGAACCGCGGTGAGATCACCGATCAGATCCTCCATCAGCTGCGCCGACTCCACTTCCAGCCCGGGGATCTCCGCGGCAGCGCGGGCGCGGACCGCCGCCATCACCGCCTCGGTACTGCGCTGATGATCCGTCCTCAAGCGGACGAAGTAGTCGCCATGGTGGGGCTCACCCAGGTCGCCGCCCAATCCCGTGCCGGTACGACGCGAGAACGTCTCGACCTCCGGCTGTGATCGCAGCAGCGCATCCAGCTGATGCAGCTGGCGCTCCGTTTCAGTCAGCGCCGTGCCGGGGGGCGTGCGGAAGTCCAGAACGAACCCACCCTCATCCACCTTGGGCATGAAGCCGCTGGGTACCTGCGTCCAGGCCACGGCGCCCAGCACCAGCAGCGGTATCACGCCCAACAGCACGCGGCGCGGCCGCTGCAGGCCGGCCGTCAGCACCCGCGCGTGCGTGCGCGACAGCCAGGTGGATCTGCCATGGCCCGGGTCCTGCCAACGGCCGAAGTCGATGAAGCGTCGCGCCAGCAGCGGCACGACGAAGGCGGCGAACAGGTAGGAGATCACCAGCGCCGAGGCCATGGTGATCGACAACGCCCGCGAGAATTCACCGGTGACGCCCCCCAGGAAACTCAAGGGGACGAACACCACGATGGTTGCCAGGCTGGACCCGGTCAGCGGGCGCAGGAACTCGCGCGTGGCGGGAAGTACGTCCTTGGCGCCACCGCCAGCACCGGCACGGCGCGCAATGTGCTCGACCACCACGATGACATCGTCGATGACCAACCCGACCGCCGCGGCAATGCCGCCCAGGGTCATGATGTTGAAGGTCATGCCAAGCAGGCCGAGCACCAGCGCCGTCACCGCGATGACCGACGGCACCACGATCAGCGCCACGATCACGATCCGCAGGTTCCTGAGGAAGGCAAACAGGACCAGGCCGGCCAGCAGCAGGCCGATGGCCATCGCATCGCGGACACTGGCCTGCGAATCCGACACCAGCTGGCTCTGGTCGTACCAGCTGATCAGCTTTACGTCACCGGGGAGCGGTGCCGCGCCGAGCGTGTCGCGGACCTGTGCCGCGATCGCCACCGCATTGCCATCGGGCTGCTGGTAGACGTTCAACAGCACCGCCGGATGCCCGTCTTCGGCCACGTTGATCCAGTTCGGTGCGTGGCCGTAGCCCACGTGGGCCACCGCGCCGAGCCGTACGACGCCGTCGCTGCCGGCGCGCACCACCGTCTGCCGCAGCTGCTCCATGGTCTGCAGATCGGTACGTGCGATCACCAGCGAAAGCCGGCTCCTGTCCTGCACGCGGCCGACCGCCTTGATGTCGGCCACGGATGCCACGGCGGTGGCCAGATCATCCAGCGACAGGCCCATGCCGGCCAGGCGATGAACATCCGCCTCGACCTGGATCTCCTGCACCTCCCCACCCTGCACGGCGACCCGGGAAATGCCGGCGATGGACGCCAGCCGCGGGGCAAAATCCAGCGCGGCCAGATCGCGCAGGCGCGACTGCGATACCTGGCTGGAACTCAGTGCGTAGGAAATGATCGGAAACACCGTGGGATCCATCCGCCGCACTTCGTAGCCGGTACCGGCGGGCAACGAAGGCAGGGTCTGGGCCAGCGCGGCGTCCACCAGCAGGGTCGATGCGACCATGTCGCGGCCCCAACCGAAGTCCACCGAAATCTGTGCGGATCCCCGCGAAGAGTTCGAACGCACGGCATGCACGCCTGGAATCGCACGCAGCGCGTCTTCCGCCGGCTTGGTGACTGCAAGCACGGTCTGGGCCGCCGGGCGGTCGCCCGAAGACAGATCGACCACGACGCGCGGAAACGGAACCTGCGGAAACAGACTCACCGGGATGCCTGCGGCGATCACGGCACCGGCCAGCACCAGCGCGGCGGCAATGGCCATGATGGCCTTGGCATGGCGGTCAACCAGCGAGGTGAAGCTCATCGCGCGTCCTCCGTACGCACCGTCGCCCCATCCGAGAGCTGATACGCACCTGCGGTCACCACCGGCCGCTTGCCGTCCAGGGCGCCGGTCACGAGCACACGTCCCTCCGGCAGAACCGCGGCACGGCTCACGCGCACGCGTAGGGCGTGGTTGCCCTTGGTCTGGAACAGGTGCGGGCCGTGCGCATCCTCCTGGACGGCTTCAGCAGGCACCTGCCAGCCGGCGACGCGCCCTGCCAGTATCGTGGCCTGGTAGGCCTGGCCTTTCAGCAGCGGGCCGGACGCACTCACGTCGACGTCGACCAGCCGGGTAACGTCGTTGATCGCCTGCCCCGCATGCGTCACGGTGCCGCGCAGGTGGCTGCTCCCATCCAGCGCGGCCAGTTCGACGGGCTGCCCGACCTCGATCCCGCTGCGCTCGGCCGGCTCGACACCGGCCTGCACGATCAACGCATCCTGCCGTGCCAGCGTGACCAGTGCGCTACCCGCAGCAACCCGCAGGCCGGGCGACGCCGGCACGCTCGCCACGATGCCGTCGAAGGGTGCCACGATCTGCTGGCGCGCACCGCCGCCTGCATCGGCCGATGCCGTGCGCACGGCCGCCGCCGCATCCTGAACCGCCTTGTCCGCCTGCGCCTTCTGATCCTGCGATGCCAGCTGGTCGGCCAGCAGTCGAGTGACGCGTCCCTGCTCCCTGCTCGCGGCCGTCAGTGCGGCCGCAGCCTGATCGAGCGCGCCCTTTGCCGCGGCAGAGAGCTCAAACACCAGCAGCGGCTGCCCACGCGTGACGCGTTCGCCGGGTACCACCGTCACCGCCACCACCTGGCCATCCACGGCCCGGCTCACGGTGTAGGCCCCCTCGGCGGACGGCATCGCCGTTCCGTACGCGATCACCTGACGGTCGACCTCGTGCCACTGGGCAGGCACCTGCGCCACCAGCACGGCAGGCGGTGTTGGGTCCGCCGGTGCCTGCGTGCAGGCAGCCAGCGCCAGGGACGCAACCAGCAGGGTGATGTGACGCTTCATGGCTGCTCTCCTGCAGACTGCGCGGATGCATCTTCATTACCGGACATGGCCGGCATGCCCAGACCGTCCAGGGTCTGGATGGCCAGGTTCTGGGCCGCGATGTTCGAGGTGATGCCGATGAGGTCCTGCTCCCGGGCGTTCTGGGCCATCACCGCGTCGAGATAGGTCCGCCCTTCGATGTCCTGGCGGGCGAGCGCCTGCTGCAGGCGCGGCAGCAGCGGCCTGGCCTGCTCCACCTGCGCCGACACGCGGTGCTGCTGGCGAACCAGCGATTGCTGTTGCTCCAGCAGTGCGGACACTTCGTTGGTGGCCGCGATCAGACGCGCATCGAACTCGGCCTTCAGCTTGCTGCGGGTGGCCTGTTCGAGGCTTATGCCCGCTTGGTTGTGATTGAACAGAGGCAGTTCCATGGAAATATCCAGCCCCGCTGTCTTCACATTCCCCGTATCGCGGCCGGCGCTGGCGCCGAGGGTCATCGCCGGAAACTGGGCAAGCACTGATTCGCGGACCCGCTGCTCCTGCGCCTGGTATCCGGCGCGCAAGGCGAGCAGATCGGGTCGAAAGTCGACCAGATGCTGCTGCCTCGACCGCACCGCCGCCGGGTCCGCGGGCTGGATGTTCTCCGGATAGTCGACGTTGAGGCGCACGCCACTGTCCAGGCCCAGCAGCCCCGCCAGTTCCTGCTGGCGCGTCAACTGCACCACCTCCAATGCGGACAGCTGCGCGCCCGCGTCGGCGGCAAGCTGGCTCTCGATGACGTACGCCGACTGGGTGATGTCGCCGGCCGCCAGCGCGCGCCGGCTGCGTGTGGTGCGCTCGTCCCACAGGGCGGATGTCTGGCGGGCATAGGGAAGCTGCCGTTGCGCGGTGACCAGCTCCAGCGCGGTCAACTCGGCCTTGGTCGCCGTCTGCCATTCCTGCCACAGGATGCCGGCATCCACCTGCTCGACCTGGGCCTTCGCCGAAGCCATCTTCGCCGGCCGCAGAATCAGCGCCTTGATGTCCTGCCCCAGGCCGAGGGCGATCGCGGGCAGCGCACCCGGCCCGCTCACGACCCCGGCATAGCTCGCCGACAGCACGGGATTGGGCAGCGCCGCCGCGGCCTCGAGCTGGGCCGCCGCGATGCCATGCTCGGCGCGTGCCGCCCGCAGCTCGGGATTGTTCTCGATGGCCAACCGACCAATCCGGGTGATGCTCAACATCGCCGGCAGCGGTTGCCCGTGGCGGGTGGCAGGCAAGGCAGCAGGCGGTACCGCGGCCAGATTCAGCGCATCTGGCTGGTAGGTGGCGCAGCCGCCCAGCAGCAGCGCGACGGCAAGTACCCGTGCAGGATGACGCGGCATGGCGGTTCTCAGCGGTGCGGATGGGGGCCAGTCTGGGCCGCCCCACCTCACCCGCCGATGGCCCCGACATTGGGGATCGGTAACTTGACCAGGGCGCGTCGGCCGTTCTACAAGGCCTGTGTTGCCCCGCTGCCGAGGTGCGTGAACGTGAAGATCCTGGTCGTCGAGGACGATGCGGAAACCGCCCGCTACATCAGCGCCGGGCTGAGCGAGCTGGGCCACAACGTTTCCGTCGCCGCGGATGGTCGAGAGGGGTTGTTCCAGGGCTCGGACCACGACTGGGACCTGCTGCTGGTGGACCGCATGCTGCCGGGCCTGGATGGCCTGGTGCTGGTGAGTACACTGCGCGCCGCCGGCGTCGAGGCGCCCGTGCTGTTCCTCACCACCCTCGGCGGCATCGATGACCGGGTCAACGGCCTCAATGCCGGTGCCGACGACTACCTGGTCAAGCCCTTCGCCTTCTCCGAACTGGCCGCGCGCGTGGCGGCGCTTGGCCGACGCCCCCGCAAGACACAGGCCGACACGGTGCTGCGCGTGGCGGACCTGCGGATGGATCTGGTCGCCAGGACCGTGCAACGCGGGGGTGCCGATGTCGAACTGCAGCCGCGCGAATTCCGGCTGCTTGAGGTATTGATGCGCCATGCCGGCGAAGTGGTCACGCGCACCATGCTGCTGGAAAAGGTGTGGGACCTGCACTTCGATCCGCAGACCAATGTCGTCGAAAGCCACATGAGCCGCCTGCGCGCCAAGCTGGATGTCCCTGCGGGCGCGACGCTCATCCACACCATCCGCGGCGCCGGCTACAGCATCCGCGAGCCCAGGCCGTGAATGCGCGTCGGCTGTTGCGCACCTCCAGCTTCCGTCTCACGTTGCGCTATGCGTTGATCACCGGTATCAGCTTCCTGCTCATGTTCGGGATCATGATCTGGTCCGCCACCCATTACATGAAAGAGCAGATCGATGCCTCCGTCGCGGCGGAACTGCGTGAAATCGACATCGCCACCGAAGGCACCAGCACCGGTTCGCTGGTGCCGGTCATCACCGCCTCCACCCGCTCGGACAATGGCTTCCACTATCTGCTGCTGACCTCAGACGGCGAGAAAGTGGCCGGCGACCTGCCCGTGCTGACGCATGCCAGCGGGATCGTCGAAGCGTTGTCCGTGCCGGCCTCGGGGCAACGACCGGCCATGACCCTGCGCGGCATTGGCCGCCGCACGGACGACGGTGGGCAGCTGTTTGTAGGAACCTCTTCCCACCAGATCGAAGAGTTGCAGGAGTTCGTCACCCGCTCCTTCCTGCTCGGGCTGGTGGCGTCGATGGTGCTGGTGCTGGTCGGCGGCGCCGTCATGAGTGCGGCGTCACTGCGCCGCGTGGAGGAGATGAGCCAGAGCAGCCGGGACATCGTCAATGGCGATCTCGGCCGGCGCATCGCACTCAATGGAAGTGGCGACGAATTCGATCATCTCGCGGCGAGCCTCAACGCCATGCTGGACCGCATCACCGCGTTGATGCGCGGCCTGGAGCAGGTATCGGTCGACGTCGCGCATGACCTGCGCACCCCGTTATCCCGACTGCGCCAGAAGCTGGAACTGGTGCATGGACGGCAGGCGAGCGCGGAACAGCTCGAGCACACCGTGGACGCGGCGCTGGTGGACATCGACGCCATCCTGGCCACGTTCTCCGCGTTGCTGCGCATCGCTCAGATCGAAGGGGGCAAGCGCCGCGCAAACTTCGCCGCCATCGACCTGGCCGAGGTGATCGACACGGTGGCGGAGATCTACCAGCCTGCGATCGAGGATCGGGGGCAAACGTTGACCCTGCTCGCGGCGGCGCCGGTACGAATCGCTGGCGACCGCGAGCTGCTGACACAGATGGTGGCCAATCTGGTGGAGAACGCCACCCGCCATTCACCGCCTGGGGCGACGATTATTCTTGAAGCGATGCATCGCGGTGAACGGGCCTGCCTGGTCGTGGCAGACACGGGCCCGGGCATCCCGCACGACGCGCATGCGGCGGTGTTGACCCGCTTCTACCGGTTGGATGTCAGCCGCAGCACGCCCGGCAATGGACTCGGCCTCAGCCTGGTGAAGGCCGTCGCCGAACTGCACGGCGCAACGATGGAACTGGGCGACAACCACCCTGGCCTGCGCGTTACGCTGGACTTTCCGCCGACCCCATCGCAGCGCTGATTCTCGAGGAGCACCTCCATGCAGAACATTCCGCAGTGGCTGTTTCTGGCAGGCTTGTCGGCCACCTTCGCCGCACTCACCGCGCTGTTTGCCAAGATCGGCGTGAAGAACGTCGATCCTGACCTGGCCATGGCGGTCCGGACGCTGATCGTGGCCGCGGTCATCCTTCCACTGGTGGTGTTCACGGGAAAATGGAGCAACCCACTGCAGCTGCCCGGCCGCACCCAGCTGTTCCTTGTCCTCTCCGCCCTGGCCACGGGCGCGTCGTGGCTGTTCTACTTCCGCGCGCTGCAGGCGGGCGAGCTGGCCAAGGTCGCGGTGGTGGACAAGCTCAGTGTCGTGCTGGTGATCGTGCTGGCATTTCTGCTGCTGGGCGAGCGTCCATCGGCGCGTGAATGGGGCGGCATCGGACTGGTGGTGGCCGGCGTGATCCTGCTGGCGACGCGGCGTTGACGGTGAATTCTGCGTGTTTCCTATTGATTTCTTAACGAACTCAGACATAACTCCGACCGAAATCCGACGAACGTCAGGCCAGGATTGCCCCACAGTCACTGACATTGGCCTCCGGCATGGCTTCATCGAACGCAACACAGGCAGCAGCCGACGTCGACACGTCGCGCCGCTCGGCACATCGTGGGGTTGGCGCCTGGAGTGTTGCGAAAAGCTGGCGCCCCGAGATCAGTCAGGAGACCCTCATCCTGGCCTGCAGCCTGTTCTTCGCCGCGGTCAGCAACGGTCCCTTCTGGAAGGCCGCCTATTCGCTGCATCCCGGCAACCTGCTGTTCGCCGTTGCGTTGTTCGGCCTGCTCATCGCCGTCAATGGCCTGCTGCTGTCGCTGCTGATCTGGCGCTGGAGCGCGAAGCCGGTCATCACCGCGCTGCTCGTCGTCACTGCAATGGCCGTGCACTACATGACCACCTACGGGGTGTTCATGGATGCGGACATGGTGCGCAACGTGCTGCAGACGGACGTGAAAGAGTCGCGGGAACTGATGACACCCAGCCTCATTCTGCCCTTGCTGCTGTTCGCCGTTCTGCCGGCGCTGGTGGTCTGGCGCGTGCGCATCAAGCCGCGTTCCGCGCTGCGGACGCTGTGGGTGCGCCCCGCCTTCATGCTGGCACTGGCGATCGCCGGCGCGGGCAGCGTCATGCTGGCCAGTGCCGACATCGCGTCGATGGTGCGCAATCATCGTGAGATCAAGTATCTCGCCACGCCGCTCAACTACATCATCGGCCTTCAGCAGAACCTGAAGTCGAGCTCGCCCATCAAGCGGGCGCCCAAGACCCCGATCGCGATGGACGCGGTACGCACCCCACCCATCGCAGGCGCGAGGCCGCGCCTGGTGGTGCTGGTGGTCGGCGAAACCGTGCGTGCGCAGAACTGGGGCTTGAATGGCTACGCCCGCCAGACCACGCCCGAGCTCGCGCGCATTGGCGTGGTCAACTTCCCGGACATGCACTCCTGCGGCACCAGCACCGAAGTGTCCGTGCCCTGCATGTTCTCCCAGCTCGGCCGTCGCAACTACGACGAGAAGCAGATCCGCTCCGAGCAGTCCTTCCTGAACGTGTTGAACAACGTAGGCATCAACACCCTTTGGCGCGACAACCAGTCGGGTTGCAAGGGCGTCTGCGAAGGCACGCCGTTCGAGTCGCTCTCCGATGCCGCCGACCCCAGCCTGTGCGTGAAGGGTCGCTGCATGGACGAGATCCTGATCAAGGGCCTCGCCGAACAGGTGCGCGCAACGCCGGGGGACAAGTTCGTCGTGCTGCACCAGCTGGGCAACCATGGCCCCAGCTACTTCCAGCGCTACCCGGACGCGTTCCGCAGGTTCACCCCACCCTGCGAAAACCCCGAGCTCGGCAACTGCCCGCGCGAGCAGATCGTGAATGCCTACGACAACGCCATTCTGTACACGGACCACTTCCTGGCCCAGACCATCCACGCGCTCCAGGGCATGGAGGACTACGACACCGCCATGATCTACGTGTCCGACCACGGCGAGTCGCTGGGTGAAAAGGGCCTGTACCTGCATGGCGTTCCGTATGCGATCGCGCCGGCGGAGCAGACCTCGGTGCCCATGGTCATGTGGTTCTCCAGCCGCTTCTCCGGCGCACGCGGACTGGATACCAGCTGCCTGGAGCAGCGCGCTATGCAGCGCGCGGACCACGACGTGCTGTTCTCCTCCATTCTTGGCCTCCTGCAGGTGAAGACCAAGGCCTACGACGAGACGCAGGATGTCTTCGCGTCCTGCCTGAGGTCGGGCACGAACGCCTGACGGAATCACGGCATCCGTCATGTCCGCGCCTGTTCAGGCCCGGACAAAGCGACTAGAGTTCGACCCGTACTCGTTGATGGATGTTGACTGCACATGGCAGGAAAAGTGCGGAACCTCATGACCCGCGAGGGTGCCAGGCGTGGCGCCGACCGCCCCAGGACCAGCCTGCGCAGTCGGGTCACGCGCTGGTTGGTGGTGTATGCCGCGCTGCTGTCGCTGGCGGTCTTCGTGCACGGCCAGATCGTGAATTCGCGCGCGGAGGACCTGACCTGGCAGTCGCTGCTGCAGTCCGAGCTGGAGCACTTCATCCAGCGCGGTGACGAGGACCCCAACTACCACTGGACGGATACGGACACCGTTCAACTCTATGGCGATGACGACCATTCGCCGATACCGGCCCACTACGCGGCATTCGGCCCGGGCATCCACGATGGTGTGCGCGTCGGTGACCAGGACAAGGTCATCCTGGTCCGCGAGGTCCGTGGCCGCAAGCTGGTGCTTGCGCTGGACATCACCGAGCTGCAGCAGCATGAAGACAATGTCGGCCTGTGGATGCTGGGCTCGAACGTGCTTGCGATCGTGCTGCTGGGCCTGCTGGTGGGATGGGGCCTGGGACGCGTCCTGCGACCGCTCACCGCACTGTCCAACCGCATCCGCAAACTGACGCCCGAGCAACCGGGCCAGCAGATCGAGATCGACCCGCAGGCGAGCTCCGAACAGGCGGTCATTACCGAATCGCTCAACGACTACATCCGTCGCAACGAAGAGTTTGTCGAGCGCGAAAAGCAGTTCATCAACAGCGTCAGCCACGAGCTGAGGACGCCCGTGGCGGTCATCGCCGGCGCGGCGGATCTGGCCTCGACGCCGGGCGCGTCGGAGAAGATGGTCCAGCACCAGCTCAGTCGCATCCGCGAGATCGCCGCGTCTGTTGAAGAGCTGATCTCGATCCTGCTGGTGCTGGCCAAGAGTGCGGACAGACTGGAGAAGACCAGCGAGCTGATTTCGCTCACCGAACTGGTCCAGGCCTCGGCCCACGACCATGGCTATCTGTGCGATGACAGGGTCCTGGTGATTGAACTGACCGGTTCCGCACAACCGGTGATCCTGGCCCCTGCCGCCGTGGTCAACGTCGTGGTCGGCAATCTCATCCGCAACGCCATCGAGAACAGCGACAAGGGCACCATCCGGATCGAGGTGAGCGAGGATGCGCAGGTCGTCATCGATGACCCCGGCCATGGCATGACCCCGGAAGAGATCAGTGCGCTGTACGCCAGGATGGTCAAGGGCGAGGCGCGCGACGGACAGGGCATCGGCCTGGAACTCATCGCGCGCCTGTGCGGGCACCTCGACTGGCGGCTCAGCTTCGAGTCCAAGCCTGACGGCAAGGGAACCCGCGCCACCGTGGATATGTCGTCCAGTCTCAAGGGCGTCTGACCGGCCGTTCTCTGACCTATCTCCGACCTGGGGGATTCCACAATGAGCGCGCCGCCTTCGGAGCGGCTCCCTCCTCATCTGTGTGATCCCATGCCCGACCAGTTTGGACATCTTCCGCGCGGCCCCGCGCGCACCTTGAAGGCCTTCGTCTGGTCCATGCAGGGACTGAAGGCGGCCTGGCTTCACGAGTCTTCCTTCCGTCTGGAAGCGGTCATGGCTGTGGTGATGGTGCCGGCGGCGCTGTGGCTCGGGCAGACCGGCATTGAACGGGTGCTGCTGATCCTTCCAGTGCTGATGGTGCTGGCGCTGGAACTGCTCAATTCGGCCGTGGAAGCGGTGATCGAACGCTATGGCGCCGAACACCACGAGCTTGCGGGGCGCGCCAAGGACATGGGCTCGGCCGCGGTCTTCGTGGGCCTGCTCGCCACGGTGGGCACCTGGCTGCTGATCCTGGTCTTCTAGGGAGCCCGCGCGTGATGAACTCCCTTGCCGCGACCGCGCACGCTCCCGATGTGGCAGCACTCCGTCGTCCGTGGCGCGCGCTGCTCTGTGTGCTCATTGCGCTCAGTCTCTTCGCCGGCCTTGGCCTGCGTGCGCCTGCGCCGCCCGACGAGCCGCGTTTCGTCCTTGCCGCCAAGGCGATGGTCGATACCGGCCAGTGGCTGATTCCCCATCGTGGCAGCGAGATCTACGCCGAGAAGCCACCTGTGTTCATGTGGCTGCAGGCGGCAGCGCACACAGTGGTCGGCAGCTGGGATGTCGCGTTCCTGCTGCCCTCCCTGCTGGCGGCCCTGCTGACGCTGTGGATGACCTACCGCATCGGCAGGATGCTGTGGACACCGCGGATCGGCTTCTACGCGGCCCTGGCCGTGTTCGCCACCCTGCAGTTCGGCTTGATGGCAAAGCGCGCGCAGATCGACATGGTGCTGGTGGCCATGACCACGGCGGCGATGTGGGGGCTGCTCAAGCACCTGCTCGCCGGGCCGAGCCGCGCGGCGCTGTTCTGGGGCGCCGCCGCCGCCGGCGTGGGCACGGTCACCAAGGGCGTGGGATTCCTGCCGCTGCTCGTGCTTGTCCCGTGGGCCGTACTGCGCCTGCGCAACCGCGTTGCTCCACTTCCCGGCGGCTCCTGGCAGTGGTTGCTGGTGCCTGCAGGCTTTGCCACAGGTCTGGCAGTCTGGCTGTTGCCCTTGGGCATTGCCGTGCTGCAGCCGCACGGTGCCGAGCTGGATGCCTATGTGCGCGAAATCCTGTTCCGCCAGACCGCCACCCGCTATGTGGGCGCGTGGCATCACATCCAGCCCGCCTGGTACTACCTGCAGGTGATCCTGACGCTGTGGTTGCCGGGCTGCCTGCTGCTGCCGAAGCTGCTGCCGGCATGGACGCGACGGTTGTCGCGCGGCGATGCCCGCTATGCGCTGCTGCTCGGCTGGGTAGTGCTGACGCTGGTGTTCTTCAGCGCCAGCCCGGGCAAGCGCGAGGTCTACATCTTCCCCGCGCTGCCATTGCTCTGCATTGCGGCCGCCCCGCTGTTGCCGGGCCTGCTCCGGCAGCGTTTCGCCAGGACGGTGCTCATCGGCTTCAACCTCGTGCTGGGCATTGCCTCGCTGGTCCTCGCGACGGCCATCCTCACCCACGCCAACTGGATCGAGCCCAAGCTGATTGGACGCGACCTGGACGCGGCGGCCATCCAGGCCATCGGCGGGTGGGCGGCTGCATTGGGCGCGGCGCTGCTGACACTGGCGGCGGTGCTGCGTGCGCGCCGGCCCGGACTGCTGGCGGTGCTGACGATGGTCTGTGTGTGGACCGCGTATGGATTCGGCTTCATGCCGGCACTGGACAACTCCGCATCGGCCAAGCAGGTCATGCACAAGGTGTTCGCCACGATCGGGCCGTACGGCGAGTTGGGCCTGGTGGACTTCAAGGAACAGAACTATCTGCAGGCCCGCGGGCGGGCGACCGACTTCGGCTACAAGCAGCCGTGGGACGTGCAATGGCATCGGGCGCGTGTCTGGGCCGCCGCCTATCCCGGTCGCCGCTGGATCCTGGTGACCGACCGGGCGTTGGGGCGCTGCGTCGACAGGACGCAGGCCGTCACGGTCGGCCAGGCGAACCGCAACACCTGGATGCTGGTGCCCAGCGCGGCCTTGATCAGCCCCTGCGAAGACAAGATCAGCTGGGTCGAAGCCGATGAGTAACGAGGTCGGCAGCGCGCTGGCGGTCACACCGGATACACATCGCACGGTGCTGCGGCCGAACGCGATGACGCATGTCGTCATGCCGCTGGCGGCGGTTCTCGTCGCCTCGTTCGTCCTCATGCAGCACTACGGCGACCTGGAGGTGTCGGCGTGGCTCTACGCCGCCCAGGGCCACGCCTGGGCGCTGAAGGATGCATGGATCACCGAGCAGGTGATCCACAAGCTTGGCCGCAATCTGTCCATCGGCGCCGGGCTGGTCGTGTTGGGGCTGGCCATCGCCTCGGCCTGGAAACCCTCGCTTGCCGGCCTGCGCCGCCCGCTGCTGCGACTGTTCGTGTCGGTCGCACTGTCCACGATCCTGGTCTCGCTCCTGAAGAAGCACACCGGCATGGATTGCCCGTGGGACCTGACCCGCTTCGGCGGCAGCCGGGAGTTCTACGGGCTGTTCGACGCCCGCCCGGCCGGCGTCCGGGCCAGCGGCTGCTTCCCCGCCGGGCACGCGAGCGCAGGCTATGCCTGGCTCGCGCTGTACTTCTTTGCACTGGAGGTATGGCCCAGGTGGAGGTACCCCGCACTGGGCTTCGCCGTGGCGCTGGGAATGCTGTTTGGTTTCTCCCAACAGCTCCGGGGCGCGCATTTCATGTCGCACGACGTCTGGACGGCGGCGATCTGCTGGTTCACGGCGCTGGCGCTGTTCGTGCTCTGGCCGCCGAAAAAAGACGCTGACGCTGCGCGAGGCCGGCCGGGGGCAGCGGACTAACAGTCCGCTCTACCATCCACCGCACCCGCGGTCGGTGTGCCGCCCGGTCCGTAAACCTCGGTCCGGGCGGCCTTGCGGTTATTCCACCGTCACGCTCTTGGCCAGGTTGCGCGGCTTGTCGACGTCGGTGCCGCGTGCCAGCGCGGTGTGGTAGGCCAGCAGCTGCACCGGGATGGTGTGCACCACCGGGCTCAGCACGCCGGCGTGGCGCGGGGTGCGGATGACGTGCACGCCTTCGGACTCGACGAAGTTGCTGTCCTGGTCGGCGAACACGAACAGCTCGCCGCCGCGCGCGCGCACTTCCTGCATGTTGGACTTCACCTTCTCCAACAGGCTGTCGTTGGGGGCGATCACCACCACCGGCATGTCTTCGTCCACCAGCGCCAGCGGCCCGTGCTTGAGCTCGCCGGCCGGGTAGGCCTCGGCGTGGATATAAGTGATTTCCTTGAGCTTGAGCGCGCCTTCCAGCGCGATCGGGTAGTGCAGGCCACGGCCCAGGAACAGCGCGCTGCTCTTGCGCGCGAAACGCTCGGCCCACGCCGCGATCTGCGGCTCCATGTTCAGCGCATGCTGCACGCTGCCCGGCAGGAAACGCAGCTGCTCCAGGTAGTCCGCTTCCTGCGCCGCATCGATGCGGCCGTGCAGCTTGCCCAGCACCACGGTCAGCTGGAACAGCGCGGCCAGCTGGGTGGTGAAGGCCTTGGTCGAGGCCACGCCGATCTCGGCGCCGGCACGGGTGTAGCAGACCAGTTCGCTGGCGCGCGGGATGGCGCTTTCCGGCACGTTGCAGATCGACAGCGTGTGCAGGTGGCCCAGCGACTTGGCGTACTTCAGCGCCTCCATCGTGTCCAGGGTTTCACCGGACTGGGAGATGGTGACGATCAGGTGCTTGGGGTTGGCATACGCGGCGCGGTAGCGGTACTCGCTGGCGATTTCCACGCTGCACGGCAGGCCGGCGATGGATTCGATCCAGTAGCGCGCGGTCAAACCGGCGTAGTAGCTGGTGCCGCAGGCCAGGATCTGCACGCCTTCGATGCCGGCCAGCACGCCTTCTGCATTCTTGCCGAACAGTTCGGCCGGGAACCCACCGGCGTCGATCGCCGCTTCGATGGTGTCGCCCAGCGCGCGCGGCTGCTCGTGGATTTCCTTCTGCATGAAGTGGCGGTACGGGCCCAGCTCCAGCGAGGCCAGCGATACATCCGACTGGTGCACGCCACGGTCCACCGGCTGGTTGTGCTCGTCGAACACCTGCACGCCGTCGCGGCGGATGTCGGCGGTGTCGCCCTCTTCCAGGAAGATCACGTTGCGGGTGGCGGAGATCACCGCGGACACGTCCGAGGCCACGAAGTTCTCGCCCTGGCCCAGGCCCACCAGCAGCGGGCAGCCCATGCGCGCGCAGACGAAGTGATTCGGTTCGGCACGGCTCATCACCGCCAGCGCATACGCACCCGTCAGTTCCTTCACCGTGCGCTGCAGCGCCGACAGCAGGCTGTCGCCGTGCTTGAGGTTGTGGTGCATCAGGTGCGCGATGACTTCGGTGTCGGTCTGCGACTCGAACACGTAGCCCAGGCCGCGCAGGCGCTCACGCTGCTCTTCGTGGTTTTCGATGATGCCGTTGTGCACCAGCGCCACGCCGTGGCTGATGTGCGGGTGGGCGTTGGCCTCGGTCACGCCGCCGTGGGTCGCCCAGCGCGTGTGCCCGATGCCCAGCGTGGCGTCGAAGCCTTCAGCCAGCGCCGCCTTCTCCATCTCGGCCACCCGGCCGGTGCGGCGCACGCGGCGCACGTCGGCCTGCGCCTGGGTCTGGTCCAGCACCGCGATGCCGGACGAGTCGTAGCCCCGGTATTCCAGTCGCTTCAGTCCTTCGATCAGTACCGGCACCACATCGCGATTCGCGATCGCCCCCACAATCCCGCACATAGATTCAGATCCCTGCTGTCGAACCCGCATTCTAGCGTGGGCCGCCGTAGGGCCTGGTCGCCGTACGCTTAACGAAAGTGTCCGGGCAGGTGTCCGCGGACACCCGGACAGCCGGATGGGGCTCGCAACCCATTGTTTTACAAGGACTCAAAGTTGGCACGCGGCGTGCTTGGTATACGGCAACCCAACCGCGAACGAGCCCGATGATCCGCGACACTTCCGCACAGGACCAGACCCTTTCGACTCCGTCCACGGCGGCGCCGTGGAAGCGCTGGCTGTGGCCGGGCATCGCCGCGCTGGTGGTGGTGCTGGCCATCGCCTTCGCCGCCCGCGCCTGGCTGGGCGCCAGCCGCTCGTTCGACAGCGCGCGGGTGCGCATTGCCGAGGTCAAGCAGGGCGACCTGGTCCGCGACCTGGCCGCCGACGGCAAGGTGATTGCTGCCAACAGCCCGATCCTGTACGCGATCTCGGCCGGTACGGTGGACCTGAAGGTGGTCGCCGGCGATGTGGTGAAGAAGGGCCAGGAGCTGGCGATCATCGACAGCCCCGAGCTGCGCAGCAAGCTGGCCCAGGAACGGGCCACGCTGGCCGGCCTGGAAGCCGAGGCCGGCCGCGCCGTGCTCGATGCCACCCTGGCCCGCGCCAAGGCCAGCAAGGAAACCGACCAGGCCACCATCGAACGCCAGGCCGCCGAGCGTGACCTGCAGCGCTACCAGCGCGGCTTCGACGGCGGCGCGGTGCCGCAGATCGACCTGGCCAAGGCCAACGACAGCCTGAAGAAGGCCGACATCTCGCTGGCCAACGCCCGCACCGACGCCCGCCTGCAGGGCCAGGGCGCGGATCTGGATGCACGCAATAAGCGCCTGCTGGCCGACCGCCAGCGCGCCGTGGTGGATGAAGTGCAGCGCCAGGTGGACGCGCTGACCCTGCGCGCACCCTTCGATGGCCAGGTCGGCCAGGTGCAGGCCACCCAGCACACCAACGTGATCGCCAATGCGCCAATTCTGGGCGTGGTCGACCTGTCGCGCTTCGAGATCGAGATCAAGGTGCCGGAAAGCTTCGCCCGTGACCTGTCGATCGGCATTCCGGCCCAGCTCACCAGCGGCAACGGCCAGCCGTTCCCGGGCGAGATCAGCGCGGTGTCACCCGAAGTGGTGGCCGGCGAAGTCAACGCCCGCATCCGTTTCTCCGACAAGCAGCCGCAGGGCCTGCGCCAGAGCCAGCGCATGCAGGCCCGGGTGGTGCTCGATACCCGCCGCAACGTCATCAAGGTCGAACGTGGCCCGTTCGTCGAACAGGGCAACGGCCAGGCCTACGTCATGGACGGCAGCACCGCGATCCGCCGCCCGGTGCGGCTGGGCGTCAGCAGCCTGGGCGAAGTGGAAATCCTGTCCGGCCTGCGCCCGGGCGACCGCGTGGTCGTCTCCGGCGCCGAACTGTTCGGCGACGCCGAATCCGTCTCCATCAACTGATCACCCTCACTACGCCAACCAAGGAAACAGCCATGCTCGAGATGCGCTCGGTCGCCAAAGTATTCCGCACCGAACAGGTGGAAACCCATGCCCTGCGTTCGCTGGACCTGCATGTCCGCGAGGGTGAATTCGTTGCGGTGACCGGCCCGTCCGGTTCGGGCAAGACCACCTTCCTCAATATCGCCGGCCTGCTGGAAACCTTCACCAGCGGTACCTACCTGCTCGACGGGCAGGACGTGAGCAAGCTGGGCGACGACGCCCGCAGCCGCCTGCGCAACCAGAAGATCGGCTTCATCTTCCAGGGCTTCAACCTGATCTCCGACCTCAACCTGTTCGACAACGTCGACGTGCCGCTGCGCTATCGCGGCATGCCGGCCAGCGAGCGCAAGCAGCGCATCGAACGTGCGCTGGGCCAGGTCGGCCTGGGCTCGCGCATGAAGCATTACCCGTCCGAACTGTCGGGTGGCCAGCAACAGCGTGCGGCCATCGCGCGTGCACTGGCCGGCAGCCCCCGCCTGCTGCTGGCCGACGAACCGACCGGCAACCTGGACAGCCAGATGGCCCGCGGGGTGATGGAGCTGCTGGAGGAGATCAACGCTGCCGGCACCACCATCGTCATGGTCACCCATGACCCGGAACTGGCCGCACGCGCCCAGCGCAACGTGCACATCGTCGATGGCCAGGCCACCGACCTGGTGCGCGAACCGGTGCTGGCCACGCCGCGCGCCGCCGTCGCCACGCTCAACGACTGAGGCCCGCCGCCATGCTCGCCTACTATTTCCGACTGGCCCTGCGCAGTTTCCGGCGCAACAAGGTGCTGACCGCGCTGATGGTGATCGCCATCGCGCTGGGCATCGGTGCCTCCATGACCACCCTGACCGTGTTCCACGTGCTCTCCGGCGATCCGATCCCGCAGAAGAGCGACCGCCTGTTCAACGTTCAGGTCGACCCGCGCCCGATGATCGGCTACCAGCCCAGCGAAGAGCCCGAAGAGCAGGTCACCCGCTTCGACGGCGAAACGCTGCTGCGTGAGAAGAAGGCCAGGCACCAGGTGCTGATGACCGGCGGCGGCGTCACCGTGGAACCGGACGGCAGCACGCTGCGCCCGTTCGACACGGATGCGCGCTACACGTCCACCGATTTCTTCACCATGTTCGATGCGCCGTTCAAGTACGGCCAGGGCTGGAAGGCCGACCAGGACGAAGGTCGCGGCCGCGTGGCGGTGATCTCCAAGGCACTGAACGAGAAGTTGTTCAACGGGCAGAACAGCGTGGGCAAGCCGCTGCGCATGGATGGGTACACCTTCAACATCGTGGGTGTGCTGGATGCATGGAATCCCAACCCGCACTTCTACGACCTGGAAACCGGCCGCTACGGCGACAGCGAAGACATCTTCGTGCCGGTGTTCACCGCGCTGGACCTGAAGTTCGGCCGCAACGGCAACATGAACTGCTGGGACAACGCCAACGGCGAAGAGACCGCGCTCAACGCGCCGTGCGTGTGGATGCAGTACTGGGTGGAATTGGCCTCCCCGGCCGATGCCGGTGACTACCGCGCGTACCTGGAAAACTACTCGGCGCAGCAGAAGGCGGCCGGTCGCTTCCAGCGTCCGTCGAACGTTCGCCTGCGCAACGTGATGGAGTGGCTGGACTTCAAGCAGGTGGTTCCCAGCGACGTACGTCTGCAGTTGTGGCTGGCACTGGGCTTCCTGGCGGTGTGCCTGATCAACACCGTGGGTCTGTTGCTGGCCAAGTTCCTGCGCCGTAGCGGCGAGATCGGCGTGCGCCGTGCACTGGGTGCCAGCCGTGGGCAGATCTTCCTGCAGTCGCTGGTGGAAGCCGGCACCGTCGGCCTGGCCGGCGGCGTGCTCGGCCTCGGGCTGGCGCTGCTCGGCCTGTATGCCGTGCGCCAGCAGCCGGTGGACTACGCCAAGCTGGCCACGCTGGACGGCAAGATGCTGCTGCTCACCTTCGGCCTGACCCTGGCCGCCAGCCTGTTGGCCGGTTTCCTGCCGGCGCTGCGCGCCATGCAGGTCACGCCCGCCATCCAACTCAAATCGCAGTAAGGATCCGGAGCACATCATGGATATCCGTCCCATCCTGACCACGCTGCGCCGGCACAAGACCGCCGCCGCCCTCATCGTGCTGGAGATCGCGCTCACCTGCGCGATCGTCTGCAACGCGCTGTTCCTGATCGGCCAGCGCCTGGAGAAGATCAACCAGCCCAGCGGCATTGCCGAACAGGAGCTACTGGAAGTGCGCCTGGGCGGCATCGGCAAGCAGGTCAACGCCACCGCACGCACCCGTGAGGACCTGGCCGCCCTGCGTTCCATCCCCGGGGTCAAGAATGCGGTGGCGATCAACCAGCTGCCGTTCCGCCGCAACTCCTGGAACACCAGCTTGTCGCTGATCCCCGACCAGGAACGCCCCAACTTCAACGCCGCGCAGTTTTTCGCCATGGAAGGCACGCTGGATACCATGGGCCTGCAGCTGGTGGCCGGCCGCGACTTCGAGGGCGACGAGTTCGCCAACCTGGAAGACGTGGAGAAGGACGCGGACATCGAGAAGCGCGGCTCGGCGGTGATCCTGAGCAGCAAGGCCGCCACCAAGCTGTTCCCGGATGGCCAGGCCATCGGCAAGACGATCTACAGCGGGCGCATGCCGCTGCGCATCGTGGGTGTGGTGAAGGAACTGGCGCGCCCGGTGACGGTGGAGTCCGACACCGGCTATTCGATGATCCTGCCGGTGCGGGTCAACTATGATCTGGGCACGTACCTGATCCGCGTGACCGACGCGGCGCGCCGCCAGGAAGTGCTCACCGCCGCCGTGTCGGCACTGGAGAAGGTGGACAGCAGTCGCATGGTGCGTGCCAAGCTCACCTACGAGGAGCAGCGCACCAAGTACTTCCAGAACGACCGGGCGATGGTCGGCCTGCTCATCACCGTGTGCGTGGCGTTGCTGGTGGTGACCGCGCTGGGCATCGTCGGCCTGGCCAGCTTCTGGGTGCAGCAGCGTACCAAGCAGATCGGCATCCGCCGTGCGCTGGGCGCCACCCGCGGCCAGATCCTGCGCTACTTCCAGACCGAGAACTTCCTGCTGGCCACCGTGGGCATCGTGCTGGGCATGCTGCTGGCGTACTCCATCAACCTGTGGCTGATGGGGGCCTACGAGCTGCCGCGCATGCCGATCAGCTACCTGCCCATCGGCGCGGTGCTGCTGTGGCTGCTGGGGCAGGTCGCGGTGTTCGGCCCCGCCCATCGCGCGGCCGCGGTACCGCCCGCCGTCGCCACCCGGAGTGCATGACATGACGATGAAGACCTCGACCCGTCTCGCGCTGGCGGCCCTGCTGCTGGTCAGTACCACGGCCTGCGCGGAAGGCACCCGCACCGAATCCTCACGCATGGACTGGCGCCAGGACGGCGCGCGGCTGACCATCGAGTCCGCACAGGGCACCGTCAACATCACGGCCGCCTCGCCGGCCAGCCGCTTCGGCGTGCAGGCCGGCGACCAGGTGCTGCGCGTGGATGGCAAGCCGGTGCACAAGGTCGGCGAGCTGACCGACGCACTGTCAGCCAGCGACGAGGCCAGCGTGCCCGTCACCGTGCGCCGCGCCGGCCGCGACCAGGTGGTCAGTGCGCCCACCGCTGCCTGGCGCGCGGTACAACCGCCGCCACCGCCCGCCCCGCCCGCCCCGCCGTCTCCGCCGGACCGCCCGTAAGCCGACTTCCGGGCCCACCCTGCCGGTGGGCCCGGCGCTCGGGTACTCTCTGCCTACCCTCCGGTCTCCCGTTGCCGCATGCCTTCGATCCTGATCATTGACGACAACGCCAGCGTGGCCACCGCGCTGGAAGTACTGTTCTCGCTGCACGATATCGAGGCCGTGCACGCGCTGTCGCCCGACGCCGGCCTGGCCATGCTGGAACAGCAGCCGGTGGACCTGGTCATCCAGGACATGAATTTCACCGAAGACACCACCTCCGGCGAAGAGGGCGAAGCGCTGTTCCAGCAGATCCGCGCACGTCACCCGGACCTGCCGGTGATCCTGCTCACGGCCTGGACCCACCTCAGCAGCGCGGTGGACCTGGTCAAGGCCGGCGCCGCCGATTACCTCGCCAAGCCCTGGGACGACCGCAAGCTGCTGACCACGGTCAACAACCTGCTGGAGTTGTCCGAGGCCCGCCGCGAACTCGACCGCCGCCGTGCACGCGAACAGCGCGACCGCACCACGCTGGAGGCGCGTTACGACCTGCGCGGCGCGGTGGTGGCCGATCCGGCCAGCGAGCGCGTGGTCAACCTGGCGTGCCAGGTCGCCCGCTCGGAACTGCCGGTGTTGATCACCGGCCCCAACGGCGCCGGCAAGGAAAAGATCGCCGAGATCATCCAGGCCAATTCACTGGTCGCCAAGGGTCCGTTCGTGGCGCTCAACTGCGGCGCGATTCCGTCGGAACTGATCGAGGCAGAACTGTTCGGCAGCGAGGCCGGCGCCTACACCGGGGCCAACAAGGCGCGCGAAGGCAAGTTCGAGGCCGCCGACGGGGGCACGCTGTTCCTGGATGAGATCGGCAATCTTTCGCTGGGCGGCCAGATGAAGCTGCTGCGGGTGCTGGAGACCGGCCGGTTCGAGCGGCTTGGTTCCAACCGCGAGCGCCAGGTCCGGGTGCGCGTGATCAGCGCGACCAACGCCGACCTGCCGGCGATGATCCGCGATGGCCACTTCCGCGAAGACCTGTATTACCGCCTCAACACCGTTGAGCTGGCGTTGCCGCCGCTGGCCGAGCGCCCGGGCGACATCCTGCCGCTGGCCGAACGCTTCCTCGGCGACGGCAAGCCGCTGTCCAACGCCGCCGCCACTGCGCTGCAACGCCACGCGTGGCCGGGCAACGTGCGTGAGCTGCGCAATGTGATCCAGCGCGCCGGGCTGCTCGCACAGGGGCCTCGTATCGAGGTCGCCGACCTCAACCTGCCGCGCGCCTCCGCGCCGCGTGCCGCAGCGCCCGTGGTCGACCCGGACCGCAGCCGCATCGAATCGGCGCTGTCGCACAGCCACGGCATCATTGCCCAGGCGGCGGCGGAACTGGGGTTGAGCCGGCAGGCGCTGTACCGCCGCATGGACCGTTACGGCATCCCGCGCGAATGAAGCGCACCTCGTTCACCTTCCGCCTGTTCGTGCGCCTGCTGCCGGTGCTGGCACTGGCTGCGGCCGGGCCGTGGATGCTGGCGTTCTGGCTGGACCATGGCTGGGGGGTGACGCTGGTATCCAGCGTGGCCCTGCTGCTGTTGATGTGGTGGACCCTGCGCCGCGCCACGGCGCCGGTACGTTCACTGCTGCGCGCGCTGGCCGGCACCACCAGCAGCTACCGCGATGGCGAGTACAACTTCAGCGTGTACTGGCCGGGCAACGACGAGCTGGGCGACCTGGTGCAGGCGCACCGCGAACTCGGCGACGTGCTGCGCGAGCAGCGCCAAGGCCTGGTACAGCGCGAGCTGCTGCTGGACACGATGGTGCAGAACACGCCGGTGTCGATGCTGCTGCTGGCCAATGGCGGCGACGGCATCCAGCGCGTGATGTTCTCCAACCTGGCCGCACGCAAGCTGCTGCACAACGGCTGGAAGCTGGAAGGCCAGAGCATGCAGAACGTGCTGGAGACCATGCCGGTGGAGCTGCGCGATGCCATCGAGCGCGGCGGCGACAGCCTGTTCGCGGTACGCGGGCCGGGTGACGCCGATGAGGAGGCCGATGAAGATGACGAACAGGTCTACCACCTGTCGCGGCGCAACTTCCATCTCAATGGACGGCCGCACGACCTGCTGCTGATCCGCCTGCTGACCGCCGAGCTGCGCCGCCAGGAAGTGCAGACCTGGAAGAAGGTGATCCGGGTGATCAGCCATGAACTGAACAACTCGCTGGCGCCGATCGCCTCGCTGGCGCATTCCGGTGGCGAGCTGGTCCGGCGCGGCAAGACCGAACGCCTCGAAGAAGTCTTCGCCACCATCGAGGAGCGCGCGCGCCACCTGGAGGGCTTCATCCGCGGCTATGCGCGCTTCGCCAAGCTGCCGCAGCCGCAGCTGCAGAACGTGCAGTGGCGGCAGTTCCTGACCGGCCTGCAGCTGCAGATTCCCTTCCGCATGGCCGACATTCCCGAGGACCTGTACGGCCGCGTGGACATCGCCCAGCTCGGCCAGGCGCTGCTGAACCTGCTGAAGAACGCGCACGAGGCGTGCTCGGAGGCCGACCCGCCCAACGATGACGTCGAGCTGCGCCTCACCCGCCTGCCACAGTGGCTGCGGGTGGAGGTGCTGGACCGCGGCAAGGGCATGAACGAAGCCGTGCTGCAGAACGCGCTGATGCCGTTCTATTCGACCAAGCGCAACGGCACCGGGTTGGGCCTGGCGCTGACCCGCGAGATCGTCGAGGCACATGGCGGCCGCGTATCACTGCAGAACCGCCGCGAAGGCGGGCTGTGCGTGTCGATTTTCCTGCCGGTGTGATGTGTACCCACCAACGGTGGGTACCTACCGATGGTGCGGGGTTCCCACCATGGTAGGTGACGACCGTTGGTCGTCACACGTTATCGTTTCACCGGACGCTTCCAGCCGTCGATGGTTTCCTGGCGGCCACGCGCCACCGTGAGCTTGCCCTCGGGCGCATTGCGGGTGATGACCGAACCGGCCGCGATGGTGGCGCCCTGCCCGATCGTCACCGGCGCCACCAGCGAGCTGTTGGAGCCGATGAAGGCGTTGTCGCCGATGGTGGTCTGCGACTTGTTCACGCCGTCGTAGTTGCAGGTGATGGTGCCCGCGCCGATGTTGACCTTGCTGCCGATCACCGCGTCACCCAGGTAGGTGAGGTGATTGGCCTTGCTGCCGGCGCCCAGGTGCACCTTCTTGGTCTCGACGAAGTTGCCCACGTGCGTGCCTTCGGCCAGCACGGTGCCCGGACGCAGGCGCGCGAACGGGCCGATATCGGCCGCACCCTCGCTCACCACGCCTTCCAGGTCGCAATGCGGCTTGACCACGGTGCCGGCGGCCAGGGTGACGTCCTTGAGCCGGGTGAACGGCCCGATGCTGACGCCGTCGCCCAGCACCACGGTGCCTTCCAGGATCACGTTGACATCAATCTGCACGTCACGGCCCACCGTGACGGTGCCGCGGATATCCAGCCGCGCCGGATCGATCACGCGCGCGCCCTGCGTGCATAGCGCGCGTACCTCGCGCAGCTGCCAGGCACGTTCCAGCTGCGAGAGCTGCCACGGGTCGTTGGCGCCCTCGGCCTCCTGCGCGTCGGCGACGAAGGCCATGTCGGCCGGGGTGTAATCCGCCGCCGCCGAGGCGAACACGTCGGTGAGGTAGTACTCGCCCTGCGCGTTGCTGTTGGACAGCTGCGACAGCCAGGTGCGCAGCGCGGTGGAGTCGGCGGTGATGATGCCGGTGTTGATGGTGCGGATGGCCAGCTGTTCCTCGTTGGCATCCTTCTGCTCGACGATGGCGGCCACCTTGCCTTCGGCATTGCGCACGATGCGGCCGTAGCCGGTCGGGTTGGCCATGTCGGCCACCAGCACCGCCAGCCGGCCGGACTGCGACAGCAGGTGCTGCAGGGTATCCACCCGGATCAGCGGCACGTCGCCATACAGCACCAGCACGGTGGCGGCGTCGGGCACCTGCGGCATCGCCTGCTGCACGGCATGGCCGGTGCCGAGCTGCTCGCGCTGTTCGGCCCATTGCAGGTCCGGCTGATCGGCGAAGGCGGCACGCACCGCTTCGCCACCATGGCCGTACACCACGTGGATGGCATCAGGCCGAAGCTGGCGTGCGGTGTCGATCACGTGCGCCAGCATCGGGCGGCCGGCAATCGGCTGCAGCACTTTGGGCAGGACCGACTTCATGCGCTTGCCAGCGCCGGCGGCGAGGATGATGACGTGCAGGGCTTGGGTCATGGGGCGGTAGCGTGATCGGCGGTGTTGGCTGCGATTCTAGAACGCCTGCCGTCAATGTGCCGCCTTTCCAGGGCGCGAAAACAACAACGCCGGCAGAAGCCGGCGTTGTCGTATGCAGCGTAGCGCTGGAACTCAGTGCTTGAGGGTCTTGCGCAGGCGCTCCAGCGCCTGCAGCTGCACCACGGCCTCGGCCAGCTTCTGCTGTGCCTCGGCCACTTCCATTGCCTCACCGCGGTTGGCCAGGATGCGCTCGGCTTCTTCCTTGGCCTTGCGGACCGAGGCTTCGTCGATGTCCTGCGCGCGGATGGCGGTGTCGGCCAGCACGGTCACGACCTGCGGCTGCACCTCGAGGATGCCGCCGGAGATGGCGAAGTCCAGCTGCTCGCCCGTCTGCAGGGTGACCACCACCTTGCCCGGCTTGAGCCGGGTGATCAGCGGGGCATGCTTGGGCGCGATGCCCAGTTCGCCAAGCTCACCCGTGGCCACGACCAGAGTCGCTTCACCACGGAAGATTTCCTGCTCGGCGCTGACGATGTCGCAACGGATGGTGCTCATGATCAGGCCTTCTCAGCCATCTTCTTGGCCTTCTCGACCGCTTCTTCGATGCTGCCGACCATGTAGAACGCCTGCTCCGGCAGGTGGTCGTACTCGCCATCGACGATGGCCTTGAAGCCACGGATGGTGTCCTTCAGCGACACGTACTTGCCCGGCGAGCCGGTGAACACTTCGGCCACGTGGAACGGCTGGCTGAAGAAGCGCTCGATCTTGCGGGCGCGGGTCACGGCCTGCTTGTCTTCTTCGGACAGTTCGTCCATGCCCAGGATGGCGATGATGTCCTTCAGTTCCTTGTACTTCTGCAGGGTCTGCTGGACGCGCTGTGCGGTGTCGTAATGCTCGTGGCCGATGACCAGCGGGTCCATCTGGCGGCTGGTCGAATCCAGCGGATCCACGGCCGGGTAGATACCCAGCGAGGCGATCGAACGCGACAGGGTCACGGTCGAATCCAGGTGGGCGAAGGTGGTCGCCGGCGAGGGGTCGGTCAAGTCATCGGCCGGCACGTAGACGGCCTGGATCGAGGTGATCGAGCCATTCTTGGTCGAGGTGATGCGCTCCTGCAGGACGCCCATTTCCTCGGCCAGGGTCGGCTGGTAGCCCACCGCGGACGGCATGCGACCCAGCAGTGCCGACACTTCGGTACCGGCCAGGGTGTAGCGGTAGATGTTGTCGACGAACAGCAGCACGTCCTTGCCCTTGCCGTTTTCGTCCTTCTCGTCGCGGAAGTACTCGGCCATGGTCAGGCCGGTCAGCGCGACGCGCAGGCGGTTGCCCGGCGGCTCGTTCATCTGGCCGTACACCATCGCGACCTTGTCCAGGACGTTGGAGTCCTTCATCTCGTGGTAGAAGTCGTTGCCCTCACGGGTACGCTCACCCACGCCGGCGAACACGGACAGACCGCTGTGCGCCTTGGCGATGTTGTTGATCAGTTCCATCATGTTGACGGTCTTGCCGACGCCGGCGCCGCCGAACAGGCCGACCTTGCCGCCCTTGGCGAACGGGCACATCAGGTCGATGACCTTGATGCCGGTTTCCAGCAGCTCGGTGGCCGGGGACTGGTCTTCGTACGACGGGGCGCCACGGTGGATTTCCCACGTGTCGCTGGCGGTCACCGGACCGGCTTCGTCGATCGGACGGCCCAGCACGTCCATGATGCGGCCCAGGGTGCCTGCACCGACCGGCACCGAGATGGCGCGTTCGGTGTTGGTGGCAACCAGGTTGCGCTTCAGGCCGTCGGTGGAGCCCAGCGCGATGCAGCGGACCACGCCGTCACCGAGCTGCTGCTGCACTTCGAGCGTGATTTCGGTGTTGTCCACCTTGAGCGCGTGGTACACCTTCGGCACCGATTCACGCGGGAACTCGACGTCGACGACGGCGCCGATGATCTGAACGATCTTGCCCTGACTCATTGCTGCATCCTCTAAATGTGTGCTTTGAACGAACGCGGTCAGACTGCTGCCGCGCCGCCGACGATTTCCGAAATTTCCTGGGTGATCGCTGCCTGGCGCGCCTTGTTGTAGACGAGCTGCAGGGTTCCGATCAGCTTGTTCGCGTTGTCGCTGGCCGACTTCATCGCCACCATGCGTGCCGCATGTTCGGAGGCAACGTTTTCCAGAACCGCCTGGTACACCAGCGACTCGACGTAACGCGTCATCACGTGCTCGAGCACGGTCGCGGCGTCGGGTTCGTACAGGTAGTCCCAGTCGTGGTGCGCGACCTGCTTCTCGGCCGCCGGCAACGGCAGCAGCTGGTCGAAGCTGGCCTTCTGCGTCATCGTGTTGATGAAGCGGTTGTAGACCAGGTACACGCGGTCGACCTTGCCTTCGGTGAACGCATCCAGCATCACCTTGATCACGCCGATCAGCTGTTCCAGGTGCGGAACATCGCCCATGTGGGTGACGCTGCCGACCATGTTGACCTTGACCCGGCGGAAGAAGGTGGAGGCCTTCTGGCCCACCGTCACCACATCGATCTCGGCACCCTTTTCCTGGTACTGGCGGACTTCGCCCAGCATCTTGCGGAACAGGTTGTTGTTCAGGCCGCCGGCCAGACCGCGATCGGAGGAGATCACGATGTATCCGACACGCTTGACCTCGTCACGCTGGACCAGGAACGGATGCTGGTAATCGGTGCTGGCCTGGGCCAGGTGACCGATCACCTGCTTCATCGCCTGCGCATACGGACGCGACGTCTTCATCCGCTCCTGCGCCTTGCGGATTTTGGAGGCCGAGACCATTTCAAGCGCGCGGGTCACCTTGCGGGTGTTCTGCACGCTCTTGATCTTGGTTTTGATTTCGCGTCCGCTAGCCATCTTTGATTCCCGTAGAGCGGGGCGCTGCCCCGCTGCATTCAACGGTGTGACGGGGCCAGGCCCCGCCGCACATGCGCCTTACCAGCTGCCGGTGGTCTTGAACTCGGCGATGCCCTGCTTGAAGGCAGCTTCGATGTCGTTGTCCCAACCGCCGGTGGCGTTGATCTTGTTGATCAGCTCGCCCTGGGTGTTGGCGAAGTGGGCGTGCAGGCCCTCTTCCAGCGCCAGCAGCTTGCTGACCGGCACGTCGTCGAGGTAACCCTCGTTGACGGCGTAGATGGTCAGCGCCTGGTTGGCGATCGACATCGGCGCGTACTGCTTCTGCTTCATCAGCTCGGTGACGCGCTGACCGCGCTCGAGCTGCTTGCGGGTGGCTTCGTCCAGGTCGGAAGCGAACTGCGCGAACGCGGCCAGCTCACGGTACTGGGCCAGCGAGATGCGGATGCCGCCCGACAGCTTCTTGATGATCTTGGTCTGGGCCGCACCACCGACGCGCGACACCGAGATACCGGCGTTCACGGCCGGGCGGATGCCCGAGTTGAACAGATCGGTTTCCAGGAAGATCTGGCCGTCGGTGATCGAGATCACGTTGGTCGGCACGAATGCCGAGACGTCACCGGCCTGGGTTTCGATGATCGGCAGCGCGGTGAGCGAGCCGGTCTTGCCCTTGACGGCACCGTTGGTGAACTTCTCCACATACTCTTCCGAGACGCGGGCTGCGCGCTCGAGCAGGCGGGAGTGCAGGTAGAACACGTCACCCGGGTAGGCTTCACGGCCCGGCGGACGCTTCAGCAGCAGCGAGATCTGGCGGTAGGCAACGGCCTGCTTGGACAGATCGTCGTACACGATCAGGGCGTCTTCGCCGCGGTCCATGAAGTACTCACCCATGGTGCAGCCCGAGTAGGCGCTGATGTACTGCATCGCGGCCGATTCGGACGCGGTCGCAGCAACCACCACGGTGTGGGCCAGGGCGCCGTTCTCTTCCAGCTTGCGCACGATGTTGGCCACGGTCGAGGCCTTCTGGCCGATCGCGACGTACACGCACTTGATGCCGGTGCTCTTCTGGTTGATCACCGCATCGATGGCCAGGGCGGTCTTGCCGGTCTGGCGGTCACCGATGACCAGCTCGCGCTGGCCGCGGCCGATCGGGATCATGGAGTCGACCGACTTGTAACCGGTCTGCACCGGCTGGTCGACCGACTTGCGCCAGATCACGCCCGGGGCAACGCGCTCCACCGGCGCGGTGGCCTGTGCGGCGATCGGGCCCTTGCCGTCGATCGGCTCGCCGAGCGCGTTGACCACGCGGCCCAGCATTTCCGGACCGACCGGCACTTCCAGGATGCGGCCGGTGGTCTTGGCGACATCACCTTCGCGCAGCTGCTGGTAGTCACCCAGGACCACGGCGCCGACCGAGTCGCGCTCCAGGTTCAGGGCCAGGGCGAAGGTGTTGTTCGGCAGTTCGATCATTTCGCCCTGCATCACGTCGGCCAGACCGAAGATGCGCACGATGCCGTCGGACACGCTGGTCACGGTGCCTTCGTTGCGCGATTCCGCGGCCAGCTTGACCTTCTCGATGCGGTTCTTGATCAGTTCGCTGATTTCGGAGGGGTTGAGCGTGGTTGCCATCGTCAAGTCCTAGTGCCGGCGGTTAGGCCGGACGTTAAATGAATTCAGTTAGCGAGCGCGGTCTGCAGGCGCGACAGCTTGCCCTTGAGCGAGCCATCGATCACCACGTCGCCAGCATCGATCACCGCACCGCCGATCAGCGACGCATCGATGGCGGTGGTGACGTCGACTTCTTGGCCGAAGCGCTTGCGCAGCGCGGCCTTGATGGCGTCCAGCTCAGCGGAAGACAGCTCGGCGGCCGAGGTCACCGTGGCTTTCACCACGTGTTCGGCTTCGGCGCGAAGCTGGTCGTACATGCCTGCGATTTCCGGCAGCAGCGGCAGACGGTGCGCTTCGGCCAGGATGGCCAGGAAGCGACCGAACGACTCGCCCGCCGTTTCCGGGGCCAGCAGCGCGACGGCATCGTCACGGCCCAGCTCCGGGTTCGACAGCAGGGCCGACACGCGCGGATCGGCGGCTACGTGGGCGGAGAACGCAAGCGCGTCCGACCACGGCGCGAACGTGCCTTCGTCGCGCGCGGTCGCGAACGCGGCGCGGGCATACGGGCGTGCAAGCGTGAGGGCCTGGCTCATCGATCAGATCTCCGATGCCAGCTCGTCGAGCAGCGCCTTGTGGGCGTTGGCGTCGATTTCGCGCTTGAGCAGCTTTTCGGCACCGCTCACGGCCAGCGCGGACACCTGCTTGCGCAGATCTTCACGGGCACGGTTGGCGGCAGCCTCGATCTCGGCGTGGGCCAGGTCTTTCTGGCGGTTCGCTTCGACGATGGCTTCATTCTTGGCAGCATCAACGATCTGGTTGGCGCGGGCATGGGCCTGATCGATGATCTCGTTGGCCTTGGTGCGCGCGTCCTTCAGTGCTTCGTTGACCTTTTCCTGCGCCTGGGCCAGATCCTTCTGGCTGCGGTCGGCAGCGGCGAGGCCTTCAGCGATCTTCTGCTGGCGCTCTTCGATGGCATTCATCAGCGGCGGCCAGATCTTGGTCGCGATGATCCAGATCAGACCGGCAAAAGCCAGTGCCTGGGCAACGAGGGTAAAGCCGATATCCATGGGGTTCGCTCAATCGGGGGTGACGGGGTGGATGGGCCGCCGTGGCGGCGCATCCGATCCTTCATCCGCGATCAGGCGCACGGGGCGCCTGATCGTTTCGCTGTTGCTGGATCAGCCAGCAACGGCCGGCAGACGTGCAACGAACTCGCCGATGGTCGGGTTGGCGAAGGCCAGCAGCAGGCCGACGGCGACCGAGATGATGAACGCGGCGTCGATCAGGCCGGCGGTGATGAACATGCGGACCTGCAGGACCGGAATCAGTTCCGGCTGGCGGGCAGCCGATTCCAGGAACTTACCGGACATGATGGCCAGACCAAGACCGGCACCGAGCGCGGCCAGGCCGATCATGATGCCGACGGCGAGGACGGTGGAGCTCTGGACTTGGGCGAGGTTGGTCAGGACGGCGAGGTACATGGTTTTCTCCTGGAACTTTGAATAGCTAAGGGTTTAGAAACAAACGGATGAAGGGTGAAGCGAAAACTCAGTGAGCGTCTTCCGACAGGCTCAGGTACACGATGGACAACATCATGAAGATGAAGGCCTGCAGCGGAATCACCAGCAGATGGAACAGCATCCAGCCCAGGCCGAATGCACCGCCTGCGATGGCGCCGGCAATACCCGCGCTGCCCAGCACCCAGATCAGCAGGAAGACGATTTCGCCGCCGAACATGTTGCCGAACAGTCGCATCGCCAGCGAGATCGGCTTGCTGAGCCACTCGACGATGTTGAGGATCAGGTTGAACGGCATCATCCACTTGCCGAACGGCGCGGTCAGGAATTCCTTGGTGAACCCACCCAGGCCCTTGGCGCGAAGTGCGAAGAACAGCATCAGGAAGAACACGCTGATCGACATGCCCAGGGTGGCATTGACGTCGGCGGTCGGCACCGGCTTCCAGTACGGCACGCCCAGCGCTTCGAGCGGCAGGGCGATGAAATCGGCCGGGATCATCTTGATGAGGTTCATCAGGAGGATCCAGAAGAAGATCGTGATCGCGATCGGGGTCACCAGCTTGCTGGTGCCGTGATAGGTGTCCTTGGCCTGGCGGTCAACGAACTCCAGGCAGATCTCCACGAACGCCTGCCACTTGCCCGGCACGCCGGCGGTGGCCTTGCGGGTGGCCAGCCAGAAGCCAAACACCATCAACAAACCCATGGCGACCGAAGTCACAATGGTGTCGACATGGATCGCCCAGAAACCGCCTTCCTGCATATGGAAGGTCAGGTTGTGCAGGTGATGTTGGATGTAGGAGGTGGGTGTAAGCGCCTCGCCTGCCATGTGTCCGGAACCTTAGAGTTAAAAATGAATGTGGATCAGTGCCTGGCCAGAGCCAAGGCCTGGAAGGTCAGTCCTATGATGATTCCTGCCAGCAGCGCCAGACCAGGCAGCTTGAAGACCAGGATGCTCACCACCAGCACAACAATAAGCAGTGCCAGCTTTGCCGCCATGCCGAGGACCAGCCTCAACAAGGCTGAACCGGCCGGGCGCACGCGTCCGTCCAGCCCCATCCGCGCCACGAACCAGCCCCCTGCCGTGACCGCGACGCCCGAGGCCAGCGCCCCGAGGGCGGCCTTCGGGCCTGCCATCAGCAGGAGGACCAAGGCCAGGACAGCCACTGCGACCAGCGGGTAGACCGCGGCGCGCAGCATCAGTCGCCGACCCGCTTCAACGGAGTTCAGCACACGAATGTCCTGCATGTTAATGGAGAGAATGGCCGAGGCCGCAAACACTATTGCCTCGTCGAGCCCCCGAATTATAGCAACGGGACAATTTGCGAGACAACCGCTGCCTGTTCATCCCGGATGACGCAAGTTGCTGCATCGCCAAAGATTTTGGCCCTTGCGGCCGATCGAGCCCCGCCGCGCGGGCCCCAATTCATGTCGCATCGCACCATATTGAACTTTGGTCGTGGGGCCCGGTCATAGCATCGGGCCTGCCAATTCGATCCTCGTCGACGCCCCTGAAGCAGGCCGGTACCGGGTGGCCCCGAAGCTCTCTCTCCGGGGCCGCCTTTTTTTGGGCTGGCCTGCGCCCTCGCCGAGAGACCCGCACTGGTCCGCCCGGCAACGCAATTGCGCCGCATACCGGCCACCAGGGGAACCGAACGGGCACTTTCGCCCGATGAACGGTACACACCCCCTGCACCATACGTTCACGAATGGTGGACGCCGCGCTCGTCAAAGTGATTCCACTTCACTGAATCCCTCCAAGGATAGAACGATGCGCCTGCTTTCCCTGCTCGCCCTGCCGCTGGCCATGGCCTCCCTCACCCACGCCATGTCCGCGAGCGCCGCCGAAGGCGACGACCGCTTCGCGCTGCGCCTGGGCGCCATGAACATCGACTCGGACAACACCATCCGCGGCAACACCACGGTGCTGGGCCAGGATGTGGGCTTCTCCGAGGATTTCGGCCTGGGCGGCAAGGAGTGGGAGCCGCGCATTGACGGCCTGTTCCGGATCAGCGACCGCCAGCGCCTGCTGTTCAACTACTTCAAGTACGACAAGGACCGCCGCGAGACGCTCAATGACGGCATCAGCTTCGGCGGCGAAACCGTGCCGGCCGGCAGCTTCGTCAAGGGCGAGCTGAAGTACCAGGTGGCCAGCCTGGTGTACGACTACTCCGTGGTGGACACCGAGAAGTTCGACCTGGGCCTGCAGCTGGGTGCGGAATACGCCAAGGTGAGCACCAAGGCCTACGCCGACCTGGGCACCGTGTATGAAGGCACCTTCCTGGACGAGAAGGCCGACGGCGTCGCGCCGGTGGTGGGTGCACGCTTCACCATCACCCCGTCCGAGAAGTGGATGATCACCGCGCAGGGCCAGTACCTCAACACCAAGTGGGGCAACTTCGACGACTACGACGGCGACCTGACCCGCGCCAACGTGATCGTGGATTACAAGCTCACCGAGAACTTCGGCCTCTTCGCCGGCTACGACTGGTTCAAGCTGGACGTGGACCAGACCGGCAGCGATGGCACCATCGGCCTGAAGCAGGAGTTCAAGGGCCCGGTGGCAGGCATCAGCGTTTCGTTCTGATCCAGCGCCCGTTGGGCGTGTTTTACCGCACGAAAAACCCGGCGTTCGCCGGGTTTTTTGTTTGAATCGGTGTCACGACCAACGGTCGTGACCTACCGTCATTTTTTTTTCGGCATGTACAGATCGGTGATGGTGCCGTCGTAGATCTCCGCGGCCATCGCCACCGATTCGCTGAGCGTCGGGTGGGCGTGGATGGTGTGGCCGATGTCCTCGGCTTCCGCGCCCATCTCGATCGCCAGGCCGATCTCGGCCAGCAGGTCACCCGCGTGCACGCCGACGATCGCGCCGCCGATGATGCGGTGGGTTTCTTCGTCGAAGATCAGCTTGGTGAAGCCTTCGGTACGACCGATGCCGATCGCACGGCCGCTCGCGGCCCACGGGAACTTGGCCACGCCGACCTTCAGGCCCTGCGCCTTGGCTTCGGTCTCGGTCACGCCGACCCAAGCGATTTCCGGGTTGGTGTAGGCCACCGACGGAATCACCCGCGCCACCCACTCCTTCTTCTCACCCGACGCCACTTCCGCCGCCAGCTTGCCTTCGTGCGTGGCCTTGTGGGCCAGCATCGGGTTGCCGACGATGTCGCCGATGGCGAAGATGTGCGGCACGTTGGTGCGCATCTGCCGGTCCACCGGAATGAAGCCACGCTCGGTGACGCCCACGCCGGCCTTTTCGGCACCGATCTTCTTGCCGTTCGGCGAACGGCCCACGGCCACCAGCACGCGGTCGAAGGTGCCCTGCTCCAGGCCAGGCTTCTCGCCTTCGGCGGCGGCTTCGAAGGTCACCGTGATGCCCTTCTTGTCCGCGCTCACGCCGGACGCCTTGGTCTTCAGGTGGACCTCGACGCCCTGCTTCTTCAGGCGGTCCGCCAGCGGCTTGACCAGATCCTTGTCGGCGCCCGGCATCAGCTGGTCCATGAACTCGACCACGGTGACCTTGCTGCCCAGTGCCGCGTACACCGTGGCCATTTCCAGGCCGATGATGCCGCCGCCCACCACCAGCAGCGAGCCGGGGATGTCGGCCAGCTCCAGCGCGTCGGTGGAATCCATCACGCGCTTGTCGTCCCACGGGAAGTTCGGCAGCTTCACCGCCTGCGAACCGGCCGCGATGATGCACTGCTGGAACCGCAGCAGCTGGGTCTTGCCGTCGTCGCCGACGATCTCCAGCTCATTGGCCGAAACGAACGTGGCCACGCCCTGCACCGTGCGCACCTTGCGCTGCTTGGCCATGCCGGCCAGGCCCTTGGTCAGCTGGGTGACCACCTTTTCCTTGTAGCCGCGCAGCTTGTCCAGGGTGATCTTCGGCGCGCCGAATTCCACGCCGAAATCACCGGCATGCGCGACTTCGTCGATCACCGCGGCCGCATGCAGCAGCGCCTTGGACGGGATGCAGCCCACGTTGAGGCACACGCCGCCGAGGCTGGCGTAGCGTTCGATCAGCACCGTGTCCACGCCCAGGTCGGCCGAGCGGAACGCGGCGGTGTAACCGCCCGGGCCCGCGCCCAATACCACCATGGCGCACTCGATGTCGGCCGGCTTGCCCGTCGACAGCGCCGGCTGCGGCGCCGCCGGCTCGGCCGGGGCGCGATGCGACGGAGTCACCGGCGGCTTGCTGGCCGGAACATCGACCTTGGGCGCCTCTGCCTTGGCCGGCGCGGCCGGCGCGGCGGCCTCACCTTCGGCCTCCAGCAGCAGCACGACGTCGCCTTCGGAGAGGGTGTCGCCGAGCTTGACCTTGATTTCCTTGACCACGCCCGCTGCCGAGGACGGCACTTCCAGCGTTGCCTTGTCCGATTCCAGCGTGACCAGACCCTGGTCCTTCTTCACCGTGTCACCCACGGCGACCAGCAGTTCGATCACCGGGACACCGCTGTAATCGCCGATGTCGGGAACCTTGATTTCAATAGCGGCCATTCGTGTTCTCCTGGTGCTCAGCTGGCAGTGCCGCCGAGCAGTTGCTGCAGTTCGTCGAGCGACTCGTCCAGATCCTTCCAGCGACGGTCGAGCTTCTTTTCCTTGGTGTCGCTGGCTTCGATCAGCAGCGCCACCTGTTTCATCATCAGCTTGCCGGCCCCGCACTCCCAGCGCGGACCGCTGTAGCGCTCGCCGTCCACCTGGAAGGACAGCACCTCGCCATCACCCACCGGCGCCTTGCGCTCGCCCGGCACGGCCGAATCGAGGGCGGCGCGCCAGCTGCGCACGAGGCGCTGCGCCAGCTCGGCCGGGATGGACACCTGGTACTGGTCCGGTTCCTGGTCCACGCGCAGCTCAAGACCACCGCTGCGGGCACTGTTGTTCCAGTTGTACACGCGCTTGTCGGCCTTGCTGTAGCGCAGCGTCCATTCCCCGTCCTGGGTACCGGGCAGCAGCGCCACGCCGCTTTCCACCCCGCCGGTGGGCAGGACCACCAGCGACAGCGCCGGCGTGGCCTTGCCTTCGAACAGGGTCTCCACGGCGGTGCCGTAGTTGCCCACGGCCGGCGGCCAGCCGTGCCCGAGCGCGGTGGTGCACGCCGCAGACGCGCCGGGCGCAACGACCAACGCGGCCAACAGAACCGCAATGACCGCCGGGCGCTGCCTCACAGCAGCACGCGCCGCATGTCGGCCAGCACCTGCGACAGGTACGTGGTGAAACGGGCGGCCAGCGCGCCGTCGATCACACGGTGGTCGTAGCTCAGCGACAGCGGCAGCATCAGCTTCGGGGCGAATTCCTTGCCGTTCCAGACCGGCTGGATCGAGGACTTGGACACACCGAGGATGGCCACTTCAGGCGCGTTGACGATCGGGGTGAACGCGGTGCCACCGATGCCACCCAGCGAGCTGATCGAGAAGCAGCCGCCGCTCATGTCGGCCGGGCCCAGCTTGCCGTCGCGCGCCTTTTTGGCCAGCTCGCCGGTTTCCTGCGCGATCTGCACCACGCCCTTCTTGTCCACGTCGCGGATCACCGGAACGACCAGGCCGTTCGGCGTATCGGCGGCGAACCCGATGTTGAAGTACTTCTTCAGGGTCAGGTTTTCACCGGCCGCATCCAGCGATGCGTTGAATTCCGGGAACTGCTTCAGCGCCGCGGCGCTGGCCTTGATCAGGAAGGCGAGCATGGTCAGCTTGATGCCGGCCTTCTCGTTTTCCTTGTTCAGCGCCACGCGCAGGCCTTCCAGGTCGGTGATGTCGGCCTGCTCGAACTGGGTGACGTGCGGGATCATGGCCCAGTTGCGCGCCAGGTTGGCACCGGAAATCTTCTTGATGCGCGACAGCGGCTGGGTCTCGACTTCGCCGAACTTGCTGAAATCGACCTTCGGCCAGGGCAGCAGATTGAGCCCGCCGCCGGCAGCGACCGGGCCACCCGCACTTGCGGCAGCACCGCCGGTCAGCGCCGACTTGACGAACTTCTGCACGTCGGCCTTGGTGATGCGGCCACCCTTCTCGGTGCCGGTCAGCCGGTTGAGGTCCACGCCCAGCTCGCGGGCGAACACGCGCACCGCCGGGGTGGCGTACGGCACCTTGGACGGCAGCACGCTGTCGGCGTTGAACTGTACCGGCGGGCTGCTCGGCGCGCCGGCCGAGGGGGCGCTGGCGATCTCGCGCGCCGCCAGCTTGTCCGGCTGGGCCGGCACGGCGACCGGTTCCACCTTGGTGCCGGTTTCAGCAGCGGCCGGGGCAGCCGCCGCGGCGGCCTGGGTCGGGGCCGGCGCAGCAGCGCCCTCGGCCTCGATGATGGCAACCACCTTGCCCTGCGACAGGGTGTCGCCGACCTTGACCTTGATTTCCTTGACCACGCCGGCGACCGACGACGGCACTTCCATCGTGGCCTTGTCCGACTCGAGGGTTACCAGGCCCTGGTCCTTCTTGACCGTGTCGCCTACGGCAACCAGCACTTCGATGACCGGGATGTCGGTGTAGTCGCCGATGTCGGGCACCAGCGCTTCCACCGGGCCACCACCGGCAGCGGCCGGCGCAGCGGCGGGGGCGCTCTGGGTGGCCGGGGCCGGGGGGGCCGGGGCGGCCGCCGCAGCGGCCTTGGCCGGCGCGGCTGCGGGAGCCGGAGCCGCTGCCGGCGCGGCGGCGGATTCGGCCACTTCGATCCGCGCCCCGACCGTGCCCTCGGACAGGTTGTCGC
>NZ_JBOHXV010000041.1:0-41115 GCF_050737075.1 Stenotrophomonas sp.
GGCGCCGCGCGCTCAGTGCAACGGAGCTGGCGTGGGCCACCCGGCAGCTGTCCAGCCTGCTGGCCGCGCGCCTGCCGCTGGAGGCCGCGCTCAGCGCGGTGATCGAACAGGCCGAGCAGGCACACGTGGTGCAGGCGCTGACGGCGGTGCGTGCGGACGTACGCAGCGGCCAGCGGCTGACCACGGCGCTGGCCAGCCGCCCGCGCGACTTCCCGGCCATCTATCGCGCGTTGGTCGGTGCGGGCGAGGACTCCGGTGACCTGGGCCAGGTGATGGAGCGCTTGGCCGACTACATCGAGGATCGCAATGCGCTGCAGGCCAAGGTCATCACCGCCTTCATCTATCCCGGCGCGATCAGCCTGGTGTCGGTGGCGATCGTGATCTTCCTGCTCAGCTATGTGGTGCCGCAGGTGGTCACCGCGTTCGTGCAGGCGCGGCAGACGCTGCCGCTGCTCACACGGGTGATGCTGGAAGCCAGTGCATTCGTGCGCGAGTGGGGCATCTGGGTGGGGCTGGGTGTTGCGGCTGCCGTGGTGGGGTGGCGGCTGGCGTTGCGCCGCCCCGCATTCCGCCTGCGCTGGGATACCGGCCTGCTGCGCGTGCCGATGCTCGGCCGTTTCGTGATCGGCGTAAACAGTGCCCGCTTTGCCTCCACGCTCGCGATTCTCATCGACGCGGGCGTGCCGCTGCTGCGTGCACTCGACGCGGCGCGGCAGACGCTGGGCAATGCGCTGCTTGCACGCTGTGCGGACGACGTGGCGGCGCGTGTGCGCGAGGGCGTGGGGCTGGGGGCGGCATTGAAGGTGCAGAAGGTATACCCGCCGATCCTCGTACATCTGGTTGCCAGCGGCGAGAAGACCGGTGCGCTTGCACCGTTGCTGGAGCGCGCGGCGCAGACCATCTCGCGCGAGATCGAGCGTCGCGCGATGGCGCTCACTGCATTGCTCGAACCGGCGATGATCCTGGTGATGGGTGGCGTGGTGCTCACCATCGTGCTCGCGGTGCTGATGCCGATCATGGAAATGAACCAGCTGGTCAACTGAGTTCTCCACACCGTTCTCCAGAGTATTACAGCGAGTTCCACACCTTTCTTAAGCGCGCTGTCATCGCACGCGCCGAGCATCACCTACGTCGTCGCAGCGAGGACTGGGAGGTCCCCGGCGGCAGCAGGTGCAGTGATCGTTCCTCCCTCGGTGTTTCAACTTCGTAGTAGAACCCTTCTGGAGAAGACCATGAGCAAGTACAAGATCCTCGCCGCGGTGGTTGCCACCGCTCTGATGTCCGTCGCCGGCGTTGCCTCGGCCCAGGTCGCCGTGACCGGCGGTGGCGCCTCGCTGCCGGCCGACCTGTACAAGGGTTCGTCGGACAGCATCCTGCCGGCCAACTTCAGCTACGCCGTGACCGGCTCGGGCACCGGCAAGAGCGCGTTCCTGACCAACAACTCGGCACTGTTCAGCGCCACCGGCACCGTGCATTTCATCGGCAGCGACTCGGTCCTCAGCGGCGGCCCCGCCCTGGTCCCGACCGCCGGCAGCGAGCGCGCGATCTACAACAGCACCTACAACGTGGCCGGTGACGCGAACCGTTACGGCCCGCTGCTGCAGTTCCCGTCGGTGGCGACCTCGGTCACCATTCCGTTCAACAAGGCCGGTGCCGCGCTGAACATCGCCGACGCCGACCTGTGCCGCATCTTCTCCGGCCAGTACACCACCTGGGATCAGGTTGCAGGCAGCGGCCGTACCGGCAACCTGCGCGTTGTGTACCGTAATGAAAGCAGCGGCACCAGCGAGCTGCTGACCCGCTTCCTGACCACGGTCTGCGAGAACGAAAACCTGTCGGCCAGCACGCTGAAGGACGGCAAGTTCTCGGTGCAGTCCACCTTCAAGAACCTGTTCGTCGGCAACGTGGCGCCGGGCACCTTCGACGCCGCTCCGGCCAACGGTGGCACCTCGCTGTACACCACCGTGTACGCCGCCGAAGGCCGCATCGGCTATGTCGGCCCGGACGTGATCCCGAACCTGGAAGACGCCACCAAGGTTGCCAAGCTGCGCGGCTTCTCGCCGAGCGAAGTGAACGTGTCGGAAACCCTGGACACCGTCGCCCCGCCGAGCACCCCCGATGAGCTGGCCAACCCGTCCCGTTGGGCGCCGGTCTTCACCAACCCGTCCAAGGGCTATCCGATTGCCGGCTACACCTACTTCGTGGTCGGCCAGTGCTACAAGAGCACCCCGGTCACCGCCCAGCTGCGTGCCTTCCTGTCCACCCACTACAACGCGGGCGTGGCCGGCACCAACGACACGGCGGTCCGCGCGCATGGCTTCATTCCGCTGAACCAGGCGTGGCGCGAATCGATCCGCAACAACCTGGTCCTGGCCAGCACGGTCAACGGCCTGGGCAACACCACCACCTGCGGCGTCTCGCCGAACACCATCGGCCGCCCGTAAGCGGCAGGTATCAAGGAACGATACCCAGGGCGCCGGCAGCAATGCCGGCGCTCTTTTCGTTGGTGGGCAAGCCAACTCCCTGTCGGCTTTGCGCCGCCGCCCCCGTCTAAGAGGTGCGTGGCCAGATCCTTGGGGGGCCACATCCATTCAGCAACCGCTCGTGTCGAGCGGGCCTTCCGGTTGACGAGGTTTCGATGTCGCACCTGCATTCGACCGCCCTGCGCGGTACCGCCGCTTCCCAGCGTACGCTCGGCAATCACCCGATGGCGTGGGCCATCGCCGTGGCCTTGAGCTCCCTCACGGTGCCGGCGGCCGCGCAGCAGGCCTTCAGCCCAGCGTGGTTCGCCGAGAAGGGGGCCGCACAGGGCGCGGCGGCGCAGAGCGGGCGCATGCCAAATGGAGTGCCGGTCAACTTCGGCCAGCCCACCCAGCAGCAGGACGCGGCGCGGCAGAAGCTGCAGCAGTCCATCGACAACCTCGGCAGCGCGGCGCAGGCGATCACGTTGCAGCAGCGCCTGCAGGAGCAGGCCCGCCAGAATCTGCGCAACGCCGGTTACGTAGTGGCCGATGGGTTGGGCGAGGGTGGCCTGAAGGTGGATGAGAATCCGCTCACCCGCGGCTGGCTCAACGCACGCGAGGCGATACAGCGCACCGGCGCCGACGGCAGGGTCGAAGTAAGCATCGAGCAGACTGCCGACAAAGCCGTCCTGAACTGGGAAACCTTCAACGTAGGCGGCAACACCACGCTCAGCTTCGGGCAGAACGCGGACTGGGCGGTGCTGAACCGGGTCAACGACCCGAATGCCCGGCCCAGCCAGATACTGGGTCAGATCAAGGCGCCGGGCAGCGTGTTCGTCACCAACCGCAACGGCGTGGTGTTCGGCAACAACAGCCAGGTCAACGTGCGCAACCTGGTGGCCGCCGCCGCCCGGATCAGCGATGCACAGTTCAAGGACAACGGGCTGTACAGCGCGGACAACACCCATGCCACGCTGACCGATGCACTCGGCGATGTGGTGGTCGAGCGCGGCGCCCGCATCACGACCCATGAGCCGTCCACGGCGACCCGCAGCGGCGGCTATGTACTGCTGGCGGGGCACACGGTTGAGAACGCCGGGCAGATCGAGACGCGGCAGGGCCAGACCCAGCTTGCCGCCGGCGATGCATTCGTGATCCGTCGTGGCGTCGGCACCGCGCAGAACACCGCGTCCACCACCCGCGGCAATGAGATCGCGCCGCAGTTCGTCGCGGGCAGTACGGCCGGTGAGGTCAGCAACACGGGCCTGATCCGCGCACGCGAAGGCGACATCACCCTGGCGGGGCGCACGGTGGAGCAGGCCGGTGTGGCAGTGGCCTCCACCACCGTGAACCAGCGGGGCAGCGTGCACCTGCTCAACGCGATCAGCGACCACGCCGGTTCGGTGACGTTGACGGAAGGGTCGACCACGGCGGTGCTGATCGAGGACGACGGCAAGGCCACCGCGCTGGACAGCCAGCGCGATGCGCTCATCGCCGAGTCGGCGGCGCAGGATCCGCTGCGCGCCACCAGCAACAGCGGTACGTTCGACAACCTTTCGCGCATGCAGGACCGGCGCGACCAGTCGCGCATCGAGATCGTTTCGGGCGGCGCGGTCGCCTTTGAAGGACAGTCCCTGACCCTGGCCACGGGCGGCCAGGTGGTGGTGGACGCCGCGGGGCGCAGTTTCCTGGCCGATGGCGCGCGCGTGGACGTGGCCGGCGCGACCGGCGTCAAGGTCTCGATGGAGAGCAACAACGTCAAGATCAACGTGCAGGGCAATGAACTGCGCGACTCCCCGGACAACCGCGACAGCGGCAAGCTCAACAACCTCAACAACAACAGCGCGTGGATCGATCGCCGCTTGCTGGTGCATGTGCCCGCCGGAACCGGTGGCTACGAGGCGGATCGCTGGTATGCGGCGGGCGGGCTGCTGGAAGTGGGCGGCTACCTTGGCACCAACGGCCATTCCATCGGCGAGTGGGCGGCGCAGGGCGGCAGCGTGCTGCTGGGCGGCAGCGAGGTCATCACCCAGGCTGGCTCGCGGATCAACCTGGCCGGTGGCAGCCTGGACGTGGCCACCGGCACCATCCACCAGACCTGGCTGCGCGGCAACGATGGCCAACTGTACCGGCTGGACGACGCACCGGCGGCGATGGTGTTTGCCGGGGTGTACCGTGGCTTTGAAAGCGCGCACGAACGCTGGGGCGTCACCGAGAGCTTCCGCAACCCGCTCATCGCCAGTGAAACGCGGGTCGAGAACGGCTATACCGTCGGCCGTGACGCCGGCAGCCTGACACTGTCCGCGCCGACGGTCGTTCTGGAAGGCGATATCGACACCGGCACCTTCCAGGGCGTCCGCCAGGACCGTGGCCCGGATGTCGGCCAGGAGGGTTACGCGCAGGCGCAGACGGCGGTGGCCCGCAATGCCGCGCTGCTGCTGGGCAGCTACAGCGCCCGCGGCCGCGACGGTGCATTCGCCACCGAGGTGCGGTTGGACGATACGCGCGCCACACCGGCCGCGTCTGGCCTGCAGACCCCGTTGGAGGCGAGCCGTCGCAATACGTTCTGGATGGACGCCGATACCCTCAGTGCGCAGCAGTGGGGGCGACTGGACCTGACCACCAGCGGCACCCTGCGCACCGCCGGCAGCCTGCACCTGCAGGATGGCGCGGCCTTGGCATTTACCGCCGCCCGCGTGGAGATCGACGGCGATATCGCGGCCCACGGCGGTTCGCTGCTGGCCGGCAATCTGTTGAACGTGCAGGGCACACCGCAGGCGCTGCTCCGTGAGGGACGCGGTGGCGTGGTCGTGGGCGACAACGCCCGCATCGACCTGAGCGGCACCTGGACCAATGCGCTGATGCAGCCCGAGGCGACCGCCCGTGCCGCCTGGATCGACGGCGGCACGGTGCAGCTGGAAAGCAGCCACGACGTGCAGTTGGGCGCGGGCAGCCAGCTTCTGGTGGATGCGGGTGGGCGGGTGACGGTAGGTGGCGACATGCGCGGCGGCAAGGGCGGCAGCGTGCTGTTGCGCGCCGACGACGCGCGTGTGGCCAGCGATGGCTCCGGCCGCGTCACGCTCGGCGAAGGCGCCACTTTCAGTGCGCTCGGCGTCACCGACAGCGGCCGTTTCACACTGGAGACCGGCGGCCAGGTGCGGATCGGGGGCGAGCCCGCGACGGATGGCCTGGACCTGGATGGCGCCGTGTTCGCCAGCGGCTTCGCGTCCTATGACATCAATGGCCACCGTGCACTGGATGTTGCCGATGACGCGCAGCTGCAGGTGGTGCGCCCGACACTGCGGCCAACCGCCGGGGCTCTGTCCGCCACTGACCGCGATGCAGCGCTCGAAGCGTGGCTGGCGCCGCAGTACCAGATGGATCTGGCCACGGGCGCAGTCATCCAGCGCGACGGCGCGAACCTGACACTGCGCTCGGAGCGCGCGTTCCACGGCGGCGACCTGCGCATTGGCGACGGCGCGCTGGTCGGAGTGGACAGCGGTCAGTCCATCGCGCTGCGTGCGGGCGGCAACATCACCGTGGACGGCACGCTGCAGGCACGCAGCGGACAGATTTCCATCAACGGTACCCGCAATCCGTCCACGCTGTTCGACGGGGTGCCGGGTACCCGCACCTGGCGGATCGGTGACGGGGCCGTGCTCGATGCCAGCGCGGACAGCTTCGTGGGCACCGACGCCAGCGGGCGGCGCCAGGGCATCGTGCATGCCGGCGGCAGCATCAGCATTGGCGGCGAGCTCGACTGGGAAGCGCGCAACGCGGTGGTCGATCCGGTGGATGCCTTCGTGGTCGTGGACACCGGCGCACGCCTGCTTGCCTCGGGAGCGACCGAGCGGCTGCAGGTGCAGGGGCGCGGCGAGCAGCAGGTGGATACCAACGGCGGCAGCATCGTGCTGCGTTCGGCGGATGCGCTGTACCTCAACGGCACCCTGGAGGCCGCCGCGGGCGGCAGTGGTGCCGAGGGCGGCACGCTCGGCATCGCGTTCGGTGGCGCTACGTACGCAAGCACAGCCATTGACGCGGTGCTGGTGGCGCGCACGCTGGGCCTGGGGCAAGCGCGGGAGGATGCGTCGGATACGCGCGTTCCCCGCTATGGACACGGCTATCTGAGCGTGGAACAGATCGAACAGGGCGGCTTCGACCACCTGTCGCTGTTCGGCGACGTGCGTGCGGATGACAGTCTGGACCTCTCCATGGGCGGAAGCCTGCGCCTGCATGGCAGCATCGGGTTCGTACCGGGCACCGAGGCGCAGCGCACGCTGATGCTGTCGGCGCCGTATCTTCGCCTCGCACAGGCGACCTGGCGGATCATCGGCGGTGAGAACCTGAAACGTTCCGTGGCCGCACCGCTGGACACGAAGAACGATCATCGCCTGCAGGCCAATGCCGCGCTGATCGATGTGCGCGACGTGGTCAACGTGGCCGGCTTCGACCAGGTCAATCTGCACAGCAGCGGCGACCTGCGCCTGCTGGCCGGAAGCACGATTGGCGCCAGTGGGTTCACACAGCTGGCAGCGCCGAAGGCACTGGAGATCACCGCCGCGCAGATCTATCCCACCACCGGTGCGCGTGCGGGCATTGCCGTGGGACTGGACCCCAACCGGGTGGGTAGCGATGGCTTCTGGACCTGGGCGAATCCGGAGGCGGTGCTGCGCATCGCGCGGTCCGAAGGCAGCACGGCACCGCTGCCGCATTCGGTGTTCGGCACCCTCAGCCTGGTCGGGCCCACCATCGAGCAGGGCGGCATTGTGCGCGCGCCGCTCGGCGCGCTGCGCCTGGGCGGCACCAGCACCCAGGCGGAAGGGGCACAGGTACGCCTGCTCGCTGGCAGCATCACCTCCACCAGTGCGGCGGGGCTGTCGCTGCCCTACGGCGGCACCGTCGATGGGCTGCAGTGGTACGTCGATGGTGCGCTCGTTTCGCCGCAGGTGATCGGCGGCCGGATAGGCTCCACTGTGGAGCCCATCGGCATCACGTTCGACGCGGCGCAGACGTCGATCGACGCCGGTGCCTTGCTGGACCTTTCCGGCGGCGGTGAACTGACCGGTGCGGCGCACGTGAGCGGGCGCGGTGGTTCGGTGGACATCCTGCGCCACGCGCTGGCGGACGCCAACCCGGCGTATGCGTTCAGTGCGTCAGGCAATCCGGTGTACGCGATCGTGCCGAGCTACACCGGCAGCGCCGCGCCGGCGGGGATGGCGCAGGGAAGCGCCGACCCCGCGATCGGTCAGCGCATCGTGGTGCCGGCGGGTGTCCCCGGCCTTGCCGCGGGCACCTACACGTTGTTGCCGGCGGTGTACGCGCTGCAGCCCGGGGCGTTCCGGGTGGAACTGGGCGGCTCCGGCGTCACCGGCGTTGCCGGTGCCGTGGCGACGGGCACCGGCTCCTGGCGGGTGGCAGGGCAGCAGGGGAGCGGGCTGGGCGGTGCGATATCGCCCCTGCTGACCGATCTGCTGATCACGCCCGCCGACGTGGTGCGCCGCCATTCGGGCTACAACGAAACGAGCTACAACAGCTTCGTGGCCAGCGACGCGGCGCGCGTGGGCGTGCCGCGTGGCATGCAGACCGTGGATGCGGGGCGGCTGAAACTGGCGCTCAGCCCCGATGCCGGCCGAAACGGCGTCAGCGCACTGCAGGTGGCAGGCGAAACCCGGTTCGACGCAGCCGGAAGCACGGGCTACGCGGGCAGCGTGGTGGTGACCACGACCGGCGGAACGCTGGACATTGTGGGCGCAGGAACGTCCGCTGTAGAAGGCGCAACCGGCGCCGTGCTGGAGGCGGAGGCATTGAATGCCTTGAACCCTGCCCGGATGGTGCTGGGCGGCGACTTCAATATGGGCGCGCTGCTCGAACCTGCCTTCAATATTACGGCGACCACCGACACGGTCCGTGTGCGAGAGGGAGCCGCACTGCGCGCGCCGGAACTGGTGCTGACCGCGCGGCCCGGGGGCGAAGGCATCATCGTGGAACAGGGCGCAACGCTGAGTACACTGGGTGAAGGTGCGGCGTCCTTCGATGCCACCGACGGCTACTTCTACCAAGGCATGAATTCGGCCGTGTTCGCCGTGTCGAACGGCGAGGTCAACCTGCTGCCGACGTCGGGCCAGGCCACTGTGGACATCCGTCTGGGCACCTGCCTGAGCGTTTCGTGCAGCGGGCAGGCGCTGGTGGTCTCCGAGGGCAGCATCATGTCCGCTACGGACGGCCGACTGGAGATTGATGACAACGCCAGTTATGGCACCCGCCGCCTCGGGCTGGCGGTGTCGGCGATCAACCTTGGCCAGACCGATGCGCTGCGTGACTTCGCCGCCAATGGCGGCCTGCCGCCCGGCCTGGCGCTCAATCAACAGGTGCTGCAGCAGCTCCTGCAGGGCAACACCGCCACCCAGGCCCCCGCACTGGAAACGCTCAGCCTGAGCGCACGCGATGCGATCAACGTGATCGGGAGCGTGGACCTGGATACCCGCGATGCCGCCACCGGCGTCAGCCGGCTGAAGCAGCTGGTGCTGGGCGCACCGGCCATCCATGGCTATGGCAATGCCGAGGACCGCGCGCGCATCGTGGCGGATACGCTGCTCTGGGACGGCGCGCTGGCCACTGGTCAGCGCATCGGCAGCGAAGCGAGCGCGCCGCAGGGCGCGGCAATGGTCGGCCGACTGGGCAGCGGGCAGCTCGACATCATCGCCTCCACCATCGAATTCGGTTCTGCGGCGTTCACCCGCCGCCCGTCGGCGTCGAGCGCCGCCCGCCAGCTGCTCGGGTTCTCGTCGGTCAACCTGCAGGCCAGCGACCGCGTGGTGTTCTCGGGCAAGGGCAGCCTGGATGTGTATCAGCAACAGGGCGACTACGTGACCGGGCAGGGCTGGCAGTACAGTGGCGGCGCACTGGACATCGCCACCCCGCTGCTGACCGGCGCGGCCGCCGCACAGTTGGCGGTGCGCACCGGTGGCGCGCTGACCCTGCACGGCGCCACGGCGACACCGGGCGACAACGCCGCGCTTGGCGCGGAGCTGTCGTTGCAGGCCAAGGACATCATGCTGGACAGCACGGTGCTGCTGGCTTCGGGCCGGCTCACCGCCAAGGCCACGGGTGACATCACGCTGGGCGCGGCAGCGGACCTCGATCTTGCCGGGCGCAAGGTCAGCCTGCTGGACGTGGACAAGTACAGTTGGGGCGGCGATGTGGAACTCGGCACCACCGAGGGCGACATCCGCACCGACGCTGCATCGCGCATCGACCTGTCGGCGCGCAACAACCGTGGTGGCCGCTTGACCGTCGATGCGGTGGGCGAACAGGGCGGCCGTGTCGACCTGGCCGGCAGCATTCTTGGCGGCGCGAGCGGCCAGACCGACGCAGGCGGCAGCGTGGTGCCATGGGACGCGGGCGAACTGGTGCTGCGTGCGCGCCAGCTGCAGGATTTCCAGGGTCTCAACCAGCGCCTCAACGCCGGCGGCGTGACCGGCGCGCGCAGCTTCCAGCTTGCGGAAGGCGACCTGGTCGTCGGCGACGAGGTCAAGGCGCGCTATGTCGACATCAGCGTGGACGGTGGCCGTCTCGACGTGGCGGGCCGCATCGACGCCAGTGGCGTCCAGGTGGGCGGCATCCGCCTGGCGGCGCGTGACGCGCTGCGGGTGGACGGCACGCTGGACGCACACGGCACCGGGCTGCGCGTGGACAGCTACGGGAAGATCATCGACAGCCCGAACCGGGCCGATATCGAACTGACCAGCGGGCAGGGACGCGTTGAGCTGGGCGGCGCAGCGCAGCTGGACCTGCGCAGTGGAACGGGGGTTGCCACAGGAACGGCAGCGGGCCAGAACGATGGCGCGCCGCGTGGATCGCTGCGCATCAACGTGCCGCGCGTCGGCATGGACGATGCCGGGATCGATGTTGCCGGTGGGGTTCGCATCGACGGTGCCCGCGACCTCCAGGTCAACGGCTTCCGCCGCTATACCGACGCGCCGCTGGCCGCCGCGGAGGATGTGCATGGCAACCGCCCGCAGGTGGTGACCCAGGCCTGGTTCGACCAGGTCGTGGATCCGGACAACCGCGCGTGGTTCGACGCTGCGCTGGGCAATGGCGATCTGCAGCAGCGTGTGGCAGCGCTGGGCACGTACCGGTTGCGGCCCGGCGTGGAGATCGTTGCGAATGCCGGCGCGGACAATATCCGCGGCGATCTGGTGGTGGCCGGCGACATCGACCTGTCCGGCTATCGTTACGGCCCGCAGGCAGACCGGGTGGATCCGGCACGGCGCGGGTTTGGTGAATCGGCGGCGCTGGCACTGCGCGCCGAGGGCGATATCCGGCTGTATGGCAGCATCAACGACGGCTTTGCGCCGCCGCCGGCCAATCCGGACGAGGCGGGCTGGATGCTGATCCCCAGCCCAGCCGGCAACACCCGCACCCCGTACGGCGCGGACATCATCGTGCCCAACGGCGGCGTACAGCTGCAATCGGGCACCCAGTTCGTTGCCGGTGTCATCCTGAACTACGCCATTCCGTTCCGCGCCATGACGTTGCCGGCGGGCACGGAGGTGCCGATGGCTACCCGTATCGACGGTACGCTGCTGCTGACCGCGGGTACGGTACTGCGTGCGCCGGTGACCACCGCAGACGGGCAGACGCTGGCTGCCGGCACCGTGCTGTCGGCGCCGTTGAACCTGGGCCCGGGTGCGGTGCTTGGCGCCGGCTTCCGGCTGGACAGCGCGCTGCCGATCCAGGCGCAGGTCTGGCCGGCGGGCGTTGCACTGCCCGCCGACATGCGCCTGAGCGCTGCCGTGGACCTGAAGGCCGGTTCGCTCATTCCGTCCATGACTGAAATACAGCTGGCTGGGGACCAGCCGGTGAACCTGCGTCCTGCCGATGCCAGTGGCAGCCAGGGCCGCAACTGGGCGCTGGCGCCCATGTTGCCCGAGGGCACCGCGTCGTGGGACATCACCGCCGTGGCGGGTGCCGATACCGGCGCGGCCGATAAGCGTGCGCGCCGCTTCGGCGCCGATGGCAACCTCGTCCTGGCCGATACGCACTATTCGACCATCCGCACCGTGGAAACCACCAGCCGGTTCGAGGGCGAACGCGTGATCACGCTGCAGGGGTCGCTGGACACCTGGGGCGACGACAGCTTTGCCGGCAAGCCGGTTGTGGAGCTGGCCGACATGTTCGGCATGACCGAGGACAACTTCTGCGCGACCTTCGACGGCGCCTGTGGGAATGCGCCCCGACTGGTGACACGGGAGGGGTCGCTGGAATGGAATGGCGACGAGAGCTACACCGGACGCCCTGCCAGCGAACTGGCGGCGTTGCATGACATGACCGAGGAACAGTTCTGCGCGCGGGCCGCGTACCTCTGCTACGGCGGCGGGACCTGGATCGACGAAACCCACTACAACAGCCGGGTCGGCAGCCCGGCCTGGAGCGTGCTGCGCACCGGCGCAGGCGATCTCACGCTGCTGGCGGCGGGTGATGTGGAGATGCGCTCGGGCTACGGCGTCTACACCGCGGGCACGCCGACCTCCTTCGGCGACGACCGCGATGCCGCGTTCAATCCCGAGCGTGCACCGGCACCGGGAAACACCCAGCTGTTGGGAGCCGTGCAGGCCGGCGGTGCCTACGATGCGGCCCTGGCGTCCTATCAGGCGTGGTATCCCGATGCCGGTGGCAACCTGCGTGTGGCGGCGGGCGGTGACATTCGCGGCGATGTGTGGGCGGAACGCGCCTTCCTGGGCCAGAGCAGCTCCCCCGATGCGGCCGATGCGGCGAGCGCTGCGGTGGGCAACTGGCTCTGGCGCCAGGGCGGCGCCGCCGGCACGACCGCGACCGCGACCGACGCCAGCTGGTGGATCAACTTCGGCACCTACACGTTGGTACGCAACGCAAGTACGTCGACCCCGCGCATGAGCGGCTTCACCGGTTTCGGCACCTTGGGCGGCGGCAATCTCCGCCTTGAAGCGGGCGGGCACGCCGGTGTGCAGTCGGCCATGGGCGGTGCCTTGCAAGATGCCAGCGGCGCCGGACACTCCACGGCACTTGTCGCGGTGGTGGGATCCACCGGGCGGGTGAGCGAGGGTGAGCTGTTCCTGACCGGCGGCGGCGATCTGTCGGTGCGCACCGCCGGTGCGTTCAATCCGGGTCTCGATGCGACCACCCAGTCTTCAGGCGGCAACATCCAGAGCCTCGAGCTCAACGGCACATTGGTGAACCTGCGCGGCGAGCTCACCCTGCAGGCATCACGCATTGGCGGCATCGCTACCACCTCAGCCAGCTACCGGCGGCTGGACAATGCGCTGCCGGCCGCAGACCCGTTCACCGCCCAGCGTGGTGCGGCCATGGGCGGTCCCGTGCTGGTGCTCGGTGACGCCACCGCACTGCTGCAGGCGCGTGGCGATGCCGTGCTGGGTGCGGTCACCGACCCGGGCCGCGCAGCGGTCCTCAACTACAACGCCGTGACACTGGCCGACGGCACGGTTGCGGCCGGCGCCAGCTGGTTCTCGCTGTGGACCGACCGCACCGCGCTGGATATGGTGGCGGCAGGCGGTGATCTGGCGCCCAGCCTGGTCGGCAATCGCCACACGATGGGGCGCGACGTAAATGGCGAAGGCTTCGGCTCCTCGCTGCGCTACTGGCTGCTGCCCTCGACGGTACGCCTGCTCGCGGCCAGCGGCACCATCAAGCTGGACCAGGCCTCCGACACGGGCAGCGATGTACTGCTGACGCGACCGTCCAGCAGCGGTGTGCTCGAGGTGCTGGCGAAGGAATCGATCCTGGCCACGCCCGGGGCGGTGGGCATCAGCAGCGGCGGCGCCGACGCCCGCCTGCCGACCCCGTTCGACCCCGCGTACGTGGCGTATAAGGCGCTCGTCCGCGTCCGCGACAATCTTTCGGTCGATGCGCCTGCGGTGGAACCACGGGACGGCCTGCCGCTGTTCGCCTTCGGTGCGCCCACGCTGCAGTTCAACGACCTGCGTGCGGCCGGCAGCGTTCCCAACCGCTTCTATGCGGTGGAGGGCGACATCATCGGCCTGCGCACTGGCCAGCACTGGGAGCTGGATCGCCAGGTGGGCGACACCCGCACGGTGTTCACCTTCGACGATGTCGCCGCGCCGGTGCATGTGCGGGCGGGCCGCGACATTCTGCTCAGCGACATCGGCGGCTTGAACAACACCGGCACCGACATCAGCATCGTCGAAGCAGGGCGCGACATCGTGCACACGCCGATCCGCATTGCAGGCCCGGGTGACCTGGATGTCAGCGCCGGCCGGCAGATCCGCCAGGAGGACAAGGCCAGCATCACCACCACGGGCGGCCTGGCGCAGGGCGACACCCGCCCGGGTGCCAGCATCGCGGTCACCGCCGGCAACGAACAGCTGGACTACGCCGCGTTGCGTGCGCGCTACCTCGACCCGGACAACCTGGCCGACCCCGCGCTGACGCTCGCCGAACAGCCCGGCAAGGCGGCCAAGCTGTATGGCACCGAGCTGGAGACCTGGCTGCAGGAACGCTTCGGCGTACCGGCCAAGGGCGATGCGGCAGTGGCGCTGTTCGATTCGCTGCCGCCCGCCCAGCAACGCCTCTTCCTGCGCCAGGTCTACCACGCCGAACTGCGCGCGGCCGGCCGCGAGTACAACGATCCGGACAGCCCGCGTTTCGGCTCCTACCTGCGCGGCCGCGAGGCGATTGCCACGCTGCTGCCGGAGAAGGATGGTGCAGGCAAGGCGATCGACCGCCGTGGCGATATCGTGATGTTCGGCGGCTCCGGGGTGCGCACCCAGGCTGGCGGCAACATTGACATTCTGGCCCCGGGCGGCCAGATCGTGGTCGGTGTGCAGGGGGTCGTGCCGCCGGCGTCGGCGGGCCTGGTCACGCAGGGGCAGGGCGACATCCGGCTGTTCAGCGATGGCAGCCTGCTGTTGGGCCTGTCGCGGGTGATGACCACATTCGGCGGTGACATCCAGGCGTGGTCCGCCCGTGCCGACATCAATGCCGGCCGTGGCGCACTGACCTCGGTGCAATACACCCCGGCGCTGCGCGTCTACGACCAGTGGGGCAACGTGAACCTGTCGCCGCAGGCACCGGCCACCGGTGCGGGTATTGCCACGCTGGCGCCGATTGCCGAAGTGCCGGCCGGCGACGTGGACCTGATCGCGCCGCTGGGCACCATCGATGCGGGCGAGGCGGGCATCCGCGTCTCGGGCAACGTCAACCTCGCCGCGCTGCAGGTGTTGAACGCGGCCAACGTGCAGGTGCAGGGCGAGAGCACCGGCCTGCCGGTACTGGCCACGGTGAACGTCAACGCGCTGACTTCGGCCAGCGCGGCCGCCAGCAGCGCCAGCCAGGCGGCGCAGGACGTGATGCGCAAGACCCAGGACGACGCACGCCGCAACCGGCCTTCGGAAATCAGCGTGCAGGTGCTGGGCTTTGGCGCCAGCAGCAGTGTTGATCCGAAGCCGCGCGTGTCCGAGCCGGTAAGCGCGTATGACCCCAACAGCGCGTTCCGGTTCCAGCAGGCGGACGCGGCTCCCCGCACCGAACGGAGGTAGCGCCACGCCCTGCGTGGCCTGCTACCTGCTCTGTGTCGGGCCTCACTGCAACGCGAGTACCCGCACATAGCGCCGCGGCCCGCGTCCATCCTCCACCTCCACCGTGACCCGCACACCCTGTGCGGGCAGGGTGTCACCCGGGACCGGTAACGTGCGCCAACCGTTGCCGGGTTCCCACGCCTGCACATCGAAGCGCTTCAGGTCACCGGCGACCACCACCGCGCCCGCTGCTGCCGGCGCCGGCAGGGGAAATCCCGTGCCGGGGGCGCCACTGGCTCGGCGTAGCGTGCGTCCCTGCTGGAACCAGCGCACCCGTTGCCAGCGTGCCCCGTCACTGCCCACGCTGCGGGTGATCTCCAACGAGACATTGCCGCCCGGATCGCGTGCGCTGATCATCGACGGCGGCAGCAACCGCTGCGGTGTGTCGGCCGGCAGCGGGGCACCGCGCTGCAGTTCGGCGTCGGCCCGCATCTCGATATCGCGTTGCAGCTGCTGCAGGATCCGCAGCGATGCGGTGGTTTCCGCATCGCTCGCACGCAGCCGCTGGTCGCTGTCGTCCACGCTGTCCAGCGCCCGCCAGCAGATGACGCTCAGCAGTGCCATGACCGTGATGGCGATCATCACCTCGATCAGGGTGAAGCCCTGTTGCCGGCGCATCATTGTGTTGTGCTCCACGGATTGCGTACCACGATCAACCGTTTGTCGGGTTGTTGCTCCAGGTAGATCGCCAACTCCACCAGGCGCTCACCGTTGCGCTGCTCGATCCGCTGCAGGCCCAGGAAACGGCTGCGGCCCTGTTCGCATGTCCAGCGTGCGTCCTGCAGGGGGTACGCGTTCAATCGCAGCTCTTCCCAGCGGTTCTGCACGCAGATCAAGGCGAGGCGACGGTCGCGGATGCGCGCCTGGTCGTCGGTGGCGACAGAGACCGCGCGCATCACGGCGGCCAACGCCACGGCGACGATCGCCAATGCGATCAACACTTCGATCAGGGTGAACCCGCCTGCGCGCCGGCTCATGGCTGCACCTGGAGCTGGCCGTTGCCATCGTCGGTGATGCGCAGGTGCTGCGCGCCGGCGCTGAGCTCGAGCTCCCACGGCGTGCCGATCCATTCCGGACTCAATTCGATGCCGTCGCGCGGTCGCACCGCGACCTCAATGGCCTGCCAGTGGCGCGGGCGCAGCTCGTCGTCGCGCTGCAGCACCACCCAACGCCCACCGTCGCGGCGGCTGAAGGAATAGCCCTGTGCATCGGCCTGCCAGCGGAGGGTGCGGCCATCGATGCGGGCGTCGTCCCGCGCGACCTGGAGACGCTGCGCGAGCTGCAAGGCGTCCTGCCGCAACTTGCGCTGCGGATCGAGCAGGGTGCCCATGCCCAGGCCGATCCCGGCCGTGCAGATGCCGATGATCACCAGCACCACCATCAGTTCCATCAGGGTGAAACCATGTGCGCGGCGGTGATGCATCAGCCTGGCATCCTGCGATGACCTGTCCGGCCGAGCGTAGCGGGGCTTGATGAAACAAAAGCGTCAGCTAGGCCTGCTAGCGTCGTGCCCAGCCCGCTACGCAAGGGAAGCCGCATGGACGTGCGCCATTGGGATCGCAATCGACTGTTAACCGCGCTGGCCGCCGCGCTGCTGGTCGCTGTGTCGGGATACTGGGCCTGGCAGTTGACCGTGCCGGCCGTGGAGGTCGAGGGCATCCAGGTCCGGCGCGGCGCAAGCCGCGCACAGCCGGTGGCCCCGGCGCTGGTTGCCCCGCTGGTGCGCGTGCTGTCGCCGGGCGCAGTCGCGACAGACGTGCAGGTACTGGGCGTGCTGGCGGGCAGCCACGCGCCGCTCGCGTTGTTGTCCGTGGATGGCGCACCGGCGCAGGCGTACGCCACCGGGCAGCGTCTGGGGCCCTCCACGCGGGTGGCCGAGATCGGGGCGGAGGTGGTCACCCTCGAGCAGGCCGGGCAATTGCGCGCGTTGCCGGTCCCCGCGCTTCCACCGCTGGCCGGGCAGGGCATCGTGCGCGCCGACGCCGCGACAACGCGCTGATCCGCGCTCATCGCGCCGGCCGCTGCGGCACCACGGAGGTGCCCAAGGCATTGCCCATGCGCTGCCGCGTGCCTTCCAGGTTGTATTGCAGCAGCCGGTTGCCGGGCTCACGCGAAAGTCGCTCCGCCTCTGACACCGGCACCGGTCGAGTCGCAGCGGGCGGCGTGAGCCGCGCCTGCAGGCAGGCCCACGGGCGCACCGTTTCGCCATTCACTTCCACCTCGATGCAGGCCGCGGCCGGAGTGGGTGTCGCCTTGGCCGGTGCGCGGGGCGCATCGCCTGCAGCGGCGGCCAGCGCGGTGAGAAAAAGCAGGGTGTGCACGGCGAACTCCGGGATTTCCGCTCTCTTCCTCAAAGACGGATGTCGCGCAGCGAAAGCGCCATCGCGTCGTGCGACGCCGCAGTTGTTCTCCGCACCTCTGGAAAATTCGATGGCGGCTTTGACGTGCCGTACACGTCCTGAAGAGGAACCGGCGTGCTTCACCGCGCTTTCCGCTCCCCTGTTGCGACGCGATGCCCTCTGATGACTTCCCGACTGCGCCGTTCCGCCTTCGTTCTACCGCCCAGCGGACGCCTGTCGGCGGCTGTGGCGTTGCTGCTGTCGCCGTTGCTGGCTGTCGCGCAGCAGGCCGGGCAGGATGCGCCGGTGCCGGCCAAGGTCACCATCAACGAGTATGTCGTGCGCGGCAACACCGTGCTGGACATGCGCCAGATCGAAGCGGCGGTAACCCCGTTCCTCGGCCCGGAAAAGACCATGGAGGACGTGGAGCGCGCACGCGATGCGCTGTCCGAGCTGTACCAGAAGGCCGGCTACCAGTCGGTGTTCGTGGAACTGCCCGAACAGCAGGTCAGCGGCGGTGTTGTCCTGCTCAAGGTCAACCAGACCCCGATCGGCCAGCTGCGTGTGGTTGGCGCGACCGGCAAATCGCCCGAGCGCATCCGCAACCAGGTCCCCGCGCTCGCCGAAGGCCAGGTGCCGGACTTCAACGCCGCGCAGACCGAGTTGTCCGCGCTCAACCGCAGTGGTCGCCGGCAGGTGATGCCGGTGGTGAAGGAGGGCACGGTGGCGGGCACGATGGACGTGGATCTGCAGGTGGAGGAGCGCTCACCGTGGCGTGCCAGCGCGGCGTTGAACAACGACCACAGCGCCGATACCGAAGACCTGCGCCTGAGCGCATCCATCGGTCACGACAACCTATGGGGAATCGGCCACAGCGCCACCCTGAGCGTGTATACCGCGCCGCAGGACACCGACCAGGCGAGGGTGATCTCTGCCAGCTACGTGGCGCCGTTCGAGGGCACCCCGTGGGGCCTGGAGTTCAACGGCTACACCTCCGACAGCCAGGTGCTGAACGTAGGCGGGCAGGGTGCGGCGGGCGGCGGTACCAGCGTGCTCGGCGATGGACATTCGCTGGGCCTGAAGCTGACCTACCTGCTGGAGGGCAGTGCCGCCTGGTGGCGCCAGCTCAGCGTCGGCGTGGATTTCAAGGATACGAAGGAAGACACCCGGCTGGGCGACGAAAGCATGGTCACGCCCCTGAAGTACGCGCCGATCACGCTGGGAATCACCGGCGTGCGCCAGGGCGACACGGACGTGACCAGCTTCAATGCGCAGCTGGTGGTCGGCACGCGCCGCCTGTTCGGCTACGGCAGCGACACCGCCGACTTCGACCAGAAGCGCTACCGCGCCGATCCCAGTTTCGTGGTGCTCAAGGGCGAGGCCGCCAACACCCATACCTTCGCCAGCGACTGGCAGTGGTATGCGCGCGCGTCCCTGCAGATGACCGATGCGCCGCTGGTGTCGGCCGAACAGTACGCGGCAGGCGGCATGTACACGGTGCGCGGTTACCTGTCGGCCGAAGCCATCGGCGACTACGGCGCGCTGGCCAACCTGGAATGGCGCACCCCGGCGCTGCGTGCCGGCACCTGGCTGGACGCGCGCCTGTACGCGTTCGCCGATGCCGCCTACCTGCGCCTTCGAAAGCCGCTGCCCGAGCAGGAAGACAAGTACAACCTGGCCTCGTTCGGCATCGGCGCGTCGCTGCGCTTCGGCGACCACCTGCAACTGCGCCTGGATTATGGCTACCCCTACAGCGATGGGCCGACCACGTCCAAGGACGACCCGCGTTTCAACTTCAACCTCAGCACCAGCTATTGACCGACGCGTGCACGCGTCGAACCGGAGATTGCGCATGGCCCGTTTACTTCCTCGACTGCTGCTGTTGCTGGCCGCGCTGGTTGCGCTGCCGGCCACCGCCGCCGACGCCGACTGGTGGCAGGCCGAGTGGCCCTACCGCAAGCCGATCACGCTGGATGCCGGCCCGCAGGGCGCCGGCCTGGCCGCTGATCCGGGCCGGAGCCCGGTGCTGCTGCGCCTGCATACCGGCAACTTCGCCTTCGATGGTGTTGCCGACGGCGGCAAGGACCTGCGCTTCCTGTCCGCCGACGGGCGCACCGTGCTGAACCACCAGGTCGAGCAGTTCGACCCGAAGTTGGGCATGGCGCTGGTCTGGGTCGATGTGCCGGCGCTGGCGGCCGGCGCGCCGCAGACCATCTGGATGTACTACGGCAACAAGAATGCACCGGCCAGCAGCAACGGCCAGCAGGTCTTCGACCCGGACTACACGCTGGTCTACCACTTCGCCGATGCCAACGCCCCGGCACGCGACACCACCGCTTACGGCAACAGCGCAGGCGCCGTGGTCCCGGCGGCCGAGGGCGCCGTGATCGGGCGCGGCGCGCAGCTGGGCGCCGCGGCGCTGCCGCTGCCGGCCAGCGCATCGCTGGCGCAGGCGGCGGGCGCGCCGTTCACCTTCTCCGCCTGGATCAAGCCGGCGGCCGCGACCGGCGCCCAGGCCATCTACAGCCGTCGTGAGGGCGAGGGCGAGCTGCTGATCGGCATTGCCGACCGCGCCCCGTTCGTGCAGCTCAATGGCCAGCGCAGCACACTGGGCCAGCCGATTCCTGAAGGCCAGTGGGCGCACCTTGCCGTGACGGCCGCCGACGGCACGCTGCGCCTGTACCTCAACGGTCGCGAGGTGGCACAGCTGGCCGGCAGCCTGCCGGCGCTCAACAGCGCACCGGTGATCGGTGCGGACGCCGCGGGCGCCGCGGCGCCGCTGGCGAATTTCGACGGTGCCATCGACGAAGTGCGGCTGTCACGGGTGGCACGCTCGCCGGCGCTGCTGCAGGCCGACGCCGCAAGCCAGGGCGGGGACGCCCGCCTGGCCAGCTACGGAGCCGATGAACAGACCACGGGCCAGAGCCATTTCGGCTTCATCCTCAAGGCGATGCCGGTGGATGCCTGGGTGGTGGTGTTCCTGCTGGGCCTGATGCTGCTGCTGTCGTGGACGATCATGATTGCCAAGAGCCGCTACTTCGGCACCGTGGCCACCGCCAACGACGCTTTCACTGTGCAGTACCGCAAGGTCGCCGGTGCGCCGGTCGCCTCGCTGCAGGAACTGGAGCGCACCGGCACGCTACCGCCGCGCATCCGTGAACACTCTTCGCTGTGGCGGCTGTATCGCATCGCGATGGAGGAGATGGACGGCCGCGGCTCGCACCATCACGGCCTCACCGCGGCAGCAATCACCTCGATCCGCGCGTCGATGGATGCCGAGGTCACCCGCGAATCCGAACGCATGTCGCGGCGCATGAACTGGCTGTCCACCACCATCGAAGGGGCGCCCTACATCGGCCTGTTCGGCACGGTCATCGGCATCATGCTGGTGTTCGTGGTCGCGGCGATGGCAGGGGCGGTGGACATCAATTCGGTCGCGCCCGGCATGGCCGCCGCACTGCTGTGCACGGCCGCGGGGCTTGGCGTCGCCATCCCGGCGCTGTTCGGCTACAACTGGCTGGCGGCGCGTGCCGAAGCCATTGCCGCGGACATGTCCGTATTCGTCGACGAGTTCACCGCGCGCCTGGCCGAAGAATTCGACCGCAGTGCACCGGACGCCGCCGCGCGCCCGGTCACGGCCTGAGGTCCGCGTCATGGCCAGGACAAAACGGTTCGGCATCAAGAAGCGCGAGAAGGGGATCAACGTCACCCCGTTCGTCGACGTGCTGCTCGTGGTGCTGGTGATCTTCATCCTCACCAGCAACGCCAGCATCCCCGGGATCGAGGTCAACCTGCCCAAGGCGAGCAACAGCACCGCGCTGGAGAAGCCCAAGACCAAGGCGATCACGATCGACACCAACGGACAGGTGTTCCTTGACGCCTATCCGGTCAGCCTGGCCGAGCTGGAAGACCGCCTGCGCACCGAGAAGGCGACCAACCCCGACTTCCCGGTGATCGTGCGCGGCGATGCCCAGGTGCAGTACGCACGCGTGGTCGAAGTGCTCGACCTGCTGCGCCGGATCGAGCTGAGCCAGGTGGGCCTGGTGACCGGCAAGGTGCAGGGATAACCCCGATGCCCGGCACCCGCTCCCCCGAGACTGGCCGACCACCCGGGCGCAAGCCGTGGCTGGTCACCGCCGTGCTGTGCGTCCTCGCGTTCCTGCTGCTGGCCGGACTGCTCGGGTGGCTGCTGATCAAGGACACCGCCAGCACCCGCCGACCGGTGACGCCGCCGCAGATGCTCGCCTTGCCGCCGCCGCCCCCACCGCCGCCACCGCCGCCGGAACCTCCACCGGAACCCGAGACGCCGCCGGAAGAGACGGTGCCCGAGCCCGATACGGTCGAGCCGGTTCCCGCCGAGGAGCCGCAACCGACGCCCGACACGGCCGACCCGGTCAGCATGGATACCGACGCACAGGCCGGCACCGACAACTTCGGTATCCGTTCCGGCAGCGGCGGTGGCATGAGTGGCACCGGTCCCGGCGGCGCCGGCAATGCGAGCTACGGCCGCTACCTGGGCTACGTGATGCAGCAGGCCATCGCGCGCGATGACCGGCTGAAGAAGCTGGCGTTCCGGCTGCAGGTCGACGTGTGGATGTCGCCGGATGGCCGCATCACCCGGGTCGAACTCAACCGTGGCAGCGGCAACGACCAGGCCGATGCGGCCGTCGTGGAAGCGCTGCGCCAGCTGGGCCAGGTGGACCAACGACCGCCGGCATCGCTGACCTTCCCGGCGCGCGTGCTGGTCCAGGGGCGCCGCCCCGGTGCCTGATTTCCGTCGACTTCCCTGTTTTCCCTTTGCAGCGAGATCCGTGATGAACATCCGCAACCGCACTCCGAACGCGATCCCCCCGCGCCCCCTGCGACGGGCGCTGCTGTGCTGTGCCGTACTGTTGGCGATGGGTGCACCGGCGGGGGCCATGGCCGCCGAGGAAACCACCATGGTCAAGCTGATCCGCGGCCTGATCGCCAGCGGCGCGCTGCGCGCCGAAGACGGCCAGGCCCTGCTGCTGCAGGCGCAGGCCGAGGCAGCCGAAGCGAGCTCGGCACGCACCACCGCCAGTGCCGCGCCCGCCGCTGCAAGCACCGGCGGCGTGGCGCTGGAACCCGGCGACGTGCGCGTTCCTTATATCCCGCAGCACGTGCGCGATGGCATCCGCGACGAAGTCCGCACCGAGGTGTTGACCCAGGCACAGCAGGAGGGGTGGGCCGCACCCCACGAGGTGGCCGACTGGACCAAGCGGATCAAGGTGAGCGGCGACATGCGCGTCCGCAGTGAATCGCGCTTCTATTCGGACAGCAACAGCGATATCGAGATCGACTGGGCGGCGATCAACAACGGCAGCGGCTACGACACCAACCCGAACACCAACCTGGGGCTGCCGCCGCTGCGCAACACCCGCCAGGACCGCCGCAACCTGTGGCGCATCCGCGCCCGGTTGGGGGTGGAGGCCGACATCAGTGAAAACACCCGCGCCGGCGTACGCCTGGCCAGCGGCAGCAACAGCGGCCCGGTGTCCACCACCGAGCAGCTCGGCGGTGGCCTGGAGAAGAAGGACCTCTGGCTGGACCAGGCGTGGCTCTCCTATGCCCCCACGTATTGGGCCACGATCAGGGGCGGCCGCTTCGGCAATCCGTTCTGGTCCAGCGACACGCTGTTCTCCACGGACCTCAATGTCGACGGTCTGGCGGCGAACTTCGTCACGCCCTGGTTGAATTCGGGTTCGCTGTCGGTGTTCGGCACCCTGGCGGTAGTGCCGCTGGAGTACACCTCCGACAATTCGCCCAGCCAGAGCCAGGTGAAGACCCCCAACGAGAACAAGTGGCTTAGTGGTGCACAGGTCGGCGCGGACTGGCGCTTCAACGAGCAGAACACGCTGCGCGCGGCCGTGGCCTACTACGACTACAAGAACGTCAGCGGCAAGGTGTCCTCGCCGTGCCTGCTGTACGCGGGCGCCGCCGGCTGCGACACCGACTGGTCGCGCCCGGCGTTCATGCAGAAGGGCAACACCCTGATGCTCATCCGTGACATCGCCCTGAATCCGCTGGACCCGGCCAATACGCCCACGCCGCAGTATGTGGGCCTGGCGTCGCCGTTCCGGCTGGCCGACGTGAACCTGCGCTGGGACACGGCGTTGAGCTACACGCTCAACATGCGCCTGGAGGCGGACTACATCCGTAACCTGGCCTACGACCGCAACGCCATGTTCGCCCGCGCCAATGGCGGCATCGTCAACAACTTCGGCAATGGTGGCGCGACCACGGCGGACACGTTCCGCAGCGGCGACACCGCCTGGATGCTGCAGGCGACCTTCGGCGCCGTCGACCTGAAGCAGAAGGGCCAATGGCAGGCGCTGCTGGGCTACAAGCGGATCGAGCCGGATGCGCTGCCCGATGCGTACAACGACCCGAACTTCCATCTGGGCGGCACCAACGCGCGTGGCTACTACGTCGGCGGTGCGTATGCGTTCGACCAGCGCAGCTGGATCAGCGGCAAGTGGATGGCGGCCAAGGAAGTGTTCGGGCCGCCGCTGGCCATCGACGTGTTCCAGCTGGAGTTCAATACCGGCTTCTGAGCCGGCAGCGGCCACCATCGCACCACGGGAGGGAAGGATGAATCGCCGAAAACTGTTCGAGAGCGTGGTGGCACAGGACCCGTCGCCAGGCGAGGGGCCCGCGTATGTGTCGGTACAGAACCTGCGCCAGCACCTGGCCGAGTTCCTGCTGTACGCCGGCCGGCCGGTGGTGATCATGCGCGGGCGCAGCGAGGTCGGCTACTTCCTGCCGGCCCGCTGCTGGCGCCAGCGCGAGGACGACCCGGTGGCCGCGGCGGCCACGCGGGAGATGCTGGCCGCTGCAGGCTACCAGCCCGAAGATGTGGACCGCTCCGAGCGCGAGTACGCACGGATGCGCGAGCGCACCATCATCCATCCGAGGCATCCGCGTTGACGTGGTCAATGCGTCGCGCCGTCGGTCTTGGTCACGCGGCAGCGCGCTGAGGCACGGGGCAGGCGGCGCCGCACAGCACCAGCGCCACCGTCAGCAGCACATGTGCGCTTGCATAGCCCCCCGTGGAGCCGGGGGAAGCGCTGCTGGAAGATCCGCATAGCATGGCGACCAGCGCCGCGCCTATCGCGGCACCCAGCAAGGTAACCACCCGCGTCAGTGAGCTTGCCTGCGCGACCTGAGGGCCTACCAGGCCCCCGTAAGCACTGGACATGGACAGGATGGTCAGGACGCCAATTCCCGCGCCGCGCAACACCATGCCCACCGTCATGAGCGGAAGATCGTCGACCCAGGGTGGTAGCAGCAGGAGAGAGCCCAGGACTGCCAGCAGCACGCAGCTCTGTGCAACGCGCAGGTCGCCGCAGTGGCGCGCGGCCATGGGAAGCAGCTGGCGGGCGACGAGCATGCCGACGCCGTGCAGCGCCAGCAGCAGGCCGGTCATGCCCAACCCATGGTGACCGAGCTGGGTCAGATACAGGGGGAACAGGAACAGCCCGCCGTAGTACCCCACGCTGGAGAGAAACAGCAGGCCACAGGAACGCCGGAACGGAACGTGCGCGTATAGCCGAATGTCCAGAATTGCATTGCCCGGCGTTCGCCAGGCATGCACCAGAAAGGCGAGCAGTGCGGCGAATCCCACCAGCCCGGAGACCCATGACGATCCTGTAGTGCCAGCCGCTGTCGATAAGCTGTAGACACAGCAAACCAAGCCCAGCCCGAGCAGCACGAAGCCTGTCATATCAAGATCGGTGCGATGGCTGTCCCGGATGTCCGGTATCGCTCGGCAGGTCAGGTGCAAGGCCAGAAGTCCAATGGGAACATGCGCCCAGAAGATCACTCTCCAGTCGACCAGCAGCAGCGAGGCACCACCCACCAATGGGCCCAGGACAGGTACAAGCACGGAAGGAATGGACATGGTGGACAAGGCACCACGGGTCTTGCGCTGGCCCAGGGCTGTGACCACGATAGTCTGCATCGTCGGAAGCATGATGCCGGTTGCGTTGCCCTGCAGTGCTCTGGAGAGGATGAGCATCTCGGCTGTCCGGGCGACCGCACATAGGCAGGCGCCGGCAAGAAACAGCCAGAGTCCGGCCAGCCACACCGACCTGGCGCCCATGCGACCGCAGAGCCACGCGGATAGCGGCACGGCGGTAGCGGCAGCGAGGGTATACGCGGTGATCACCCATTGCATCTGCGACAGCGGAGCGCCCAGTGCGTACCCAATGTCCAGCAGCGCAATGTTGAGCAGGGTGGCGTCCAACAACGGAAGCACCGCGCCAAGCATCAGCGCATGGACAAGGGGGCGATCTACCGGAGCGAGCGGTTCGTCTGGTGTACCTTTCGCGGTGCTCACGTGCGCGGCCCCAGGGGCACTGCACCGTCATACGGGGCAAACTCAAGTGGCATGGCCACCGGGCCCCGGGTGTAGAACCCTTCCTCCTCGAGCATGAATCCCGGCGGAGTTCGAAGATCTCGCAGGTGGTCCAACAGAATGTTGGCTGTCAACTCGAGCTGCATCAGTGAGAACGCCGCCCCCACGCACATATGCGTGCCTGTGCCGAATGCGAAGTGCATCGAGGCTGCGCCGCCAATGGGTGCCTGCTGCGCTGCCTTTCGTCTGTTGATGTCGAACGTCGTTGGATCGCGGAAGACAGAGGGATCCCGATTGGCCGCCCCCGGCATGCAGAACACGCGCGTGCCAGCGGCCAGGCGTACTCCGCCAACAGTCGCGTCATCGTTGATCTGTCTGGGTATCAGTTGTACTGGCGAAGAGATCCGGAGCGTCTCGGCAATGGCGGGAGCAAGCAGATGACGATCATTCCTCACCCTGTCGAGCAGCGTTGGGCAGGAAACAAGATGATGAAAGAGGTACGCGAGGGCCTTGTCGCTTGGCTCGGCGGCGGCCAGCACCACGTTGAGTACCAACGCGACTGTTTCCGGGGTGGTCATGCCACCTCCCGCGGCCGGATTGCAAAGCAATGGGATCAGACCGTCGCGGCTGCTGCCCCTCAAGTCCTCGACCAGCGGCGTCAGGTACGCAATGAATGCCTGGCTGCACGCAACGCTGTGCAGCCTTTGTGCCTCCGTGAGCCTAAGGCTGGTGACAAATGTAGCCACACCGCTGTGCCATGCAATGACGTCCAGATACCTGTCCGTGGGCAGCCCCAAGGCTTCCAGCGTGACCAGCATGCTGTAAGCCTTTCCGAAGTCGTTGATCAGGTCCAAGCGCCCACGCCGCAAAGACTCCGCGAGCAGCGCCGACGTTACCCGCGCGATGATCTGTGCATGGCGCTCGCGGTTGGATCGACCACTGAACGCAGAGAGGACCAGGCCGCGCTTCGCCTTATGCTCCTGTCCCTCCATCTGAGCCAGAACTCGATCCCCCATCATGGGTTGAGCGCTTTCTGCCAATGGCGCTGTCGTAAACACGTCCGAGCGAAGCGCCTGGGCAACGTCTTCGTGGCGTCCAAGGAAGTAGGCGTCGATGGCCGGGTCCAGAAGCATGGCGTCGGCGGCGTGCAGGCGCTCGAACATGGGGATGGGATCGCGCTGGAATGCTGGATCCATGGCGTCGAACTCGATGATGTTGCGCATTGGAATGCCTTCGAGGTGCGTGGGGTGGCGCGCCGGTGAACAGGATTGGTCAGCGGAACAGGTCGGAAGCGATTGGCGCGTCAATCGAAACGATGCCGTGCCCTTGCCGTCCATCAACGCTTAGCGGAAATGCACCCGACAGCAGCGCCTCGCCAATGGGCCAGGGGCGGTGATACGCCAGTACGGAGCTGGCTGTGTCAAGCAAGTCCGCACTGCAGAGGTAGAAAGGAATTTCCGCGAGGATGTAGGGCGCGGCGACCAGTGCCGCCTCAGCCGGATCTGGCGCCGTGGGAAGTGAATCCGGCGCCTGATTGCGCCGGTTCAATACGTGGTTAGACATTTCAAGGCAGGCGGTTCGAAACTCGGCGCAGTTCTCAAAGGCATCCTGCGCAAGTGCTTTCATTTGTCTGTAGCGCTCGTTGCAGAAATAGTCAGCGAACTCGATGATCCGCGTCCTCGACAGTGCCTCGCCCATTCCGTCCAGTATCTTTCTCAGCGAGCGCCGATGCCGATTCAACTCTTTGCGTGTCTTGCGGAGCGCTTTTGTGAGCGGCGTCCCTGCAGCGATGAGCAGCAGCGCAGCACTCTCTTCGTCCGGGAGCAATACATCGACGCGCTGGAAGCTGGTGCTGGCCCATGCAAGCAGCGACGCGACGTAGTCCGGTGAGAAGCGGGAATTGAATGGGCTGATCCCGATGAGAACATGGTCGCGCCGCGCAATGACTTCGGTGCAGCGGACGGAGTGCCCGCGAACAGACAGTGCAAAGCAAGCTGGTTGCTGTTTGTTAGGCATGGCGATGGAGAGATCGAGAATGGGTGCGGCGGATTGCATTGATGGTTTTCCTGATGGCGAGCAGGCATCTGCATTTCCATCGCGTATTGCTGGAAACGTGGAGCAGAGCGCGGGAGGAGAATAGGGGCGCGTGATAGCGTGTGCTATCCACAACGTCGCGTTTGTTGTCGAAATCATGTCAAGCAGAGGATCGACAAGACGCCGAATCGAACCGCAATCAGGAGATCCTTTTTCTCCCAGTAGGGAATTCCCGATTCGATGCGTGGTGCGAACGCATTCGGCGCAGACTGAAGTTCAGGTTCACAGTCACCCCTGGGCGCAGATGGTCTTCTCGGAGCACGGGACCGTTCGGGTGCAGGCCGACCGCAAGATGTTCACCGTTCCTCCATGGAGCGCGGTCTGGATTCCTGCCGGAACGTTGCACCTGGCGGTTGTGGCGCAGGAGGCAACGCTGATCGCGGTGCACCTGCTGACCGATCCCGGTGGCAGGCAGGATCAAGGCGGCTGGAAGGTCTGCCAGGTGCTCCAGGTGCGACCGCTGCTGCGTGAGCTGGTGAAGGCGATCTGCGAGGACGAGCATGGCGCGCTGCCGTCGGAGCGCTATGCAAACGTGGTCGAGCTGGTGATGATCGAGTTGCGCACGGCGCCGCGTATCGCATTAGGCATTTCAATGCCTGAGGACAAGCGGTTGCGTTCAGTGTGCGAGGCCTTCCTGGCCGACGCCCGGCAGGATCGTGCTCTCGCTGAGGTCGCCCGCAGCGCGGGTGCCAGTGTGAGCACGATCAATCGTCTGTTCCAGTCAGAGCTGGGGTGCAGCTTTGCAGGATGGCGCAAGCAGGTCCTGCTGGCGCGCGCGTTTGCCTTGGCGGCAGAGGGATCGTCCGTCAGCCACATTGCCATGGATCTCGGCTACAGCAGCGTCAGCTCATTCTCTTACATGGTCACGCAGCTGCTTGGGCTGCCACCCAGCAAGGTGCTGGGGCGGCAACGCTAGCCGCCGCTCTTGGGCTTGTACTGGCAGCGCGGATACCCCGAGCACGACGAGAACTCGCCATACGGCCCACTACGCTGCACGATCACCCCGCCATCGCAGGCGGGACAGGCCTGCTCGCGGATCGGCTCGCCGTTGATCGCCGTCACGCTGAGCGCGCCGTCGTGGACCAGCTCACTGAGGAATGGCGAGCGCTTGCCCTGCACGGTGAACATCGCCACCGAACGTCGCGCGCGGGTCAGCACCACATAGAACAGGCGGCGCTCCTCACCGAGTGGGAAGGTGTCGGCGTGGGGCATGGCCAGACCCAGCACCGGATCATCGGCGCGGGCGCTGGGGAAGCTGCGTTCCAGCATCGCCGGCAGGATGACGATGTCCGCCTCGGCGCCCTTGGAACGGTGCGCGGTGTGGAAGCTCAGCTCCAGGTGCGCGCCGAAACGTGACGCCCAATGCGCGGGCAGGTACGCACGGTCGGCGTTGTAGCGGCCCAGCACGAAGACGGACAGCTTGCCGTTCCTGCCCGCCGGGATCGCGCCGCTCTGCAGTTGCTGCTGCAGCCGCTGCAGATACTGGTAGATGGCGTCCTGCAACCGGTCGCGCGTGGCCACCTGGAAGGCCTGCAATACCGGCCCGTGGACAGGGGCGAGTGAACGCACCTGTTTGGCGATCTGCGCCGGGTTCTTCGACACGAAGCGGCTGGAGGCATCGCACAAGGCCTGCGGGCAGCGGAAGGTCTGCTCCAGGTGCATCACCTGGGCCGGACCAAAGGTCTCGTTGAATCCGGTCATCACACTCACATCGGCCCCGGCGAACCGGTTGATCGACTGCCAGTCGTCGCCCACCGCGAACAGGTGGCGGCCGGGTGCCTGCACCAGCGCCCGGCACAGCCGCGCGCGGGCGCGTGAGGCGTCCTGGAACTCGTCGGCCATCACCAGCAGGTAGGGCGAAGCATAGCGACCGCTTTCCAGGTACTCCGCCGCCTGGTTGAGCATGTCCTCGAAGTCGATCGCGTTCTCGGCGGCCAGTGCGTCGTCCCAGGCATGCAGGATCGGCGTGGCCAGTTCCAGGAACAGGCGGTAGCGGTGCTTGAAGCGGTCTTCGGGAAACTGCCGCAGGCGCTCGGCCATGTCGGTCACGCCCAGGCCGTTGCTCTTGGCATGGCTCATGAAGGTGCGCACCAGGCCGATCAGCTCGGTGTCCGGCATCGGCTTGGCGCCGTCGTCGGGCAGTTCGCGGTCGGGGTGCGGGTCCAGCGTCAGCCCGTGACGCGACAGCGCGTCGCCCAGCACCTCGAACAGCGCGCCGCTGCGCAGCTGCTGCGAATGGGTGTCGAGGTGAGTGGCGGAGCGGTCTCGAACGGGGGCGGTGCCATCGGCCTCCGCGTCCAGCCGGTGGCGGTGGTACAGCGCGGTGCCCGGATAGAAGAAGTCGGCGCCGCCCGGGTTGAAGGTGTCGGTGGTGGTGTCCAGCGTGGGGTGGGCTCCATAGGTGTAGTCCACGCCGTTGTAGAACAGCCAGTTCGCAATCACGCACTCTTCGATGTTGCGTACCCGCTCGCCACGCAGCGTGCGCACGTAGCGGTTGCCCTCGCTGTCCCAGCCGTCGGCGACGGGCGCTTCGCCCTGCATCGGCAGGTCCCGGCCGAACACCAGCCGGAACAGGTCCCACTGCGTGCGGAAGTGCAGGGAGCGGTCCTTGAGCCGGTCGATGATGTCGGCCAGCTGATGGAAGCCCTGCGTCGCATCCACCGCCCAGCCAGGTACCTCGGGCATGCGGCCGGTCACCTTGCCGATGATCTGCCGCCCCAGCGCATGGAAGGTGCGCGCCTGCACGCCCTCGGCGGCCATGCCCAGCCGCTGGAACGCGGCGTCGGTGCGCTGCTGCAGCTCCGTGGCCGCTTCCTTGTTGAAGGCGAGCATGACGATCTGGTCGGCGGCAGCCAGGCCGCGATCAATGGCGTAGGCGGCCTTGGCCACCATCGTGGACGTCTTGCCCGAGCCCGCCGCGGCCACCACCAGCATGCGGCTGTCGAAGCAGATCACCGCGCGCGCCTGCTCCACCGTCAGCGGCTGGCGCTCGACGCGGTCGAGCAGGTCGGCGGCATCGCATCGCTCGTGCTGCAGGTGCGCCTCGTTGCGCGCCGCCCACAGCGCGGACCAATCGTCTGACCAGCGCAGCAGATCGTGCTCGATCTCCGAGGCTTCGCCGTCGAGTTGCGGGCGAAGCGCCGGGTCGTCGAACACCGCCCACAGGGCCTCGTCATCCAGCGGCAGGGTGGGGCGCTGCAGCAGCAGCGTCTGCTGCTGCTCAAGGGTGAGCCAGCGCCGCTGTGCGTCGGCGCGCTCCAGCACGGTGTCGGCCTGGAGCAGCCAGTCGCGGAGCTGTGCCAGTGCTTCATTGGCATCGGCCAGCTGGCGGTCCTGTTGAAGTGCCTGGGCGCTGGCCGACCATAGCGCGTGCAGCGCGTCTGCCTGTGCATTCGGTAGTCCGCCGAGCTGCAGGTCGCCGTCTTCGGTGGCAATGCGCAGCGTGCTCCACACCGGTCCGCGCTGCAGGCGCCACGCGTCTGACGCGGCAATGGCCAGCGTGTAGACCTGGTCGTCGACGGTCAGCTCGAAACGATCATCCAGGCGACGCAGGCGCCAGTCCGGCGAACGCGAGAGGCGGCGGCCCCAGGGGGAAGGGGACCAGTCGTGCGTCATCACTACATCCAGGAATGCGGGCAGGGCGGCGGCGCGGGTCGCGCGCCGATGAAACGATCAGGGCGTCATGATAGGAAAAACCAAACGAAAAAACCCCGCCGGGGCGGGGTCTCTTCAGGTTGTGGCTATCGGCGTCGCTCAGCGATCGCAGGCCACCGCGGCATTCGTGCGCGACTGCCGTTCCACCAGCACGGCCACGCCCCACAGCAGCAGGCCGCCCAGTGCGGTGGCCGCGCCGACATAGCCGGTCACGGCCGGGCTGAAGCCGGCGCCGATGGCCATGCCGCCGAACCACGGGCCCAACGCATTGGCCGTATTGAAGGCGGCATGGTTGGAGGCGGCGGCCAGCGTCTGTGCCTCGCCGGCCACGTCCATCAGGCGGGTCTGCAGCACGGCGGCCAACGCGCCCATGGTGCCCACCGCGATGATCATCGGGAAGATGCTCCACACCGAGGTGGCCGCCAGCGGGTAGACCAGCAGCACCGCGATCGACCACACCAGCACCAGGCCGGCGGCGCGGAACTGGAAGCGGTCCACCAGCCAGCCACCGGCAACGTTGCCGATGATCGCACCGACACCGAAGATGCCCACGGCCACCGGCATCCACGATTCTGCCAGGCCGGTCACCTGCACCAGCGTCGGCGCGAGGTAGGTGAACACACAGAACATGCCGGCGAAACCAATCGAGCCGATCGCCAGCGCCAGCCACACCTGCGGGCGGTTGAAGGCACGCAGTTCGCGCATCGGTGAGGTGCGCACCTCGTTGGGATCGGGCAGCAGGAAGCGCGCGATCATCAGCACCGTGGCAATGGCCAGCACGCTGACCAGCGCGAAGGCGGTACGCCAGCTCAGCTGCTGGCCGAGCCAGGTGGTGAGCGGATTGCCGACCAGAATGGCGACCGACAGGCCCAGCAGCACCTTGGACATCGCCGCGCCGCGCTGGGCCGGCGGGCTGATGGCCGCGGCCACCAGCATCGCCACGCCGAAGTAGGCACCGTGCGGCAGGCCGGCCACGAAGCGGGCAATGAGCATGGTGGTGTAGTCCGGCGCCAGCGCGCTGGCCAGGTTGCCGACCGCATAGAAGCCCATCAGGCCCAGCAGCAGCGTACGGCGTGCATAGCCGGCGCCGGCGAAGGCCAGGACCGGGGCCCCGACCACCACGCCCACGGCGTAGGCGCTGATCAGGTGCCCCACCTGGGTTTCGCTGATCGAGAGTCCGCGGCTGATCTCCAGCATCAGCCCCATGCTGGCGAACTCGCTGGTGCCAATGGCAAAGCCGCCCAGCGACAGGGCCAGGATGATCAGCGTGCGCTCGCGCGCGGTCAGGCGGGCGGCCAGGGGAAGGGTGGTGGGGCTCATCGGGCGGCAATGGATCGGAACACGGCCGGCAATTGTACTGCTGCGGTGCACCATTCAGCTTAATCAGGCCCAATTTCGTCTGGAATGCTGTGGTCCGCAGGGGGAACTGCCGGCTGAGGCGGCATTTCACGCCGTGCAGCGGGCCGGGATGCACGCTGGGGTTCCCTCCAATGCCCGCCCGCTGATGCAGCTCACGGCCAACTTCACCCTCGACGAATTGACCCGCACGACCACCGGGTTGCCGAACGTGCCCAACCGCAGCGAGCGTGCCGCGCTGCTCGCGTTGGCCGAGCATGTGCTGCAGCCCTTGCGTGACGCGCTCGGTCAACCGGTGCGGGTGACATCGGGCTTTCGCTCGACGGCGGTCAACCGCGCGGTGGGTGGCGTGCCCAGCAGCCAGCATCGATCCGGGCAGGCGGCCGACATCCATGTCAGCGGCATGTCAGCGATGGCGTTGGCGCGACGCATTGTCGCGCTCGGCCTGCCGTTCGATCAGCTCATCGAGGAATTTGGGCAGTGGGTCCATGTGTCCTACGGACCGCTGCAGCGTCGTCAGCAACTCATCGCGGTGCGGCGCGAAGGGCGTACACGCTACTTGCAGGGCGTGATGTGATGCATTGATCGCGATCGCGTTCCATTGTCCCACCACGCGCACCATTCACACGATACATGCGTCTACACACTTGTATTGTCAGGAATTTCTTATTGGCAGCGAGCGCTTCGTGCATTAGCATGCGGGCCACTGACGTCATCCGGGGAGCGTGCGTGATGGTCGAGTACCCTCATGCATTGCGGGTGGAAGGCAGGTTTCAACTGGTTGCTCTTACTACTTCGCCGGTCTACAGCCCGGCCGATGTGGTGGGCTACGCCGTTTTTGACTCTGACGGAACGCGGCTGACCGATGTACTGTCGCTTGAACAAGCGCACGCGTACTGGTTGGAGCTGCTCGAAGAGGAAAAGGCGGTTCGCTTGAGCGACGAAACGACAGAGACGCGTCCGCTGCCACGACGGCGCAGACGCTAGACGTAGCGCCTTGGGGCGCGTCATGGAGGATTGGGTTTGTCCACGCAGAAGATTGTTGTCACCGCTGTCGTCGTCCTGTTGACCGCGCTTGTCGGCTACTGCCTCGCCGGGTATCTCACCCTGCTGTTCCTGCGTCTGGACACCGGGTTGTTCAGCTGGAACACCTATTACCAGTACATCCAGGCCATGGATCAGCCGGCGGTCGCGCCGTACCTGACCAAGATCAAGGCCGCAGGTGCCGTGGGCTTCGGGCTGCCGGCACTGCTCTGCCTGGTGGTGCTGTTTCTCATGTTCAAGCCCAAGAAGAAGTCGCTGCACGGTGATGCGCGCTTCGCGGCCGCCTCGGACCTGGCCAAGCACGGCCTGTTCAAGAAGTCCGACAACGGCATCGTGGTGGGCAGCTTCGGCGGCAAGCTCGTTCGGCTGAGTGGCCAGCAGTTCGTGATCCTGGCCGCACCGACCCGCTCGGGCAAAGGCGTGGGCGTGGTGATTCCGAACCTGCTCGAGTATGGCGAATCCATCGTGGTGCTGGACATCAAGCAGGAGAACTTCGACCTCACCAGTGGCTGGCGCGCCGGCCAGGGCCACGAGGTATTCCTGTTCAATCCGTTCGCCGAAGACCGCCGCACCCATCGCTGGAATCCGCTCAGCTACGTCTCCGACGACCAGGCATTCCGTGTCTCGGAGCTGATGAGCATCGCCGCGATGCTGTATCCGGACGGTTCGGACGACCAGAAGTTCTGGATCAGCCAGGCCCGCAATGCGTTCATGGCCTTCGCGCTGTACCTGTTCGAGAACTGGGACGACGAACGCCGCATGGGCTTCCCGGGCGGGCAGGGCACGCCGACGCTGGGCGCGATCTACCGGCTGTCCACCGGCGACGGCAGCGACCTCAAGAAGTATCTCAAGGCATTGTCGGAGCAGAAGTTCCTCAGCGGCAACGCGCGTTCGGCGTTCGCCAACATGCTGTCGCAGGCCGATGAGACCTTCGCCTCGATCATGGGCACGTTCAAGGAGCCGCTGAACGCCTGGATCAACCCGGTGCTGGACAAGGCCACCAGCGCCAACGACTTCCTGCTCACCGACCTGCGCAAGAAGAAGATGACGATCTACATCGGCATCCAGCCCAACAAGCTGGCCGAGAGCCGCCTGATCATCAACCTGTTCTTCAGCCAGATCATCAACCTCAACACCAAGGAACTGCCCAAGTCCAATCCGGACCTGAAGTACCAGTGCCTGCTGTTGATGGACGAATTCACCGCCATCGGCAAGGTCGACATCATCGCCTCGGCCGTGTCCTACATGGCCGGCTACAACGTGCGCCTGCTGCCGATCATCCAGAGTATGGCCCAGCTCGACGCCACCTACGGCAAGGATGTGTCGCGCACCATCATCACCAACCACGCCCTGCAGATCCTGTACGCGCCACGCGAGCAGCAGGACGCCAACGACTATTCGGAAATGCTCGGCTACACCACCGTGCGCAAGAAGAACGTGACCCATGCGCGTGAGAAGACCCACAGCTTCACCGAGGAGCGGCGCGCACTGATGCTGCCGCAGGAACTCAAGGCCATGGGCAACGACCACGAGGTGTTCCTGTACGAAGGCATTCCGCACCCGGTCAAGTGCGACAAGATCAAGTACTACCAGGATCGTTATTTCACGTCGCGGCTGCTGCCGAAGACCGCAGTGCCGATGTTGGATCTGTAAGCGTTTCGCGTGAAAACGTGTGACGTGCGTCAAAAAAATTGCGGGTGAGTGTGTGTGAACGTTAAAAATTCGTCACGTTTGACGTTGATTTGACGCGAAATTGTGTCATCGTATTTGTGATGGACGTTCCATACGTCATGAATTTGTTGTTGAGAACAGTGCTGGAAGACATGCACTGAAGTACACCAAGAGGAACAAGGATGGCTTTTCTCGGGTTGAGGGGTGCAGGCGCAGGGGCCGAACACGCGTTCGGGGCGTCTACACACCAGACGGGGCGGGGGCCCGGTTGCACCAGTGAAAGGTGTTGCAGCTTGCATCCAACGTTGGTTCGTCGTGCCTGACAACAGGCTGCGACGGGTCGGTGCGTTGCCGTCATTTCCGGGTTAAAAGCCGCTATTCCGTACGTCATAGGGAAGTCCGTATGAAGCAAGCGTTTCTGTCAAAGGGTTGCACCGTTGCCATCATCGCCGCCGTGGTGCTGCTGGCCGGTTGCGCAACCAAGCCCGCACCGAATTTCGGTGGTCGTTGGAAGCCGGTGAATCGTTTCGCCAGCACCACCATGGAAATTCCGCTGTACTCCAGCTACGTGTACCAGGCCTCGCCCATGGACGGCACCTTGAAGTCCATGCTTGAACGCTGGGCCAAGGATTCCGGGATGACGCTGGATTACCGCATCACCTCGGATTACACGCTGTACGGCGCGGTGGCCAAGATCGTCACGACCAATCCGCAGCAGGCGGTGATCGACCTCAGCTCCGCGTATGCAGGGCAGGGCGTGTCGATCTCCATCGTCGGCAACCAGATCGTGGTGCAGGTGGCGTCTCCGTCCACCGCCTCGTCCGGTAGCGCCGACGCCTCCAGCGGAAGCTGATCGGGTAGGCATCAGGCAACCGCGGTGTTCCCGGCGCGTGCCGCCGGGGTATCGCGCCCATTGATATTCCAGCAGTACGGATGAATTCCATGTTCCGAAAGAAGGACGCAGGCAACAGCCCGAGAGTGGACCAGGCCGTCGCGAAAGCGGTGAGCTACGAGGTCACGGTGGCCGACCTCGCACGCCGCAGCGAGCGCCGTGCCTGGTGGGTGGCGGGTTCATCGCTGGTGATGTCGCTGGCCCTGGCCGGTGGCTATTACTACATGCTGCCGTTGAAGGAAAAGGTGCCGTTCCTGGTGATGGCCGATGCCTACAGCGGTACGGCCACGGTGGCCAGGCTGACCGGCAACTTCGAAGGGCAGAACATCACCGCCAGCGATGCGATCAACCGCAGCAACGTGGCCCAGTACGTCATGGCGCGCGAGTCGTACGACTTCGCCGTGATGGGCCTGCGCGACTGGCAGCTGGTGCACGTGATGTCCAGCAAGCCGGTCAGCGACGCGGTGCGCGCGCGCTATGCGGGCAACAACCCGCAGAGCCCGATCGTGCTGTACGGCAAGGAGCGCGCCATCCGGGTGAAGATCCTCAGCATCACCCCGCTGGAAGCCCAGCCCAACGGCGGCTTCCGCGGCGCGTCGGTGCGCATCCAGCGCAGCATCTACGACAAGATCAAGAGCACCACCAATTACCTGGACAACCAGCTGGTGACGCTGCGCTTCCGCTACGACGGCAAGCTGGCCCTGTCCGAGCAGGAACGCATCCTCAACCCGCTCGGCATGGAAGTGTTCGAGTACCGCGTGGACAACGATTATTCCCGTGGCATCCCGGGCCCGGACGACGCTGCCCTGCGGCAGCAGTCCGATCAGGCCCAGGACGCTGCATACGCCGCCGCCCAAGCCGCCGCCGCCGCACCTGCGATCGACCCGGTCACCGGCCAGCCGGTCGCGGCGCCGCAGGGCTACCCGCAGGGGCAGCCGGCGCAGGGACAACCCTACCCGGGGCAGCAGGCACCGCAGGGCGCCTATCCGGCACAGCCGGGCCAGGGACAACAGATGCAAGGGCAGCCGATGCCCGGGCAACCGGCCATGAGGCCGGCTCAAGGAAATTCCACCGGAACTGCTGATGGAGCAAGCACCCGATGAGTAGTCGAAAGGTACAAGGAGGAGCATTGGCCGTCGTGTCGATGCTGTCGTTGATGTTCTCCGCAGGTGCGTCTGCACAGGCAGTGGATCACTACGAATACGAGCAGGACCGCATCTATCCCGTGCGCACCGGCCTGGGTCTGACCACCCAGATCGAATTGAGCCCGAACGAGAAGATCCTGGACTACAGCACCGGCTTCAGCACCGGCTGGGAGCTGACCCGTCGCGAGAACGTGTTCTATCTCAAGCCGAAGAACGTCGACGTCGACACCAACATGATGGTGCGCACCGAGACCCATTCGTACATCTTCGAACTGAAGGTGGTCGCCACGGACTGGCGTCAGCTGGAACAGGCCCGCCGCGCCGGCGTGCAGTACAAGATCGCTTTCACCTATCCCAGTGACACCGAATTCGGCGTCGCCCAGACGGCGGTGCAGGAAGAGGCCAAGCCGCTGCTGAGCACGGAGCTGGCCAAGGACCGCCAGTACAACTTCGATTACTCCTATTCCACCCGTCGCGCCAAGAAGATGGGCTGGTTGATCCCGGTCAACGTCTATGACGACAGCCGCTTTACCTACGTGAAGCTGCCGAACTCCCCCGAGTACAAGACCGGCATCTTCCCGGCCGTATTTGGTCGCGATGAAGAGTACGGTGAGGAATACGTGGTCAATACCACTGTGGAAGGCAACACCCTCATCGTCCACGGCACCTACCCGTATCTGGTGGTGCGCCATGGCGATAACGTTGTCGGCCTGCGAAGGAACGTGAAGAAATGAGCCAGCACAACACTCCGGGCAATGACCCGAACGACACGCGAGACGACGGCCAGCGCGAATACGGCGTCGGCCAGGGCGGGGTAGACCCCTCCAACCCGTACTTCGGCAATGCCCAGGCCGCGCAGGCACCGGATCTGGATGCCGGCGCCCCGCAGCTGCGCTCCGCCGAAGAGCAGCGGCTGAACCGCAAGGCGCTCGCCTTTATGGGCGGCATCTTGGTGCTGCTGGTGGCCATGGGCTTCCTGCTGTTCCGCAAGAACAGCGGCGACGAGCCGGCCAAGCGCCAGGCTGAAACCACCCGTGCCTCGGCGCCTGAGCTGCCGCGCCTGGGTCCGGATGCCAACACGCCGCCGCTGCCGAGCGATGTGCAGCCCATTCCCATGCTGCCGCCGCTGCCAGAAGAAGACACCCGCGCCAGCCGCATGGCTGCGATGATGCCGCCGCCGCCGGAACGCGAAGTCGACCGCGGCCCGACCCTGCTGGACCGTCGTATCAGCGGAGGCGCCGGCGTAGGCAATGGCGACGGGTCGGGCCAGACCAACCCGAACGATGACTACAGCAAGATGATGATGGCCGCCATCCAGGCCAGCAACGGCGGTCAGCCGGCTGCGCCGGAGCGCGTGCGTCGTGGTCCTGACGTGGATGATGTGTCCAGCGCGTCGTTCATCCGTTCGCCGGATGCGCTGCTGGTGCGCGGTACCTACCTGCGCTGCATCCTGGAAACCCGCATCATCAGCGACTTCGCCGGGTACACCTCGTGCCTGCTGACCGAGCCGGTGTACTCCATCAACGGCCGCACGCTGCTGCTGCCCAAGGGTTCCAAAATCTACGGTTCCTACGGTGGCGGCCCGATCGGCGACCGCGTGGAAGTGATCTGGGACCGTGTCACCACGCCCAACGGCATCGACGTGGCCATGTCCAGCCCGGGTATCGATGGCCTGGGTGGCGCCGGCATGCCGGGTCAGTACTCCGCGCATTGGGGCAGCCGCATCGCCTCGGCGCTGATGATCAGCCTGCTGGCCGACGCCTTCAAGTACGCCGCGGCTGAACATGGCCCGGAGAGCACGACCATTACGGGCAGCGGCTTGGCGGTGCAGTCACCGTATGAAAGCGCGACCGCGCGCCAGATGGAACGTCTGGCCGGTGAAGCGCTGAGCCAGCGTCGTCCGCCGACCGTGACCATCAACCAGGGTACGCGCATCAACGTGTATGTCGCCAAGGATGTCGACTTCAGCCAAGTGCTGCGTAGCCGGTAACGAAGTGACCTGACCATGGACGCAGAAGTGGCCCCCATCGCCCAAGTCTCCAGTGATTTCCTGCGCTATCAGTACGAAGTGCTGGGAATTGCCGAGTACATGAGCTCGCCGGACGTGACGGAAATCTGCATCAACCGTCCCGGCGAGCTGTACCTGGAAACCCGGGCGGGGTGGGAGCGGGTGAATGTGCCGGGCCTGACGTACGAGCGGGCACGGCAGTTCTGCACGGCGGTGGTGAACGAAAGCAACACCGGCCAGCGTATTACCGACGCTGACCCGGTGGTGTCGCTCACCTTCCCGACCGGGCAGCGCGCCCAGTTCGTGATTCCGCCGGCCTGCGACGCCGGCAAGGTCTCGATCACCATCCGACTGCCGTCCAAGCACACCAAGACGCTCAGCCAGTACCACGAAGATGGCTTCTTCAACCAGATCCTCGAGCAGGACGGCAGCCTCAGCGAGCAGGACCGTGAGCTGGTGGAGCTGCGTGCTTCGCGCGATTACGCCGAGTTCTTCCGGCGTGCGGTGAAGTACCGCAAGAACATCGTGGTGTCCGGCGCCACCGGCAGCGGCAAGACCACCTTCATGAAGGCGCTGGTCAACCATATTCCGGACAGCGAGCGCCTGGTCACCATCGAGGACGCCCGCGAGCTGTTCCTCAGCCAGCCGAACGTGGTGCATCTGCTGTATTCCAAGGGTGGGCAAAGCACCAGCAACGTGACCGCCAAGAGCTGCATGGAAGCGTGCCTGCGCATGAAGCCCGAACGCATCATCCTCGCCGAGCTGCGCGGCGATGAGGCGTTCTACTTCATCCGCAACTGCGCCTCCGGCCACCCCGGTTCGATCACCAGCTGCCACGCAGGCAGCCCCGAGCAGACCTGGGACCAGCTGGCACTGATGGTGAAGGCATCCACCGAAGGTTCCGGCCTGGAGTTCGAGGTGATCAAGCGCCTGCTGATGATGACCATCGACATCGTGGTCCACATCAAGGCCCATGCGGGTTCGCGCTACATCACCGGTATCGACTTCAATCCCGGCCGTGCACAGGGAGGACAGCACTGATGCTTCCAGGATTCGAAATGCTTGCCTGCCAGGACATGGCAGTGCCCATGGACGTCATGCAGCACGTGATCAACGTGGAATCGTCCCGCAACCCCTACGCCATCGGCGTGGTGGGCGGCGCGCTGGCGCGCCAGCCCAAGCAGCTGGACGAGGCGCTGGCCACCGTGCGCATGCTGGAAGAGAAGGGCTACAACTTCTCGGTCGGCCTGGCCCAGGTCAACCGCTACAACCTGCCCAAGTACGGCCTGGATTCGTACGAGAAGGCCTTCCGCCAGTGCGACAACCTGGTGGCCGGCTCGCGCATCCTGGCCGAGTGCTACAAGCGCTCGGGCGGTGACTGGGGCAAGTCGTTCAGCTGCTACTACTCGGGCAACTTCACCACCGGCTTCCGCCACGGTTACGTGCAGAAGATCTACGACTCCATCCAGCGCAGCCAGCG
>NZ_JBOHXV010000042.1:0-41065 GCF_050737075.1 Stenotrophomonas sp.
GCAACACCCTGATGTGAAGGCCGCGCGGTGACGCGGCGACCCACCCTTCGGCTACCATTCGGCCATGCCGCATACCTCCACGACTCCGCCCGCCCTGCAGGATGGCGACCTGCTCGCCGCCATCGACCTGGGTTCCAACAGTTTCCACATGGTCATCGCGCGTTACACGCTCGGGCAGCTGCGGGTGGTCGACCGCCTGCGCGAGACCGTGCGCATGGCCGACGGCCTGGATGGCAAGGGCGGACTGTCCGCCGAGGCCCGCCAGCGCGCGCTGGAATGCCTGGCCCGCTTCGGTCAGCGCATCCGCGCCGTGCCACCGATCCGCGTGCGTGCATTGGCCACCAATACCGTGCGCCAGCTGCGCTCGCCGCAGGCCTTCCTGATGCCGGCCGAAACCGCGCTGGGGCATTCCATTGAAGTGGTCAGCGGACGCGAAGAGGCCCGCCTGATCTACCTGGGCGTGGCGCACGCGCAGCCGCCCAAGCCCGACCAGCGCCGGCTGGTGATCGACATCGGCGGCGGCTCCACCGAATTCATCATCGGCCAGGGCATGCAGACGCTGGAACGCGAGAGCCTGCAGGCCGGCTGCATTGCCAGCACCCGCCGCTTCTTCCCCGGCGGCAAGCTGAGCCGCAAGCGCTGGAAAGACGCGCTGACCGAGATCGGCGCCGAGTTCCAGCAGTTCGCCACCAAGTACCGCACGCTGGGCTGGCAGGAAGCGCTGGGCTCGTCAGGCACGCACAAGGCGATCAGCGAAATCTGCGCCACCATGAAGCTGAGCAAGGGCGCGATCACCGCCGAGGCGCTGCCGCAACTGCGCGACGAGCTGCTCAAGGCCAAGCGCATCGAGGACATCAACCTGCCCGGCCTGTCGGCCGACCGCCGCCCGATCATCGCCGGCGGCATCCTGGTGCTGGAGGCGGCCTTCCAGGCGCTCGGCCTGGAGAAGCTGCTGGTGAGCAAGGCGGCCATGCGCGAAGGCATCCTGTACGACATCCTGGGCCGCGCCAGCGAGAACGATCTGCGCGACGAGTCGGTGGAGGCGCTGACCCTGCGCTACGGCATCGACATCGCCCAGGCCACGCGCGTGGAACGCACGGCGATGAGCCTGCTGGGCCAGGTCGACGGCAGCTGGCAGCTCGACCCGGACGATGCCCGCATGCTGGGCTGGTCCGCCCGCCTGCACGAACTGGGGCTGATGATCGCCCACAGCGGCTACCACGTGCATGGCAGCTATGTGCTGGAGAATTCGGACATCGCCGGTTTCTCGCGCCAGGAACAGCAACTGCTGGCCGCGCTGGTGCGCAGCCACCGGCGCAATGTGTCCAAGTCCGCGTTCGACGCCCTGCCCGAGCGCCTGCTGCTGCCGGCCCGGCGCATGACCGCCCTGCTGCGGCTGGCGGTGCTGCTCAACCGCGCGCACGAAGACATCCCGATGCCGGCGCTGGAACTCAGTGCCGACGACACCCGGCTGTCGCTGATCCTGCCGCAGGCCTATATCGATGCCCGGCCGCTGCTGCGCGCCGACCTGATCGGCGAGATCGACGGCATGGCCAGCCTCGGGATCCAGTTCCGCCCGTTCGTGGCCTGAGCCGTGCCGCCAATTGCCCTGCACGCGTGACGCACCACCACCACGGCCCTTCGGGGCCGCGGTTTTTTGTGCCGGACGGCGCGTCATTTGCTGGTCATGGTCATGTCATGTCGGCTACATGGCCAACCCCGAGCATGCCTTCAAACCGGAGGCCCGCCATGCGCTATGCCATCGTCACCGAAACGTATCCCCCCGAAGTCAACGGCGTCGCCCTGACCGTGCAGGGGCTGGAACAGGGTCTGCGCGCCGCCGGCCACCAGGTGGACCTGGTCCGCCCCCGACAGGGCAGCGAGGACGACGCCGACGGCGCCCTGCTGGTCCAGGGCGCCGGACTGCCACGCTACCCGGGCCTGCGTTTCGGCCTGCCTGCACCGAAGCGGCTGGCACGGCAGTGGCAGCAGCATCGCCCCGATGCGATCTACATCGCCACCGAAGGCCCGCTGGGCTGGTCGGCGCTGCGCGCCGCGCGACGCCTGGGCATTCCGGTCGCCAGCGGCTTCCATACCCGCTTCGACGAGTACCTGCCCGACTACGGCGTCGCCTGGTTGCAGGCGGCGGCACTGCGCTGGATGCGCCGCTTCCACAACCAGGCCGATGCGACCTTGGTGCCCACCCAGGAACTGCAGCAGTTCCTCACCAGCCAGGGCTTCGACCGCGTGCGCCTGCTGGCCCGCGCGGTGGACAGCAGCCAGTTCGACCCGCAGCGGCGCGACCCGGCGCTGCGCGAGGAATGGGGCATCGAGGGCACCGGCTTCGCGGCGATCTATGTGGGCCGCATCGCGCCGGAGAAGAATCTGGCACTGGCCGTGAAGGCTTTCCGTCGCCTGCAGCAGGTGCGACCCAAGGCGCGTTTCGTGTGGGTCGGCGATGGCCCCTCGCGCGAGAAGCTGGCACATGAGAATCCCGACTTCATTTTCTGCGGCGTGCAGCGCGGCGAGGCGCTGGCCCGCCACTTCGCCAGCGGCGACCTGTTCCTGTTCCCCAGCCGCAGCGAGACCTTCGGCAACGTGACCCTGGAGGCGATGGCCAGCGGCCTGGCCACATTGGCCTTCGACTACGGCGCGGCGCGCGAGCACCTGCGTACGGACGAGAGCGGCGTCGCCGTGGATGACGACAGTGCATTCGTCGATGCGGCCGTGCGCCTCGCCGGCGACGATGCGACGCGCGAGCGGCTGGGCCGCAACGCGGCTGCCGCGATGCAGCGCCTGCACCCGCAGCAGGTGGTCGCCGAATTCGAGACCCTGCTGGCCGAGCTGGCCAGCGCGCGGAGGTCACATGCCGACCACGCCGCTTGACGCCCTGCGCGGGCGCGAAACCCGCTGGTGCCGCCGTGCCAACCACTACTGCCGGCGCCGCCGCGTGCGCCGGCTGTTCGCGGCGGTCAGCCGGCTGGGCGACGGCGTGTTCTGGTATGCGCTGATGGGCGTGCTGGTGCTGGTGGACGGCTTCGACGGCCTGCGTGCCTCGCTGCACATGGCCGCCACCGGGCTGATGGCGCTGCTGCTCTACAAGGGCCTGAAGCGCTGGACCCGGCGCCCGCGCCCGTATGCCGCCGACCTGCGCATCCGCGCCTGGGTGGCACCGCTGGATGAATTCAGCTTCCCCTCCGGGCACACGTTGCATGCGGTGTCGTTCACCATCGTGGCGCTGGCCTATTACCCCTGGCTGGCCCCTATCCTGGTGCCGTTCACGGCGGCGGTCGGAGTGTCGCGGGTGGTGCTGGGGCTGCATTACCCGAGCGATGTGCTGGCGGCGACCGCGATTGCCACCGCGTTGGCCGGGGCCAGCCTGCAATGGTTGCCGTTGCCGGTTTGATCGGACCGCAGACACCGCGCGCGCGCCGACGGAATACAATGGCGGGCATGACTACGCTGTTCATCTCCGATCTGCATCTGGACCCGAGCCGTCCAGCCATCACCGACCTGTTCCTGGCGTTCCTGCGCGATGAGGCGATGCACGCCGAGTCGCTGTATATCCTGGGCGACCTGTTCGAGGCCTGGATTGGCGATGACACGCCCTCGCCCGCTGCCGATGCCGTTGCCGACGCCCTGAAGGCGGTCGCCGACGCCGGCGTGCCGGTGTACTTCATCCGCGGCAACCGCGACTTCCTGGTCGGCGAGGACTACGCCCGCCGCGCGGGCTTCCGCATCCTTCCCGATCCCAGCGTCATCGACCTGTACGGCACGCCGGTGCTGCTGCAGCACGGCGACCTGCTGTGCACCGACGATGTGGCCTACCAGCAGTTCCGTGCGCAGACCCGCGACCCGGTGTTCCAGGCGCAGTTCCTGTCACAGCCGCTGGCCGCACGCATCGCCTTCGCACAGAAGGCACGCGATGCCAGCCAGGCACGCCAGTCGGAAATGAAACAGGGCGACCGCGCCACCTTCGAGACCGTCACCGATGTCGCGCCCGATGAGGTGACCGCCACCTTCGTGCGTTACGGCGTGGACACCCTGATCCATGGCCACACCCACCGCCCGGCCATCCACAGCCTGCAGGCCGGTGGCCGCGCCTGCACGCGCATCGTGCTGGGCGACTGGTACGAACAGGGCTCGGTACTGCGTGTCACCGCGCAGGGGTGGACGCTGGATTCGCTGGCGTAAACCCGCGATCCGGTAGCACACGACCGTTGGTCGTGTGCTCCGGTTCGTCGTGTGCTCCGGAATCCCTCAACGGAACGCGGCGATCGCGGCTTTGGTGTTGACCAGCACGCGCTGGTTGTCCGCACTGGATGCAATGCCCATCGGTACCCCGTTGTAGCTGATGTTGGGGTTGGACCAGAAGTTCAGGCGCGGGCAACCGGCGGTGCAGTCGTAGGCCATGATGGTGCGCCAGCGCGCGCCGGTGGCGGGCTGGTAGCGGTAGCCGTGTCCATACGCATACGGCGAGGTGCTGGAGTCGGTGGAGATGTCATGCCGCGCGCTCTGCAGGTGGCCGATCTCGTGCGCGAACGAGTAGTAGCCCGTCGCGCAGTCCCAATACACCGCCGCAAACGCGGTCGATGCCGTGGACCCGATGCCCGATGCCAGGCCGCAGTAGCTGCTGTTGTTGATCAGCAGTACCGCCACGTCCGCCGCGGTGCTGTTGCGGGTGGTGTGGATGGCATCCATGTAGCCGTCGCTGGTCGAACGGAAGCGTGCCAGGTCGGTGCTGAAATCGCCCGATTCGGTATACGTGACCGCCTGGTAGCCGGCCAGCTGCATCGTGATGCCGACATTGCTGTTGGTGTAGCCCTGATTGGATTCGGCCACCGCCAGCTGCACCAGCGACTGCATGTTGCCGCCGTACGCGGTCACCGCGGCATTGGTGGCCGCCACCAGCACGCGAATGGTGGCCGGCGTTCCCGATGACGCCGCCGCAATGCCGGCGCGGTCGCTGACCGGCATGTCGATCTTCGGCAGCGCGTTGTAGTCGGCCGGGTGCTCTGCCGGCATGCGCGACTCGTCCACCTGCACCAGCACGTGGCGGCCGTCGCTGAGCGGACGCAGGCGATACAGCGTGCCGTCCTTGCGGATCGAACCGGTCACCGTGCCGGCGTTCTGCACCAGGATCACCGAATTGCCGGGGTCCTGGGTGCCGGCCTGGCGGGTCAACTTCGAGCTCGCGTCACGCAGGCTGCCGTACCAGATGGCGCCGCCATCCGGCAGCGATTCCACGCGCTGCTGCAGCGCCTGCACCGGCGTGCCGAGCAGCTCGAACTCCAGCTGTCGCTGCGCGGCCACCACGGCACCGGCATCGACGCGAACCTCCTGCACGGCGGCCGTGGACGGCGCCGACAGCACCCCCTGCGCGGCGGGCTGGCTGGCCGCACTGGCGCGGCTCAACACCGTCACCGGCTCGAACAAGGGTGCGGCGGCTGCAGTACCGGCCACCGCCAGGAACAACGTGATCGCACTTGCGGTCTTTCTCATCGAACTGGACATCGTGTCGTCTCTCTTTGAGTGAACATCGGAAGTGAACGTGTTCGCGCAGCCGCCCCTCTCGGCAGGCCGGACCATCTGGCGCCAATTGATCGCGTGAATTCAATAGAGACAGCCGATCAACTTCCGGAACTGTGATAGGCAGCCACAGCGGTTCAGCAACGTCGCGTCCGCGTTGGTTTCGCGCTACCGTTGCTCTGCATCGACAGGGGACCCGAGGCCATGGCAGGGCAGCTCACTCCGACCACCACCGTGCCGGTCACGCTGCAGATCGGCCTGTTTTTCGATGGCACCCGCAACAACGCCGACAACCTGCTGCGGGCCTCGCGCCCGCCCGGCAGCACCACCCCGGCGCCGCGGCCGCCGGCGCCGGCGGTACTGGCCGACGATGCCTCGCCGTACCAGAGCCGCCTCACCAGCAGCTACAGCAACGGCCTGACCAACATCGCGCGGCTGCATGCGCTCTACCCCGACCAGCGCCTTCAGCCAGCAGCCGTGCCGGGCCTGCTGTCGCTGGCGATCTACATCGAAGGCGCCGGCACCCGGACCGGCGAAGACGACGACCTCATGGGCCTGGCGTTCGGCATTGGCCGCACCGGCGCGAAGGCCAAGGTCCGGCGCGCACTGGACGAGCGCCTGCCGGAGGCGCTGCGCGCCTTGTCGCGACGGTTCCCCCAGCAGGTGCTCGCGCAGGTGCGATTGGACTTGTTCGGCTTCTCACGCGGCGCCGCGTCCGCGCGCGACGCCGTCAACCGGCTCAACCGTCCCGACGGGCACGCCTGGCTGCAGGAACAGCTGCGCCGCACCGGCTGGCAACTGGCCACCCCACTGCCGCTGCGCCCGGTACGCATGATCGGCTTGTTCGACACCGTCGTGGCGATCAACCCCCGCCAGCACGACGAACTACCGCAGGTCGGCCTGGCCGCCGGCTGCGCGGACAAGGTCCTGCAGCTCGTCGCGCGCGACGAGCACCGCCACTTTTTCCCGCTGACCAGCGTGGCGCCGCCGCATGAAGAGATCGCCCTGCCCGGCGTGCACGCCAACATCGGCGGCGGTTACGACCAGCGCATCGAGGGCCCCAAACTGCTGACCCGTCCGCAGGGCCAGCGCATCCGCCAGCACGACCTGCCCGACACCGCCGCACCGCCGTTGGCGCTGCTGCGCAGCACCCAGGTGTACGCCCGCGCGCAGGCCGACTGCCGGCGCTGGCAAACCGAGCTCGGACTGGGCGACGACACCGTGTGGGTGGACGTGTGGCACCGCTGGCAGCAGCTGCGTGTCGCCGGCAGCGACAGCGTGCTGCCGCAATGGGTGCTGTTCGCACATGCGGCCGTAGTGCTCAAACGCGAGATCGACTGGCGCTACCAGCTGGTGGCGCTGCGCTTGATGCACCAGCGCGCGGCCGCAGCGGGCGTGGTGTGGGCGCGCGCGCCGGATGCGGATCCGGCAATGGCGTTGCCTGACGAACTACAGCCCATTGCCGCGCGACTGGTGGCAGGACAAGCGCTCGATGGTGCGCAGGAATTGCTGTTGCGACAGCGCTACCTCATGCAATCGGCGCATTGGAATTTCGATGCGTTGGGCGACACCGCGTTGTTGTATGCGGCCGATGATGCGACGCGTGAATTACCGTATCGGCCGGGGCCAGGGTTGTTCTATATCAACCGGCCTACGGAAGACGGAAAGCGTGTGGTGTTGCGGAATGTTTAACGGCGTTTTGCGTTTCGTGGGCGTCGATTGTTTTCATGCGCCACCGCGTGTTGCACCGTTATCGGCAGTCGATTGGAATTCGACCCTACCGGGATGGGCCGCTTTTACCTTGGCCACCAGCCACCTGTCGAAGGTGGGTCGGGGCGGGTTTGCGGGACCGCAGAAAACATGGATGTTTTCTACGAGCCTCCATGGACGGATTCACGGCGTGTCCCGCAAACCCGCACCGTCCCGCCAAACCAGAAGATCGTAGGCCACCGGCTGTTCGCCCAAATGCATGAAGCCGGGCGAAGCCCGGCCCCACGGCAACGTTATCGCGCCGATTGCGATGCGGGCCCCGTACGCCCCGCCTGCTCGATCAGATCCGCCAGCTCATCCTGCTCGAACCCGGCCAACAAACGTGCCTCGAGATTGAACGGGCCATACAAAAACCCGTTCGCGTATTCCTTCAACAACGCGATGAACCGCGCGCGCGGCTCAACCCCAGCACGCTCGCAATACCAGCGGTACCAGCGCGTACCGGCAGCCACATGCGCGACCTCTTCGCGCAGAATGATCTCCAGCACATCGGCCGTCGCATGATCATTGACCGAACGCAGCTTCAGGATCATCCCCGGCGTCACATCCAGCCCGCGCGCCTCCAGCACGCGCGGCACCAGCGCCATGCGCGACAGCCCATCATGCGCCGTCTTCTCGCACATCTCCCACAGCCCGTTGTGCGCCGCAAAATCGCCATAGGCATGGCCATGCGCCTGCAGCCGCGCATGCAGCAGCTGGAAGTGCCGCGACTCGTCGTCGGCAACGCTGACCCAGTCCGCATGGAACGACCCCGGCAGCCCGCGGAAGCGGTACACCGCGTCCCAAGCCAGGTCGATTGCATTGAGTTCGATATGCGCGATCGCGTGAATGAACGCCGCGCGTCCTTCCGCATTGCCCAGCCCACGCCGCGCCACATCGCGCGGGTGCACCAGTTGTAGTTGCGGCGGCCTGCCCGGCATGCGGATCGGCTCCGGCGGCGGCGCATCCGCGCGTGCCTTCAACTGGCCCGCGCGAAACTGCGCCGCGTACTGCTGCGTCAACGCCGCCTTGCGCAGCGGGTCCGCTTCAGCCATGCACAACTGCGCCGCGCGCAGCAGATCACCGGCCGCATCCTCCAGCGGCAGCTGCGCGCTCACCCGCCGTGCCTCAGGCGCGACGCTTGTGCTTGGCGTCATCCGAACGCAACTGCTGGATGCGCTCGAAATAGCCCGGCTCGATGCCGGTCGGGTAGACCCCGTTGAAGCACGACGAATCGAACGACTTCAGCTCCGGGTTGCCCTCGCGCACCGCCGCTTCCATGTCTTCGATGTCCTGGTAGATCAACCAGTCGCACCCCAGGTGCGCCTCGATCTCTTCCACACTGCGGTTGTGCGCCACCAGTTCCTCGGCGGCCGGCATGTCGATGCCATAGATGTTCGGGTAGCGCACCGGCGGCGCCGCGCTGGCCAGGTAGACCTTGCGGGCGCCGGCGTCGCGCGCCATCTGCACGATCTGCTGGCTGGTCGTGCCGCGCACGATCGAATCGTCCACCAGCAGCACCACGCGGTTGCGGAACTCCAGGTGGATCGGATTGAGCTTGCGGCGCACCGACTTCACCCGCTCACCCTGCCCCGGCATGATGAAGGTACGGCCGATGTAGCGGTTCTTGATGAAGCCTTCGCGGTACTTCACCCCGAGCGTATTGGAGATCTCCAGCGCCGCGTCGCGCGACGTGTCCGGAATCGGGATGATCGTGTCGATGTCATGGTCCGGGCGCAGGCGCAGGATCTTCTCGCCCAGCTTGATGCCCATGCGCATGCGCGCCTTGTGCACCGACACATTGTCGATCATCGAGTCCGGGCGCGCGAAGTACACGTACTCGAAAATGCACGGGCTGTGCTCTGCCGGCTCCGCGCAGACTTCCGAGAACAGCTCGCCGCGCGCGGTGATGACCAGCGCCTCGCCCGGGCGCACATCGCGCACGCGCTGGAACCCCAGCACGTCCAGCGCGGCGGACTCCGAAGCCACAATGTATTCATCGCCTTCGGCGTGGGCGCGCTTGCCCAGCACCAGCGGGCGGATGCCATGCGGATCGCGGAAGGCAACCAGGCCCAGGCCCAGCACCACGCTGATGACCGCATAGCCGCCCTTGCAGCGGCGGTGCACGCCGGCCACGGCACGGATCGCCGCTTCCGGGGTCAGCTGGCGCTGCGCGTCCAGTTCGAAGGCGAACACGTTCAGCAGCACTTCGCTGTCCGAATCGGTGTTGACGTTGCGGCGGTCCTGTTCGAACACCTGCTGGCGCAGCGCCTCGGTGTTGATCAGGTTGCCGTTGTGGGCCAGCGCGATGCCGTAGGGGGAATTCACGTAGAACGGCTGCGCCTCATCCATGCCTTCCGAACCTGCGGTCGGGTAGCGCACGTGAGCGATGCCGACCCGGCCTTCCAGCGTGGACATGGTCTTGGCGTCGAACACATCGCGCACCAGCCCGTTGGCCTTCTGCACGCGCAGGCGGGTGCCGTCGGCGGTGGCGATGCCTGCCGCGTCCTGGCCGCGATGCTGGAGGACGGTCAGGCCGTCATACAACTGCCCGGCGACGTTCTGGTTGCCGACGATTCCGACGATGCCACACATGGTGCGAATCTCCGCTGGGCTGGGCCCATCTACTGTGAAGGTGGCCGTGCCTGGCCGGGGGAACCGTTCCGTGCCGGAGCGGTGTCGTCCGGGCGCACGAGCGCCGGGTCGATGTTCTGGGGGGAGGCTGGCCGGGCGCCTGGAGCCCACACGTCGGCGGGGTCCACCGCCTGCTGCGGGGTCTCATCCAGCGGTCGCGGCCATCCGCGCCCACCCAGCAACTGGCCAAGTACGCCATTATCGCCTGTCCGGCCCGGCTTGCCCAACTCCGCCCCCGGCAGTTGCGCCATGTTCACCTCCGGCAGCGCCGTCGGCATGCCCGGCAGGCCCTGCATCTGCTTCAGGTCCGGCAGCTCGGGAAGCTCGGGCATGTTCGGCATCTTGGCCTGCATCCAGCCCACGCCGGGGTCCAGCAGCGCGCGCAGGTGCGAGTCGCGCCAGGTCGCCTCACGGGTCAGCGGGGTGTAGGACGCCAGCAGCAGCAGCGCGCAGCCGATCAGGGCGCCACGCGCCAGGCCCAGGCCGCCGCCCATCACCCGGTCGGCACTGTTCATGCTGGTCGAGCGCACCGCCTGGCGGATCACTAGGCCGATGGCCCACACCGAGACCATCACCAGCAGGAACACGGTGAGGTAGCCGGCGAAGTAATGCCCGGTGCCCGGTGCGGCCGGGGCCGACCACCAGGCGGCGGCGCTGCGCCCGAACATCAGCGCGGCCCAGCCCCCCAGCAGCCAGGAGAAGGTGCTGATGACGATGCTGACGAAACCGCGCATCACCCCGAGCAGGGTCGAGATGCCGATCACCGCCAGCAGCACGAAATCAATCATGCGAGGGCCGCATCAGGGATGCGGCCGGACCATGCCGGCCACGCCGACCTTGGACGCAACCTGTGCCTTGAGGTTCTCCGCCTCGGCTCGATTGGCGACCGGGCCGACGCGCACGCGGTTGAGCGTGCCCTTGTCGGTGCGTACCTGCTCCACGAAGGCGCTGAAGCCGGCAGCGCGGACCTTGTCGCGCAGGGCATTGGCCTCGGCGGCCTGGCCGAATGCGCCCAGCTGGACGGCGAAGCCGACGCTGCTGGCAGCCGGCGTGGCCGGTACGTCCACCGGCTTGGCAGCCGTCTGTTCGGGCTTGGCCGGGGTCGGCTTGGGCTCCGGCTTGGGCTCCGGCTTGGGGGCTTCGGGCTTGGGCGCCGGCTTGGCCGCCGCAACCGGTTCGGGCGGAAGCGCTTCGGTCTTGACCGTGGCGGCCGCTGGCGCGGCGGCAGCGCTGGAAGCGGCAGGTGCCGGCGCATGGGTCGGCGCGGGCGTCGGGGCGGCGGCCACGGCGCTGCCGGCGCGCGCGTCCAGGGTCACCACTTCGGCCTTCACGTCGTTGCGTACCTTCACCGCCTCCAGGCGGGCGGCTTCGGCCTGCGCGCGGTCGGCATACGGCCCTACGCGCACGCGCCAGGCCTGGCGGCCATTGATGGTGGCCGGTTCGCTGAAGCCCGGCAGCTGGGCCTTCTTCAGGAAGGCAATGACTGCATTGGCATCGGCTTGGCTGGCATAGGCGCCAAAGCTCACGGCGTAGTTGCCGGCGGCGACGGCCGGCGAGGTATCCGCAACGGCCGGTTCGGCCGGCGCGGCGGCGTCCTGCTGCAGCGGCTGGGTGCTGGACACGCCGCTCTGCAGGCCGGTGGCGGCGCCGGTCGGGGCGACCAGCGGCAGCTCACGGGTCTGGAACTGGCCATCGGCCGGTGCATCCGGCGCGCTGATCGGCACATTGGCCACGCCGCTGTCGGGCGCAGGGCCCTTGACCAGCATGGGCAGGAAAATCACGGCCAACGCCACCAGGACGATGGCACCAATCAGTCGCTGTTTCAGAGGAGTATCCACGGAAGGCAGGCAGGGCGGCGCGGCGGAATGCCACGGCGATTATACGGGCGCGCAGGTGCGGCGCGTCGAAGGCGGCTGAACGATGCGCTGCATTGCCCGCATCAGCGGGCGTGATCCAGCCACTGCAACGCCTGCGCGGCGGTGTGGAAGGAGCCGAACACCAGCACGCGGTCACCGGCGTGCGCGTCGGCCAGCGCCTGCTGCAGCGCCGTGTCGACATCGGCATGGGTGAGCGCGGCGGCGGCGGCCGTGCCGGCCAGGCGTGCGCGCAGTGCGCTGGCGCTCTGGGCACGTGCCCCTTCCAGCCCGGCCAGGTGCCACGCATCGACGCGGTCGGCCAGGGCCTCCACCACGCCAACCGCGTCCTTGTCCTGCAGCGCGGCGAACACGGCCAGGGTACGGCCGGCCACCGGCGCGGCCTTCAGCGCGGCGGCGAGCTCGCGGGCGGCCTGCGGGTTGTGGCCCACGTCGACCAGCACCTCCACGCCGTCACGATCGAACGCCTGCAGGCGGCCGCGGATGCGCGCCTGGGCCACGCCCTCGGCGATGGCCGCGCGCGGCAGCGGCTTGTCCAGCGCGCGCAGCGCGGCGATGGCCGAGGCGGCATTGCGCAGCTGGATGGGACCGCGCAGCGCCGGCATCGGCAACTCGATGCGGAAGCCCACGTCGCGCCAGCGCCAGCGCTGCGCATCGATGACATCGGCGAAGAAATCGCTGCCGCCGCGGATCGCGTTGGCGCCCACCAGGTAGGCGCGTGCCAGCACGCTGGACGGCGGGTCGGTCTCGCCGAGGATCACCGGCTTCCAGCCGCGGATGATGCCGGCCTTCTCGGTGCCGATGGCCTCGCGGTCGTCGCCCAGCCAGTCGCTGTGGTCGATGTCCACGGTGGTGATCACCGCCACGTCGGCGTCGACGATGTTGACCGCGTCCAGCCGGCCGCCCAGCCCCACTTCCAGCACGGCCAGGTCCAGCCCGGCCTGCGCGAACAGGTGCAGCGCGGCCAGCGTGCCGTACTCGAAATAGGTCAGCGTGGTGCTTCCGCGGGCGTCTTCAATGGCATTGAACGCGGCGACCAGGGCCGCATCCGATGCGTCCTCGCCGTCGATGCGCACCCGCTCGTTGTAGCGCAGCAGGTGCGGCGAGGTGTACGCGCCGACCTTCCAGCCCGCCGCACGCGCGATCGACGCGATGAACGCCACCGTGGAGCCCTTGCCGTTGGTGCCACCGACCACGATGGTCTGCGGCGCCGGCTGGCCCAGACCCATCGCGGTGGCCACCGCACGTACGCGCTCCAGCCCCATGTCGATGGTGGCCGGGTGCTGCTGCTCGATGAAGGTGAGCCAATCGGCGAGTGAGTGCGGGCGGGTATTCGTCATGGCAAAGAAATTTCGTAGGACGCAGAACAATGGTAGAGCGGACTGGTAGAGCCGACGGGTAGAGCCGACTGTTAGTCGGCTGCTCCTTCAAACCTACAACGCCCGATGCTTCGCCTCACCAAAGAACGGCGTGTGGTGCGCACAATCGTTCAACCGCACCACTTCCAGGCTGTCCAGGTCGGCGCCTTCGAGCAGATTCAGCGTGGTCGGTGCCTGGCGGAACGTCCACAGGCGCGACAGCGGCAGACCCAGGATGCGGCACAGGATCACCCGGTTGACGGCGTCATGCGCGACCACGAGCAGCGTGTCGTGTTCGCCCAGCCCTTCGGCGGCGCGGGCCAGGCCGCGCCAGCTGCGGTCCAGCACCAGCCGCAGCGATTCGCCGCCGGGCATCAGCACGGTATCGGGCTCGTCGCGCCAGGCTTGCAGGCGCGACGGGTCTTTTTCATGGATTTCAGTGGCCAGCAGGCCTTCCCACTCGCCGTGGGCGATCTCCTGCAACTCCGGCTCGGTCAGCAGCATGTCGGCGCGACCGGCGCCCAGCGCCAACTGCGCGGTGCGCTGCGCGCGCGACAGCGGCGAGGCCACCGCACGGGTGATGTCCACCGACTTCAGGCGCTCACCGAGCGCCTGGGCCTGGGCTTCGCCGATCGGCGACAACGGGATATCGATCTGGCCCTGGTAACGGCCTTCGGCATTCCACGGGGTTTCGCCGTGACGGGCAAGCAGGATGCGCATGCGAACTAGAGGTCCTTGGGGAGGAGGAAGACAGTCGCAATCGTTCACATGATGTGAATGATCGGGGGGAATGGCCATCATACCTTGCCGGCGCACCGGCCCTGCGCCCGCACCCCCAACGAAAAACCCCGCGGGTTGCCGCGGGGTCAGGTATCAGTAGCGCCGGCCTCTGGCCGGCACTCGGAAACCACGCGTCACCGCGTGAGGTTCAACTCCTTGAGCAACTGCGGCGCCGGGGCCACTTCCTGCATGATCCACTGCATGTAGCGGCTGTCCACCGCGATCATGCGCGTCATGACCGGGTCGAACACCCAGTTGGAGCTGACCGATTCCCAGTTGCCGTCGAAGGCCAGGCCGACCAGCTTGCCGTGCGCGTCCAGGACCGGCGAGCCGGAGTTGCCGCCGGTGATGTCCAGGTTGGACAGGAAGTTCACCGGCACCGAGCCGATCCGCTTGTCTTCCAGCCCGCCGTAACGCTTGGCCTTGACCGCGTCGAGCAGCGGCTTGGGCGAATCGAACGGGTCGGCGCCGGTTTCCTTGGCCACGATGCCCTCCAGCGTGGTGAACGGGGTGTAGGCCACGCCGTCCTTGGGCGCGTAGCCCATCACATTGCCGAAGGTGATGCGCAGCGACAGGTTGGCGTCCGGGTAGACGAACTCGCCCTTGCTCTTCTTGTAATCGGCCAGCGCCTGCAGGTAGGTCGGGCGGGCCAGCAGCGATTCGCCTTCGCGGGTCTTCTTCTGCTCTTCCTGCTTGAGCAGGGCCGGCATGGTCGCCACGGCGTACTGGATCACCGGGTCGGTGCTGGCCTCGAACGCGGCGCGGTCGGCCTTGAACCAGGTCAGGCGCTCGTCCAGGCTGCCCAGCTTGGTCGCGGACAACTTGCCAACCAGGCCGTTGACGGCGGCGGCATCGCTGCCGGCCAGCCACTGGTTCAGCACCTCGTTGCTGCGCTGCGCGGCCGGCAGGGCCACGTACTGGTTCAGCCAGTACTGCTGCAGTTGCTGATCCATCCCGGCCACGTAGCGGCGGTCCATCTGGCGCAGGTTGCCTTCAATCGTCGGCAGGTCGCGCTGCTGGTAGCCTGCCTCACGCTCGGCATCGGGCTTGGCGCGTTCGATCGACAGGCGGTACAGCGACAGCGCCGCGGCAACGGCCGAGGTGTTGTTGAACTGGCTCACGAACAGGTCGCGTTCGCGGGTGGCCTTGCTGGTATCCAGGTGCTTGATCAGCTGCGCGTGCGCGGCCAGCGCCGGCTTGCCGGCAGCGCCCTGCTTCTTCAGCCAGGCCAGCACGGCCGCTTCCTCGGCCTGCTTCTGGCCGGCCGCGTCGATGCGCTTGAAGCCTTCCAGCTGGCCGGCGTAGTTCTTGGCCACGTTGTTCATGCTGGCGGCGGTGGCGGCGTACTTCACCTTCACGTCGGCATCGGCCTTGCCGGCCTTGTCGATCATCTCCAGCACCGCGTTGTAGTGGCGGGCGATGGTCGGGTAGGTCCAGTCGGCGGTCTCGTTGAACTCACCGGCCAGCGCGTAGCGGTTGGTGCGGCCCGGGTAGCCGGCCACCATCACGAAGTCGTCGGCGCCCAGCGGCTGGTCGGCGAACTTCAGGAAGTGCTTGGGCTGGTACGGCACGTTGTCGGCCGAGAACGCGGCCGGCTTGCCGTCCTTGCCCACGTAGGCACGGTAGAACGAGAAGTCGCCGGTGTGGCGCGGCCACATCCAGTTGTCCACGTCGCCGCCGAACTTGCCCACGCTGGACGGGGGCGCGTAGACCAGGCGAACGTCCTTGATTTCCATGTTGCGGAACAGGCGGTAGGTGTTGCCGCCGGAGAAGCTGTACAGGCGGCAGCGGAAGCCGGCGTCGGCCTCGCAGGCGGCGGTCTGCGCCTTGTCGAAGGCTTCCAGCGCGCGGGTGCGGGCCAGCGGGTCCTTGCCGGCAGCGGCGATGGCGGCCTTGGCCTGGTCGGTGACGTCGGTGATCTGGTCCAGCACGAACACGCGGGCGTTGGGGCCGGCGCTCAGCTCGTCCTTCAGGGTCGGCGCATTGAAGCCGTCCTTGATCAGGTTCTTTTCGGCGGTGGAGTTCAGCTGGATCGCACCGTAGGCGCAGTGGTGGTTGGTGACCACCAGGCCCTGCGGGGAGACGAAGCTGGCGGTGCAGCCGCCCAGCGCGACCACGGCGCCCATCGGGTCGCCGGTCAGGTCCGAGATCTGTTCCGGGGACAGCTTCAGGCCCGCCTGCTTGAGCGGCCCGGCGATTTCAGGCAGCTGTTGCGGCACCCACATGCCCTCAGCGGCATGGGCGGCCTGGACCAGCCCAAGGCTGGCAACGACGGAGAAAGCGAGCAGGTTCGAGCGCATCAAGCGACCCCAAAACGAAAGAACCGCCGAGTCTACCGTGCCCCCAGACCGACCCCGACGCCCGAAAGTCACGAGGGGCCCCAATGGGCCCATGGTCGATTGATCCGCATCCCAATGGCCACGTAACAATTCGTAGCCCCGGCCGTTGGCCGGACACCGCGCCCAGCGCGGCACAAGCGTCCGAAACGGCGCCCTACCCGTTTGACGCATTCCGTCCGACGTTTAGACCCACCGAAGCCGCCCGTCAGGCGTCCATGATCCCTGAACAAAGGGCAGACACGCATGGCGTGTCCCTACGCATCCGCCGCGCCCGTCATTCCTACCCGCATCGCAACATGCCCCGGCCCCCACCGGGCCTATAATTCCGCCTTTCCCCCAGATGAGTTCCACCCCGATGGCGCAGCAAACAATGAAGGCCCTGGTCAAGCGCGAAGCCGCCAAGGGCATCTGGCTCGAAGACGTGCCGGTGCCGGTGCCGGGCCCGAACGAGGTCCTGATCAAGCTGGAGAAGACCGCCATCTGCGGTACCGACCTGCACATCTACCTGTGGGACGAGTGGAGCCAGCGCACGATCAAGCCGGGCCTGACCATCGGCCATGAGTTCGTCGGCCGCATCGCCGAGATCGGCCCGGGCGTCACCGGCTACGAGATCGGCCAGCGCGTGTCGGCCGAAGGCCACATTGTCTGCGGCCATTGCCGCAACTGCCGCGGTGGCCGTCCGCACCTGTGCCCGAACACGGTGGGCATCGGCGTCAACGTCAACGGCGCCTTCGCCGAATACATGGTGATGCCGGCCAGCAACCTGTGGCCGATCCCCGACCAGATCCCCTCGGAACTGGCCGCGTTCTTCGACCCCTATGGCAATGCCGCGCATTGCGCGCTGGAATTCAACGTCATCGGCGAAGACGTGCTGATCACCGGCGCCGGTCCGATCGGGATCATTGCCGCCGGCATCTGCAAGCACATCGGCGCACGCAACGTGGTGGTGACCGACGTCAACGACTTCCGCCTGAAGCTGGCCGCCGACATGGGCGCCACCCGTGTGGTGAACGTGTCCAACACCTCGCTCAAGGACGTGATGAAGGACCTGCACATGGAGGGCTTCGACGTGGGCCTGGAAATGAGCGGCAACCCGCGCGCGTTCAACGACATGCTCGACTGCATGTACCACGGCGGCAAGATCGCCATGCTCGGCATCATGCCCAAGGGCGCCGGCTGCGACTGGGACAAGATCATCTTCAAGGGCCTGACCGTGCAGGGCATCTACGGCCGCAAGATGTACGAGACCTGGTACAAGATGACCCAGCTGGTGCTGTCCGGCTTCCCGCTCGGCAAGGTACTTACCCACCAGCTGCCGATCGACGACTTCCAGAAGGGCTTCGACCTGATGGAACAGGGCAAGGCCGGCAAGGTGGTCCTCAGCTGGAATTGAGGGCATCACGACCAACGGTCGTGACCTACCGATGTCTGCCACGATTGCGGTAGGTACCGACCGTTGGTCGGCACGAAAAAAGGCACCCATCGGGTGCCTTTTTCTTTGATCGGCGATCCGCGTGTTACTGCCCTACTGCGACCGTGAACACCACGCGGTTGTCGGCCAGCTTGCCGGAGTTGTCGCGGCCGTTGCCGTCGGTGCCGTAGTAGCCCAGGCCCAGGGTGAACAGGCCCCAGGTGCGGTTCACGCCGATGTTCCAGTCGGTGTAATCCTTGGCGACGGTATCCTTGAACGTGCTGCGGCCCACGTTGGCGGTGAGGTTGAAGTCCTTCGGCAGCGCCCATTCGGTGCCGGCCGCGAAGTACCAGCCATCGGTGTCGGTGTTCCAGACGTCGTTGGTGTAGGCCACGGTCACGTTGTAATGCTCGGCGAAGCTGGTCTTGGTGATCAGCTCGGTGTACGCCAGTTCGCTCGAACCGGGGTAGCTGTAGTGATTGAGCATCACGTCGAAGTTGAGGCTGTCGGTGATGTCCACGCCATAGCCGACGAAGTAGTCGACCTCGGCATCGGGGCCGCCATCACCGAAGTCCACGCCCGATCCCCAGACACCGGCGTACAGCCCGACCGGCGAGGTGTAGGTGAAACCGGCCTGCAGGGTCGGGTCCTCATCGGTCTGCGAGACGCCGCGGAACACGTAATCGGACACGCCGGTGACGTTCCAGCTGAAGGGAGACTCGGCCTCGTCCTGGGCACTGGCGGCAAACGGGGCAAGCAAGGCGGCGCAGAGCACAACGGCGGCGGTACAGCGCGTGGCGTGGTTCATGCGGGGTCTCTCCGGGACGTGGGGGGCAGATGCAGCGGGGTTTACAGATTTTTAACCTGATTGATATTGCGATGCAACAATCTCATGCGCAACCGTTTCCGTGCCCGGGGCTTGACCGCCGGTTGCCGGCACGGCCCCCTCGCCCGCCCCGACAGGTAAAATCCCGGTTTTCCCGTGCCGAAGACCGCCTGCCATGACCGACGCCCAGACCGCCCCGCTCACCCAGCACTACGTTGAGGAACTGGAGGCGATCCGCGCCCAGGGCCTGTTCAAGTCCGAGCGCGTGATCACCAGCCCGCAGTCGGCCGAGATCACCCTGGACGACGGCCGCACGGTGCTGAACTTCTGCGCCAACAACTACCTGGGCCTGGCCGACCACCCTGACCTGATCCAGGCGGCCAAGGACGCGCTGGACAGCCACGGCTTCGGCATGGCCTCGGTGCGCTTCATCTGTGGCACCCAGGACCTGCACAAGCAGCTGGAGCGGCAGATCGCCGCGTTCTTCGGCAAGCAGGACACCATTCTGTACGCCGCCTGCTTCGACGCCAACGGCGGCCTGTTCGAGCCGTTGCTGGGCGAACACGACGCGGTCATCTCCGACGCGCTCAACCATGCCTCGATCATCGACGGCGTGCGCCTGTGCAAGGCCAAGCGCTTCCGCTACGCCAACTGCGACATGGCCGACCTGGAGGCCCAGCTGCAGGCCGCCGATGCCGCCGGCTGCCGCACCAAGCTGATCACCACCGACGGCGTGTTCTCGATGGACGGCTTCATTGCGCCGCTGGACGAGATCACCGCGCTGGCGAAGAAGTACAACGCGCTGGTCCATATCGACGAATGCCACGCCACCGGCTTCCTGGGCGCCACCGGCCGTGGTTCGGCCGAGGTCAAGGGCGTGCTGGAGAAGATCGACATCATCACCGGCACCCTGGGCAAGGCGATGGGCGGCGCACTGGGCGGCTTCACCTGCGCCAGCGCTGAGGTGATCGAGCTGCTGCGCCAGCGCTCGCGCCCCTACCTGTTCTCCAACTCGCTGCCGCCGCACGTGGTCGCCGCCGGCATCAAGGCGTTCGACATGCTCGCCGCCGCCGACGACCTGCGCGACACGCTTGCCGAGAACACCGCGTACTTCCGCGAGAAGATGACCGCCGCCGGTTTCGATGTGCGGCCGGGCGTGCACCCGATCAGTCCGGTGATGCTGTACGACGCACCGCTGGCGCAGAAGTTCGCCGAGCGCCTGCTCGAAGAAGGCATCTATGCGATCGGCTTCTTCTTCCCGGTGGTGCCGCAGGGCAAGGCGCGCATCCGCACCCAGATCAGCGCCGCGCACACCCGCCAGCACCTGGACCGCGCGATCGATGCGTTCACCCGCATCGGGCTGGAACTGGGTGTGATCAAAGCCTGACGCGCAAAGCGCTCGGGCGGGTAGAGCCGACGGGGTAGAGCCGACTGTTAGTCGGCTGCCCTCCGCGGTGCAATCAAAAGCCCGCGCTACGCGCTTAGCCGACTAACAGTCGGCTCTACCCAGTCGGCTCTACCCAGTCGGCTCTACCCCGTCGGCTTTACCGGGAAATGACGCGCGCAACGCGCGTCATTTCTTTTTCTTTTTGTCCTTCGGGTCCTGCTTGGTGGCCACCACCACCGGCTTGGCCGCCGGCGTCGCGTTCGGGTTGCCCTTGGCCACGCGGATGCCGTTGGACTTCATCCACGCCTCGAACTCGTCGGCGCTCATGCGCTTGTCGCCTTCGCTCATGTTGAAGCGGTAGGCCCCCAGGGCGTCGCGTTCGGACGCATGGATCTCCACGATCTTGTCGGTCACCGGCGGAGCGGCCTTGGCCACTTCTTTGTGGCCACCGCAGGCGCTCAGCAGCGCGGCCGGCAGCAGCAGGCAGGCGCCGCGCAGCAGGGAACGGGTGAGGGGGTGGGCATTCATGGCGTTACTCCCGGTAGTGGACAGAATCTCGGTTGCAGGCCATCCCTTGCCCAATCTCACGCATCGGCCACGGCGCCGTCGGCCGTGGCGGCAAGCAGTTCCAGCTCGTGCGGCTCCAGTTCGCGCCAGGCACCCTTGGCCAGCGTGCCCAGCGGCAGGCGACCAATGCCCACGCGCACCAGGCGCAGCACGTTGATGTTGAAGGCGGCCAGCAGCCGACGGATATGCCGGTTGCGCCCTTCCTCCAGCACCACTTCCAGCCAGGCGGTCTTGTCGCCGCTGCGCAGCAGGCGCGCCTGGCGGGCGCGCAGGAACTCGCCTTCATCGTCCACGCCCGTGCACAGCGCGGCGAGCTGCGCGGCATCGGGTATGGCATCGATCTGGACGTGGTAGGTCTTGTCCGGCCCGGTGGCCGGATCGGTCAGCTGCGCGGCCCACTGCGGGTCGTTGCTGAACAGCAGCAGCCCTTCGCTGGCCTTGTCCAAGCGGCCCACCGGCGCCAGCCATGGCAGCCCTGCCCCATCGAAGCAGCGGTACACGGTGTCGCGCCCGCGCTCATCCTGCGCGGTGGTGACCAGGCCGCGCGGCTTGTTGAGCACGATGTGCAGGCGGCGCGGCGCACCCAGTGGCCGGCCATCGACATGCACCACATGGCGGCCGTCGATGATCGGGAATTCGGGATTGTTGATGGTGCGGCCGTCGACCGTCACGCGGCCCTCGGCGATCCAGCGCGCGGCTTCGGTGCGCGAGCACAGCCCGGCCTTGGACAACACGCGCGCCAGCCCGTGGCGTGGCGCATCGCTGACCTGGGCCGCTGGCCTGGCGGTAGCGGACGCACGCCGCGGATCGCGGCGTGGTCGAGCGGTTGGCGCGGCGGGGGGTCGACGGTTACGCATCGGGTGCCGCGCGCGTTGCTTACTTCTTGCCGCCCGGCTTGGTCTCAGCCGGTGCTTCGACGGCGGGTGCCGGTGCGGCTGCGGCGCGCGGCTTGACCACGCGCACGCCGCGCGACTTCATCCAGGCGTCGAACTCGTCGGCAGTCATGCGCTTGCCGTTCTGGCTCATGTCGAAGCGCCACGGCGTGTTGTCGAATTCGGTCTGCGGCTTGTAGGCCGCCGGGTCGTTCGGCTTGATCGCCGGTGCGCCCGGCATCGCCTTGGCGATGTTCTGGCAGCCATCGATACGCAGGCGCTGCAGCACGCTGTCCAGCGACTGCCGCTGGTCGAAATTGGAGGTCAGCACGCCAGCGGGCATGCCCAGCTGCACGTTGCGGATGTAGAGCTCTTCTGCCACCGGGGCGATCGCGGTGGCCGGCAGCGGCAGCGGCTTGACGCTGGTGGCCGATGCCGAGCAATCCACGGCTGCGTAGGCGGTGGGAACCAGGGCCAGGCCAAGTGCGGCGGCCAGTGCAATACGCAGCATGGGATGCATCCAGGAAAGGGGTCGACGCGCCGAGTTTAACAGCGCCACAACGGCTTTCAAGGTCTCACATTCAATGAATACGGCAACTTGTTGGATTTGTTGACGATTCCACAAAAAAAAACAGGGCCCGGCGATGCCGGGCCCTGTTCTGAGGCTGTACTACCAGAAGGATTAGTTCTGGACGTTCAGCTCGGTACGACGGTTCTTCTCGCTCTTGCAGGCCGGGAAGGTTTGCGGGGTCTGCTCCAGCGGACGGCTCTCGCCATAACCGATCGGACCGGTCAGACGGCTGGCACTCACGCCGTTCTGGGTCAGATAGTCGTACACGGTGGTCGCACGACGCTCGGACAGCTTCTGGTTGTAGTCGTCCTTGCCGCACAGGTCGGTGTGGCCAGCGACTTCGACACGCAGATCCGGGTAACGGGTCAGGATCTGGGTGGCTTCAGCCAGGATCGCACGCGCGTCCGGACGCAGGGTCGACTTGTCGAAGTCGAAGTTGACGCCCTTCAGGTCGATGGAGACCGGCACCGGGCAACCGTCCGGACCGATGGTCTGACCCGGCTGCGAATCCGGGCACTTGTCGTCGCAGTTGTTGACGCCGTCACCGTCGTCATCCAGGTCTGCGCAGCTCGGGGCAACCGGAGCCGGAGCAGCAACCGGGGCAGACGGCGGCGGGCCCAGCGGGATCACGACGCCGACCGAGGCCAGCACGTCGCCGAACCAGCTTTCGTCCGGAGCGTGGTAGCTCTTGTCGTCGAAGTCACCGCGGTAGGCCACTTCGGCGCGAACAGCAACGCGCTTGTCGAAGGTGGTCTGGAGGCCGACGCCGACCTTGGCGGCGAAGTTGCCGTCCTTGCGCTCACCCGGGCTGTTCGGCGACGGGGTGTTGTCGAACTCTTCTTCCGACTTCTGGTAGCCCAGGCCCATCAGCAGGTAGGGGTTCCAGCCACGGCCTTCGGAGATGAAGTGGCGACGCAGGTCGATCGAGGCGCCGTACTGGCTCCAGTTCAGATCCTGGTTGGCATCGAAGTTCGGGTTCTGGTAGTTCAGCTCGCCGTCCAGCGACCAGTTGGGGCTGATGAACTTACCAAGGCCCAGGGTAACGAACGGAGCGTCGTTGGTCAGACGGTCGTTATCCTGGAAGTTGAAGCCGGCCGAACCGGTCAGGTACCAGCGGTCATCAAAATCCTGCGCCGAAGCCGCCTGGGCAAAAGCCAGGCCGCCCAGCAGCGCGGCAGTGAGGATCTTCTTGTTCATTGAGTACAGCTCCTATTTCGGGGGTATGAAACCGGTAGAGGCATGGGCCAGCACTACTGCGTCGTTTTCAGACTGCCGATTCAGCACGCCACCGCCGCGAACATTATGCTCAGGGGAGTGAAGGTGATGTTAACGGTCACGTAACATGTGAAGACGGCGACCAGACCTCCACCGGTCCAGCTGGAGGCACCCTATACAGGTTGATGAAGTTGCGCAAGACCCAACAATGACAAGGGTTTTGCCACTTTCTCAGAGATTTCAATGGCTCGCCACAGTATTTGATGCAGATTCATGGCGTACATTGATTCAGCGCAGAAACAGGTTCGATGTCGCCCGTATGATGAGGGGAAATTCCCCCCACGGAGTTGCCATGAAAGCCGTAGGCCTGACCCACGCTCTGCCGATTGACGACCCGGATTCGCTGCAGGACATCGAGATTGCCGACCCGGGCCCGCCGCAGGGCGCGGACCTTCTGGTGCGCATACAAGCCATTTCCGTCAATCCGGTCGATACCAAGCAACGTGTCTCACAACGGGGCGAAAATCTTCCAGCGCGCGTGCTTGGCTTTGACGCTTCCGGCATCGTAGAAGCCGTCGGTCCCGACGTCACCGCGTTCGTGCCGGGCGACGAGGTGTATTACGCGGGTGATGTGACCCGCCCCGGCAGCAATGCCCAATGGCAGTGGGTAGACGAGCGTCTGGTGGGCCGCAAGCCGACCACGCTGGATTTCGCCGAGGCTGCGGCGCTGCCGCTGACCGCACTGACGGCGTGGGCACTGTTGTTCCAGCGCATGCCGCTGCACTTCGATGGGCGTCGCCATGTGGGGAAGACACTGCTGGTGATCGGCGGTGCCGGCGGCGTCGGCTCGATCGCGACCCAGCTTGCGCGGCATGCGGGCTTCACGGTAATCGCCACGGCCTCGCGCGACGCGTCGGCCGAGTGGTGTCGGCGCATGGGCGCCGACCACGTGATCGACCATCATCAGCCCCTGCCCGCGCAGCTGCAGGCGCTCGGCATTGCCCAGGTGGACGTGGTGCTCAACCTGGCCGATACCGACCGCTACTGGGACGTGATCGGCGAACTGCTGGCGCCGCAGGGCCATGTCGGGCTGATCGTGGAACCGCGTGGCGCGCTGCGCATCGGCGATCCCTACAAGGCCAAGTGCATTGGCATCCATTGGGAGTTCATGTTCGCCCGGGCCCGATTCCGCACCCCCGACATGATCGAACAGCACCGCATTCTCAGCCGCGTGGCCAGCCTGGTGGATGCGGGCGAGCTGCGCTCCACCGCGCACACGTCGCTGGGCACGATCACGGCGGCGAACCTGCGCGAGGCGCATCGCCTGCTGGAAGGTGGCGGCGTGATCGGCAAGCTGGTGCTGGCCGGCTGGTAACGCCGCGAAACGGCAGCCGGGCAGAGCCCGGCTCCACCTGTGTGCGTGCAATCGCGTGCATCTGTATCTGTTGGCAGGCGCTGCCGCCGCCTACAGTCAAAGGCCCTCCCCGGTAACGCCGCCATGCCCACCTCCCTGCCCCTGCGCCTGCTGCAACTGTTGATCGGCCTGTTCCTGTACGGCATGGGCGCGGCGGTGATGATCCGTGCCGCGGTCGGCGTGGCGCCGTGGGATGTGCTGTCGCAGGGCATTGCGCTGCAGACGCCGCTGTCGTTCGGGGTGGCCACCAATGTGATCGGCGCGCTGGTGCTGCTGCTGTGGTGGCCGATCCGGCAGAAGCCGGGACTGGGCACGGTGCTGAACGTGCTGCTGATCGGTCCCAGCGCCCAGTTCGGCCTGTGGCTGCTGCCGGAGGTGCACGGCCTGGCCTGGCAGGTACCGATGTTCGTGCTTGGCCTGCTGCTGGTGGCGGTGGCCACCGGCCTGTACATCGGCGCCCGCTTCGGCCCGGGCCCGCGCGACGGCCTGATGACCGGGCTGCACGCCCGCACCGGCTGGCCGATCTGGGTGGTGCGCAGCCTGATCGAAGGCACCGTGCTGGTGATCGGCTGGCAGCTGGGCGGCAACGTCGGCCTGGGCACCCTCGCCTTCGCCCTGCTCATCGGCCCGCTCTGCGGCTACACCCTTCCCCTGTTCGGCATCCGCAAGCCGGAACCCGCGCCCGCCATGCGGTAACTCTTGCGTGCAAAGGCGATTCGCGGCACCCTTCGCCCCAACCGTACGCAAGCGTATCTTCATGTCGCCAGCCGCTGAAACACCTGCTTATCCCCACCTGTTCGCCCCGCTCGACCTGGGCTTCACCACCCTGCGCAACCGGATCCTGATGGGGTCCATGCACACCGGCCTGGAAGACCGCGCACGCGACTTTCCCCGCCTGGCGGCGTATTTCGCCGAACGCGCGGCCGGCGGCGTGGGCCTGATCGTCACCGGCGGCTATGCGCCGAACGTGGTGGGCTGGCTGAAGCCCTTCGGCGGCAAGCTGTCCTGGCCGTGCGAAGTGGGCCCGCATCGCCAGCTGACCGGCGCGGTGCACGCGCACGACGGCAAGATCTGCCTGCAGCTGCTGCACGCCGGGCGCTACGCCTACCACCCCCTGTCGGTGGCGCCGTCGAAGAAGAAGGCGCCGATCAATCCGTTCACGCCGCGCGCCCTGTCCGCGCGCGGGGTGGAGCGCCACATCGCCGACTACGCCCGCAGCGCGCGCCTGGCCCGCGAAGCCGGCTATGACGGCTATGACGGCGTGGAAGTGATGGGCTCGGAAGGCTATCTCATCAACGAATTCATCGCCCCGCGCACCAACCTGCGCAGCGACCGCTGGGGCGGCGACGCGACCCAGCGCATGCAGTTCGCGGTGGAAATCGTGCGCCGCATCCGCGAGGCCTGCGGGCCGGACTTCATCATCATCTACCGGCTGTCGCTGGTCGACCTGGTCGACGACGGCAGCAACTGGGACGAGATCGTGCAGCAGGCCAAGGCGATCGAAGCGGCCGGCGCGACCCTGATCAACTCCGGCATCGGCTGGCACGAGGCACGCATCCCGACCATCGCCACCTCGGTGCCGCGTGCGGCCTTCGCCGGCGTCACCGCCAAACTCAAGCCGCATGTGCGGGTGCCGGTGATCGCCACCAACCGCATCAACATGCCCGACGTGGCCGAGCAGATCCTGGCCGGTGGCGGCGCCGACATGGTGTCGCTGGCGCGGCCGTTGCTGGCCGACCCGGAATGGGCCAACAAGGCCCGCGCCGGCCGCCCGCAGGCGATCAATACCTGTATTGCGTGCAACCAGGCCTGCCTGGACCACGTGTTCGAGAACAAGACCGCCAGTTGCCTGGTCAACCCGCGCGCGGTGCACGAAACCGAGCTGGTCTACCGCCCCACCGCCGCCCCGCGCACGGTCGCGGTGGTCGGCGCCGGTCCGGCCGGGCTGGCCTGCGCCACGGTGGCGGCCCAGCGCGGCCACCGGGTCACCCTGTTCGACGCCGGCAGTGAGATCGGCGGCCAGTTCAACGTGGCCAAGCGCATCCCCGGCAAGGAAGAGTTCCACGAGACCCTGCGTTACTTCCGCCACCTGCTGGAGGAGACCGGGGTCGAGGTGAAGCTCGACACCGTCGCCGACGTGGGCACGCTGGCAGGCTTCGACGACGTCGTGGTCGCCACCGGCATCACCCCGCGCCAGGTCGCCTTCCCGGGGGCCGACCACCCCAAGGTGGTCACCTACCTGGACGTGCTGCTGGGCAGGGTGCAGGTGGGGGCCGAGGCCGCCATCATCGGCGCCGGCGGCATCGGCTTCGATGTCGGCGAATTCCTGGTGCATCACGCGGGACCGTCGTCGGCACTGGACGCTTCGCGCTGGATGGCCGAATGGGGCGTGGACCCCACGTTCGAGGCGCGCGGTGCGCTGGCCAGGCCGCAGCCGGAAGCGCCCGCGCGCAAGGTCTGGCTGCTGCAGCGCAGCCCCGGCAAGCCGGGCGCGCGGCTGGGCAAGACCACCGGCTGGATCCACCGCGCCACGCTCAAGGCCAAGGGCGTGAAGATGCTCGGCGGCGTGGAATACCTGGGGGTCGACGATGACGGCCTGCGCATCCGCGTGGACGGCCAGGAACAGACCCTGCCGGTCAGCCACGTGGTGGTGTGCGCCGGGCAGGAACCGCGCCGCGACCTGCATGCCGCGCTGCTGGCCGCCGGTGTCCAGGCGCACCTGATCGGCGGCGCCGACGTGGCCGCGGAACTGGATGCGAAACGGGCGATCCAGCAGGGCAGCCGCGTCGCGGCGGCCCTCTAACCGACGTTCCAGACGCTCATCGGAGTGCCGGCCAACGGCCGGCGCTGCCGGTGAACGATGTCCTTTGTGCGGCGCTCACATGCCCGCGACCGGCACCTGAATACGATTATCCGCCCGCCCTCCGAACCTGAATGTCAAGCCATTCGATTCAGGATGCGTTGCGAAATCCCCCCCTATCGTGCGCCAACTTTCCCGCTCACCACCCAGTTCGAGTGAGCGCGCGGCCCCCGACTTCCCAGGGTGCCGCCAACGGGCGGCCCCGATGGTCGCCTCCCCATGACGCCAAGTCGTACGCCTTGCCCCATCCCGCCGAAGCGGGTGGACAGCCAGGTGCGGCCCACACGGAGCAAGGAGATTTATGAAACTGGCCTGGATTCTCTGGCTGTCGCAGTTGTTGCCCCAGCCGGCCGCCGATTCGTTGTGCCTGAGCACGACCGTCTACCTCGAAGCGCGTGACCAGACCCTGAGAGGCCAGCAAGCCGTTGCGGAGGTGGCCCTGCGCCGCCTGGACAGCGGGCTGTGGGGCGATTCGATGTGCAAGGTGGTGACCGCACGCAAGCAGTTCGCCCCCACGATCGTGGCGCCGGGCACCCAGCTGGCCAATACCGATGCCTGGGAAGAGGCGATGACCGTGGCCTTCGACGCCGAGCGCAACTGGGCGCTGCCGGTGGGCGAGCGCAAGGAAATCGTGCCCGGTGCGAGCCACTTCGCCGCACTGGCCATCGCCAACCCGAGCTGGCGCAACGCCTACCAGGTGGCGACCATTGGCGACCACACCTTCTATAAGGTGCAGAGCCTCAAGCCCCGCCAGTCGTAACGATCTGTTGCCGGCGCGCCGTTGCCGCGCGCCCCGGGCCTCTGGGATAGTGGTGGTTTCCACCACCGACCCCGAACGGAGTCCCCATGAAGCTGTACAGCAAGCCCGGCGCCTGTTCCACCGCCGACCATATCGCGCTGCAATGGACCGGCCAGCCCTTCGAGGTGGAACTGCTGGACAAGGACACCATGAAGGCGCCCGCGTTCCTGGCGATCAATCCCGCCGGCGCGGTGCCCGCCCTGGTCGACGGCAACTTCGTGCTGACCCAGAACGCGGCCATCATGGGCTACATCGCCGATTCCTTCCCGCAGGCCGGGCTGGGCGGTGACGGCAGCCCGCAGCAGCGCGCCGAAGCGGCCCGCTGGTTGTCCTTCGTCAATTCCGACGTGCACCCGGCGTTCTCGCCGCTGTTCGGCCCGGCCAAGTTCATCGCCGACGAGAGCCAGTTCGACGCGATTCGCGCCGCCGCACGCAAGCGCCTGCGCGGCCTGTTCGAAACCGCCGACCGCCAGCTGGCCGACAAGCCGTGGCTGGCCGGCTTCCGCAGCTTCGCCGATCCCTACTTCTACATCACCCTGCGCTGGGCCAACGCCGCCAAGGTCGACCTGTCGGGCCTGGACAACCTGGCCGCGTACAAGACCCGCATGGACGCCGACACCGGCGTGCAGGCGGCACTGCAGGCCGAAGGCCTGAATTAAGCGTGCCGTAGAGCCAGGCCATGCCTGGCTGATCAATGATCGAAACCAACAAGCCCGGCCACGCCGGGCTTTTTCATGCCTGCCATCACCCGATCTCGCGCACCACGTTGTCCTGTGCATCGCGCAGGGTGGTCGGCACGACTTCCACCACCAGCCCCGTGCCCGGTACTGGATAGCGGCCACGTTCCGCACGCACCTGCTGCTGCAGCGTGGCCAGGCCCCGCGCGGACAACGTGCAGCGCATGCCGTCTTCAACCGCACGCACGGCATCCTCCGCGCCCGGCGCAAATTCCCATTCCCGCTCGCGGCTGACGATGGTGAGCGGATGGCCATGCGCCAGACGCAGCGGCAACAACTCCAGCACGTTGGGCACCTGCCCGGCGCCCAGCACGAGTACCACGCCCTCGCCTTCTTCGCGCCAGTCCAGCGTCTCCACGAACAGCACGGCGGTGCTCGACCCCTCGCGTTCGCTGCCCTGCTGCAGCAGCTGCGCCAGCGCCGGATCATCCAACAGCGAGGCGCGGTGCAGGTCGGTGATCCACAACGGCATGCGCGGCTCCAGTGCCTGCAGCACGCCGTCGGTCGACCAGCGTTTGATCGCCGCCATTTCCGCATCGCTCACGCCGATCACCTGCAGGAACGTCAGCCGGCCATTGGCGGTGGCACGCGACGGCAACTGCGGGTCGGGCATGAAAGCCAGGTGGCGCAGGCAGGTATCGGTATCCAGCGCGATCGGGCCGTTGGCATCCATGTGGTGGCCCGCCTCGAAGACGTTGCCGCTGGCGAACACGTAGCGCGCCAGGTTCTGCAGCAGGTTCATCGGCCACACCGGCGGCGTATCTTCGCCGTCTTCCACGGCCAGCCGGAAGGTCAGCTCGAACCCGAAGCCGCTGCTGTCGGCGTCATCGCTCTGCTTGCCATACAGCTCGGAGAAGCCGTAGGTCACGTAGTGCCAATGCGGCCGTGGCAGCTCGGCACGGTAGACACTGATGCCATCCAGCGGATCGCGCCCACCCAGCGTATACGGCAGCGCCGTGCCGAAGTGGCGCGGCTCCTGCCCCGGGTACAGCGGTGCCAGCGCGGCATTGATGGCATCCCAGCCGGGTGTGCCGTCGCCGCCGGGGATGTCGGTGTTCTGCTCGTCCATGCGTTCGCCCTCGGTGCCGGGAAAGGACGCCAATGTACGCCAATGTTGCTGCCCGCTGCTGCGCCGCTCAGGCCGGCTGCGGTGTGGTGAGCAGCAGCGCGCGGGTTTCTTCCAGCCAGCGGTTGGCCAGCGCCGGGCTCTTGGCCTTGGACACTGCCGCTGCCATTTCCGGCCACAGCTTTTCCAGGCCGGACGCGTCGGTGCAGCGCTCGATCTTGAGCTGCATGAAATAGCCCTTCAGGCCAAGGTGCTTGCGCACCGATTCGCTCATCCAGTCATACAGTTGTTTGTACAACTGCGGGTCCTGTTCGCGCCCGGCGGTCAGCGCGCGCGGCGCGGCCGGTGCCAGCGAGCCGCCGGTGATCTCGATCAGCCCCATCTGCGCCAGCTGCTCCAGCGCATCATCGGGCGCGCGCAGCCCCGGTAACATGCCGGTCAATTCGTCGTCATCGCGCTGACCATCGACCATCAGCAGAATGGAGCGCAACCCTGGCGGCAGTCGGCGCGCGCGGTCTTCGATTTCCTGACGGCCAGCGGCCGTCTTGGCATGGATATACGCCATGTGTTTCCCCTGTTGCCTGGTCCCCCTGCACGCACGGCCCGGCGGTCACCGGCACACGTACGCCCCCTTGCGATCGTCCAGGCACCGGCCCTGCCCGTGCACGCCATCCCCGGCGCGGCACGCATCCGGCCCGTCACGATCACCCCCGCAGCTTACCCGAGGTCTCCAGCAGCGGGTAATGCGCTGCAACACGGCGGGCCGACGGGGGCCGGGCGATTGCGACGACTTGCCTTGAACCCGGTCGCCCCCCTGATTAGGGTGTGCCCTCGCTACAGGCACGCATAAGGAGATGCCATGTACCCGGAACACAGAAAGAGGAAGTTTCCCGCGCCGTTGTTGGCGGACTGGCTGTTCGTGCGACTTGGCCATCGGGATCGCGAGAAGCCCATCGGGTTCATGCGCGCCTGCCTGGTGCACGCCCTCAGCTTTCTGCTCACTTGGGGACCACTTGCGACGGCAGCGGCGCTGCTGATGACAGACGCCAGCCTGCTGAAGATCGTCAGCATCAACACAGGGGGGTCTTTGCTGTACGGCGCGATGGTTGCCTCCGCGAGGCCTCGTGGCAGACGTTGAACCGACCTCAGCGGCGGAGACGAGGTAGGGTCGCATCCCAATCGACCGCCGCTGCACTGTCCACGTGCGATGGCGGCGTGCACTTCAACCGGAAATGCGCTCTGCGATGACACGGACACCAGCTTCGGCAGGGGTCATGCCGCCACCGCGCTGATCACCTGCATCGGCAGTCGATCGGGATGCGACCCTACCGGTGCAGGCCGCTCCGCCAACGGGCGGCCGTTCCTCCACTGGCCGCTCCGCCACCGCCCGATAAGTCCGCCCGTGGCCGACCATCCCGAGTCGGCCGGGTATCCCGGCGCCCTGTGGGGTCCTCCGGCCGGGGGAATACGCTACCGCCCCAGCGCGCGGCGGATCTCGTCCAGTGCGCCCGGGTCGTCCAGGGTGGACAGGTCGCCCGGGTCGCGGTGTTCGGCCAGGGCCTGCAGCGAGCGGCGCAGCAGCTTGCCCGAGCGGGTCTTGGGCAGCGCGTTGACCAGGTGGATGTGGGCCGGCCGGGCGACCGCGCCCAGGCTCTGGGTGACCCGCTGCATCATCTCGGCCACCACCGCGCTGCCGTCGCCGTCGATCGCCTGCTTGAGGGTGACGAATACCAGCGGCACCTGGCCCTTGAGTTCGTCCTTGACCCCGATCACCGCCGCCTCGGCCACCAGCGGGTGGCCGGAAATGCACTCCTCGATCTCGCGCGTGCCCAGCCGGTGGCCCGCCACATTGATCACGTCGTCGGTGCGGCCGAGGATGAAGGTGTAGCCGTCTTCATCGCGGATCGCCCAGTCCAGCGAGCTGTACAGCAGTTCCTTGAAGTGGCTGAAATAGCTCTGGATGAAGCGCGCGTCGTCCTTCCACACCGTGCTCATGCAACCCGGCGGCAATGGCGGCACCATCACCAGCACGCCCTTCTGCCCCGGTTCGACTTCCGCGCCGGTGTTCTCGTCGATCACCTTCATGCGGTAGCCGAGGTTGGCGAAACCCGGCGAGCCGAAACGCACCGGCTTCATGTCCACGCCCGGCAACAGGGTGAGCGCGGGCCAGCCGGTTTCGGTCTGCCAGTAGTTGTCGATGATCGGCTTGCCGAGCGCATCGTTGATCCAGTGCGCGGTGGGTTCGTCGAGCGGTTCGCCGGCCAGGAACACATACTTGAGCGCCTCCAGGTCATGGCGACGGATGAAGTCGACATCGTGCTTCTTGAGCACGCGGATGGCGGTGGGCGACGAGAACAGCGTGCGCACGCCGTACTGCTCGCACAGCGCCCACCAGATGCCCGGATCCGGGTTGGTCGGCAGCCCTTCGTACAGCAGCGAGGTGCAGCCCCCGATCAGCGGGCCGTAGACGTTGTAGGAATGCCCTACCGCCCAGCCCACGTCCGAGGTGGAAAACATCACCTGGCCCGGCTTGCAGTCGAACACGGTTTCCATGGACTGCGCCATCGCCACCGCATAGCCGCCCACGTCGCGCTGCACGCCCTTCGGCTTGCCGGTGGTGCCCGAGGTGTACAGCAGATAGCTGGGTTCGCTCGATTCCAGCCACACCACCGGCACGTCCTGGTCGCCCACTTCCTCGCGCAGCGTGGCGTAGTCGAGGTCGCGTCCCGGCACCCTCGGTTCGGCCGGGTCCAGCCCGCGCGACACGATCAACACATGCGGCGGCGGCGACTGCGCTTCGGCACACGCCGCGTCCACCATCGCCTTGTACGGAATGACCTTGCCACCGCGCTTGCCGGCGTCGGCGATGATCAGCAGCTTCGGCTCGGCATCGTCGATGCGCAACGCCAGGTTGTGCGCGGCGAACCCGCCGAACACCACCGAGTGGATGGCGCCGATGCGGGCGCAGGCCAGCATGGCGAATACCGCCTCGGCCATGTTCGGCATGTAGATCACCACGCGGTCGCCGCGCTTCACATCCAGCCGCTGCAGCACGGCGGCAAAGGCATTCACTTCGCGATGGAGCTCGCGGTAGGTGATCTCGCGGGTGCCGTTGGTTTCGGTGGAAATGGCTACCAGCGCCAGCTGATCGGGGCGGTCGACCAGGTGGCGATCCACGGCGTTGTAGCAGAGGTTGGTCTCCCCGCCCACGAACCAGCGCCGGAACGGCGGGTTGCTGTAGTCCAGGATCTGCTCTGGCCGCTTGTGCCAGTAGATCCGCTCCGCCTCCTCGGCCCAGAACGCCTCGGGTTCGTCGATGGATCGCCGGTAGACATCTTCGTAACGCATGACAGCCCTCCCAGACAAAGTCATGGGATCGAGCATAGTCCGATGGCGGTAGGCCGGCCGTCCGACCTTGGTCGTAGGACGGCCCGCTGCTACCGACTCCGGATGTGGCTCCCACCGCTGATCAGCTGCTGCGCCATCGGCCGTGCGATGAAACGCGCGGGGAAGATCGGTGCCGGCGCGCTGGCCGCGTCCAGGCGTTGCAGCTGCGCATCGCTGAACACGATGTCCAGCGCACCCAGATTGTCCTGCAACTGCGCCAGGGTGCGCGCGCCCATGACCGGGGAGACCACGGCGGGATGCCGCAGCGTCCAGGCCAGGGCGACCTGCGAGCGGGTGGCGCCCAGCTCCCCGGCGATCGCACCGACCACGTCGGCGATGTCCAGGGCACGCCCGGTCAGGTGTCCGGTGGACGCGATCACGCCCTTGCGCGTGGGCGATACGTCGGCAGCATTGTCGTCGGTCAGATCCGCGCGGCTGTACTTGCCGGTGAGCACGCCGCCGCCCAGCGGCGACCAGGGCAGCACGCCGAGACCAAGCGCTTCGGCCATCGGCATCAGCTCGTGCTCCACGGTGCGCTCGAGCAGGCTGTACTCGATCTGCAGCGCAACGAACGGCGACCAGCCGCGCAGGTCGGCGAGGGTCTGCATCTGCGCCACGCGCCATGCCGGGGTGTTGCAGATGCCCAGGTAAAGCACCTTGCCCGCGCGTACCAGATCGTCGAGCGCGCGCATCACCTCCTCGGGCGACGTGGTGAAATCCCACGCATGCAGGTACAGCAGGTCGATGCGGTCGGTATCGAGCTGGCGCAGGCTGGTTTCCACCGAGCACACCAGGTTGAGCCGGTGGTTGCCACCGGCATTGGGATTGCCGGCCTCGCGCGCCATGGTGAACTTGGTGGCCAGCACGATGCGTTCGCGCTTGTCCTTGATCAGCCCGCCAAGAATCCGTTCGGCGCTGCCGTTGGTGTAGTTCACGGCGGTGTCGATGAAGTTGCCGCCACGCTCGACATACGCATCGAAGATGCGCGCGGCCTCGGCGGCGTCCGCGCCCCAGCCCCAGTCGGCACCGAAGGTCATGGTGCCCAGCGAGAGCGGCGACACGCGCAGGCCGGATCGTCCGAGCAGGCGGTAGTGGTTGAGGGCGGTGGTGGTCATCTGCAGGGGCCTTGGGTCAGGGGAACTGCCGGAAATCTTCCGCCGGCAGCCACAGGCGGCGGTAGCCCGCCCGTCCAGCAGGCTTGCACGATCGTCCAGCCTGCACGTCCGGTGCGCCGGACGGCCTGTACCATCCGGCGGCATGGACCGACTCGACGCCTTCGTTGCCCTGCTTGACCGCCACGCGCCGACCGACGGGACGCATGCCGTCGCACTGCCGGGCGTGAAGCTGATCCGCGCCGCGTCGCCGACGCTGCCGATGCCGGTGATCTACGAACCCACCGTGTGCCTGGTCGGCCAGGGCGTCAAACAGGCGCATCTGGGCGCCACCTCGTACCGTTACGATCCGCAGCACTATCTGATTGCTTCGGTGGACCTGCCGGTGATGGGCTCGGTGATCGAGGCCAGTCCTGCCCGGCCCTATCTGTGCCTGCAGCTGGACCTGGACATGGCCACGCTGGCCGAGCTCGCCCTCGCGCATCCTGCAGCACCCATGCGCGCGCCAGCGCCCGCCAGCGGGCTGTCGCTCAACCGCACCAGCCCGGAACTGCTGGACGCCGCGGTGCGCCTGCTGGCGCTGCTGGACGCACCGTCTGACATCGACGCACTGGCGCCGCTGACGCTGCGCGAACTGCTGTACCGGCTGCTGCAGGGACCCGGCGGCGGCATCCTGCGCCACATCGCGCAGGCCGACAGCCGGCTCAACCAGATCGCCCGCGCCATCGCGTGGATCAAGACGAATTTCGACCAGCCCTGCCGGATCGAACAGGTCGCCGAGGTGGCCGGCATGAGCCGCTCCAGCTTCCACCAGCACTTCAAGGCGATCACCACGCTGAGTCCGCTGGAATTCCGCACCCGGCTGCGCCTGCAGGAGGCACGCCGGTTGATGGTGGGCGATGCACTGGACGCGGCCAGCGCCGGCTTCCGCGTCGGCTACGAAAGCCCCTCGCAGTTCAGCCGCGACTACGCGCGCGTGTTCGGCGCCCCGCCGGCGAAAGATGCGGGGCGGTTGCGGGCCGGGTAGCGGAACAAAAAAACGCCGGGCAAGCCCGGCGTTTTTCAATGCGTACCGACCAACGGTCGGTACCTACCGATCCAAGGGATCAGCCCAGCAGATGGGCGACGCCGCTGCGCTCTTCTTCCAGCTCGGCCAGGGTCTTGTCGATGTACTTCTGGCTGAAGTCGTCGACCGGCAGATCCTTGACCAGGGTGTACTCACCGTTTTCGGTGGTCACCGCGAAGCCGAAGATCACGCCTTCCGGGATGCCGTAGGAACCGTCAGACGGCACGCCCATGGTCACCCACTTGCCGTTGCTGCCCAGCACCCAGTCGCGCACGTGGTCGATGGCGGCATTGGCGGCCGAGGCAGCCGAGGACGAGCCACGGGCTTCGATGATCGCCGCGCCGCGCTTGCCCACGGTCGGAATGAAGGTACCGGCATTCCATTCCTGGTCGTTGATCGCATCGGCAACGGACGCACCGTCGGCGGTGGCGAAACGGTAGTCCGGGTACATGGTCGGGCTGTGGTTGCCCCACACGACCAGCTTCTCGATGCCGCCGACCGACTTGCCCAGCTTGGACGACAGCTGGCTCAGCGCGCGGTTGTGGTCCAGGCGCAGCATGGCGGTGAAGTTGCGCGGGTTCAGGTCCGGCGCCGACTTCATGGCGATGTAGGCATTGGTGTTGGCCGGGTTGCCGACGACCAGCACCTTCACGTTGCGGCTGGCGACCTTGTTCAACGCCGCGCCCTGCGCGGTGAAGATCTTGGCGTTTTCCAGCAGCAGGTCCTTGCGCTCCATGCCCGGGCCGCGCGGACGCGCGCCGACCAGCAGGGCGATGTCGGCATCCTTGAATGCCACTTCGGCGTCATCGGTACCGACCATGCCGGCCAGCAGCGGGAACGCGCAGTCTTCCAGTTCCATCATCACGCCGCGCAGGGCGGCCTGGGCCTTGTCGACCGGCAGCTCGAGCAGCTGCAGGATGACCGGCTGGTCCTTGCCCAGCATTTCGCCGGAGGCGATGCGGAACAGCAGGGCGTAGCCGATCTGGCCGGCGGCGCCGGTCACGGCAACACGAACAGGTGCTTTCATGGGGATTTCCTCTGCTAAGAAGCTGTGTGGGAGTGGCCACCGGGCGGGGAAAGACCTGGCGGGGCGGCCGTAAACGCGAAACGGCCTCCCGTCATGGGAGGCCGCTGGAAAGGATCAGGCCGAAAGGATCTTGTTCCACTCGGCGACCTGGTCGGCCTGCGCGGACAGCACGGCGTCGGTGTCGCCTTCCAGGGTGATGGAGTGGATCACGTCGCCCTGCTTGACCGAGTCCACGATGGCCTGGCCGTCCAGCACCTGGCCGAACACGGTGTGCTTGCCGTCCAGCCAGTCGGTCTTGATGTGGGTGATGAAGAACTGGCTGCCGTTGGTGTTCGGGCCGGCATTGGCCATGGACAGCGAGCCGATCTGGTGCTTCACGCCGTTCTTCTCGTCCTCGAACTTGTAGCCCGGGCCGCCGGTGCCCTGGCCCTTCGGGCAGCCGCCCTGGATCATGAAGTCCGGGATCACGCGGTGGAAGATCAGGCCGTCATAGAAGCCCTTCTTGACCAGATTCACGAAGTTGGCGACGGTCTTGGGCGCCTTGTCGGCGAACAGCTCGACCTTGATCGGGCCCTGGGTGGTGTCGAAGGTGGCGATGAGGGACATGGGGATCCTTGGTATTCGGGTTGTTGTCAGCCCGCAATGATACACCCGGGTGCGTTTTGGGCCTGCCTGACCATGGTCGCAAAGGCCCCGGTAGCACCGGCCGTTGGCCGGCCCTCAGGTACCCGTGTGCCGGGCGCCGGCCGGCATTACCTGAATACGCCGAAGGTAGTTTTCGCGTTTGGTCATGGAAGCCGTATAATGTTGGACTTCTTTTTCCAAATCCGGCGCCGACTGGCCCCCTTTCGCATGTCTATCGAAAATCTTCGCAACATCGCCATCGTCGCCCACGTCGACCACGGTAAGACCACCCTTGTCGACCAGCTGCTCAAGCAGTCCGGCACGCTTTCCGAGCGCACCGTGCTCGCTGAACGCGTCATGGACAGCAATGATCAGGAAAAGGAGCGTGGCATCACGATCCTGGCCAAGAACACGGCCATCACCTGGGAAGACAAGCGCACCGGCGTCAAGAACCGCATCAACATCGTCGACACCCCCGGACACGCCGACTTCGGCGGCGAAGTGGAGCGCGTGCTGTCGATGGTGGACACCGTGCTGATCCTGGTTGACGCCATGGACGGCCCGATGCCGCAGACCCGCTTCGTCACCCAGAAGGCCTTCGCGATGGGCTTCAAGCCGATCGTCGTGGTCAACAAGGTCGACCGCCCGGGCTCGCGTCCGGATTGGGTGATCGACCAGGTGTTCGACCTGTTCGACAAGCTCGGCGCCACCAATGAGCAGCTCGACTTCCCGATCGTCTACGCCTCGGCCCTGAACGGCTATGCCGGCCTGGAAGACAGCGTGCGCGACGGCGACATGACCCCGCTGTACGAAGCGATCATGCAGCACGCGCCGAAGCCGGAAGTGGACCCGGACGGTCCGTTCCAGATGCGCATCAGCCAGCTGGACTACAACAACTTCGTGGGCGTGATCGGCATCGGCCGCATCCAGCGCGGCACCCTGAAGAAGAACATGCAGGTCGCGGTGATCGACCGTGAAGGCAAGAAGCGCAACGGCAAGGTCGCGCAGGTGCTGGGCTTCCTGGGCCTGGAGCGCATCGAGCAGGACACCGCCGAAGCCGGCGACATCGTCGCCATCTCGGGCATCCAGGAATTGACCATCTCCGACACCCTGTGCCACCCGGACACCCCGGAAGCACTGCCGGCGCTGACCGTCGATGAACCGACGATCTCGATGACCTTCCAGGTCAACAACTCGCCGTTCGCCGGCAACAAGGACCTGTCCGGTGGCAAGTTCCTGACCAGCCGCCAGATCAAGGACCGTCTGGACCGCGAGCAGGTCCACAACGTGGCCCTGAAGGTCGAGCAGCTGGAAGACGCCGACAAGTTCCTGGTCTCCGGCCGTGGCGAACTGCACCTGTCGGTGCTGATCGAGAACATGCGTCGTGAAGGCTACGAGCTGGCTGTGTCGCGCCCGGAAGTCATCATCAAGCAGATCGACGGCCAGGCCATGGAGCCGATCGAGCAGCTGGTGGTGGACATCGAAGAACAGCACCAGGGCGGCGTCATGGAAAAGCTGGGCACCCGCAAGGGCCAGCTGAAGAACATGGAGCCGGACGGCAAGGGCCGTGTGCGCCTGGAATACCAGATCCCGGCCCGTGGCCTGATCGGCTTCCAGAACGAGTTCAAGACCCTGACCCAGGGTTCGGGCCTGCTGTTCCACGTGTTCGACCATTACGGCCCGAAGGAACAGGGCGCCATCGCCAAGCGCCAGAACGGCGTGATGATCGCCAACGCGCCGGGCGCCACCCCCGCCTACTCGCTGGGGCCGCTGCAGGAACGCGGCAAGCTGTTCGCTGCTGAAGGCGACAACGTGTACGAAGGTCAGCTGATCGGCATCCACTCCAAGGACAACGATCTGACCGTCAACGCGATCAAGACCAAGCCGCTGACCAACATGCGCGCTTCGGGCAAGGACGATGCGATCCAGCTGACCCCGGCGATCAAGTACTCGCTGGAACAGGCCCTGGACTTCATCGAAGACGACGAGCTGGTCGAGATCACCCCGAAGGAAATCCGCCTTCGCAAGAAGGGGCTGACCGAGAGCGACCGCAAGAAGGCGTCGCGCGGCGGCTGATCGGACACCTTCGTGACCGACACCCCCTACAACCCGGATCCTCACAAGCATCCGGGGCTCCACCTGATCGCCTTGCTGGAAGCCAGCAAGGCGGTTCTGGCGCTGTTGGCTGCGACCGGGCTGGAAATGCTCGGCCCGCAGCCACTGCGCGATGCGGTCAATGCCCTGATCCGGCGTTTCAGTCTGGACCCGGATCACGGCACGCTGCCTTCGCTGCTCAACATGATCAGCCCCGATGCCGTCCACCTCGCCGCCGCGGCGATGGTCGCCTACGGCATCCTGCATCTTTTCGAGGCCTGGGGCCTCTGGCGCGCCAAGGCCTGGGCTTCCTGGCTGGGCTGCGTCACCGCCGGCATCTACCTGCCGTTCGACATCTACGCCATCATCCGCCACCCCGGCTGGGCCTCGTGGTCGGTGCTGGTGATCAATCTCATCGTGGTCGGCGTGCTCGCCCGTGACATCCGCAAGCGCACCCGCCCCGTCGATCCAACCGCCTGAGTTGCCAAGGGTGCATGGCGCTGGTTAGCCTGAGCACCGGTTTCGGGAACACTTTCATGCGCGTGCCACTGACATCGATGGTGATCGCCATCGCGCTCGCGGGCTGCGCGCAATCGCCTGTGCCGCTGCTGAGCCAGGCACATGCCGCGGCGCCGGCCGACCCGCGCGACACCCCCTTCGTCTATGCCGAAACGGATATCAGCGCCCTGCAGGCGCAGATGGCCGCCGGCGAGCTGGACAGCGTCACCCTGACCCGCGCCTACCTGGAACGGATCGCCCACCTGGACCGCGCCGGGCCGCGCCTGAACGCGGTGATCGAACTCAACCCGGACGCCCTGAAGGACGCCGCCGCGCTGGACGCCGAGCGCCGCCGTGGCCAGCTGCGCGGGCCGCTGCATGGCATCCCGCTGCTGATCAAGGACAACATCGGCGCGCGCCCGATGAGCACCAGTGGCGGCTCGCTGGCACTGGCCAGGTTCCGCCCGGACGACGCCTTCCTGGTCACCCGCCTGCGCGCGGCCGGGGCCGTGATCCTGGGCAAGACCAACCTCAGCGAATGGGCCAATTTCCGCTCCAGCCAGTCGGTATCCGGCTGGAGCGCACGCGGCGGGCAGACCCGTAATCCCTATCGGCTCAGCCACTCGCCCTGCGGCTCCAGCAGCGGCAGCGCGGTGGCCGTGGCCGCCAACCTGGCCGCCGCCGCGGTGGGCACCGAGACCGACGGCAGCATCGTCTGCCCGGCGGCCGTGAACGGCGTGGTCGGACTCAAGCCAACGGTGGGGCTGGTCAGCCGCGAGGGCATCATCCCGATCTCCTTCAGCCAGGACACGGCCGGCCCGATGGCGCGCAGCGTGGCCGATGCGGCGGCGCTGCTGACCGCCATGGCCGGCCGCGACGCCGCCGACCCGGCCACCGCCACAATGCCCGGCCGCGCGGTGTACGACTACACCGCGCGGCTCAACCCGAACGGCCTGCGCGGGGCCCGCATCGGCGTGCTGCACGGGCCGCTCGACCAGCAGCCCGGCGTCGCGCCCGCCCTCGAGCACGCCCTCGGGGTGCTGCGCGATGCCGGCGCGGTGGTGGTGCCGGTCACCCTGCCCACCCAGGACCAGTGGGAGGACGCCGAGCAGACCGTGCTGCTGCATGAATTCAAGGCCGGCCTGCAGCGCTACCTGACCACCCACAAGGCGCCGGTGCGCGACGTGGACGCAATCATCGCCTTCAATCGCGACCATGCGGACAAGGAACTGGTGCTGTTCGGCCAGGATCGCATGGAGGCGGCTGCCC
>NZ_JBOHXV010000043.1:0-39689 GCF_050737075.1 Stenotrophomonas sp.
GACGAGATGATCTCGGCGGCGGCAACGTCGACCGGATAGGGGCAGCCCTCCGGATCCACTGCCGCAGCGCGCACCAGCAGCTCCCGCGTGGACAGGTCGCCATGGCACAAAGTGTGGCTGAAGCCCCATTTTCCATTGGCATCGCCCACCGCCCGCCGCAACATGTGCCGGAATTCCGGCTTGCCGGTGCGCGCCAGCAGGTCGGCGGCCGCCAGCCCGATGCCCACACTGCCATGGCACCAGGTGGGGAAGTTCTTCTGCCCGTCCTTGAGGTGGATATCCCGCCAGCGACCGGTATCGGGCTCGTACAGCGCGTCCTGGAAGGCGAATGCCCCCTCGGCGAGGTCCTGCCACGCGTGGCGTTCCGCCGCCGTGCCGGCCGCGGTCAATGCCAGCCTGGCCAGTGCCCAGCCGATCCCCATGGCCCCGTGACCGAAGCCGCCGATGGGCTCCTCGAACTGCGGCGTGGGCCAGCGCACGCCATGGGCGTCGACCATCGCCGTGGCCTGCAGGCGGCGCGCAGCGGCTGCGGCGATGTCGAGCCACCGCGCCTCCCCGGTGGCCTCGCTCAGGCCAATCAGCGGCACGATAGCGCCTGCCACGCCATCGAGCAGTTCGGATTTCGGTACGGCGTCGAAACCTGTCGAGCCGATCGCCTCGGCGCTGTCGCGCGCGAGGTCCAGCAACTCGGGCCGCCGCAGCAGCGCGTGCAGTGCGAGCAGCGTCCAGATCCGGGAACCGGCACCCACCAGGCCGCCACCCGGGTCGGGCGGGTCGCGCCGGCACATCGTCATGTACACCTGCACCGCGCCCTGCATGGCCTCGTGCAGCCCGTCGACCGCGTCGGCCCGCCCGGCCTGCACTTCACACCAGTATCCGGCCAGACTGAACGCGATCCCGCCCAGGCCGAAGTACAGATCAGGCTGCACCGGCTGTACGGTCCAGCCGGTGCGGGTGATCTCCGGCGTGATCCAGGTCATGGTGCCGTCCTCACCGCGGATCGACAGCCGGATCAGGTTGTCCGCCGCTGCCGCGGCCTGCCGGCGGCGGCGCGCATCGAGATCCCGCCCATGCGGGGCCGTGGCGGCGTACGAATACCCTTCGCGGGCCTCGGCACGGGCCAGTGCGTGTTCGTTGAGATCGGTGGCCACCAGCGTGCTGCGGATGGTCACTTCTTCAAGATCGATCCGCATGCCGCGCCAGCCGGACACCACGATATCGATCCGCGCCGCATCGAGGACCGACACGAAGATGGGAATGTCGCCGTGACGCATGGCCTCGATCTCACCCTGTACGTCCACGGGGTCGGCCGACGCGGCCGGTGCCACCGCCGCATTGCGAACCAGCAGGTCCATTGCCGTAGCCACCGCGCGGGCTTCATCGTGCAGCGAGGCCGGGTGCCACAGCATGCGGCCGAGTTCGGCATAGGCCATGGTCGGCCGGCGCACATCGCGCACCTGGCAGCCCTCGAAGCGGCGCAGCAGTACCGCCAGTTCGCCGCTTGCATCCAGTGCGCGCAGGTGCCGGCTGGCCTGCATGAAGCCGGTACTGATGTGGTCCCAGAAACGTGACACGTCCGGGGACGGGCTGGGATGGTTCTGGGCCACCGCGAAGTCCGCTTCGATCAATCCCAGGCGCGGCGCGCCTTCGGCATCGTCGACAATCACCGGCACGCGAACCTTCGGCTGCTCGCCGGGCAACGCGCCTGCGGCCGAAAGATCCACGCCCTCCATACCGAGCCCGGCGGTGCGGAACGGCACGATGCCGGTACGCAGCACGGAGTTGCGCATCAGGCGCACGGCGATGTCGTAGGCCTGGCCGTAGCCAGTGGCAGTGGCTTCAATCGGTTTGGAGAACACGCTTTCGGAGTCCACCACCACCGGTACCGGCCCGACCGCGATCAGGTTCTCCAGATGGATGTCGGTGCCGCCGATCAAGCGGAGCACGGCGAGCCAGTGGCCCAGGCCGCGATAGTAGGTCTGCAGTTCTTCGTCGTTGGAACAGTAGCGGTGGGCGGCGAACGCGGCCCAGCCATGCGTACCATGATCAATCACCCGGGGCACGCGCACCCGGTCCACCGCATCGGGAAACACGCTGGCCAGAAACGCGTCCAAGGTGGCGTCTACCCGCAGCGAGCGGGGCTTGTACATCACCGTGCCGCCCTCGAATGCAAGCCGGGCAACGGTGCGTCCACCCGCATGCAGGTCGCCCTTGCCGAGCGACACCGCCAGCAGGCGCCCGGCAGGGGCATCGAGCAACGCATGCAGCTGCTGGCGATCGGTGCCGATGCGCCCGGCAAGTTCGAGGATGGCAGAACGTTGTGCGTGGATCATGCGCTCGAAGCGGGGCCACAGCACGGGATAACGTTGGTCGAGATGCGCCCGGAAGGCGTGGGTGAGGGCAACTGCTTCGAACTGCTGCAGCTGCGCCACAGGATCCGGTGCGGAAACCTGACCGCTGCGAATGGCGGCATGTAATTCCAGCAGCAGCAGCCGGTTCAGCTTGAGCTGCGCATTGCCGAGCAACGCCTGTGCGGCTTCGGTCTGGATGATGTCCACTTCGCCTGCATCGAGCGCAGGTGCGGCGACAGCCAGCGCGTCGGCCAATCCACTGAGGGGCTCGGCAAGGAAGTGGCGCACGATGCGTGCGAGTGTATTGGCGGCGGTAGCAACCATTGCGTCCCCTGCAGTCTGCCCAACGTTGCGGGAATGTCGAGGCGGCGCGCAGCCAGTGCGGCTGCGCGCCGGTCAGGCTAGATCAGCAACACAGGCAATGGTTGACCACGGACATGGTGGTCGTGCACTCGCCGCCACCGCCGGTGATCATGGTGGGTGCTACGCCAGTCAGCGCAGCATCGGTAGCGTTCTGTCCGTAGATGAAAAGCGAACCGGCCGGGTTTTCGCAGCCGTCTACACTGTCGGCACCGTTGAGCCAGCCTGAAACGACGTCGTCATTCAGTTGCATTGTGCTTTCTCCAAGTGTTCCATCTTGAGGTGAGGAAGGCGCCACCATTGCAGGCGCCTCTGATTTACGGCCACTCCATGGCATCAGGAAAGCGAACGCGATACCGGGAGACGGGATTGGCCGCGGATTTACAGTGGACCCCGTTTTCGGTGAAGTCAAACTGAGTAATGGCTCACAAAATGAAGTGACCTTGCTTCACGGCGGGTCCGTTCCGAGATAATCAGTCGACCCAATGCACCGCGTTCAGTGACGCAGAAAGTTTCTGCTTTGCATCATCGTTGCTGAAGGGGGGCGAGCGCGGCGGATCATAAACGTCCGGCTGGGTGCCGGCCACGACCAGGTCAATCGCATAGCAGCGGCCGTGCTGCACCGCGCGATAACTGTCCACCGAAACATAGTGGCTCATGGCGGCGTCGCTGGCGCTGAAGTGCGTGAATGCCACGCCGTCGATGTCGACGCTGCGGGTGGGACGCGTTGCCTCTGCAGAGGGAGTGAGGCAGGCCGCGATCGCCGCAGGATCATCGCTGCGGCCCACCCGCAATTCGGCGGACGTGACCTCGTTCGAGCCATCCAGGACCAGTGCCGCCAGCGGGGTACCGGGGAGGTCCGGTGGTGCGAACACGGCCCAGCGATCCATGGCCAGATAGCTGCGCGTGAAGTCACGGTGCAGCGTCATCCCGGGAACTGCATCGATGGCGATGCCCGGCGCAGTCTCGGCAAACGCCGGGGCCGGGTGTGCGGCCGCAGCAGCTGTAACAGCGGCCGCCTTGGCCGCGCCGGGGTCGGCACCACTGGGTGCGGCGGCTGTGGACGACGCGTCGGGGCCCTGCTGGCTGCAGCCGAACAGCGCGCTGAGCATCAGCAGGGTCAGGGGAACACGAGGAAGGTTGCGCATCGTTGCTTCTACTCCAGTTTCCACGCCAGTGGGTCAGTGGAACACTGTAGTGCCACCCGCGCTCAGGGAGTGTCAGCGGGTGTCATCCCGGGCGGTCGCGACAGCCATACGGGGCCGGCGCGGGCGCGCTGGTAGCCCACGTCGTAGAGCATCTTCATGCGCGCGGGGTCGAAGGTGGTGGCCTCTGGCAGTGCCAGCGTGGAGTCGATGGTGACCCAGGCGAATCGCGCGTTGTCGCGGCGCGCGTAGGCATATTCGCGGAACAGATCGCCGATCATGCCGGCGCGACCGGCGACGTCGATGCTGCGGAAGGCGATGCCACGCAGCGAGCGTTCGGCGGGTGTGGAGGCGGCGTTGAGCTGGCCGTTGTGGATCATGAACGTGTCATACGTCGCTGGGGCGCGCGCCAGTCGGGTGTAGATGCGCTGCGGATCGATGATGCCGGCGTGCAGGAAGATGTTGGCGGCCACGAAGCCATCCACGTGCATCTCGTCGTAGCGTTTGCCGTGCACGTCGACCTCGATCAGCACCGGCGGGAAGGCGATGGGTATCGACGACGAGGCCAGCATCACGCGGCGGAACAGTGCCAGCGCCTCGGGTGTTTCGCGCGTGGCGATCAGCCCCATGTTCCAGACCACGAAGTGCCGCGCATCCAGATCGGCCGTGCCGATGTAGAGGCGGCGCCCGGCACGATGCTCGGCGGCGATCTTGGCCAGCAGCGGCGCGTCGATGGCGCGTTCGATCAACGCCTCCAGCGGCGCGGTCTGCGCCAGCGACTCGCGCCGCAGCAGCGCCATCAGCGGGTTGCCGGCGGTGAACACATCGGCATCGGACGTGGTGGTGTAGAAACGCTTGAGTGCCGCGTCGTAGTCCGCGCCGAGAAACGCATAGGGCGCCATCAGCGCACCGGTGGATACCCCGGTCACGATCTTGAAGGTCGGGCGGGTGCCGGTCGCGGTCCAGCCGTTGAGGAAGCCCGCGCCAAAGGCGCCGTTGGCACCGCCGCCGGACAGCGCCAGGTGCGGATAGTGGATACGCCCGTCGCCGGCCACCGGAAAGTCCTCCGGCCGCTCGTCGCGCATCGACTGCTCGAAGTCGAGCTCCATGTCCCGGTTGGGCCGGCCGGCCCAGCCGCGCACATCCGGCATGCCGGGCACGGTCGCCCAGGCGATCTGGTCGGCGGGGACGGGGTTGCGGGGCAGGGTGGCGCAGCCGCCAAGCAGCAGGCAGGCCAGCATCGCCCAGCCGTACACAAGCGCCGACACGCCCCAATGGGCGGCAACGGCGCGGCAGCGGGCGGTGATCGCATCCACCAGGGGCCTCGGGGCGAACAAACGCCCCGAGCGTGGCACCCCCGCCGCGCCGGGTCTACAGTAAAACCCGCAATGCCCACCGCCCCGGATACGGTCACGTCCGCCGCGCTGGCTACGGTAGAGCCACCCCATGGGTGGCTGCTGCAACCCCCAACGGAATATGCCAAAGTCGCCCACGCGCGGCGCGGGGGATGCGGCCGGGCGCATCCATACACTCAACAGGGGAAGGACGTGGACGCGAGAAAGCTCTGGGGCATCATCCTCATCATCATCGGCGTGGCGATCTACCAGGCCGCGAGCCAGTGGGCGGTCCAGCTGGACGCCACCCAGCGCCAGCAGAGTCTGTCGGCGTTCGCGCACCTCATGTCGGCGCTGTCCATCATCCCGATGGCGCTGGGTGCGTACCGGCTGGTCACCGAAGGCAAGCCGCCCGCGCCGTAGCGCCGGGCTCTGCCCGGCTGCTTGTGCCGCGCTGCCCGCGGTAGCCACGACGGCGTGGCTCTACGCGTTGTTGCGTGCGCAGGACGTCGCATCCCAATGCGGCGGTGTGCCGAACGCTTGCAGCAGAAATGCCGTCACTTCGCGCACCTTGCGTGAGCGGAGTTTGTTTTCGGGTGAGAGCAGCTGGATGTAGGAGGCCTCGGTGGCGACCGCGCCTTCCCACGCGCCGAGCAGGGGCACCAGCGCGTGCTGCGCGAAGCTGTCGCGGTTGAACAGCCAGCTGGGAAACAGCACCACGCCATGCCCGTCGAGTGCGGCGGCGAGCAGTACCTCGGCGTTGTTGCTGCACAGCGGGCCAGTCACGTTGATGCCCTCGAACGCCTGCTGGGGCGCATCCCGGAAGTACCAGCGCTGGGTGCCAAGCTGGCCCTTGTAGAGCAGGCAGCGATGGGCCAGCAGATCGGCGGGACGCTGCGGGGTGCCGTGCATTGCCAGATACGCCGGGCTCGCTGCCAGGATCTGGCGCTGGGCCGCGACCGTGTGCCCGATGAGGCCGGAATCGACCTGCGGCCCGATCCGCACCGTGATGTCCGCGCCTTCCTGCACCGGGTCGATGTAGGCATCGGTAAGCTGCAGCTCGACGTCCAGCGCCGGGTGCTCGGCCTGCAGCGCGTTGATCGCCGGCGCCACATGCAGCCGCCCGAATGCCTCGGGCGCGTTGATCCGCAGCCGACCGGCGAGCGAGCCGTCATCGCGGCTGAGGTCGTCCACCGCCGCGTCCAGCAGGTCGATGGCTTCGCGAGCCTGCTGATGGAAGCGCTCGCCGTCCTCGGTCAGACGCACCGCACGGGTGCTGCGGTAGAACAGTTGCCGCCCCAGGTCCTTCTCGAGCGCGGCGATGAAGCGCGAGACGGACGAGGCCGGCACCCGGAAATGCCGGGCGGTGGCGAGGAAGCTGCGGGTGCTGGCCACCATCAGGAAGTAGCGCAGGGCCTTGAGCTGCATGGGGCGGGCTCCCGTAGTGCGATTTGGGCAATTGTGATTTGCCGGATGGGCGGATTGTAGCTCTATCGGCATCTGCCTAGCATGGTCGCCTGCCCGCACTGGCGGGTCCCTCCCCAGGAATCCTGCAATGACGTCCCTGTTCACCCCGTTCGATCTCGCCGGTACGCCGCTGCGCAACCGCGTCGTGATGGCGCCACTGACCCGCGCCCGTGCGCCCAACGACATCGCCGACGAACGCATCGCGCTGTATTACACCCAGCGCGCCACTGCCGGCCTGATCGTCAGCGAAGGCACCCCGATCTCGCAGGAGGGACAGGGCTACCTGTTCAACCCGGGCATCTTCCGGCCGGAGCAGATTGACGGCTGGCGCCTCACAACCAATTCGGTACACGCCGTAGGTGGCCGGATCGTGGCCCAGCTCTGGCACGTGGGGCGCGTCTCGCACCCGACCATCCAGGCCGACGGCCGCTTGCCGGTGAGCGCCAGCTCGAAGCAGCCGATGGGTGCACAGGCCTTCGGCTATGACGAGACCGGCAGCCCGGCGCTGGTCGCGCCGCCGGCACCGCGCCAACTGGCCACCGACGAGATCGCCCGCATCGTCGGCGAGTTCGCACAGGCCGCTGCCAATGCGATCGAAGCCGGCTTCGACGGCGTAGAGATCCACGGCGCGAACGGCTATCTGTTCGAGCAGTTCATGAATCCGCTGGTCAACGACCGCACCGACCACTACTCGTCCGACACCATGGAGAACCGCCTGCGCTTTACGCTGGAGGTAATCGACGCCGTGGTGGCCCGCATCGGCGCGGCGCGTACCGGCATCCGCCTGTCGCCGTACGGGCAGCTGTTCGACATGCCGCTGCACGACGAGATCGACACGACCTACGGCGTGCTGAGCAAGGCGATTGGCGAACGCGGCCTGGCCTTCGTGCACCTCATGGACCAGTCCGGCTTCAAGGTCGGCGACGCCGTGGTGGATACCGGTACCGAGAGCGGCTTCCAGGCGCTGCTGCGCACGATCAAGGGCAACCTGCCGAATACGGCGCTGATCCTGGCCGGCGGCCTGGACCGCGCACGTGCCGAACAGTTGATCGATGCCGGCCTGATCGACCTGGCCGCATTCGGCACGCCCTTCATCAGCAACCCGGACCTGGTGGCACGCCTGCAGAACGGCTGGCCGCTGAACACCCCGGACCGCACCACGTTCTACGGTGGTGGCGCGAAGGGCTACACCGATTACCCGGCGTACGCAGCGGCCTGATCGGCAAACGCATCGGTGGCGCGCACCAGCGCGTCCACCGTGGCCGGTTCGGTCGCGCCGTGCCCGGACAGCACCATCTCCAGCGTGGCTTCCGGCCATGCCTGGGCAAGGTCCCAGGCGCTGCGCGGCGGGCAGATGATGTCGTAGCGCCCCTGCACGATCACTCCGGGCAGGTGGCGGATGCGGTCGATGTCGCGCAGCAGCTGGCCATGTTCCAGGAAAGCGTTGTGGCGGAAGTAGTGCGCCTCGATCCGTGCCTTGGCCAGCGTATCCAGCGGGTCGGCGTCTGAGACGGCGTCGACGTCGTGGACCAGCGTGGCCGCGAAGTCTTCCCAGCCCAGCCACGCCTGCGCGGCGGCGATGCGGGTGGCGTTGTCGTCGCTGTCCATGCGCTGCCAGTAGGCCTCGATCATGTTGCCGTGTTCGCTTTCCGGCAGATGCGCGGCATAGCGCGCCCAGCGCTCGGGGAAGATCCAGCGTGCACCACCATCGGCCTCGTTGAACCAGCGGTTCTCCTCGGCCCGGCCCAGGTACACGCCGCGCACGATCAGGCCGGTGGCACGCGCGGGATACGCCTGCGCATAGGCCAAGGCCAGCGTGGAGCCCCATGAGCCGCCGAATACCAGCCAGCGTGCGATGCCCAGCAGTTCACGAACCCGTTCGATATCGTCCACCAGGTGCGCGGTGGTGTTGTCGCGCAGCTCGCCGAACGGCGTGGACCGGCCGCTGCCGCGCTGGTCGATGAGTACGATCCGGTAGCGCGTCGGATCGAAGAACCGCCGATGGGTGGGTGACACGCCCGCACCGGGGCCGCCATGCAGGAACACCACCGGAATGCCGTCGGGGGTGCCGCATTCCTCCACGAACAGCGTGTGCAGCGCATCGACCGCGAGCTGGTGTTCGCGGAAGGGGGTGAGGGGCGGGTAGAGCGTGCGCATGGTGCAGGCCTCGGGCGAAATGCCTCACAAGGATAGCCCAGCGCGTGGATCAGTCCCGCTGCACCACCACCATCACGTCGCGGGCGGTATCGCGCAGCAACTCCACGGTGAAGTCCGGCGTGCCGCGCTGCGCGCTGACCACCACGTTCCCACCGTCGACAACGGTGACCCGGTAGCGCCCACCCAGCCGCGCGGCCAGGACATCACGCGTGATGTCGGCCACCTGCGCCTCGGTTTCGCCGTCGAGTACCGGAATGTCGACGTGTATCGGTGAATCGTCGCTCGGCCAGATCCGGAAGCTGATCGTTCCGTTCGACGCGGCGCCCTCGTCGAAGGCCACGCGCCAACTGTTGGCGGGTTTCGGTCGGGACGCATCGCTGCTGCTTTGGACAAGCGGCAGGAGGGACTGGGCCTGCCCCCACGAACTCACTGCAGGCAGGACGCACAGCGCAATCACCGCGAGTGCCGATACCGTGCGTTTGGGGAGGCGTTTCATGCTGGAAACCTCGGCGGGAAGGCAACACCGCCTTGGTAACGCGGCAGCGCTTACGCCGGCGTGAAACAGGACCTCCGCACGCATCAGGCCGGTATTTTTACGCAGTGATGGGTAATCTGGTCGTCCATGACGCCGCCGCTCTCCGCCGCCCACCCCCTGGCCCCGTTCGAACCCGCCACCCGCGCCTGGTTCGCCGCCGCATTTCCCGCGCCCACGCCGGTACAGACGGCGGCCTGGGCGTCGATTGCGGCCCGCCAGCACACGCTGGTGATCGCGCCGACCGGATCGGGCAAGACCCTGGCGGCCTTCCTGCATGCCATCGACCAGCTCTACCGCGTCCGCGAAGCGGAGGCGGGCGCCCAACGCGACGACAACCCGCCTCTGACGCGACGCACACGCGTCCTTTACATCTCGCCGATCAAGGCACTGGGCGCGGACGTGCACCGCAACCTGCAGGTGCCGCTGCAGGGCGTGGATGCCGAGCGTGCCCGCCGTGGCGATCCGCCGATCGCGCTGACCGTGGCGGTACGCACTGGCGACACGCCGGCCGCCGAGCGCGCGCGCATGGTCCGCCGCCCGCCGGACATCCTGATCACCACGCCCGAATCGCTGTTCCTGATGCTGACCTCGCAGGCGCGCGAGACGCTGCGCGACGTGGATACCGTGATCGTCGACGAAATCCATGCCGTGGCCGGCAGCAAGCGCGGCACGCACCTGGCGCTCAGCCTGGAGCGGCTGGACGCACTGCTTGCCGCGCCGGCGCAGCGCATCGGCCTGTCGGCCACGGTGCGGCCGGTGGACGCGGTGGCGGCGTTCCTGGGCGGCGACCGGCCGGTCAGCGTGGTCGATCCTGCCAGCCCCCGCCAGCTGGACGTGCGCGTCGTGGTGCCCGTGGAGGACATGGCCGACCTGCCGCCCACGGCGGGACCGGCAAGCGACAAGGAACTGCCCGGGCGGATCGGCTCGATCTGGCCGCATGTGGAAGCCAGCATTCTCGACCAGGTGCTGGCGCGGCGGTCCACCATCGTGTTCGCCAACTCGCGCGGGGTCGCCGAGAAGCTGACCGCACGCCTCAACGAGCTGTACGCCGAACGCGTCGCGCGCGAGACAGGCGTCGTCGAGCCTTCGCCAGCGCCTGAACAATATGGCTCCTACAACGGCGGTACCTCCTCGCGCACCGCCGGCGGCCCGCCGCTGATCGCGCGCTCGCATCACGGCTCGGTCTCGAAGGAGCAGCGGCGCGAGATCGAACAGTCGCTCAAGGACGGCACGCTGCGCTGCGTGGTGGCCACTTCCAGCCTGGAGCTGGGCATCGACATGGGCATGGTGGACCTGGTGATCCAGGTGGCCGCGCCGCCGTCGGTGGCCAGCGCGCTGCAGCGCATCGGTCGCGCCAGCCACCAGGTCGGCGGCACCTCCACCGGGCTGGTCTACCCGCGTACCCGCCGCGACCTGATCGACGCCACCGTGGCGATCGAGCGCATGCTGGCGGGGCACATCGAGGCGGTGCAGCCGCCGCGCAACCCGCTGGACGTGCTGGCCCAGCAGACCGTTGCGGCGGTGTCGGTGGAGACGCTGGATGTGGAGGCCTGGTACGCCTGCGTGCGACGCGCGGCGCCATACCGCAGCCTGCCGCGCAGCGCCTTCGACGCGACCCTGGACATGCTGGCAGGGCGTTACCCCTCCGACGATTTCGCCGGGTTCCGACCGCGCCTGGTCTGGAACCGGCAGACCGGCGAGCTGAGCGCAAGACCCGGCGCGAAACAGCTGGCGGTGACCAGTGCCGGGACCATCCCCGACCGCGGCATGTACACCGTGATGCTGCCCGAGGGCGAGGAGCGCGCCGGTTCGCGACGGGTAGGCGAGCTGGACGAGGAGATGGTCCACGAATCGCGGGTCAACGACATCATTACGCTGGGGGCCACGTCCTGGCGCATCGAGCAGATCACCCACGACCAGGTGGTGGTGACGCCGGCACCGGGGCGTTCGGCGCGGCTGCCGTTCTGGCGCGGCGAGGGCGTGGGCAGGCCGGCGGAACTGGGCGAGGCCGTGGGCGCCTTCCTGGCCACGATGGACGGTGAGGCGGCGGACGGGCAGATCGCGCCCGCACAGCGGGAGCGGTTGCTGGCGTGCGGGCTGCAGCCCAATGCCATCGCCAACATCGTTGGCCTGTTGAACGAACAGCGCGAGGCCACCGGCGTGCTGCCCACCGACCGGCGCCTCGTGGTGGAACGTTGCCGCGATGAGTCGGGCGATTGGCGGGTGATGCTGCATTCGCCGTACGGGCGTCGCGTGCACGATCCGTGGGCGCTGGCGTTGGCCGGGCGCATCCAGGAGCGCTGGGGCATCGACCCGGCGGTGGTCGCCAGCGACGACGGCATCATCGTGCGCATCCCGGATTCCGCCGGCCGCCTGCCGGGCGCCGAGCTGTTCCTGTTCGACCCGGAGCGGCTGCGCCGCGACGTGACCCAGGCGGTAGGCGGTTCGGCACTGTTCGCGGCGAGGTTCCGTGAGTGCGCCGCGCGCGCCCTGCTGTTGCCACGGCGCACGCCGGGCCGCCGCTCGCCGCTGTGGCAGCAGCGGCTACGTGCGGCGGAACTGCTTGCCATTGCACAGCGCTACCCGGACTTCCCGATCCTGGTCGAAGCCGCGCGCGAGGTGCTGCAGGATGCCTACGATCTGGATGCGCTCGATGCCGTGATGCAGCGCCTCACCCAAGGCAGTATCGAAATCGCCGAGGTCACCACCGAGGTGCCGTCGCCGTTCGCGGCGAACCTGCTGTTCGGCTATGTAGCGGAATTCATGTACGGCACCGACGTGCCGCTGGCCGAACGCCGCGCGTCGGTGCTGTCGCTGGATGCGGCGTTGCTCGGCGATCTTCTGGGTCAGGTCGACCTGGGGGAACTGCTCGATCCGCGGGTGGTGGAGCAGGTGGGACGCGAATTGCAGCGGCTCGCGCCCGACCGCCACGCGACCGGCAAGGAAGGCGTGGCCGACCTGCTGCGCGAGCTCGGGCCGCTGACCGGGACGGACGTGGACGCGCGCCTGCACGACACCGGCAACGCCGCCGCGCACCTTCAGGCGCTGCAGCGCGAGCACCGCGCGTTCCCGCTGCGGCTCGCCGGCCGTGACGGCTGGGCGGCCGTGGAAGATGCCGCGCGGCTGCGCGATGCGCTCGCCGTGGTATTGCCGCCGGGGTTGCCCGAGGTGTTCCTGCAGCCGGCAGGCGACCCGCTGGGCGAGCTGTTGGCGCGCTATGCACGCACCCATCCGCCGTTCACCACGGCCGCCGCCGCCGCGCATTGGGGCCTGGGTGTGGCGGTGGCCGATGCGTCACTTGAGCGTCTGGCGGAGCAGGGCAAGCTGCTCAATGGCCATCTCGGTGCCACCACGGCTGATCCGCATCCATTGGCCCGGCGTGAGTGGGTCGGCGAGACGGTGTTCCAGCGCTTGCGCCTGCGCTCGCTGCAGGCCGCGCGCGAGGCCACCCGTCCGGCGAGTCGCGAGGCCTATGCCGCGCTGCTGCTTGAACGGCAGGGGCTGGTGGCCGACGCGAGCGTCGCGACCCGCGCCGATGCCGTGCCCGCGCACGGCGCGCTGCACGGCAGCGACGGCGTGCTGCGCGTCATCGAACTGCTGGCGGGCGTGCCGCTGCCGGCCTCGGCATGGGAACAGCAGATCCTGCCGGCGCGCGTGGCGGATTACGCGCCCGCGATGCTCGACGAAGTACTGGCCACCGGCGCCGTGGTCTGGGCCGGGCACGGGCGGCTGGGCGACGACGACGGGCTGGTGTCGCTGCACGTGCAGGAGCTCGCCGCCGAGACATTGCCCGCACTGCCGGCGGAGGCGCCGTCGCCGCTGCAGGCAACGATCCTGGCGGTGCTGGCCGACGGTGGCGCCTACTTCGCACGTCAGCTGGCGGTGGCGGTGCAGGCGCGGCAGCGGTCGTCGGGTGGGCCTGAAAACGTGGATGCGGACGCGCTGCACGCCGCGCTGTGGGAGCTGGCGTGGGCCGGGTGGGTGACCACCGATCTGTGGACCCCGCTGCGCCATTTGTCCGGTCCCCGCGCCGTACGCCCGCGGGTGAGTACCTCGGCGCGGCAGAGCCGCTTCGCGCGGGGCAGGGCGATGATGATGGACCCACTCGCCGGCGACGGGATGCCGTCCGTGACGGGCACGTTGGGCGCGGCAACACTGGCGGGCCGCTGGTCGCTGCTGCAGCGCGCACCCGTCAGCGACACGGTACGCGCAGTGGCGCTGGCCGAGGGGCTGCTGGAGCGGCACGGCATCGTGACCCGTGGCGCGGCGATCGCCGAAGGCATCGCCGGCGGCTTCCCCGCGCTGGTGCAGGTGTATCGCGGCATGGAAGACGCGGGCCGTGTACTGCGCGGGCGCTTCGTGGATGGCATGGGCGGTGCGCAGTTCGCCGAACGCGGGCTGGTCGATGCGCTGCGCACCGTGGCGGACGCCCAGCACGCCGATGCCCCGGGAATGAGCGTGGGCCTGTCGGCGGTGGACCCGGCCAATCCGTTTGGGCCGGTGCTGCCGTGGCCAGCGCATCGCGCCACATTGCGGCCGGTGCGTCGCGCAGGCGCGCTCGTAGTGATCGGCGGCGGGCGGCTGCGGCTGTACCTGGCCCAGGGTGGCCGCCAGCTGTTGACCTGGTTCGATCCTGACGCACCTGCGTCGGAAGCTGCGATGGTCGCGGCGGCGCAGGCACTGGGCATCGCGCTGCGCCGCAGTCGGCGCAGCCCGTTCACGTTGGAACTGATCGACGACGCGCCGGTGAAGCGCGACGCACTGAGCGAGGCACTGCGTGCGACGGGGTTCTCCCGCGCGCCGAAAGGACTCGACTGGAACGGCTGACCGCACCCAGTAGATTTACTGATCGCGGTGCAGTGTTTCAGCGGAAGGCAACGGTTTCGCCCCGATAGACACTTCATCCAGGCGGTTCCCTGATGCGCTTGGCGCAGGAACCCGACTGGAGCAGTGTTGCCACGGGGAGACCGAGTGAGGAGCCGCGACCGCGACCACAAGGCGGGCGAGACGCCGGGGCCAGGCGCGGTCAACCGCTGCAGGCTTCCCGCCGGGCTGCTGTTGCTGGCGTTGCTGTCGTGGCACACGCCGGGTCACGCCCAAACCGTGGTGCAGAACGCGGCCAGCATTCAACCGCCCAGCGGGCAGGCAGACGCAAATCCCGGCGACAACAACGCCACGGTCAATGTGCAGGTGTACGCGGCCACGGTCGCCAAGTCAGGCAGCCCGGCCAACGACATACCGGTCGCGCCCGGCGACACGATCGGCTTCACAGTGACGGTGACGGTCACGGGCAACCCGACGGCCGCCGACACCGTATTCACCGACACGCTGAGCGCCGGCCTGACGCTTGTCGCTGGCTCGTTGCCCGCGGGCTGCAGCGGCAGCGGCCAGGCGGCGTTGTGCACCTTGCTGGCGGGAAGCGCGCCGGGCACCTACACCTGGTCCTACCAGGCCACGGTGAATGCCGATGCCATCGGCACCGTCAGCAATACCGTGACGGGCGGGCAGGGCTGCACGGCCGCCGCGAGCTGCACCGTGACCCATCCGGTCTATTTCGGCCTTGCGCTCGGCAAAACGTGGAACAACGGAAGGACCGGCGACAGCGTCGACCTGGCGATCAGCGGCAGCGCCGACCAGGTCATCGTGCTGGCAGGCGGAACCTCCACCCCGGGCGGCCCCACCACCCCGGCCCGGGCGGCGGTTGCACCGGGCGCGGCGGTATCGCTGTCGGAACTGTTCGCCGCGGGCAGCGCCGCCAACTACACCACCACGCTCGCGTGCGCGCGCACCGACAACGGCGCGGCGATTGCCGTGGGCGGCGGCGGCACCAGCGGCACCCTCACCATGCCCGCCGATACCGGTGTGACCTGCACGTTCGCCAACAGCCGCAGCCAGGCCAGCCTGACCCTGGCCAAGCAGTGGGTGGATGCGCGCGTGGGCGAGACGGCCACGGTGTTGTCTGCCGGCTTCACCAACGACGCCACCAGCGGTCTGTCCACCTCCACCGGCAACAACACCACGACCGGTGCGCCGGTCACCGTGTTCGCGGGCGACAGCGGAAACCTCGGTGAAACCCTGACCAACGCCGCCAACTACGACGCCACCCTGGCCTGCACCGGCAATGCCACCCCGCTGGCCGGCGTCACGCTCACCATCGCGCCGACCGATACGGCCATCACGTGCACCCAGACCAATACACGCCGCCAGGCGACCCTGGTGCTCAGCAAGACGTGGGTGAATGGGCTGCCGGGCGACACCGCCACCGTCACCAGCAGCGGCTTCGAGAACCCGGCCAGCAGCGGGCTGTCCACCTCCACCGGCAACAACACCACGACCGGCAGCCCCGTGATCGTGCATGCCGGCGAAAGTGGAACGATCACGGAAGTGCTGAGCAACGCCGCAAACTACGACAGCACGTTGAGCTGTACCGGCAACACGGTGCCCCTCAGCGGCACCACGCTGACCGTGGACCCGGCCGACACGGCCATCGCCTGCACCCAGACCAACACCCGCCGCGAGGTGAACCTGACCCTGCGCAAGAGCTGGGTCGACGCGGCCGTGGGCGAGACGGTGCAGGTGAGCGCGACGGGAAGCACCACCTCGCCGATCACGCTGTCGTCGGTGGCCGACAGCGCCACCGAGACCGATACCGGCACGGCCGTTCCCGTGTATGTGGGCGAGAGCATCACGCTGGCCGAAACCTTCGCCACCCCCGCCAATGCAGCCAACTACAGCAGCACGCTGGCATGCACCGGCAGCAGCGGATTGAGTGGCAACACCCTGGTGGTGGGGCAGGGCGACAGCAACATCGTCTGCACCTTCACCAACACCCGCCCGCAGACCACGCTGCAGCTGGTCAAGGTATGGGCGGCGGACAGCCGCAATGGCGACGTGGCCCAGATCGGCGCAAGCACGGGGCTGCAGAACAACACCAATGCGTTCACCAGCACCGCATCGGTCGGCGCCAACAGCAGCACGGTGCCCGTGTTCGTCGGCGAGCAGGCGACGCTGCCGGCCGAAACCATGGGCGGCGCCGCACTGGCGAACTACGCCGTGTCGCTCAGCTGCACCGGCGGCAGCCTGGGCGGCAGCGACGGCAAGGTGGCCAACACGCTCGCCATCACCCCGGCCGACGCCGGCACCCCGATCGTGTGCACCTACACCAACACCCGCAACACCACCACGCTGACGCTGCAGAAGACCTGGCTCAACGCATTGCCCAACGACACCGTCAGCATCGTGGCGACCGGGCTGACGCCGCTGTCGTCCACCGCCACGGGGGGCGCCAGCCAGACCGATACCGGCCCGGCGCAGACCGTACACGCCGGGGATGTGATCAGCCTGACCGAATCGTTTGGCTCGGTCACGTCCAACCTGTACACCACCACCCTGTCGTGCACCAACACCAGCGGCCTGGTGGTGAACGACCCCACCACCGGCACGCTCACCGTGGGGCCGAACGACGGCCCGATGACCTGCACGTACGTCAACGACAGTCGCAGCGCCGAGCTGGTCGTACGCAAGGTATGGAGTGGCGGTCCGCCCACCACCGTCACCATCCCGGGCAGCAGCGGCTTTACCAACAACACCCCGGGCTTCACCTCGACCTCGCCGGGGCCGGACCAGGTCGGCCCGGTCACGGTGTACGCCCTCGAAAATGGCAGCCTGGGCGCGGAGAGCTTCCCCGGCGGCAATGGCGGCGACTACACCAGCACGGTGACCTGCGACGGCACCGACACCAATCCTGCCAACGGCCTGCTCATCGCCATCGCCGATGCGGGCACCACCATTACCTGCACCTACAGCAACACGTTCGTACCGCGCGCGACCCTGGACCTGCAGAAGATCACCCCGGTCACCAGCGTCACCACGGTGGGGCAGGTGGTGCCGTACACCATCACCGCGACCAATACCGGCAACGTCCCCATCACCAACGCCACCGTGGTCGATCCGCTGATCGCCGCCAACATGGTCTGCACGCCGGCCATCCCGGTGGCGTCGCTGGCGCCGGGCGCCACCATCAGCTGCACCGGCAGCTACACCGTCACCCAGGGCGACATCGACCGGGTCGGCAGTGGCGATGGCATCGATGACGATGTCATCACCAATACCGCCGATGTCGAAGGCACCGACCCGGATGGCAATGCGGTGGGCGACAACACCAGCGTCGACACCGCGCTGCCGTCGCGCAACTTCGTGGCCGAATTCACCAAGACGCCGAATCTGGCGGATACGAGCGGCAATGGCACCGGCAGCGTGGGGGAGGTCATCAGCTACAACTTCACGGTCACCAATGCCGGCAACACCACCATCCAGAGTGTGACCATCGCCGATCCGGCCCTGCCGGGCCTGAGCTGCCCGCCGGGTGGCCCACTCGCGCCGGGGCAATCGGTCACCTTCGGCACCGCGCCGCCGGCAGACATCGCCTGCACCGGCAACACCCACACCATCACCCAGGCCGACATCGACGACCGCGGGGGTGGCGATGGCGATATCGACAACAATGCCACCGCCACCGCCGTGGCGCCCGGCGGCGGCAGCGTGGACGGCGACGCCACCTCCAGCGTGCCGCTGGATCCCCCGGCGCCCCAGCTGGTGCTGGACAAGGGGGCCAGCCCCACGCAGGTGAGCACGGCGGGCGAGGTGATCACCTATACCTTCACCGTCAGCAATCCGGGCAACGTCACACTGACCAACATCAATGTGCTCGATCCGAAGGCGGGGTTGAGCGCGATCACCTGCACGCCGCCCGCGCCGTTCAGCCTGGCCCCTGGCGCCACCGCGACCTGCACCGCCACTTATACGGTCACCCAGGCCGACATCGACGGCGGCAACGCCATCACCAACCTGGCCACGGCGGCCGGCGATTACGACGGCACGCCGGTGACCGATACCGACGGCAGCACCGTCATCATCAACCACGGCACGGTGTCGCCGGAGCTGATCAAGATTCCCAGCCGCAGCTCGGTCAGCGCCGTGGGCGATTTGATCAGCTACACGTTCCGGGTCAACAATCCCTCCAGCGTGACCCTGACCAACCTGCAGATCGTCGATGACACGCTGCTCGGCACCGGCCTGTCGTGCACACCGATCGCGAGCCTCGCGCCCGGCGCCAGCGCGGACTTCGTCTGCACTGGCAACACCTACGCGGTGCAGCAGTCCGACATCGACAACCAGGGCAACCCGGTCAACGACACGCAGGTGATCCACAACGAGGTCACCGGCACGGCCCAGTACCAGATCGGCACGAACCCGGTGGTCACGGTCACCGACGTGGCCAGCGCCGACGTCGCGCTGCCGCAGCGCACGCCGGGCATCTTCCTGACCAAGGGCGCGGACGTGGCCTCGGTCAGCGGCCCCAACCAGCCCATCACCTACACGTTCTCCGTGCAGAACACCGGCAACGTGACCCTGTTCAACGTGGTCGTCAGCGATCCCCTGCTGCCGTCGCTGTCATGCCCGCCCTTGTCCAGCCTGGCACCGGGTGCACTGGTGGTGTTCAGCGGCTGCACCGGCATCGTGTACACGGTGACCCAGGCCGACATCGACAGTGGCAGCACCGACAGCCTGCCGGGCAACGGCCAGATCGACAACGTGGCCACGGTGGTGGCCGACACGCCGGTCGCGGGCGGCACCGTGACCGACACCGGCGAGCACCAGGTCAACCTGCCGGTGCGCGGGCCGCAGATGACCGTGGTCAAGAGCGCCGACGTCGCCACGGTCACCGCACCCGGCACCATCAACTACCGCTTCACGGTCAGCAATACCGGCAACGTCACCCTGGAAGACGTCACGGTGACCGATCCGACCCTGGGCCTGGCGTGCCCAAGCGTGGACATGGCGCCCGGGCAGGTGCTGGTGTTTGGTGGCGCCGGTACCGGTGCCGGCGTGATCTGCACGGGCACTACGCGCGCGGTCAGCCAGAGCGACGTGGACACCTTCAACGTGATCAGCAACGTCGCCACCGCCGACGGCACCTCGCAGGCGGCCGGCGCGATCAGCCGCACCGGCGCGCTGGACATCCCGGTGCTGCGCAGCCCCGCGCTGGGCCTGACCAAGGTGGCCAACGTCACCCAGGTGGTCACGCCGGGCGATGCCATCGTGTACACGCTCACGGCCACCAACAACGGCAACAGCACCCTGACCAACGTCACCGTCACCGACCCGATGCTGCCGGTGCTGTCCTGCACGCCGGCCATCCCGGTAGCCGCACTGGCGCCCGGCGCGTCGATCGCCTGCCAGGGCACCTACATCACCACCCAGGCCGACTTCGACACCAATGGGGGGGGCGACCAGACCGTGGACAACACCGCCACGGCGAGCAGTGATGTGACCAGCAGCACGGCCAGCGCGCAGGTCGCGCTGCCGTTGCCGCAGCAGTCGCTGCAGATCGACAAGACCGCCGGCTCGCCCACCCTCAACCTGGGGCTGGACCCGGCGGTGACCGATGCCGGCGACACCATCACCTACACCTTCGTGGTGACCAACACCGGCAACCAGAGCCTGTCCACGCTGGCGGTGATCGACACCAACCTCAATGCCGCCGCCACCTGCGACAAGACCACGCTGACCGCCAGCGGCCCCGACGCGGTGGCCACCTGCACCGGCGTGCACACCATCACCCAGGCGGAGATGGACAACGGCACCGTCACCAACACCGCCACCGCCGAAGGCACGCCGCCCGGCAGCGCCCGCGTGAGCTCCTCGCCCGATTCGGCCGTGGTCACCCTGGCGCCGCAACCGGTGCTGGTGCTGGACAAGACGGCCAGCGCGCCCTCCGTGGCCGGCGGTGCGTTGCCGGCGGTGACCGACGCTGGCGACACCATCAGCTACAGCTTCGTGGTCACCAATGCCGGCAACGTCACCCTCAACAACATCACCGTGGCCGATCCGCTGCCCGGCATGCCACCGATCACCTGCCCACCGGGGCAGCTGGCACCGGGGGCCAGCACCACGTGCTCGACCGTGGTGTACACGGTCACCCAGGGGAACATGGACGCCGGATTGGTCACCAACACGGCCACCGGGCAGGGCACGCCGCCGTCGGGCCCGAATGCCACCGGCGATGACAGCACGACCACGCCGTTGACCGCCGGTCCGGCGTTCACCCTGGCCAAGACCGCCACCCCGACGACCTACGCCAGCGTCGGCCGGTCCATCAGCTACAGCTACGCGGTGACCAATACCGGCAACGTCACCCTCGACACGCTGGCATTGACCGACGACCGCATCGCCAGCGTGAGCTGCCCGGTGACCACGCTCGCGCCGGGCGCGAATACCACCTGCACCGGCACTTACCTGATCACCCAGGCCGACCTGGACGCCGGCAGCGTGACCAATACTGCCAGCGCCAGCGTGGTGCCGGCACAGGGCAGCGTGGGCCCGGCTACCGCGCAGGCCACCATCACTGCGGTGCAGACCCGTACCCTGGCGCTGGTCAAGAGCAGCACCGCCACCAGCTTCAGTGCAGCCGGCACGGTGCTGCCGTACAGCTACCTGGTCACCAACACCGGCAACATCACCCTGACCGATCCGGTGACGATCACCGATGACCGCATCGCGGCGGTGAGCTGCCCGGCGCTCCCCGCCGGCGGCCTGGCCCCGGGGGCCAGCGTGACCTGCACGGGCAGTTACACCGTGACCCAGGCCGACCTGGATGCCGGCAGCGTGACCAATATCGCCACCGCGCAGTCCGGCCCGGTGAGTTCGGGGCCGTCCACGGTCACCATCACCGGCAGCCAGCAGCCGGCGTTGGGCCTGGACAAGACCACCACCACGACCAGCTTCGACAGCGTGGGCGACACGCTGGCGTACAGCTACCGGGTCACCAACACCGGCAACGTGACCCTGACGGCACCGATCGTGATCACCGACAACCGCATCGTCGCGCCCAACACCGTGGCGTGCCCGGCGCTGCCCGCCGGTGGGCTTGCACCGGGCGCCGAGCTGGTCTGCACCGCCACCTACAGCGTGACCCAGGCCGACCTGGATGCAGGCAGCGTGACCAACACCGCTACCGCCAGCGCCGGCGGCACCACCTCCGGGCCGGATTCGGTGACGGTCACCGGCGTGCAGAATCCGGCGCTGGGCATGGCCAAGGTGGTCAGCAACGCGCCCACGCCGGTGGTGCTCAACAGCGTGATCGAATACACCGTCACCGGTACCAACACCGGCAACACCACGCTGACCAACGTGGTGATCACCGACAACAAGATCACCCCGGCCAGCACCACCTGCGCCAGCGTGGCACCGGCCGGCACCTGTGTGCTGGTAGGCACCTACACCGTGACCCAGGCCGACGTGGATGCCGGCCAGGTGCTCAACATCGGCAGCGGCATCTCCGACACCACGCCGCAGACACCGTCGCCGCCGACCATCACGCCGGTGCAGCAGGTGCGCGGGCTCACGCTGGACAAGGCCAGCCCCACCGCGACGTATGCGGCGGTGGGCGACGTGCTCACCTACACCTATCAGGTGACCAACAGCGGCACGGTCACCGTCACCAGCCCGATCACGGTCAGCGACGACCGTATCGTGGCGCCGGCCACCGTGAGCTGCCCGGCGTTGCCGGCCGGCGGCCTGGCCCCGGGCGCCAGCCTGACCTGCACCGCCAGTTACCCCGTCACCCAGGTCGACCTCAACCAGGGCAGCGTGACCAATACCGCGACCGCGACCGATGGCACCAGCACCTCGGCACCCGACAGCGTGACGATCACGGCCACGCAGCGGCCGTCGATCACCCTGGACAAGCGCGCCAGCGTGGCCGACAGCAATGGCGACGGCATCACCGGCGACGCGGGCGACGTGATCACTTACACGTTCAGCGTGACCAACACCGGCAATGTGCTGCTCTCGCCCGTGACCGTGGTCGATCCGCGCCTGCCGGGGCTGGGCTGCACCGTGCTGGTGCTGCCGCCGGGCACCACCACCACGTGCACGGCCAGCAACAACACGTACATCATTACCTTCGCCGACGAGACCGCCACGTCCGTGGTCAACACCGCCACCGCCACCGGCGAAGCGCCGGGCAGTGCGCCCGACGCGACCGCGACCGACACCGAAACCACGCCCACCGCCATCACCCCGGCCGCGATCACGGTCACCAAGAGCGCTGCGCCCGCGTCGGCAACGCAGGTCGCACCGGGCGACGTGGTGCAGTTCACGCTCACCAGCACCGTCGCCAACAACGAACTGCACGAAGCGCTGACCCTCACCGATACGCTGGGCGACGGCTTCACCTTCGTGGCCGTCACCAGCCCTGGTGCATACGCCTGCAACGCGGCCAACCCGCTGGTGTGCACGTTGCCGGCGGGCACCGCTGCAGGGACCTATGCGGTGGTCTACACCGCGCGGGTCGATGCCGATGCCACCGGCACGCTGCGCAATGCCGTGGTCCCGACCAAGCCGGCCGGGGTGGACCCGCCGCCGGTCTGCCAGAGCTGCAGCACCGAACACCCGGTGGTGCCGTCCACCGCGACGGTGAGCAAGGTCGCCAACCCGGTCAGTGGCAGCTTCGTGCAGGCGGGGCAGACGATAACCTACACCGTCACCGCCGTGATCGCCGGTTCGGCCACCACCCAGCCGCTGATCCTCAACGACCAGCTGGACGCCGCCCTCGGCCAGGTCACCGTGGTTACGCCCGGCGCCTACAGCTGCAGCGGCAACCTCACCTGCATCCTGCCCATCGGCACGCTGCCCGGCAGCTATCCGCTGGTGTACACCGCCACCGTGGCGGCCGGCGCAAGCGGCACGCTGCACAACCAGGTCAGTGCGATCAACCTGCCCGGCGGTGATCCGGACCCGATCTGCGTGCAATGCAGTACCGAGCACATCGTCGAGCAGCCCGCGTTGGACACCACCAAGCGCCTGACCGGCAACACCGACCCGAATGGCGCGGTCGCCACGGGTGACACGCTGACCTACAGCGTCACCGCCACCAATACCGGCAATGTGGTGCTGAGCGATGTCACCATCGACGATCCCCTCATCACGCCCAGCCGCATCGTCTGCCCCAGCGTGGCGCCGGGGGCAGGGTGCACGCTGACCGGCACCTACGTGGTGACCCAGGCCGACACCGATGCGGGCACGGTCGACAACACCGCCACCATCACCGCGCAGCCCGGCCCCGGCGGCAGTGCGTTGCCGCCGGCCGTGTGCCCGCCGGGCTCGGCCGACGCCCGCTGCCGCCCGGTGCTCAACCTGCCGATCAACCGTCGCCCGGCGCTGGCCACCACCAAGACCGCCACGCTCAGCGTCGACCGCGGCACGCCCGGCAAGGGCAACGCCGATGATGTGGTGACGTATGCGGTCACCGCTACCAACACCGGCAACGTGACGCTGGACCAGCTGGTGATCCAGGACACCCTGCAGGGCGCCGCGCCCACCGTGCTCAGCTGCGCGCCCACCCAGCTTGCCCCGGGCCAGAGCGCCACCTGCGCCAGCTACGACCACACCATCACGGAGGCCGATGCCGGCGTGGACGGCGGCCAGTTGACCAACACCGTGCTCGCCACGGGCCAGCCCACCGGTGCCGGGCTGGCCACCGCGACGGCCACGGCCGCCGCTGTCATCGCGGTGGAGAACGCGCCGGCCGACATCCGCCTGACCAAGGCCGCCAACGTGCGCGAGGTCAAGATCGGCGATCTGGTGCGCTACACGCTGACCGCGCAGAACGTGGGCGACATCGACCTGGTGGACGGCTACCTGATCGATACGCCGGCACCAGGATTCACCTACGTGGAGGGCTCGCTGCAGGGCGACGATGACGATCATTCGGTGACCGCCAGTGGCAGCGCGCCGCTGCGCATCAACGACCTGGACATCGCCGCCGGCAACACCGCGCGCATCAGCTACCTGATGCGGGTCGGTGCCGGCGTGCGGCCGGGCACGCTGATCAACCGGGCACAGGCATTCGCGCCCACCGACAAGGCCGCGTCCAACGTGGCCACCGCCGAAGTGGTGACCGACAGCGATCCGCTGCTGGACGACAGCCTGATCATCGGCAGTGTGTTCGACGACCGCGATGGAGATGCCTGGCAGGACAGCGCCGCGTTGACCGGGCTGAAGGCACAGGGCGGTTTTGCCGCCGACGCCTACATCGCCGGCAGCACCACGGTTGACCGGGGCAATGGGCCGCAGCCGGTGGCCGATGCCAGCGCGCCGCTGCTGCATGGGCTGGCGCTGGGCGAGCTGGCGGGGCGCAGCAGCGAGGCGGCACCTGCAGGGACCATCGTGGTGCGCCAGCGCCTGCGCGAGCCGCGCTTCACCGACGACTTCGTGCTCAGCAGCCGCGAGGGCGTCAGCGTGCACCTCGCCGCGGACGGCAGCGCCCGCCAGGAGCGCACCGGCGACGCCGCCAAGGGGCTCACCGCCGCCCAGCCGAGCGTGACCCGCAAGGTGATGCCGGGCGAGGGCGGTTACGTGGTGGACTACGTGATCGCCAACACGGGCATCGACGAGATCGGCATCCCCGGCGTGCGGATCGGCTCGGTGGAAGGCCTGCTGATGGAGACCGATCAGTTCGGGCGCTATCACCTGATCGGCGTCTCCGGGGGCGGTCTGGCGCGTGGGCGCAACTTCATCCTCAAGGTCGACGCGGCCACGTTGCCGGCCGGCACCACGTTCGTCACGCGCAACCCGCTGCTGCGCCGGATCACCTCCGGGGTGCCGACGCGCTTCGATTTCGCCGTTACGCTGCCGACCACGGTGCTGGAACAGCAGCGCGAGGTGGAGATGGTGCTGGGCGAGGTGTTCTTCGCGCCGGACAGCGCCCAGATCGCGGAACGCTACCAGCCGGTGATCGCGAAGATGGCCGAACAGGCACGCGGGCAGGGCGAGGGTGAGATCGTGATCGCCGCCAACGGTGGCAGCGAGGCGCTTGCGCTGGAGCGGGCCAATGCCGTGAACCAGGCGCTGCGCAAGGCGCTGGGCAACGACAGCGCGGCCCTGCGCGTGGTCGCGCGTGCCGACGTCGACGACCCGGCCACCCTGCTGGTCGGCGTCGACCAGGGCGGCGCCCTGGTGGGCACGGTGCTGTTCGACACCGACAGCGCGGTCATCCGCCCGGCCATGCACCCGCTGCTTGAGCGGATCGCCCAGCAGTTGGAACAGCGTGGCGGCGGACGCGTGCTGATCGTCGGCCATGCCGATGTGCGGGGTGCCGCAGCCTACAACGCGCAGCTCGGCCTGCGCCGCGCCGAAGCGGTGTACGCGGCACTGCGTGAGCACCTGAGTCCGGCCGTGCGCGACAAGGTCCAGGTGGACAGCAGCGCCGATCCTGCCGCGCCCCTGGATGCCCGCCCGGGCGCGGGGGAGGCACGATGAAGCCGCACCTGCTCAGTGGCGCCCTCGCGACCCTGCTGGCCGGCATGGCGGCCGGTGCACACGCGCAGCAGGCGCAGGAGCCGCAGCCGGCTGCGCCGGCGCAGACCCCGCCGGTCAGCTGCGGTGAACAGGACTGCCACGAAGGCGATGGCCTGCTGCTGCGGATCCGCACCCGTGGCAAGACCGAGCCGGTCACTCAAGGCACAGACGCGCAGTCCGGTTCGGATGCGCTGCAGCCCGACCGTCGCGTCACGATCTCGGCGCCGCCACCGGGCCGTGCCGTGGCGACCGGCCGGTTCAACGTGCGGCTGCCCAGCGGCGGGGTGATCTGGGCCACCGAAGACCCCAACCTGGGCCAGCCCGAACTCTCGGCGTCGGCGCCGTCGCTGGTCGCGTTCGACAACGGACGGATCCAGAAGCCGGTGCCGTTCTACGTGCGCGGCAACTACAGCGACTTCATCGAGCGCATGGAGATCCTGGTCTACCGTGCCACCGACGTGGACCTGATCGCACCGCTGGCCCATATCCCGGTGGAGGTGTCGGCGGTCAGCCAGGTGGAGTGGGACGGGGCGTTGCCCGCCGACGAGCCGTTCCGCGCAGGCGACCAGCTGCTGTATGTGGTGCGCGCCTATGGCCGCAACGGCATCTTCGACGAGACGGTGGCGCAGCGGCTGCAGCTGGTGCGTCCGATCGAGGCCGACAGCCAGCTGCGCGGGCTGCGCAGCCAGGTCGAACGCAGCCAGGGCACCGCGCTGGGCATCGATCAGGCCCTGCAGCAGAGCCTGATCGACACCGCCTTCGCCGCCAATGGCCTGCGCCTGCAGAACATTCCCATCTACGGCTCGCGCATCCGCATTACCGGGCGCGACATTCCCGAGTCCACCTCGCTCACCATTAATGGCGCCTCGTACCCGGTGGACATGGAGCGGAAGTTCGTTGCCGAGTATCTGGTCCCGGTTGGCCTGCACCGCTTCGATATCGCCGTGCGCGGCGGCCGGGAGGGGCTGGAGCAGCAACACACGCTGGAAGTGGATGTGACCGGCAAGTACTTCTACGGCATCGGCCTGGCCGATGTGACCATCGCCCAGAACAACGTGAGCAGCGCCACCGCCCCGTTCGCCGTGGACGAACGCTACAGCGATGATGTGATCAGCGATGGCCGGCTGGCGTTCTATGCCAAGGGCAAGGCGCGCGGCAAGTACCTGATCACCGCGCAGGCCGACACCACCGAACAGGACATCGAGCACCTGTTCGACGGCTTCACCGAGGCGTGGCCGCAGGACATCTTCCGCCGACTGGACCCGGACCTGTACTACCCGACCTACGGCGACGATTCCACCACCTACCGCGACGTGGACAGCATGGGCCGCTTCTACGTGCGCGTGGACTGGGACAAGAACCAGGCGCTGTGGGGCAACTACGCCACCGGGCTGACCGGCACCGAATACGCGCAGTACGTGCGTTCGCTGTACGGCGGCGCGGTGAGCTGGCGTTCGCAGGCGATCAACCCGTGGGGCGATCCGCGCAGCACGCTGCGCGTGTTCGGCGCGCAGGAACAGACCGCGCCGGGCCACAACGAATTCATCGGCACCGGCGGCAGCCTGTACTACCTGCGCAACACCGACATCCTGCCGGGCTCGGACCAGGTGGTGCTGGAAATCCGCGACCGCACCACCGGCCGCGTCGAGAAGCGCATCACCCTGCAACGCGGTGCGGACTACGAGATCGACGAAATGCAGGGTCGCCTGCTGCTGACCCGGCCACTGAGCCAGGTCACGCGCGAGAACATGCCCACGCTCACCCGCGACAGCCCGCTGGATGGCTACCAGCAGCACCTGCTGGTGGACTACGAATGGCTGCCCTCCGGCTTCGACGACGGCGAACTGACCGCGGGCCTGCGCGGCCGCCAGTGGATCGGCGACCACGTGGGCGTGGGTGCGACCTATGTGGATGAGAATCGTGACGGCCAGGACTACACGCTGGCGGCTGGCGATCTCACCCTGCAGGCGGGCAAGGGCACCTTCCTCAAACTCGAGTACGCGCACACCGAATCGTTCGGCGTTCCGTCATTCTTCTCCGACAACGGGGGCTTCACCTTCATTCGCAGCAACAGCACCGACCCTCGGCGCGAGGGCGACGCCAAGGCGGTGGAAGGCCGGGTCAACTTCCGCGAGCTGGGCTGGAGCCGGCTGGACTGGAGCGCGGGCGGCTGGTGGCGCGAGACCGACCCGGGCTTCTCCATCGCACGGCACGACACCGGGCTGCCGGTGACGGAGTACGGCGCTGAGGTGCTGGGCCGCATCACCCGCGAACTGGGCCTGTATGCCCGCTACAGCAAGGCCGAGAGCGGCGACGAGCAGTTCACCCAGGCCCAGGGCACGCTGGAGTGGCGGCCGGACGACTGGAACACGCTCAGCGCCGAACTGCGGCGGGTGGAGGAGGGCAGCACCAACGACCCCGCGGCAGGCCTGCTGGGTGCGGTGAAGTACAGCCACCGCTTCAGCACCGCACTGGAGCTGTATGGCCTGCTGCAGGGCACGCTGGACGACGATGGCGGCCGCTACGCGGACAACAACGCGGTGGCGGTAGGCGGCAACTACCTGCTCGACGACCGCGCCAGTGTCGGTGCCGAAGTCAGCAGCGGCGACCGCGGCGATTCGGCCACGGTCGACGCCGAATACAAGCTCGACAGCGATCATTCGCTGTATGGCGCGTACACGTATTCCACCGATACCACGCAGTACGAATCCCTGTTCAATCCCACCCGCCAGAATGGCTGGACGCTGGGGCAACGCTGGCGGTTGTCGAGCCGGGCGAACCTGTTCAACGAAAGCCAGTTCCTGAAGGAGCCCGACCAGTCCGGGCTCGCGCATACGATGGGGATGGACTTCTATCCGGCCCAGGGCTGGAACCTGGGCTTCACCCTGCAGTCGGGTGCTCTGGATACCGTCGATGGCGGGCATGTGGACCGGCGTGCGGTGAGCGTCAGCGGGGGACGCACCTCGGCCGCCACCGATTGGCGCAGCAAGATCGAATGGCGCAAGGACACCGGCAGCGAGCGTCGCGAACAATGGGTGACCACCAACCGGCTCACCCATCGCTTCAACGACAGCTGGCGCATCGCCGCGCGCCTGAACTACTCGCGCACCACCGATGAACTCAACGCGCTGGCCGGCGCACGGTTCTGGGAAGCCAACGTCGGCTTCGCCTACCGCCCCTGGAACAGCCAGCGCTGGGCGCTGTTCGGCCGCTACACCTACCTGTACGACCTGGCTACCGAGGCCCAGCTGGGCGGCGCCGACCAGGACCAGAAGACCCGCATCCTGTCCTTCGAGGGCGTCTACAAGCGCGATACCCATTGGGAGCTCGGGGCCAAGCTGGCGCGCCGCGAGGGCGAGGTGCGGCTGGGGCGCGGCAGCGGTCCGTGGTTCGATTCGGCCACCACGCTCAGCGTGCTGCAGGCGCGCTACCAGCTGCATGGCAGGTGGTATGCACTGGGCGAGTACCGGTGGCTGGACGTCGACAACGGCGGCACTCAGTCGGGCGTGCTGGTGGGCGTGGACCGCGATATCGGCGAGAACTTCCGATTGGGCGTGGGCTACAACTTCACCCGCTTCAGCGACGACCTGACCGACTTCGACTATGACCATGAAGGCTGGTTCCTGAACATGGTTGGCACCTACTGAGGACGCACGATGCGCATGCACGCCAGCGGTTTCCCCTCGCGTTCACGCAGGCACGCCACGCGCCTGTGGATGCTGCTGTTGTGCGTGGCGCTGCCGATGGTCGGCCACGCGCAGACCGTGCAGCTGGCCAAGACCAGCCAAGGCGGGCTCGGCACGTTCGCCTATACGCTGGGCAACCTCGATGGCGCCAGCGACAGCATCACCACCACGACGGCCGGAACGCCCACGTCGTCGGCCAGCGTCTGGACCGTGACCGATCCCGCGCAGCCGGTGACCCTCATCGAGGCGATCAACCCGCAGTTCGCCCTCGACAGCGCCAGTTGCGTTGACACCAGCGGCACAGTGCCCGGCAGCATCGGTGGGCTGAGTGGTGCCACGCTGACCATACCGGCCAGCAGCCTGCAGCCAGGCGTGACACTCCTCTGCACCTTCATCAACAGCCTGCGCGCGCCAGACCTGGCCATCACCAAACAGGTCACGCCCAGTGTCGTCGCCAACGGCGGCACGGTGAGCTTCACCCTGACCGCAAGCAACATTGGCGCGGTAGACGTAACCAACGCGGTCCTGGCCGATGCCGCAGGCACCGGGTTGAGCTGCACCGCCGCAGGCAGCTGCAGCGCCAGCGGCGGGGCGACGTGCCCGACTGCGGTGCCTGCGGGCGCGCTGTTCGGCGGTGGTGTCACGATTCCTTCGCTGCCGGCGGGCGGCAGCGTGACCGTGACCGTGCCATGCACCGTCACCGCGTCAGGTAACTGAGTGCGCGCAGGACAGGTAGATTTACTGAGCAGGGCCCGGTAGATAAACGCTGGCTGGCACCCGTCAGCGCGCCGCATCCTGATGGCCTGGCAGCAGCGCCGACGTAGCGGCGAGACAGCGGTGCGGCCCAGATCCCGACTGTCCTTCGGATCCTGCCCCATGCCCAGCCAAGAAGCTGCCATCCAATGGGTCGAATGGTCCGCGCTCGGCATCGAGCTGCTGGCGATCGCCCTGATCGTCTCCACCATCGTTGTCTCGACGGTGGTGTACGTAGTTGCGCTGGCCGTGCAGCACAAGGACCATGCCGACAGCTACGAGCGCTACCGGCGCCGGCTGGGACGTGCGCTACTGCTCGGGCTGGAGATCCTCGTGGCCGCGGACATCGTTCGCACGGTGGCACTCGACAGCACAATGAACGCGATTCTCTCGCTCGGCCTGCTGGTCATCATCCGCACCTTCCTGAGCTGGTCGGTCGTGCTGGAGGTGGAAGGGTTCTGGCCGTGGAAGCGGCCACCTGAGCGCGCTCCGCCGGCACGGGGGGAGTGACGGTGCGCATCGACCCGCACACCGTAGATGGGATGCCATGAACACCCAGGCGCTGCTGCTGCATTGCCTGCAGGCAAGCATCATCGGCACGGTGTTTTCGTTCGGGCTGCAGGCAACCGTCTCGGATGCGCTGTTCCTGGTGCGCCACCCGGGCCTGCTGTTGCGCTCGGTGATCGCCATCTTCGTGGTCATGCCGCTCGTGGCCATCCTGATGGTGGAAGTGTTCGCGCTGCCCCGCGCGACGGAGATCGCACTGGTGGTGCTGGCCCTGGCGCCGATTCCACCCTTGCTGCCCAAGAAAGAGAGCAAGGCAGGCGGTGAAGGGGCGTATGCATTGGGGTTGATGGTGGTGATGGGCCTGCTGGCGATCATCCTGGTGCCACTGCTGACCTGGCTGCTCGGGGCCTATTTCGACCGCGACTTCGGCATGCCACCGCAGGCGATAGCGAAGGTAATCATCATCATGATCGTGCTTCCCCTGCTGGCGGGCATGGTGGTGCGCGGCCTCGCACCGTCGTTGGCCGCGACACTGGCGCGCCCGATCGCTCTGGGCGCGTTCGTGCTGCTGCTGCTCGCCGCTGCACCGATCCTGTATGCGGCAGTACCCATCGTGGTCAATCTGCTGCACAGCGGCACGTTGCTCGCCATCATCGCGTTCATCGTCATCGGCCTTGCCGTGGGGCAGCTTCTGGCCGGTCCGGTGCCGCAACGGCAGACCGTGCTGGCTCTATCCACGGCAAGCCGTCATCCGGCCATCGCGCTGGCCATCGCCAAGACCAACTTTCCGGATGAGCGCTTCCTCGCCGCCACCATCGTGCTGTACCTGCTCGTGGTGACCGTGATCGCCATTCCTTACATCAAATGGCGCCGGCGCACGGCGTCGGCCATGCCAAACGCTGCATGAGGGGAGGCTCCGCCGGTGCAGCGTGTGCGCTGTGCCGTTCACCCATTCCACCACATTGGAGATTCACAGATGGCAACCAAAACCAAGAAGCCGAACATCCTGGTGATGTGGGGCGATGACATCGGTCAAGCCAATCTGAGCTGCTACACCAAGGGCTTGATGGGCTATCGCACGCCCAACATCGACCGCATCGCCAAGGAAGGCATGATCTTCACCGACAGCTATGCGGAGCAGAGCTGTACCGCGGGCCGCGCCTCCTTCATCACCGGCCAGTGCGGGCTGCGCACCGGCCTGACCAAGGTTGGCTTGCCAGGCGCGGAACTGGGGCTCAAGGCCGAGGACATCACCGTTGCAGAAGCGCTCAAGCCACTCGGCTACCGAACGGGCCAGTTCGGCAAGAATCACCTCGGTGACCGCGACGAGCATCTGCCCACGATGCACGGGTTCGACGAATTCTTTGGCAACCTGTACCACCTCAATGCAGAAGAGGAGCCTGAGGAAGTCGACTATCCCAGCAAGGAGGACTTCCCGGACTTCAAGAAGAAGTACGGTCCGCGCGGCGTGCTGCACTGCTGGGCCGACGGCAAGGGCGGGCAGAAGATCGAGAACACCGGTCCGCTTACGCGCAAGCGCATGGAGACCTGCGATGACGAATTCCTGGCCGCCGCCAAGAAGTTCATCCAGGCGGCACATGATGCAGGTGAACCGTTCTTCGTCTGGTTCAACACCTCGCACATGCATGCGTGGACCCACGTCAAGCCGGAGAGCCGCGGCCAGGCCGGGCGCTGGCAGTCCGAGTACCACGACGTCATGATCGACCACGACAAGTGCATCGGCGAGATGCTGGACTTCCTGGACGAACTGGGCATCGCCTACGACACCTTCGTGCAGTACAGCACCGACAACGGCCACACATGAATACCTGGCCGGACGCCGGTACCACCCCGTTCCGCAACGAAAAGAACTCCAGCTGGGAAGGCGCCTACCGCGTGCCCTGCATGGTCCGCTTCCCGGGCCGCATCGAAGCCGGCAGTGAATCCAATGAAATCGTCAGCCATCTCGACTGGTTCCCCACCATCCTGGCCGCCGCCGGTGAGCCGGACATCAAGGAGAAACTGAAGAAGGGCTACAAGATCGGCAAGACCACCTACAAGGTCCACCTGGATGGCTACAACCTGGTGCCGTATCTGACCGGCAAGGAAGCGAAGAGTCCGCGTCCCGGTTTCATCTACTTCACCGACGATGGCGATGTAGCCGCTCTGCGCTATGACAACTGGAAGATGCTGTTCATGGAACAGCGTGTACCGGGCACGCTCAAGATCTGGCAGGAGCCGTTCGTGGTGCTGCGTACCCCGTACATCTTCAATATGCGCATGGACCCCTACGAACGTGCCCAGATCACCTCCAACACGTTCTACGACTGGATGTTCCGGCACATCTACCTGCTGGTGCCGGCGCAGGCGGTCATCGCCGAGTTCCTGGCCACCTTCAAGGAATTCCCGCCGCGGCAGAAGTCCGCCAGCTTCAGCCTGGACCAGGTGCTCGAAAAGATGAGGGAGAGTTCGACGGGGGCTTGAAATGCCGCCATCGCGACAATGCAACGCTCCGGCCGACCAGAAGGCTGTTGGCCGGGGCGTGCGGGTGTTCCGTGCTCATGTCGGGTCCGAGAACAGCCAGAGCGCGGTGAGTCCGCCCATCAGCAACAAGCCGATGCTGGCCACGATCATCCCCTTGTGCCGGGGAACGTAGAGTCCGCGCTCGATGTCCAGGCTGACCCGCCAGTAGCGGTACAGCGACCATACCAGCAACGCCAGGCCCAGCAGCACCATCCCGAAGCCAGCGTTGCCCACATCCCTGAGGAACAGGCGGGTGCCGTGCGGCGCGTCGTCGTTCTGGATCAGGTACAGGCTGAAGCGGTTGATCGTGATGCCGAACCCGATCAGGGACACCGTGGTGCGCAAATAGGCCAGATGGGTGCGCTCATTGGCCAGGTGCGTGCGGACCTTGGCCAGCAACGTCGAGCTCAGTGCGGGTTGGGCGTCCGGGGTGGGCGAGGGAGCATCGGTCATGGGGTGTTCGCCTATGCTGCTGCGGGGAACGTGCGGGCAGCCGCCCACCTGACCAATGTACCCGCGCAACGCCTGCCGTTGCGTAAATTCGGGTCGGTAAAACTACGCAGGCGTTGCGCGCATCGCGGACGAACCCGCGATGCGCGCACCTTTCGATCAGTTGTTGCTGGCGCCGCGGCGCACCCCGAAGATGACCTCCTTGCGGTGCATCTCCAGCAGCTGCGAGCGTGCCAGCACGATCTCGTCCTCGCCATCCCAGACGACCTGCTTCAGGTCGCCGTGCAGCTCGCGCTTGGCGGAAATCGCGTCATCCCACGCGCTGCTGTCGGTGACGACCGTAACGGTGTCCGGGGCGACGTTGATGACCTTCAGCAGGCCGAAAGCCTTGCCGCCCGGCACCTCGAACTCGGCAAGCTCGGAGAGCTCCGCCGCGTACAGGTCACCGACCTTCGGGTCCTTCAGTTGCGCGGTTTCATCGTTGGCACCGGCGGCCGCACCACCCGTGCCACCCGCACCACCGGTGCAGGCCGTCAGCAGGGACAGGGAGCAGAGCAACAGGGCGAAATAAACAAGCTTTTTCATGAATCATCAACCAGGGGTAGTGGGGGGATTGGGGGGCTGGCGCACGACGCGTTTTCGATACTCGCGCACGTTGTCGCCGCGAATCCGCGTCTCCTGCGTGCCCGAGATCGTATCGACCAGTCGGTCCGAACCGGTGACCGGCTTGGCCTCGATGGTGGTCTCACGCTCGAAGGCGTGCGATTTGTCGGTGTTGCGGTAGTACCGGTACAGCGCCCAGTACAAGGCCGTTGCGCTGGCGGGGCCAGCCAACAGCAACCAGAGTCCACTATCGTCGCTCATGAGGCAGCTACCAGGAACCAGAGGGTGATGGCTTCAACGATCGTGCCGGTGGTGAGCGCGGCCAGCAGCAGCTTCCACTGCTGCACCGGCACGCTGCCCATGGTTTCACCGGTACGCCCGTTCACCGCGATGTAGTGCAGCATGCCGCCGTTGCGGCCCGGCTGGTGGTACGAATACAGCCACACCGGCAGGTACATGGAGACCCAGCGCGAGCCGTGTACGTCCAGCTGTTCCTGTTCCCAGCGCACGCCACGGTCGTAGCGGCGTACCGAGCCTTCCACCTGGGCGCGGGCGATGGACAGCAGCTGGTCTTCCAGCCGCGGCCGCATCTTCTCCACGTCCAGGGTGCGCTTCTCCGACGTGAAGCCCAGCAGGTACGACGCATTCCACTTCAACGCATTCTTCGTATCGAACGGCAGAATGGTGTTGATGATGTTGTTGGTGTTGGTCTTGGTATCGAGGTTGCCGCGCTCCGCGGACGATTCCAGCGGCAGGTCGTCAACGGTGAAGTCCACCGCGCGGTCCACCTGGTAGATGTCGGCGTCGTAGTAGGTCTTCTTCTTGTCGCCCTCGCCACGGGTGTACTCGCGGGTCTTGATCTCGCCCCGGCCGGACACGCTGGCGCTGACATTGCTGTCCACGATCATGTACGGCATGTAGACGCCCACCACGTTCTCGGGTGTGAACTGGTCCTTGAAGGCCTTCAGTGCGAACAGCCTGCGCTTGTCCACGAACTGGCGGATGCGCGCGACCGCATCGTCTTTCGAGATACGGAACGGCAGCACCGCATCCGGTACCGCGCCGTTGGCCACCTGCTCGTTGACCCCGAACACGTGACGGCACCAATGGCAGCGGGCGGTCATGGTGGTTTCGGTGTTGATGGTCACTTCGGCGCCACAGCCGGTGCACTTGAAGCTCATCAGGCTGGCGGTGCCGGCCTCGATGTCGCGTGCGCCGGAGGCGATGATGGTGCCGCGCAGCTGGTCCAGGCCTTCGCCCAGGCCAAACTCCTGCTCCACCAATGCGCCATGCCATTCGTGACGGCAGAACTGGCAGATGAGCACGTCGGTGCCCAGCTTCAGGCGCACGTCGCTGGAGCCGCACTTCGGGCAGCGGTTCAGGCCGTCCTTGAGTTCCTCGGCGCTGGTATCGAGGGCAACCGGGTCGGGCGCCTCGATCTCGGCGCGGATCGGGTCGGGCAGGGTGGCCGGGTCGAGCGGAAAGCTGCCCGGCAAGGGCGGGACATCACGCGGCGAGCCGGGGCCGGTGACGGCCTCCGGCAACGGCGGGGGTGCCCCGGGCAACGGGGGCGGGGTTCTGGGGTCGGACATGATCGTTATGCGTCCGCCTTACAGACCCAGCGCCTTGGCCTTCAATGCGTTGTAGTCGTCCTGGGTGATCAGGCCGAGGTCCAGCATCTCCTTGGCCTTCTTCAACTTGGCAACCGGATCCTCAGCCGCCGGTGCGGCCGGGGCCACCGGCTGCTGCAGGCTGCCGGCACCGAACATGCCGCTGGCCATGCCCACACCCACCAGGCCCGCCGCGCCGCCGTTCTCGCCGGCCGACTGGATGCCCTGGGCCACGCTGGCCTGCAGGTTGGAATTGCCACGCCCGCCGGACAGCGCGTCGGCGCGCTGTACGGTCTTGAGCAGTTCGCGGGTGTTGGCGTCGTACTCGATGGAGACGATGGCGGTCTTGACGATGGCCAGGCCACGGTCGGACTTCCACTGGTAGCCCTGTTCGACGGCGGCGGAAAGGCTCTGGGCAAAGCCCAGCGAATCCTGCTGCAGCTTGGTGATGCGGTTGCCCTTGGCCGGATCGTTCGTGTACAGGCTGAAGGCCGGTGCCAGCGAACCCACCACTTCATTGAACAGCTGGCTGGCGGCGGCGTTGTCCAGATCGGTGAAGTCAAACACCTTGCCCGGCTGCAGGTAGGCGGCCGGCACGAAGTTCTTCACGAACAGGATCGGGTCGACGATCTTCAGCGTGTAGGAGCCGCGCGTCACCGCGCCGACCTGCGTATTGAGGAAGCCGTCGTCCCAGTAGATTTCGGACTGGGTGCCGAAGCGGTTATCGGGCAGTTCCTTCAGCGACACGAAGAACGCCGCCTGCTGGCCGCCGGGCTGGCCGCCGAACTTGAAGCGCTCCCAGCTCTGCTTGATCAGCGGGGTGACGATGCCGTCGCCGGCGAAGATGGACTGCGAGTTGAGGTCGTCCGAGCGCCACTCGTAACCACCCGGTTCGGCGACGAAGCCGGTGATGGCCCCATCCTGGAACAGCAGCAGGCCGTAGCCCTCCGGCACGACGATCTTCGAGCCGTTGGTGATGATGTTGGAGGAGCCGCTGGTGTTGGAACCACGCCCGGCATTGGTGCCCTGCGGCACGGCGGCAAACAGCGCCGCGGTGGACGGCAGCCCGGCCGGCACGGTGTAGAAGTCCTTCCACTGGTCGGCCAGCACGCCACCGACTGCACCCTTCACCGCCTGAATAAGACCCATGACCCGCTCCCTGTGATCCCAGGACAGGCACCACGCCCGTCACAATGGTAGAACTATAGCAGCGCGCCACGGCCCGGGGATGGACGTTTCCGGCAGGGGGAAGGGCGGATGCGGGGCTAAATCGTTTGCGGACCCTGGGATGTCCCCCTGAAGGGGGCTGACCTCGTCCGGCGCGCCGCCGGCCTGCGCATCATTCTCGGCGGGTTGTCTGACGGCGTAAGCTTCCGGTTCTTCGAGCCGGATGAAACCCCTGTTCTGAAATGGCGTGGCTATCCTGAGAACAAACCATGACTACGTTGATCGCTTCAGTCTATGAGCCTGCACCGGGTTCTTTCCGGAGTGTTTACTATTGTGTGGGGCCGGATGAAAGCTATTGCCGTGCAGTGAATCTGACGGTTCTCATGCTGATTTCAGACCTTGACCAGGAACTGTTTGAGGAAGTCGCCCAATTGCTCGGCACGATGGACGATCCGGGGCGCGAGGCTTCGGTCACGGGGCAGGCGAACTGGGGTTACAACGTAGTCGCGATCTGGCTTGACCCACCCGTTGCAAACCCGGGGCTTGCTTGTTTTACAAATGATATCTACCCCGAGCTCGATGTGGGCGGAGAGCCCCCCCAGTTTTCCCGCGCGCAACTTTCCACCATTTTGAATCACTGGAACTTCTTCAAAGCAGAGATTTCCGCGCACGGCATGGAGGCAATGTCTGGAAGGACGTTTGAGGTTGCGCTGTGACCTTGCAGGCCGTCAGTGAAGTTGTCGCGATAAACGAAGCGTCGGCAGCCCGGCCAAGGGGGAAGGCAGGTCTGCAATGGTTGGGGAATTCATGGCCAGCTCAATAGGACAGAATTGATCAGCAATGAGCGTCAATGACTATAGCTACGCTTGGGATCGCGAGCTCAACCGGTGTTCGTTGTTGAACATCAAACCGAGGGGATCCCTGGAACCTCCCGATTACATGGTCTACGACAAGCATGAGAAAGGGGTGATGATCATCGAGGACGACGAGACGTTTACCTATACGATCGCAATGATGATTCAGAACGACGTGGAAATTATCCACGTCGATCAAATCGAGGGTTCGTAAGGTGACGGTGGGATGCGCTACGAAAGCATTGAGTAACAGTGCCAGCCTGAAGGACGGAGATCTTCTATGCCTGAGTATGGACCTGCTTGTTGATTCCGGCAGATCGTATCGCCTCCCGCGATGGGCAGGGCCTGCTCTGCCTTGGCGTCATGACGGGCGGCTTTGCGCTGTACGAGATTGCTTTCCCGCTCTCGGCCAGCGAGCAATCCGGATATGCGGAACACGGCAAGGAATTTCTCGATGCGCTGGCGTACAGGGCATCGAGAGATCCGGGTTCATACGTCGGCCGATAGCGGCCATGCCAGCGTGCCGCAGAATGTGCGCCGCGCTTGCCGCACGTGAATTACGGCAGATCGCACCTCATCTTGCCGTCCACGTAGTACGGCTTGGGGACGTTCGGGTTCTCGCTGGTCTTCTCGAACACCACCTCGAACGATGCTGCATCCGGCGTGCCCTTGCGGTCGGTGCAGGCATCCTGCAGCTTCTTCTTGACCGCGGCGATTCCCGCGTCACGGTTCGCGCCATCGGCGCTGTTGGTCAGGTTGGCGACCTCGCCAAAGGCGAGGGGGCTCATGCCCAGCAGGCATCCGGCGAAAACAGCAGCGTGCAGCTTCTTCATTGCGACTCCTTTGCAGTGTCCGGTAGCGTCCGTCGATCAAGCCTGGCGGAGCGATTGAAGCGTCGGGCGTAGTGCCTTCGGCGCGTTGCTAGGATAGGGCAGTGGAGTTAAGGCTCCGTAGTGAGGGGTAATGCAATGCGTCGGGACACAATGCTGATCAAGGTGATGACGTGGGCGCTGGTGGTGATGGCCGCGTTTTTTGCCGCTGTAGGGGCCGCACCCTTCAGTGCCGGCGCCCTGTTTCCCGTGTGCTCATTGCCGCTAGCCGCGTTCGCCGCGTGGCGTGGGTTGATTGTGGCGCCGTTGCTGGTACTGGGGTGGGGTGCCGTGGGTTTCTGGGCGGCGGTGATTCCCCTCGACGAATTGTTCGACGGCTGGGCATTGTCGGCGTGGCTGGCAGCATGGACGGGTGTGTTGCTGGTCGGCGTTGTGCGATCCACGGTCACCGCGCCCGGCGCTCGCGCCTCACGCTGAATGGGCGTGATAGGCTCGCGCCAAAGGGGAGAATCCATGAGCAATCCATATCAGGTGCCCGCCACAGAGCAGACGGTGCGGACGTCGCCGTGGCGGGCCAGGACGCACAAGGCCGTCGCCATCCTCATCGCGCTGTTCTGTGCGCTGCAGTTCCTGGCCGTGTGGCTCCTGGTGCTGGACACGGTGAAGACCGTTGGCTTCGCGAACGCGCCCATCCTCGCGCTGGCCGGCAAGGTGGTGATGCCGTTCTCACTGGCGCTGGGCGGCATCTTCATGGCCTTCGGGCGCAAACTTTCAGCCGTGTTCTTTGCCGCCTACCGGGTCCAATACCTGGTTGCATACGGAACCAGCGGTCGCATGGACCTGATCAGCGTTGCGCTGGTGTTCGCCTTCCTGGCGTATGCGCTGTGGCGCTGGAAGGCGGGCGAGCTCAGCGGCTGGCCTGGGCGCCGGTGATGCGGGCGTCCGTGTTGCCCGCCATGGGCAGGCACTACCACGCCGTAGTGCCCGCCCATGGC
>NZ_JBOHXV010000044.1:0-39290 GCF_050737075.1 Stenotrophomonas sp.
GGTATGAGCCGCATGGATGCGGCGACTAAGCCCCCATGGATGGGTTTACGGCGTCCCCCGCAAACCCGCACCCGCCGGCCCAGCGCGAGCACGTTCGCAAGCCTGGGCTGTTCGCCCAAATCCAACAGCAGCCGGGCAAAGCCCGGCGCTACCGGACGTCATGCAACCCGAGCTGTCATGCAACCCGAGCTGTCATGCATCCCGAGCTGTCATGCAACTCAAGCTGTCATGCAACCCGTTCCGTCACGCCGGCACGAACTGCCACGCAACGACCGCCAGGATCGCAGGCACCGCCTGGATGAAGAAGATCCGCTTGTTCACGCTGTACGCGCCATAGCAGCCGGCCACGATCACGCAGCCCAGCATGAAGTTCACCAGCATCGGCAGGTGGTCGAACAGGCCCCAGAACAGGCCTGCCGCCAGGAAGCCGTTGTAGAGCCCCTGATTGGCCGCCAACACCCGCGTCGTCTCCGCCTTCTCCGGCGTATTGCGGAACGTCTTCAGCCCCAGCGGGCGCGTCCACAGGAACATCTCCAGCACCAGGAAATACACGTGCAACAGCGCGACCACCAAGGTCAGGATCAGTGCGGTCCAGTACATGCGCAACCCTCGAACAAGATGGACAGAGCTTACTCCGGCCGCTCGGCCGGCAGCTTCTTTTCTTCGCGCAGCAGCCCGAATGCCGCTGCCGTCATGATCCCCGCCACCACCAGTCCGCCCGCGAACACCGCACGCGAGCCGAACAGCGACAGCCCCTTGTGCACCCACGCGAACGTCAGGTCGCCGGCCCGGTATACCACCGTGTCGATCGCCGCACCGGCCTTGTAGCGCCACTGCCGGTCCACCCGCGTGAAAATCGTCTCGCGCGCCGGCTTGGCCAGCGAGAACTCACTCGCGCGCGTCATCACCTGCACCATCGCCACCATCACCGGCAGCGGTGATGCGGCCAGCACCGAGAAGCCCGCAATGATCGCAAAGCCCGGAATCAACAGCGCCGGTGCGATCCCGAAGCGCGACAGCAGCCAACGGGTCAGTCCCAGCTGCAGCACCAGCGTCAGCGCATTGATCGCCAGATCGATCCGCGAATAGAACGCCGTGCTCGCCGCCGGGTCCGTGTACAGCCGGCGCACAATCGACGCCTGCTCGTTGTAGAGCAGCGTCCCGATCCCGACCCCGAACACCACCATGACGGCCAGCCAGCGCAGCAGCGGCTCCCGCGCGATCAGCTTCAACCCGTCCAGCACGCCCCCGCCCATCGGCGTCTCGCCGGACACCAGCTGCAGCTCCTGCTCGCGTGCTACCGCCCACAGGCGCAGCCGCCAGATGCAGAACAGGCAGACCGTCAGGAACCCGGCCGACACCAGCATCAGGTTCGCGATGCCCACCCGCTGCACCAGCGTCGAGGTCAGCGTCGGGCCCAGGAATGCCCCGATCGTGCCCGCCGCCCCGATGTAGCCGTAGAACGCACGCGCCTGCACGTTCGAGAACACATCGGCCATGAAGCTCCAGAACACCGCCACCGCGAACAGATTGAACACCGCCGTCCAGAAGAAGAACAGCATGCCCCGCCCCGGTACGCCTGTGTAGAACAGCCCGTAGAAGCCCAGCAGCGTCACAATGAAGAAGCCGTACACCAGCGGCAGGAATACCCGCCGCGGATAACGGCTCACCAGCGCCCCGTACAGCGGCTGCAGCGCCACCATGATCACGAACACCCCGGTGAACAGCACCTGCAGCACGAAGTCCTGCAGTGCGATGCCATGGCCGGCGAACCAAGCAATCAGCGCCGGCGGAAACACCGTCTGCAGGTCGGCCGAGGCCGCCATCGCCTCGCGTACCGGGCGCAGCACGTAGTAGCCGCTGAGCAGGCAGAAAAAGTACACGCACGCCCAGAACAGCGGCGGCGACTGGCGCAGCGCCGCACGCAGCCCGGGCTGCGCCGGCGGGGTCGGCTCCGGGGCGGTCATCGCGCGCAGGTCCCGCACAGGCGGCGTGGCAGCGGCAGCATCGTGGGGATTCCGGGCAGCAAAGCGCGCAAGGTAAACGATGCACCGCAACATCGCCAGTGGTCCACGCGCGCACCCGTGCAACGCAGCGTGGCGGCGCGTGCTGGCTTATGCTCGTCCCATCACCGTTGGGGAACGGACATGTACGACTACATCATCGTCGGCGCCGGCTCGGCCGGCTGCGTGCTGGCCAACCGGCTCAGCGAGGACCCGCGCTGCCGCGTCCTGCTGCTCGAAGCCGGCCCACGCGACCGCAACCCCTTCATCCACATGCCGGCCGGCCTGGCCCGGCTGGTCAACAACCGGCGCATCAACTGGAACCTGTACACCGAGCCCGAACCCGCGCTGGACGGGCGGCGCCTATGGTGGCCGCGCGGCAAAGTGCTGGGCGGCTCCAGTTCCATCAACGCCATGTGTTACGTGCGCGGCGTGGCCGCCGACTACGACGGCTGGGCCGCCGCCGGCGCCACCGGCTGGAGCTGGGACGACGTGCTGCCGTGGTTCCTGCGCGGCGAGGCCAACAGCCGCGGCGCCAGCGCCCTGCATGGCGATGCCGGGCCGCTGTCGGTGTCCGACCTGCGCCACCACAACCCCCTCTCCGATGCCTTCATCGACGCCGCCGTACAGGCCGGTCACCCGCGCAACGACGACTTCAACGGCGCCGGGCAGCTGGGCGTGGGCCTGTATCAGGTCACCCAGCGCGACGGTGCACGCTGCTCCAGCGCCACCGCCTACCTGCGCCCTGCGCGCGGCCGCGCCAACCTCACCGTCCTGACCGGTGCGCAGGCGCGCATGTTGAGCTTCCAGGGCGACGCCGCCAGGGGCATCTACTTCCGCCACCACGGCGAACACCGGCATGCCAGCGCCAGCACCGAAGTCATCCTCAGCGCCGGTGCCATCCACTCCCCGCAGCTGCTGATGCTGTCCGGCATCGGCCCCGCGCAGCGCCTGCGCGGCCACGGCATCACCCCACGGGTCGACCTGCCCGGCGTGGGCGGCAACCTGCAGGATCACCTGGACATCTGCACCCTGCGGCATACCCAGCCCGGCGTGAGCCACGACCGCAGCAACCAGGCGCGCATCGCCTTCGACTACTTCCTGCGTGGCCGGCGCGGCGCAGGCAGCAGCAACATTGCCGAGGCCGGTGGCTTCGCCCGTTCGCCGCTGGCGCCGGACGCCCGCGCCGACGTGCAGTTCCACTTCGTCCCGGCCATGCTCGACGACCATGGCCGCCACCGTCTTGCCGGCGATGGCTACACCCTGCACGCCTGCGCGCTGCATCCGCGCAGCCGCGGCCGCATCCAGCTGCGCGACGCCGACCCGGCGTCGCCGCCGCGCATCGAAGCCAACTACCTGGGCGATGCCGACGGCCACGACCTGGCGATGATGAAGGCCTGCGTGCGCATGTCGCGCGAGATCCTGCGCCAGCCGGCCTTCGACCGCTGGCGCGGCGCGCCGATCTTCCCCCGCCGCGACGATCTGGACGACGCTGCACTGACCGCCTTCATCCGCGCCAAGGCCGAGACCATCTACCACCCGGTGGGCACCTGCGCGATGGGCCAGCATGCCGACGCCGTGGTCGACCCGCAGCTGCGCGTGCACGGGCTGCGCCGGCTGCGCGTGGTCGACGCGTCGGTGATGCCGACCCTGGTGAGCGGCAATACCAATGCCCCCACCCTGATGCTCGCCGAGCGCGCGGCGGACTGGATCCGCACCGTACCCGCACAAACCTGAACAGGGCCGCGCCAGCAGGCTCCGTTTCCACGCACGCAGACCATGCAAAAACCGGGCCTTTTCAATGCGATACGCATTCATCTTCGCTTCGTTTGTGCAATCACGAAAAGCAGCGCTAGAATCGGGCACAGCAGTTGCGCACGGGCCCTACACGATGAAACAGAACAGCAGGCGCCGACCGATCCGTTCGGCGGCCACCGGGTTGCTGGGCATGCTGATGCCCATCGCAATGTCTTCCACCGCACAGACCCCCAGTGCCGCGCCGTCCGCGTTTCCCGTCAACATCGAGAGCAGCGCGGCGGCCAACGTGCCGCACACCCAGCCGGCTGCCTACCGCACCGCGGCGGCGACGAACCCGAAGGTGCTGCCGCCGGCAGCAGGCTTCAACGTGGCCGCCATCGAATCGATGGCGCAGCAGCTGACCTATGGCGAGCGCGTGCCCGGCATGGCCGTGGCGATCGTGCAGGGTGGCCGCGTGCTCAGCGCGCGCGGCTACGGCGTCACCGACGTCAACAACCCGCAGATGGTGGACGCGCACACCGTGTTCCGCCTGGCATCGCTGTCGAAGGCGTTCGCCGGCACCATGGCCGGCCTGCTGGTCAATGACGGCACCCTGCGCTGGGACAGCAAGGTCACCGATTACGTGCCGGGCTTCCAGCTCAGCTCGCCGGAGGCCACCGAACGGCTCACCGTGGCCGACCTGCTCAGCCACCGCGTCGGCCTGCCGTACAACGCCTACGATCGCGACGTCGAGGGCAACGCCGAGTACTACACGCTCACCCACAAGCTGGCCTCGACCTCGCTCAAGTGCCTGCCCGGCGATTGCTACGCGTACCAGAACGTGGCCTTCAGCCTGATCGGCGACGTGGTCTACGCCGCCTCCGGCAGCTTCTACGAGCAGTCGGTCGAACGCCGCCTGTTCAAGCCGCTGGGCATGGACGATGCCAGCCTGGGCCTGGCCGGTATCCAGGCCAGTTCGCGCTGGGCGCGTCCGCACGTGCGCAGCCGCAACGGCTGGGTGTCGCTGTCGCCCAAGCCCACCTACTACCGTCTCGCGCCGGCGGCCGGCGTCAATGCCAGTGCCAGCGACATGGCGCAGTGGCTGCTGGCCCACACCGGCCACCGCCCCGACGTGCTGCCCGCGCCGCTACTGGCCACGCTGCACTCCACCCTGATCAACACGCCCGGCGAGATGCGCTCGGGCTGGCGCCGCGAGCGCCTGCAGTCGGCCGGCTATGCGCTTGGCTGGCGCAACTTCGATTACGCCGGGCACGAAGTGATCTTCCACGCCGGCGCGGTGCAGGGCTATCGCGGCCTGGTCGCGCTGGTCCCGGAACGCGATTTCGGTATCGCGATCATGTGGAACGGCGAAAGCAGCCTGCCCAGCGGCCTGCTGCCCACCGTGCTGGACGCGGCGATGGGCCTGCCCTCGCAGCGTTGGCTGGACGTGGACACCGATTTCGGCAGCGACAACCTGATGACCGAGGACGGCACGCCGACACCGGGCAAGCGCAAGGGTGTCTCGTCGGATCGGGCGGTGGCTTCGCCTAGGTAAACGCCGGCGAGGTGTATTGCATCCAAATATAGGGCGGCCTACGGGTCGCCCTTTTTTTTGCACGACCGGACGCTTGCCAGCTCCCGAACACCGCCTGGGCCGGCCAACGGCCGGCGCTACCTGTCGGGATCAACGTTCGTTGATCCCTCGCGGGAGGGGCTTTTTTTGCAGGCAAAAAAAACCCCCTCCCGCTGGGCTGCCGGGAAGGGGGTTTCAGCTACGGCTATCGGGAATGGATCAGATCAGCGGTGCCGGGGTTGCCGGCAGGGCGACCGGTGCAGCCTTCTTGCGGGCCGCCGGCTTGCGCTTGGCGACCTTCTTCACTGCCTTCTTGGCGGACGCCTTCTTGGCCGGAGCCTTGCGTGCGGTCGCCTTCTTCGCGGTGGCCTTCTTGGCTACCTTGCGGACAGCCTTCTTGGCGGCCTTCTTGGCAGTCTTCTTGGCAGCCGGCTTCTTGGCTACCTTGCGGACGGCCTTCTTGGCAGCCTTCTTGGCGGTCTTCTTGGTCGCGGCCTTCTTGGCAACCTTGCGGACTGCCTTCTTCGCCGTCTTCTTTACTGCCTTCTTCGCGGTCTTCTTGGCGGCGGCCTTCTTGGCGACCTTGCGGACTGCCTTCTTTGCCGTCTTCTTTACTGCCTTGCGGGCAGTCGCCTTCTTGGCTGCCTTCTTTACCGTCTTCTTGGCAGCGGCCTTCTTGGCTACCTTCTTCACGGCCTTCTTGGCAGCCGCCTTCTTGGCGACCTTCTTCACGGCCTTTTTAGCGGCCGGCTTCTTCGCAGCTTTCTTAGTTGCCATGGGATGGCTCCTCGTCAGTGATCTATGGAGTTGAAACGCCCAGGTAAAGCAAACCCGCCATTACGGCTGCGCGGGGACCGCCGTCGCGTCGTGCGCGTCGTTACGGATACGGGGACACCTGCCGCGACCCTTCGGGCAGGTGTCGAATCAGAAAGGGGCTTGCGGTTCGCCGGAGGAAGCGAAGCCATCTCCACCGTCTTCGGACGCGAGGTGGATGTCCAGGTTGTGCTTCGCGACTCGATGTCGATTCTGCTCACTCTGTTCGCAGGCAAGGTCTGCTGGGCGAAACCTAATCACGCTTTTTTTCACTGTCAACAACCCCGGCGAAAAATTTTCACACCGGAGCACCGCCGCGCACCGCCACGAACGCCTGCCACGCCCCCCTGCACGACGCCACAGGCACCCTCCGGCGAACACCAACATCCCCGCCACAAGCGCAACGTTGAAAAGAAAAACACTTAAAAGAAGCACTTTGCTGTAACGACCCTGCAACCCGCACGCGCGCCTGCCCCTGCACGCACCACGCGCGGACGCGACCACCGCCGCCGTCCGAGCGGGCGCTAAACGGACCGAAAAACTTTTCACACGCCGGCGCGTTTTTTGCCACCCGATTCGCGTAACTGCGCAAACTTTTCCGGGTCCGCGACCACCGCATCCGACCGCAACGACGACCGTCGGACACCCTCGAACGCATGCAACGTTGCCCGGCGCATCCACTTGCCGACGTCGGTTCGATACCGATGAGGCGACCGCTACGGCACCCGACCGATCATCCAGGTGGCAACCGACCCGGCCGAGTACGCCCGCGTGCCGCGTTGGTCATCACGTACTACTAACGCCGCCGGCGCGCGCGCAAAAAAAAACGGCCGCACCAGGCGACCGTCTTCTTCGGCAAGGCGACGATCAGTGGTCGTCGTCTTCCAGCACTTCGGCGTAGGCGTCCGGATCCAGAAGTTCGTCCAGCTCTTCCTTGGCCGACAGCTCGATCACGCAGATCCAGCCTTCGCCGTAGGCGTCTTCGTTGATGGTTTCCGGCTTGCCATCCAGCGCGGTGTTGACCTCGACCACCGTGCCGGAGACCGGGCTGTAGACGTCCGACGCGGCCTTGACCGACTCGACGACGGCGATCTGCTCGCCCGCCTTGGCCGTGGCACCCACTTCCGGCAGCTCCACATAGACCAGGTCGCCGAGCAGGCCCTGGGCATGGTCGGAAATGCCGATGGTGACGCGGCCGTTGCTTTCAACGCGCGCCCACTCATGGGACTTGAGGAATTTGAGGTCGCCGGGGATCTCGCTCATGGGACTGCTCCGAAGAATTTCAGGGGGGTCAGAAAACGGGGGTAGTGTAACCAACCGGCGCGGACTGCTGACAGGCCGCACCGGCCACAACAGGACTCAGCCTTCGACCAGCACGCCGGGTTGGGCCTGGCCTTCGCGCACGAACGGGAACTTCACCACGCGTACCGGCACGTGCTTGCCGCGGATGTCCACGTGCACCTGGCCGAGCTCGCCTGCCGGGACGCGCGCGAACGCGATGCCCTTGCCCAGCGTCGGCGAGAAGGTGCCGGACAGGATCTCGCCTTCGCCACCGGCCGTCAGCACGACCTGGCCGTGCCGCAGCACGCCCTTCTCGTCCATCACCAGGCCGATCATCTGGCGCGCGTTGCCGGCGGCCTTCTGCGCCTCCAGCACGTCGCGACCGATGAAGTCGCGGCCCTCGTCCAACGCCACCGTCCAGGCCAGCGCGGCTTCGAACGGGCTGATGGTTTCGTCCATGTCCTGGCCGTAGAGGTTCATGCCGGCTTCCAGGCGCAGCGTGTCGCGCGCGCCCAGGCCGGCCGGCTTCACGCCTGCCGCCGCCAGCGCGTTCCAGAACGCGACCACGTGGTCCTGCGCAACCAGGATTTCAAAGCCGTCTTCGCCGGTGTAGCCGGTGCGGGCCACGAACAGCGCCTCGCCGGCGGCGCCGGTGGCCTCGACCGCGGCGAACCGGCCCAGCTTCTGCAGCGCGGCGCGGTCGGACTCTCCGACCAGGCCGATCACGCGCTCGCGCGCGTCCGGCCCCTGCACCGCGATGATCGCCAGGTCTTCGCGTTCGGTGACCTGCACATCGAAGGCGGCGGCCTGCTCACGGATCCAGGCCAGGTCCTTCTCGCGGGTGGAGGCGTTGACCACCATGCGGAAGAAGTCGTCGGCCAGGAAGTAGACGATCAGGTCGTCGATCACGCCGCCCTGCGGGTTGAGCATGCACGAGTACAGCGCCTTGCCCGGGACCTTCAACTTGTCCACCGAGTTGGCCAGCAGGTGGCGCAGGAACGGACGCACCTGCGCGCCGCGCAGGTCGACCACGGTCATGTGGCTGACGTCGAACATGCCGGCGCCGGCGCGCACCAGGTGGTGCTCGTCCAGCTGCGAGCCGTAGTGGATGGGCATGTCCCAGCCACCGAAATCGACTATCTTGGCGCCGAGCGCGCGGTGGGTATCGTTGAGAAGCGTTTTCTGGGTCATGACCATGTTCCGGGGGAAAGATTCATCGCGCCGGGCGCTGCCCGACGATCAAACCCGATTATCCCAGAACCGCCCCATCAACGCGTGCGGCGGTGCGCCATCGCGGCATGTCCTGCACCGCGCAGCCACCCATGGGGTGGCTCTACGTGTCAGCAGCCACCCATGGGGTGGCTCTACGTTTCAGGCCTGCTGCACTTTGAGCGTCATGCCATCGACCGCCACTACGCGCACCGGCGTACCCGCCGGGAGGTCAGGACCGGCGACCACCCAGAACGCATCGCCGATCTTGGCGCGGCCGATGCCGGCCACGATCGGCTGGTCGAGTGCGACCACCCGCCCGACCAGCTGTTCGGCGCGGCGGTTCAACAACGGCGCGTCGGTTTCCCGCGCACGTGTGCGCCCCCACTGCCGGTAGCACTGGATCGAGACCACGCTGAGCAGCACGAAGGCCACTACCTGCCACAGCAACGGGATGTCGGCGAACACGGCCACCAGCACGAACACGGCGGCCGCACCCAGCCCGATCCAGAGCATGAAGGCGCCCGGCGCCAGTGCCTCGGCGGCGAACAGCAGCAGCGCCAGCGCGCCCCACCCCACCACTTCCCAGCGCATCTCAGCCTCCCACGCGCGGCGGTACCGCGCGGGTGGACTTCTTCTCTTCCTGTTTGGCGAAGGCTTCCCGGGCCAGCTCGGCGACACCGGCGATGGAGCCGATCACACCGCTGGCCTCCATCGGCATCAGCACCAGCTTCTGGTTGGGCGAGGTCGCCAACTCCTTGAAGGCCTCCACATACTTCTGTGCGATGAAGTAGTTGATGGCCTGCACATCGCCCTGCGCGATCGCCTCGGACACCATCCGGGTGGCCTCGGCCTCCGCCTGCGCCAGGCGCTCGCGCGCCTCGGCATCGCGGAAGGCGGCCTCCTTGCGACCCTCGGCCTCCAACACGGCGGCCTGCTTCTCGCCCTCGGCACGCAGTATTTCCGATTGCCGCGAGCCTTCGGCTTCCAGGATCTGCGCGCGCTTCTCGCGCTCTGCCTTCATCTGCCGCGCCATGGCGTCGAGCAGGTCGCGCGGCGGCTGGATGTCGCGGATCTCGATGCGGTTGACCTTCACGCCCCACGGATTGGTGGCGTGGTCGACCACGCTGAGCAGCTTGGCGTTGATCACCTCGCGCTGGCTGAGCGATTCATCCAGGTCCATCGAGCCGATCACGGTGCGGATGTTGGTCTGCACCAGCGCGATCATCGCCACCTCGAGGTTGGCCACTTCATACGCGGCCTTGGACGCATCGAGCACCTGGAAGAACACCACCCCGTCCACGCGCACGGCGGCGTTGTCCTTGGTGATCACTTCCTGGCCAGGCACGTCCAGCACCTGTTCCATCATGTTCACCTTGCGGCCCACCCCGTACACGATGGGGATGAGGAAATGCAGGCCGGGCGACATGGTGTGGGTGTAGCGACCGAAGCGCTCCACCGTCCATTCATAGCCCTGCGGCACCATCCGCACGGCCTTGAACAGAATGACCACGGCGACGAAGGCCAGAATCAGCGAGAACAACACGGTCGGAAACATCGCACGCTCCTTTCCCTGTGATGCCGTCGAATATACCGCCGTTGTCAGGCCCCGCGCGGGGCGAACATGATCACCGCCATGCCGGCCAGGCACAGCCCGACCCCGAGCAGGTCCCAGCGCCCGGGGCGGATACCGTCCACCACCCACAGCCAGAGCAGCGCGGTGCCGATGTAGACGCCGCCATACGCGGCATAGACGCGGCCGCTGGCGGCCGGGTGCAGGGTCAGCAGCCAGGCGAACAGGGCCAGGCTCGCGGCCGCCGGCAGCAGCAGCCAGGGGCTGCCCTCGCGGCGCAACCACAGCCACGGCAGGTAGCAGCCGACGATTTCAGCCACGGCGGTCAGCACGAACAGCAGCAGCGTCTTCACGCGCCGGCTTCGTCCTGCTTGACCCGCTGCCAGAGCTGTTCCTGCGCGTCCAGGTCCAGCTGGCCCAGTGATTGCCCCTCCGTGGCGGCGTGTGCCTCCATGGCGCGGAAGCGGCGTTCGAATTTGTGGTTGGCCTGGCGCAGTGCCGCGCCCACATCCACCTTCGCGTGTCGGCCCAGGTTGGCGCAGACGAACAACAGATCGCCCAGTTCCTCCTCCAGCCGGGCCTGGTTGTCCTGCACCGGTCCGCGTGCGAACTCGGCGGCGACTTCGTCCAGCTCCTCGCGCGCCTTCTCCAGCACCGGCGCCGGGCCGGGCCAGTCGAACCCGACGCGTGCGGCGCGCGATTGCAGCTTCACCGCGCGTTGCCACTCGGGCAGCCCGCGCGAGATGCCCGCCAGGGCCGACGCATCGGTCTCTCCCTTGGCGGCACGTTCGGCACGCTTGATCGCTTCCCAGTTCAGATTGACGTCTTCAGCCCCGTCGACGGTCACCTGCGCAAACACATGCGGATGCCGGCGCTGCAGCTTGTCGCTGATCGCACGCGCCACATCGGCGAAGCCGAAGGCGCCCTGCTCGCTGGCCATCTGCGCGTGGAAGACCACCTGCAGCAGCAGGTCGCCCAGTTCGTCGCACAGATCGTCGAGGTCGCCGCGGTCGATCGCGTCGGCCACTTCGTAGGCCTCTTCGATGGTGTAGGGGGCGATGCTGGCAAAGTCCTGCTGCAGGTCCCAGGGGCAGCCGTCCTGCGGGTCGCGCAGGCGCGCCATGATGCCCAGCAGGCGGTCCAGTTCGGCGGGTGCGGACATCGGTGCTCCGGTCAGGCAGGAAGCCAGGTGCGCCACGGCAGGCGGGTATCACCCAGCGCGACGAAATCGCCATTCAACAGGGTTTCGCGGCGGTTGTAGCGGAACGGCTTGCCGGTGGCGGTGGACAGCACCGCGCCGCCCGCCGCATGCAGCACGCACTGCCCGGCGGCGGTATCCCATTCGGACGTGGGACCCAGCCGTGGGTACACGTCCAGCGTGCCTTCGGCGAGCCGGCAGAATTTGAGCGACGAACCCTGTGCGACGACCTCGATGTCACCCATGCGCTCCAGCAGCGCCTGGGTTTCCGCGCTGCGGTGCGAACGGCTGGCGGCCACCTGCAGCGGCGGCAGCGCCGGGGTGCGGGTGCGCAGCACCGAGTCGTGCATGCCGTCGCGGCGGTAGGCCAGCTCGCCACGCATGGCGTGCCAGGCCACGCCGGTGGTCGGGGCCAGGACCACGCCGAACGCCGGTGCGCCCTGGTAGATCAGCGCGATGTTGACGCTGAACTCGTCGTTGCGCTTGACGAACTCGCGGGTACCATCGAGCGGGTCCACCAGCCAATACGCGCCCCAGTGCCGGCGCACCTCCCACGGCACCTGGGCCGATTCCTCGGAGAGGATCGGCAGGTCCGGAGTGAGCTGGGCCAGGCCGCGTTCGATCACGCCATTGGCCGCCAGGTCGGCCGCGGTCACCGGGCTGCGGTCGGACTTGATCTCGACATCGAACGGCGTGGCGTACACCGCCATGATGGCGGCGGCCGCGTCCTGGGCAATGGCAATGACGGTTTCGCGCAGATCGGTGGTGAGTTTGATCATTCCCCGCGTCCCAGCCACTGCCGGGCGATGAACAGTGCCGCCAGCGAGCGGCCTTCGGAGAAATCTTCACGCAACATCAGCTGGTCCAGTTCGGCGATCTTCCAGGGCACCACTTCCAGCTCCTCCGGTTCATCGCCGACCAGCCGCTCGGGATACAGGTCCCGCGCCACCACCAGCCAGGATTGATGACTCATGTAAGTGGGCGCCAGGGTCATGGCGCGCAGCACGTCCAGGCGGCGCGCGCCGTAGCCGGCCTCTTCCTTCAGTTCACGATCGGCCGCCTGCACCGGGGTTTCCCCCGCGTCGATCCGGCCTTTCACCAGCCCCAGCTCGTAACGGTGTACGCCGGCCGCGTATTCACGCACCAGCAGCACGGTCTCCTCGTCCAGCATCGGCACCACCACCACGGCACCATGGCCATGGCTGACCAGCCGCTCGAAGCGACGGCGCTCGCCATTGGAGAATTCCAGGTCCAGGTGCTGGCGCTGGAACGGGCCGCTTTCCTCGTCCGTGATCTGGTGGATGGTGGGCAGCGGACGGCTCATGCGAACTGGCTCTTGGAGACCGATAGAATGCAGACAGGTGAAAACGTGTTCATGAGCTTGAAATGCTAGCAGACCCAGCCCCCCTTACGTTGGCCGACCGGTGGCGGCAACGCGACCTCGCCGTTCTGTGGCATCCGTGCACGCAGATGCGCGAGCACCCCGACACGCTGCCACTGGTGCCGATCGCCCGTGGCGAGGGCCCGTGGCTGATCGATCACGACGGCCACCGCTACCTGGATGCGGTCAGCAGCTGGTGGACCAATCTGTTCGGCCATGCCGAGCCGCGCATCGGCGCGGCCATTGCCTCGCAGGCCACCCGGCTGGAACAGGTGATGCTGGCCGGCTTCAGCCATGAACCGGCGGTGGAGCTGGCCGAACGGCTGCTGGCGATCGCGCCGCGCCAGGCCGGGCGCGCGCCGCTGGCCAAAGTGTTCTACGCCGACAACGGGTCGGCCGGGGTGGAAGTGGCGCTGAAGATGGCCTTCCACTACTTCCACAACCGCGGCGAGACCCAGCGCACCCGCTTCGTGGCGCTGGAGAACGGTTACCACGGGGAAACGCTGGGCGCGTTGTCGGTCGGCGACATCCCGCTGTACCGCCGCGTGTACGCGCCGCTGCTGACCGAGGCGCTGTTCGCGCCCTCGCCGGACGCCTACCTGGCCGAACCCGGCCAGAGCGCCGCACAGCGTGCGCACGAGGCCGCCGACCGCCTGGCCGACCTGTTCGACCAGCACCCCGGGCAGATCTGCGCCGTGATCCTGGAGCCGCGCCTGCAGTGTGCCGGCGGCATGCGCATGTACGACCCGGTGTATCTGAAGCGGGCGCGCGAACTGTGCGATGCCAACGGTGCCTTCCTGATCGCCGACGAGATCGCCACCGGTTTCGGCCGCACCGGCACCCTGTTCGCCTGCGAGCAGGCCGGGGTGATGCCCGACCTGCTGTGCCTGTCCAAGGGCCTGACCGGCGGCTTCCTGCCGCTGGCCGCGGTGCTGGCCACCCAGGCGCTGTACGACGCCTTCCTGGACGACAGCCGCGAGCGCGCCTTCCTGCACTCGCACAGCTATACCGGCAACCCGCTGGCCTGCGCGGCGGCGCTGGCGACCCTGGACATCTTCGCCAGCGAGGACGTGATCGCCCGCAACCGCAGCACCGCGGCGGTGATGCGTACGCTGGCCGCGCCCTTCAACGACCACCCGCACGTGGCCGACGTGCGCCAGGCCGGGATGGTGGTGGCCTTCGAGCTCACCCGCAACGGCGACAAGCGCACGCCCTTCCCCGCCGCCGCGCGGGTCGGCCTGCACGCCTACAACGCCGCGCTGAAGCGTGGGGTGGTGCTGCGCCCGCTGGGCAACGTGCTGTACTGGATGCCTCCCTACTGCGTGGAGGACGAACACCTGGACCTGCTGGCGCAGACCACGCTGGCCGCCATCGAGGAAGCTGTTGCATGCGCGTGACCCGTTCTTATGTGGATACCCCGCTGGCCGTGGGTCAGACCCTGTCGTTGCCCGAGGACGTGGCCAACCACCTGGTGCGGGTGATGCGCCTGCGCGAGGGCGAGGCCTGCGTGCTGTTCAACGGCGACGGCCACGACTACCACGCCACCCTGGTGACGCTGGGCAAGCGCGACGCGCAGGTGCGGGTCGAGTCGGCGGTAGCGCTGGGCAATGAATCGCCGCTGCGGATCACCCTGCTGCAGGGCATCGCACGCGGTGAAAAGATGGATTTGATCCTGCAGAAGGCCACCGAACTGGGTGTACAGGCGGTGGTCCCGGTGAATGCCGAGCGCACCGAAGTGAAGCTGGATGCGGCGCGTGCCGAGAAGCGCCTGGCGCACTGGCGCAGTGTGGTGGTGTCGGCGTGCGGGCAGTCCGGGCGCGCGCGGGTGCCGGAGGTGGCCGCGCCGCAGGGCGTGCAGGAGGCGGCGCGTGCCGTGCCGGCCGAAGCATTGAAGCTGACCCTGGATCCGCTGGGTGAGCACCGGCTGTCGACGCTGGACGCCGCGCCGGGTGGCGTGGTGATCGCGATTGGACCGGAAGGCGGCTGGTCGCCGCGCGACCGTCAGGCGCTGGCGGCGGCGGGTTTCCAGGGACTGCAGTTGGGGCCACGAATCCTGCGCACTGAGACAGCGGGATTGGCCGCAATCGCGGCGTTGCAGGCCCGATTGGGCGATCTGGGGTAATAGAGCAGCCACCCATGGGGTGGCTCTACCCGCCGTAGAGCCACCCCATGGGTGGCTGCACGCGGATTCAACCCATCGGTAGAGCCACCCCATGGGTGGCTGCACGCGACGTCAGACGACCGGCAATGCCTCGTCCAGCGCCGATTCCAGCGCATCCAGGTCCGGCAGCAGCGCGCTCTGTTCGCCCAGCAGCACGCGCATGTGCACGCCCTGCGGCAGCGTTTCCTCGGAGGCGTCGGCCAGCAGGCCATCGCGCGGCACCGCGATCAGCTGCGGGAAGGTCTGGGTCAGCAGGGCGAAGTACGGGCGCTTGGCATTCCCACCCAGCGCCTTGAGCACCACCACCTTGTTGTTGCTCACCACCGATTCCTCGCCCAGCCCGGACAGGCGGGCGAACGACATCAGCGGCACGTCCCAGCCCTGCCACGCGATCTGTCCGATCAACCAGGCCGGCGTATCCGCAACCGGCGTCACCGCCACCTTGGACATCATTTCGGCCACGGTGGCATTGGGCAGCAGCACCCGTTCGTGCCCGGCCTGGATCAGGACCCCGCGGATTTCGTCGTTGCTGGCGTAACTCATGTGTGATTCCTGGAAGTGGTGCGGCGTGGGCGATTACTCGCTCACACCCCAACGTTCGGCGATGGCGGCGGCCAGCTGCGGCGGGTCACCGGCGGCCATGCCGGCGGCAATCACCGCACTGGCGGCCAGCGGGTCGTAGCAGCCGTCACCGGTCTGGCCGGCGACCCAGGCGCCGGCAACGGCCAGCCCAAGGACCTCGTCCACCAGCGCGGCGTCGCCACCGCTGAGCATCACCACGCCGCTGTGCGCGGCCGGCAGTGCGTCAACGCGGATGCCCTGTGCGTCTGCAGTGAAGTGCAGGCCACGGTTGTGCACCGCCACCCCCACGTCGTCCGGCAGGATGTAGACAGTGCCTGCGGCGACCGGCTGGTCGCTTTCGGCCAGCAGCACCGGCAGCGCGGAGACACGCGCCATCTGCTTGACGAGGTTGCCGTAACGGCCGCCGTCCAGGCGCATGTACACCAGGATCGGCACCGCCAGCCCGGCCGGCAACGCGGCCAACAGCCGGCGCAGCGCGTCGGGGCCGCCAATGCCGGCCATGACCAGCACCGCGCCGGGCGCGGCGTCACTGGGAATGCCTTCCGGCTCCAGCTCCACCAGCGACAGGCGTTCAATATCGAAGTCGCTCGGCACGGCCGGCGCGCTCGGCGGCGGCGGCGGCGGTACGGCGGCGACCACCGCGGTGTCCTCGTCCACCAGCGACCAGCTGCTGTGGTCGCCGAGCGGCGCTGCCGGTACCGCCGGTATGGCGGGCGCGGTGGGCACCGGCGGCGGTACGTTGATCTGCGGCGCGGCGGCCGGGACCTGCATGGCGGCCAGCGCCTCTTCCAGCGACATCGGCTCGCTATACCCTTCCGGCGGCTGGTACAGGCCGTCGGCAGGCACATCGGAGGCGGCGTCGAAGGCCTCGCGCACGTGGAATTCCAGCGGTGCATCGGCGTGCAGTTCGGCCGGCGTCACCGGCAGGCCCGGCTCGGGCTGCAGCAGGCCGTCCTGTTCGGACCCCGGCGGCAGCACATCATGGTGGCCGTGCAGCTTGGCCGCCAGATGGCGTGCCCAGCGCTGCGCCTCCCACCCTTCGCGACGCGCGGCCAGCTCGGCCTCGTCGAAGATCAGGGTCAGGCGCGGCGAGGCCAGCACCGGATCGAGGCGCTCAAGCGCATCTTCGATCGCCGGTTCGAGCGCGATCAGCACCGCGCCCACGTCCGCGTCGCGCAGCGCGTCGGGCTGCAGGCTGTTGGGGTCGTCTTCCAGCACCACGGTGGCGCCGGCCTGGACCAGCGCATCGCGCAGCCGGTCACGCGCCGGGCCGACCCGCGCCAGCAGCGCGACCGACAACAGCGAGGTCAGGTCATTCACGGGCACGGGCGATCCCCAGCAGGTCATACACGTTTCGCATCAGGTCCAGCTCCTGGTACGGCTTGCCCAGGTAACGCTGGACACCGATTTCGAAGGCGCGCTGACGGTGCTTGTCACCACTGCGCGAGGTGATCATCACGATCGGAACACCCTTGTAGCGTGGGTCGGCGCGCATGGCGGTGGCCAGTTCATAGCCATCCATGCGCGGCATTTCAATGTCCAGCAGCATCAGGTCGGGCACGCGCTCGTCCAGCCGCTCCAGTGCTTCGATGCCGTCGCGGGCGACGACCACTTCGAAGTTGTGGCGCTCCAGGATGCGGCCGGTGACCTTGCGCATGGTCAGCGAATCGTCGACCACCATCACCACCGGCGCCTGACGGTCGCTGGCCTGTGCGGCGGGGGCGACCGGCTTGAGCGGATTGGCCTGGAAGCGGCGCACCAGCGGTGCGACGTCCAGGATCACCACCACGCGGCCATCGCCGGTGATGGTGGCACCGTAGATGCCCGGCACCGAGGCGATCTGCAGGCCGACCGGCTTGACCACGATTTCGCGGTTGCCTACCACCTGGTCGATCGCCACGGCCGCGCGCAATTCACCGGCGCGCACCAGCAGCAGCGGCACCTGGGCCTGGCCTTCGGCGCGGGCCTGGCCCTGGCCGACCAGCGTACCAAGGTCGTGCAGCGCGAACTCTTCGCCGCCGTAGTGGTAACCGCCATTGGCCGATTCGAAGCGCTCGCGCGAAATGCGGCCGATGCCACTGACCGATGCCACCGGCACCGCGAAGGTGGTCTCGCCGATCTGCACGAACACCGCCTGGGTGACCGCCAGCGTCTGCGGCAGGCGCAGGGTGAAGGTGACGCCCTTGCCCGGCACCGAGTGGATGTCCACCGAGCCGCCGAGCTGGCGCACTTCGTTGTGCACCACGTCCATGCCCACGCCACGGCCCGCCAGCTGGCTGACCTGGTCGGCCGTGCTGAAGCCCGGGGCGAAGATCATCGCGTCGAGTTCGGCCTCGCCCAGCACCGTATCGGCGTCGATCAGGCCGCGCTGTTCGGCGCGGCGACGGATCGCCTCGCGGTTCAGCCCGGCGCCGTCATCGGCCACTTCCAGCACGATTTCCGAGCCTTCGCGGCGCAGGCGGATGGCGATCTCGCCTTCCTCCGGCTTGCCGGCGGCGCGGCGCTGGTCTGGGGTTTCCAGGCCATGCGCGACCGAGTTGCGCAGCATGTGTTCCAGCGGCGCGACCATGCGGTCGAGCACGTTGCGATCCAGTTCGCCGTGGGTACCTTCCAGCGTGACGTGGACCTGCTTGCCGGTGTCCTGGCCCGCCTGGCGCACGACACGGCGCAGGCGCGGCACCAGACCGTCGAACGGCACCATGCGCGCACGCATCAGGCCGTCCTGCAGCTCGGAGCTGACGCGCGACTGCTGCTGCAGCAACACGTCGTACTGGCGCGACAGGTCGTCCAGCACGCCCTGCAGACCACCCAGGTCGGCCGCCGATTCGTTCAGCGCGCGGCTGAGCTGCTGCAGCGTGGAGAAGCGGTCCAGTTCCAGCGGGTCGAACTTGTGGTCGGCCTGGTCCTGCTCACGCTGGTAACGGGCGACGATCTGCGCCTCGGTTTCGAGGTCCAGACGTCGCAGCTGGTCACGCAGACGGGCGTTGGTGCGATCCAGTTCGCCCATGGCGCCGCGGAAGGCACCCAACTGCTGCTCGAGGCGCGAACGGTAAATCGCCACTTCACCGGCGTGGTTGACCAGGCGGTCGAGCAGGTCGGCACGCACGCGCACCTGTTCCTGCTGCGGACGGGCCAGGCTGTCGTCGTCGCTGGCGGCTTCCAGCGGCACCGGCGCAGACAGCGGCGCGGCGGCAACGGCGGTGTCCACCTGCACGGGCGCGGACTGCGCCGATGCATCGAGCGTGTCCTGCGCGTCCTGGCTGTCGACGCGGCCCAGCGTGCGCTGTTCGAATGCGGCAATCAGGTCGTCCGGCATCGCCACGCTGCGGTGCTGGCCGGTACGGGTCAGCATCTGGTGCAGGCGGTCGAAGCCGCGCTCCAGCAGGTGCACGTCGCTGCGGTCGATATCGGTGCGGTTGGCCGCGACGGCTTCCAGCAACGATTCGATCCCGTGGCCAAGGTCGCCGATCGGGTTGATGCCGGCCATGCGTGCGCCACCCTTGAGGGTGTGCAGGTCGCGCTGCAGGCCAGCGACCGCTTCGCGATCCTGCGGTGCGGCGCGCAGTTCGCTGATCAGGCCATCGCAATGGTCCAGCAGGTCCTTGCCTTCCTCGACGAAGATGTCGACCAGTTCGCGGTCGAGCACACTGAAGTCCAGGGCGCCGGCGTCGTCGAGCTCTTCATTGCCGGCCTCGTTGGTCGGCGCAACCGTCGCGGCGGCAGCCAGCGGCGCGGCTTCCAGTTCGAACAACGGCGCATGCGCCGCAGCAGCGGCATCGGCATCGGCATCGACATCGACATCGGCATCGACATCGTCAGTGGCTTCGGCAAACGCGTCGGCCTCGTCCAGGCCTTCGTGGGTGGCATCCAGGCCGAGCACATGGGCGTCGTTGGCAAGCGTCTGGTCGGCGCCCGCTTCCGGTGCGTCGATGATGGTCAGGCCATCGTCCAGTGCCTGCTGTTCGTCGACCGTCTCGCCGAATGCCGGCGGCGGCGGCAACGCCTCTTCCAGCGCCTCGGCGGTGTCATCAGCGGCGGCATCGAGGCGCGACTCGGCCACGTCGTCGCGTTCGGCCTCGGCCACAACGCTGACCGGGGTTTCTTCGACCGCGATCGCTTCGAGCGTGACTTCTTCGACCGTGACTTCCTCGATCGTGATCTCTTCGGCCGTGACTTCTTCGGCCGTGACTTCTTCGGCCGTGACTTCTTCGGCCGTGACTTCTTCGGCCGTGATTTCCTCGATCGCGACTTCTTCGCCCGTAGCGTCGACGTGTTCCTGCAGGGCGTCCGATTCGGCCACCTGCAGTTCGATTGCCTGCAGTTCGATCGCCTGCTCGTCGGTCGCCGCTACGTCCGGCGTGCCGAAGGTCGGCAGTGTGTGTTCGTAGAAGCGCGACAGGTCGTCGGCACCGGTCAGCTCAACGGCCTCCAGGCCGCTGGCGGCCGGCGCCTCGGCGGCGTCGGTGTCTTCCACCGGCGACACGGCGGCGGGGGCATCGAAGCCCGTCGGCAGATCGGCATCGTAGTACGCCGACAGATCGTCGCTGCTGGTGAGTTCTTCCGGCGCGGCGGCCTCGGCCTCGGCTTCGACCACCGACAGCCCGTCGGCCTCGATGATGGCCTGCTGCAGTTCCGCGTCGGTGCTGTCGTCGGCAACCGCAAACCCGTCGCGCGCGTCGAACTGCGCCGACAGCGCGGCCAGTTCCTGCGCACTGACATCCTGCGCGTCCTGCACGGCGAGCGCGTCGAGGTCGAGCGCGTCTTCCCCGGCGTCTTCCTCGGCCTCGTCCAGCTCCAGTGCATCGTCGGACACCAGCGCTGGCCAGCGGGCTTCGGGCAGCGTGTCGGCCAGGGCCTGAAGACGCGCGGCCAGCGCAGCCTGCGCCGGAATGCGCGGTGCCTCGGCCTGCAGGGCGGTCATCGTGGCGCGGATCGCCGCGGCGGTGGCCGACAGCGCCTCGACGCCCTCGGCATCCGGCGTGGCATCGGCCGCCAGCGACCGCTTGATGTAGCTCTCGGCGCCGCCGGTGACGGCGGTGATTTCCGGCACGTCGGTCATCGCGAACGCGCCATTCATGGTGTGCACGGCGCGCAGCAGCGAGTCGGTGACCGGCTGCGGGGCCACGTTGGCCTCCTGCAGCCAGGCCTGCAGCGTGGCCTGGTGGGCCTCGACTTCGGCCTCCAGGATCTCGCGCAGCACGTCGTCGATGTTGGCCGGGGTGCCGATGGCGGCTTCGTCGGTGTCTGCAACGACGACCGCTTCGGTCACGGTGGCGACCGGCACGGCGCGCTGCAGCGGTACGTGGAAGGTTTCCTCACCGGCCGCAACGCGGTCGGCGATGGCCTGCATGGCCTGCAGGTCGGCGCTGACACGGCCGCCGTCGCGCAGCGCGGCGTTGAGCTGCGGCAGCACTTCGTAGGCCTGGGTGACCATGGCCACCACCGCCGGCGAGGCGGGACGGCTGCCGTCCAGCACGCGGTTGAGCATGCCTTCGATCTTCCAGCTGAACTCGCCCAGGGTACGCGCGCCGACCAGGCGGCCACTGCCCTTCAGGGTGTGGAACACGCGGCGGATCGGACGCAGGCGGTCCATGTTGTCCGGGGCCATGCGCCAGACCGGCAGCAGGTTGCCCAGGTTGACCAGTTCCTCGTCGAACTCTTCGATGAAGACCTCGCGGATGTCCTGGTCGATGTTCTCGCCATCGTCCTCGAAGCCGGCCGCGATGCTGTCCGGTTCGGCGGCTGCGGGGGCCACGGCGTCGTCCTCGCCCGTGGCGGCGGCTGGTACATCGGCAACCGGTGCGGTGCTGAACTGCGCCGCTGCAGCGTCCAATTCGGCCAGGAAGCGGGTCGACTCGTCGTCCAGCTCGATCTTGCTGATGACCGCTTCGTGCACGCCACCGGCGGCCGGCGTGGTCACCGGCGCGGCGTCGGCAAGCGTGATCGCCTCCTCGGCCGAGACGGTATCGTCAGCCGCGGCCTCGGCCACGACCGTTTCAATCGGTTCGGCGCTGTCGAAGGTGGGCTCTACCGCTGCCGGCTCGACGTGCGCCTGCAGGAAGGTCGGCAGGGACTCGACGTCCAGCCCGGTGCCGCTGGGCGCATCCAGATCAATGCTGTCCGCGGCGACGGTGACCGACGCGTCCGGCGCATCGTCAATGGCCAGCGACAACACGTCGCCCGCGTTGTGCAGCGCGTCGTCGAAGGTGAACTCGATCGGCTCGTCGCTCAGTTCGAGCGCGTCGCTCTCTGCGGCCACCGGATCGAATGCCGACCCGGAGGTAATCGTCGGCGCCTCGTAGGCCTCGACGCTGTCGGCGGCACTCGTACCCGTGTCGAACCCGTCCAGGTGGACCGGCGCGATCTCGACGTGCTCTGCCGTGTCCCACTGGCTGGCGCTGCCGGCCAGCACCGGATCGAAGCTGGCGAACGTCGGGGCGGCGTCATCACGCGCGGCCTCGGCAGACAGCGTCCACTGCGGCGCGTCGGGCGCCACCGGTGCGGTGGAGGCCTCGAACACCAGCGTCGGCATCGCCTTGGCGACCGGCTCGGCCGGTGCCGGCGGCACCGCCTCGGGCAGCGGCTCGAAGGTGAAATCGGGCAACGGGGCGTCCGCCACGCTGCCGGGCGGCAGCGTGTTCACCGCAGGGGTGATGTCGGCGGGCGCCAGCGACGGGGCTTCGTCCCACGCGCTCAGTTCCACGTGTTCCGGGGCCACCGGCAGCGCTTCGGCGCTGACGTCGGCCGGGGCGGCGTGTTCGTCGGGCAGCGGCCAGTAACGGAGGGTTTCCAGGCTGGTGCGGGTGATGTCGAGGATTTCCTCGCGACCCGGGCGGCGTTCGCGCAGGGCTTCGAGGTAGTACTCCAGGCTGGCCATGGCATCGGCCAGGGTGTCCAGCTGGCGACCGCTCGGCACACGCTGGCGGCCGATCAGCTCCACCGCGATGTACTGGCGCACGCCCTGCAGGTAGTCGGCCGGGGTGCCCAGGTCGAGCATGCGCAGCGCGCCGGCGACCTCACCGAGCAGGCGCGGCACTTCGTGCAGCTGCTGGTGGTTCCAGTTGGTTTCGATGAAGGCGACGAAGTGCTCGCGGGCCGCGGAGAAGTTGGCGATGGCCTCGTGGGCCAGCACTTCGACCGTGCGGCGGCCTTCGACCGCGCTCGGGTCGTCTTCCCCACTGCCACCGGCGCCCAGATGGGCGACCTGGTCGTCCAGCGAGGCGTCCACGTACAGCAGCGCGCCGGCAATATCCAGCAACAGGGTTTCGTCGATCTGCTGGTCGCCCTGGACCACGCCACGCAGCGCATCGCGCTGCTGCACGACCACGCCACGGGCAACGCCCAGGCCCATCATGCCGAGGGTGTCGGCGACCGCGCCCAGTTCGTTGACCTGGGTCTGCAGCTGGGTCGGCTCACCGCCGGTACGCAGGTGCAGGTCCAGCGCGTCCTTGATGCGCAACAGCTCTTCCTTGACCGCGTTGCCCACGGTGTCGAGCAGCTCGCGGTTGCGGCCGCTCAGGCTGCCGCGCGCGTGATCCAGCTCGGCCTCGGTCGCGCTGGCGCTGTCCGGGGCGAAGGCGAACAGCACGCTTTCATTGATGCCCGGCGCAGCGCGCGCCGAACGGATGTCGTTGAGCAGCGGCAGCAGCACGATCGGAATGTCGCGGTGGCCGTTCTGCAGGCGCTCCAGGTAGTCGGGCAGCAGCACGCTGCCGCGCATCAGGGTGGCGCAGGCTTCGTCGCGGTCGGGTACTTCGCCGGCGCCGATGGCGTTGGCCAGCTGCTCCATTTCCTCGGCCACCATCGCCGGGGCGTACAGCTCCACCATGCGCAGGGTGCCCTGCACCTGGTGCAGGTAGCCGGCGCAGAAGCGCATGCGGCTGCCGTCGGCAGGGTTTTCCGCGTAGTACTCGACCTCGTTGCGCACCTGGCGCAGGGTCTCGTCCAGCTCCGGCTTGACCCAGCCCAGGGCGGCGTGGCTCATGGCATCGCGCAGCGTGCTCATGCCGGTACTCCCGGCAGGGGGGCGCGCGTGTCGTGCTGTGATTTCTCGCGATGCATCATCTGCTGATTCCTTCCCTCTCCGCCCTGCCCGCGGCTCACGCCGGCAGCTTGAAGTCGGCAACCGAGCGGCGCAGGTCGGCCGCCAGCTGTGCCAAATGACCGATCGACTCGGCGGTCTGTCCCGCGCCCTGCGAGGTCTGGCCGGTAATCTGACGGATCACGCCCATGGTGCGGGTGATGTCCGACGCGGCCGACGACTGCTGCTGGGCGGCGATCGAGATGTTCTTGATGAGGTTGTTGAGTGCGTTGGACACGCGCTCGATTTCGGTCAGTGCCGTACCCGCATCCTCTGCCAGGCGTGCACCGGACACCACTTCGGCGGTGGTCTGTTCCATGGAGCTGACCGCTTCGTTGGTATCGGCCTGAATGGCCTGGACCAGGTTCTCAATGCGTCGGGTCGCACCGGAGGTGCGTTCTGCCAGGCGCTGCACTTCGTCGGCCACGACCGCGAAACCACGACCGGCTTCACCGGCCGAGGCCGCCTGCACCGCGGCGTTCAACGCCAGGATATTGGTCTGCTCGGAAATGTCGTTGATCAGTTCCACGATCGAGCCGATTTCCTGCGATGACTCACCCAGGCGCTTGATGCGCTTGGAGGTTTCCTGGATCTGGTCGCGGATCTGGTCCATGCCCTGGATGGTTTCGCGCACCACGCCGGCGCCTTCGGCGGCGATGACCACCGAGCGCTGTGCCACGTCGGCCGACTCGGCCGAGTTGCGCGACACCTGCTCGATGCTCGACGCGATTTCGCCGATGCGGTCCGAGGCCGAGGTGATCTGGTTGGCCTGGTGGCCGGCCGCTTCGGCCAGCTGCATCGCGGTAGCCTGGGTTTCCTGGGTGGACAGGGCGACCTTGGCCGAGGTGTCGTTGATGGTGGTCACCAGGTGGCGCAGCTCATCCACGGCGTAGTTGATTGCGTCGGCGATGGCGCCGGTCATGTCCTCGGTCACCGAGGCCTTCACCGTCAGGTCGCCTTCACCCAGCGAGCTGATTTCGTCCAGCAGCCGCATGATGGCCTGCTGGTTGCGGCTGTTGAATTCCACCTGGGTCTGGTAACGCAGTTCCTGCTCGCGCGAGCGGCTGCGCACGGTGCTGCTGACGAAGCCGATGATGGCGAACAGCGACAGCGCACCGGAGACCACGCCCAGCCAGAAATTCGGGAACAGGCGCGTATCGCGCACCGAACCGAACGAGGAGAACGCTTCGAACAGCTTCTTGCTGTCGTCCAGCATTTTGGCCGAGCCGGCCGTCAGCGCAGCCGCCGAGGCCTGCGCCGAGAACAGCTGGCGCGAGCTGGCCAGGATCGCGTCGGCGTCCTGCTTCATGGTGTCCCACTGCTTCTGCGACTGCTCCAGCGCGGCCAGCGCGCCGGCATTGCGGACCGGGGCGATGCCCAGTTCGTCGTTGCCGTTGCGCAGCGCGTCCAGCACCTGGGTGAACACCACCGAATCACGGGCCAGCGCGTCGCCGGCGGCGGCGGCGTTGGCGCCACCGGCGCGCATTTCGGTCACGCGGCGGGCCATCGAGCCCACCACCACGACCTGCTGCAGGGCGTTGTAGACCTGTGAAGCCGGTGCACCGCCGGCCGACATGGCGCGGACCACTTCGTTCAGCTGCGCCTGCAGCGCGGGAACGCCGTTGACGAAGTTGTTGGCGTTGCCGGCCAACGCCAGCACGGCCGGTTCACTGGCCACCAGCTGGGCCGCGCTCTTGCCGAGCGGCTCCCAGGTCTGGGTCAACTGGTTGAGCGGGCCGGACACGTTGGCCTCGCTGCCGTAGCGCCCCTGCAGGCTGCTCACGGTGCTTTCGATGCGGGCCTTGGTGTCCTTGAAGGCGGTGAAGGCCTGGGCGTTGCCCGAGACCGCTTCACGACCCTGGTTGGTCAGCTGCTGGGACAGCACCTGGAGATCGGCCGCGCCGGTACTGGCACCGGCCAGGCGGCTGCCCTGCCAGGTGGCCAAGCCGGTGTTCACACCGAACACGATCATCGACAGGGCCAGCAGGCCCAGCCAGAAATTGGTTCCTACCGTGCCCAGCTTGCCGGCCTTGGCGGTTTCCGAAGTAGTACTCATCGTTCAACCTCGATCTTCAATGCAGTGAGGCAGGCAGCAGCGATCACGCCGCGGCCTGCCTGAATTCGGGGGTACGCGACAACAGCGACAGCGAGAACACGCCCCAGTCATGGCCGTCGCCGTGGAAGGCGCGGTCGATGAAGTGGGCATAACGACCGCTGGCCAGGTCACCGGTGCCGGTGTCCTGACCCTGCTCGAAGCTGCGCTGGCCAAACAGTTCGTCGATGGTCAGGGCGACGTCGCCGCCGGCCTGGCGCATGATCAGCACGCGCTGGCCTTCCTGCTGCACGGTGCGCTCGCCTTCCATGAAGTACTTCAGGTCGACCACCGGGAACAGGTTGCCGCGCAGGTTGCCCACGCCCAGCAGCCACGGCTGTGCGCCGGGCACCGGGGTGATCGGCGGCATCGGCACGATTTCCACCACTTCCCGGAAGTCCGAGACCAGGTGGCGCTTGCCGACCCGATACCCGACGCCGCGCCACAGGTCCTGGGCGAACTGCCGCTCGGGCAGCTGCACCGCATGGGCCAGGCTGCGCCGTTCGTAGGCTTCAAGGATGTCGAAAGGAGAGCGCATCAGGACACCAGTTCGTTGATCTGCGCGATCAGCTCGTCCTCGCGCGGTGGCTTGACCATATAGGCGGCCGCACCCTGGCGCAGCCCCCAGGCCTTGTCGGTTTCCATCGCCTTGGTGCTCACGATGATGACCGGAATACCCTTGGTCTTCTCGTCGCGGTTCAGCGCGCGGGTCGCCTGGAAGCCACTCATGCCCGGCAGGACCACGTCCATCAGCACCAGCTGCGGCAGGTGCTCCTGCACGAGCTTGAGCCCGTCCTCGGCGTTGCCGGCCTCGAGCACTTCATGCCCGGCCTTGGTCAACCATTGCGTGAACACCGCCCGGTCGGTCGGTGAATCCTCGATCAGAACGATTCGAGCCATTGTGCCTTTCCCCCCTGGTCAGGCGTTTACGTATGTGCGAATGGCACCCAGCAGTTCTTCACGCGTGAAAGGCTTGGTCAGGTATTGCTCCGAGCCCACGATACGCCCGCGCGCCTTGTCGAACAGGCCGTCCTTGGACGACAGCATGATCACCGGCGTGGACTTGAACAGCTGGTTGCCCTTGATGAGCGCGCAGGTCTGATACCCGTCGAGACGGGGCATCATGATGTCCACGAAGATGATCTGGGGCTGTTGGTCGGCAATCTTGGCCAACGCCTCAAAACCATCGGTCGCAGTCACCACTTCGCAGCCTTCGCGCTTGAGCAGTGTTTCCGCGGTCCTGCGAATGGTCTTCGAATCATCGATGACCATAACTCTGAGCCCTGCGAGTTCCCCACCCGCAGCCGTGTTTTCAGTCATTACCTTTCCCCGAGCGCGCGACGCTTCTGCTTTGGTCCGGCGCCGCTGCGAAAGCGTATCTATATCCCACCACGCGGCCGTCATCAAGGGTGTGCTGCCGAAGCCAAGCCACATGCACCCCCGGGGCGGGCCCGAACCCCGGAATTGCGCAAACCGTGAAGACCGCGAACGCTGCGTTCCGGCCCCCGGGGCAGGCAGCGCGGGCGCATTGCCGCTACCATCAGCGCCTGCCCGCCAGGTTGCGACCATGCCGTTGAATGTCATCGTGGTGATGGATCCCATCGCCCATATCAAGATCGCCAAAGACACCACGTTCGCCATGCTGCTGGAGGCCCAGCGCCGCGGCCATGCGCTGCACTACGTCAGCCCGGGCGGGCTGGCGCTGCGCGATGGCGTGGCCGTCGCCCGTACCGCGCCACTGCAGGTGCGCGACGACAAGCATGACTGGTTCACCCTGGGCGAATTCAGCCAGACCGTGTTCGGTCCCGGGCAGGTCGTGCTGATGCGCAAGGACCCGCCGGTGGATGCCGAATTCATCTACGACACGCAGGTGCTGGGCGTGGCCCAGCAGGCCGGCGCGCTGGTGGTGAACGACCCGCAGGGCCTGCGCGACTACAACGAGAAGCTCGCCGCCCTGCTCTTCCCGCAATGCTGCCCGCCGACCCTGGTCAGCCGCCGCCATGCCGACCTGAAGGCGTTCGTGCTCGAACACGGCCAGGCCGTGCTCAAACCGCTGGACGGCATGGGCGGGCGCTCGATCTTCCGCAGTGGCACCGGCGACCCGAACCTCAACGTGATCCTGGAAACGCTGACCGACGGCGAGCGCAAGCTGGCCCTGGTGCAGAAGTTCATTCCGGACATCACCGCCGGCGACAAGCGCATCCTGCTGGTCGACGGTGAACCGGTGGACTACTGCCTGGCCCGCATTCCGCAGGGCGACGAGTTCCGCGGCAACCTGGCCGCCGGCGGCCGCGGCGAAGGCCGCCCGCTGAGTGAGCGCGACCGCTGGATCGCCGCCCAGGTCGGCCCGGAGATGAAGCGCCGCGGCATGCGCTTCGTCGGCCTGGACGTGATCGGCGACTACCTGACCGAGGTCAACGTCACCAGCCCCACCTGCGTGCGCGAGCTGGACGCCCAGTTCGGCCTGAACATCGCCGGCACCCTGTTCGACGCGATCGAGGCCGGCCTGACCCGATGAATGCGATGGTCGATCCGCTGCTGCCCTTGCAGGCGCGCGAGTCGCAGCGCCTGGGCGCCACCCTGGCGCTGTCGGCGCTGGTCCATGCGCTGCTGATCCTGGGCGTGGGCTTCGCGGTCAGCGACAACGCCGCGCTGGTGCCGACCCTGGATGTGATCTTCAGCCAGACCCAGACCCCGCTCACGCCCAAGCAGGCCGACTTCCTGGCCCAGGCCAACCAGCAGGGCGGCGGCGACCACGACAAGGCGCAGCGCCCGCGCGACAATCAGGCCGGCATCGTGCCGCAGCCGCAGGCCGGGCTGTCGCCGGTGCCGCAGCAGCGCCAGGACGCGGCCAGCCCGCCGCCGCCGCAGGCACGGGTGGTGGCCACCCGCAACAGCCCCGACCAGGTGGCCGACGCCCAGCCGCAGCCGCTGCCGGACCACCCGCAGCCGGACGCGCCAATGACGGCACGCGAGCAGCGCGACGCCGAGATGGCGCGCCTGGCCGCCGAAGTCCATCTGCGCTCGGCGCAGTACGCCAAGCGCCCGAACCGCAAGTTCGTCTCGGCCAGTACCCGTGAATACGCCTACGCCAGCTATCTGCGCGCCTGGGTGGACCGCGCCGAGCGCGTGGGCAATCTCAACTACCCCGACGAGGCGCGCCAGCGCCGGTTGGGCGGCCAGGTGGTGATCACCGTGGGCGTGCGCCGCGACGGCAGCGTGGAGAGCAGCAAGATCCTGCGCAGCAGCGGCACCCCGCTGCTGGACGAAACCGCCTTGCGCGTCATCCGCCTGGCCCAGCCGTTCCCGCCGCTGCCCAAGACCGACGACGGCGTGGACATCCTGCAGGTCACGCGCACCTGGGTGTTCCTGCCAGGCGGCGAATTGCGCGACGACCGGTGATGCAGCATCCCGCGTAGCGACACGCCATGCGTGGCTGGCGCGTTACACGGATTGTTTCGCCGCCCGCGCGGCCTGTTGTTCCACCAACGTCAACGCCACGTTGTTGCGCAGATACGCCGGCTCAACCCGCTCCGGCGCCATGACCTCGCCGCGTTCGAACATCGGCACCGCCAGGGCCAGCACGTCCGATGCGCGCGGCAACGCCTGCGCATCCACGCCGTCCAGGCGATCCGCCAACCGTGTGGCCAGCAGCCCTTCAGCCGCGCCGAACCCGCTACCCACGCCAAACCAGCGGCCGCCATCGGGCAGCTCCACTGCGTCCGGCGCGCACACCACTTCTTCGCCCTGCAGCTGCCACTGCCCCTCCACGCGCAGCTGCCTGGCCACGTACACCTCGCCCATGCGCGCATCGATGCTGCTCAGCACATGGGTGGCCTCGGCCGGTGCACGCAGCGCCAGCACCTGCAGGGTGGACACCGGAATCAGCGGCCGATCCAGCGCCAGCGCGATGCCCTGGGCAATGGCGATCGCCAGCCGCACCCCGGTGAACGCACCCGGACCCCGCCCCAAGGCGATCCCATCGAGCTGCGAGCGCGCCAGCCCGGCCTCGGCCAGCAGCGCCTCGGCCCACGGCAGGCTCAGCTCGGCGTGGCGGCGCGGGGCGATCTCGAAGCGCTCATGCACCTGCCCGCCCACGTACAGGGCAACGGAACAGGCTTCGGTCGCGGTTTCAAAGGCGAGCAGTTTCATGGGCGTCAGAACAGGGAAGTGGGGAAGGCATCATCGGCCGTGGCCGGCGCGGACACGGGCGCCGCCGCAACGGTGACCGGATCGGCGCCGGCCCATTGTGGCGCAAAGAAGGCGCGTACATCGTCCAGCGCGCGGGTGCGCCGGAACGGCGGCAGCGAATCCAGGAAGGTGCGCCCGTAGCCGCGGCTGACCAGGCGCGGGTCGCACAGCACCAGCACGCCGCGGTCGGTCTCGCTGCGGATCAGCCGCCCGACGCCCTGCTTGAGGGCGATCACCGCCTGTGGCAGCTGCTCGTCGCGGAACGGATTGCCGCCGTCGCGCCGGATCGCATCGAGCCGGGCCTCGAACACCGGATCGTCCGGCGCGGCGAAGGGCAGCTTGTCGATCACCACCACGCTCAGCGCATCGCCGACCACGTCCACGCCCTCGCGGAAGCTGGCCGAGCCCAGCAGCACGCCGTTACCGGACTCACGGAAGCGCTGCAGCAGCGTGGCGCGGGGGGCCTCGCCCTGCACGAACAACGGCCACGGCGCGTCGCGCAGCGCCTCGGCCGCTTCGCGCAGCGCGCGATGCGAGGCGAACAGCAGGAACGCGCGGCCGGCGGACGCCTCCAGCACCGGGGTGAGTGCGCGGATCAGCGCCGTACCGAAGCCGCGCGCCGCCGGATCGGGCAGCCCGGCGGGCAGGTAGCACAGCGCCTGCCGGGCCCAGTCGAAGGGGCTGGGCTGCAGCAGCGTGATCGGATCCTCCAGGCCCAGCCGCTGGGCGATATGGTCGAACGTGCCGTCCACGGTGAGCGTGGCCGAGGTGAACACCCACGCCGCCATCGAACGCTCGCGATGTTCGCGCAGCGGGCCGGACACATCCATCGGCGTGCGCTGGCAGCGGAAGCCACGCGGCGTCAGCTCGTACCACAGCACCTCGGCCGGCGCCGGCTGCGCGTCCGGGTCGGCATCGAAGTCCAGCAGCGGGGCGTCGTCGCCGAGCCAGCGCGAGAGCCGCGACACTGCCTCGGCCGCGCGTGCATGGCAGGCGTCCAGCCCCGGCGATGACGCGCGCACGCCCTCCAGCGCATCGCGCATGCCCACCAGCGCGCTCATGGCCGCATCGAAGCCATCGCGCACCTGCGGCACGGCCAGCGCACGCCATTGGGTGCCGCGCGGCGGCAGCCCTTCCATCGCCGTGCGCAGGTCGCGCAGGGTCTGTTCCAGCGTCGCCGCCGACGCCTGCAGCACCGCCTGGGCGCCAGCCACGCTGCGGCTTTCGGCCAGGCAATCGCGCGCCAGTTCCTGCCAGGGGCGCATGCCGAAGCCTTCGCCGAAGAAATTGGCCGCCAGTTCCGGCAGCTGGTGCGCCTCGTCGATCACGAACGCCTGCGCGCCGGGCAGGATCTCGCCGAAACCTTCCTGCTTCAGCGCCAGGTCGGCCAGCAGCAGGTGGTGGTTGACCACCACCACGTCCGCCGCCTGTGCGCGCTGCCGCGCCTGCACCACGAAGCAGTCGTCCCAGAACGGGCACTCGTTGCCCAGGCAGTTGTCGATGGTGGAGGTCACCATCGGGTACAGCGGCGAGTCCTCGGGCAGCGCATCCAGCTCGGCCATGTCGCCGAACTTCGTGCGTCCCGACCAGGCCAGGATCCGCTGGAACTGCGCCACCTGTTCGGGCGAGACGAAGCGCGGCTCGCCGCGGGCCTGCTGCAGGCGGTAGCGGCACAGGTAGTTGGCGCGCCCCTTCAACAACGCACTGCTGTGCCCCACCCCGAGCGCGGCGCGTACGCGCGGCAGATCGCGGTGGTAGAGCTGGTCCTGCAGGGCGCGGGTGCCGGTGGAGATGATGGTCTTCAACCCGGACAACAGCGCCGGCACCAGATAGGCGAAGGTCTTGCCGGTACCGGTGCCGGCCTCGGCCAGCAGCACCTCGCGCTGGTCGAACGCCTCGGCGATGGCGGTGGTCAGGCGCAGCTGCGCCGGGCGCGCGACGAAGGCATCGAGTTGGCTGGCGAGCGTGCCGCCCTCGCTGAGGGCTTCACTGCTGGCATGGGCGAGGCGTGACATGCAGTAATGATAATGCGTGCCAGACCGTAGAGCGGGGCTCTGCCCCGCTGCCGCACGTCAATAACGAATGATGCCCGGCACCGTGCAGCCTTCCAGCTGCGCATGCGCCGACACCGCGTTTTCCTTTTCACCGCGAGCCAGCCGCGACTGTTCGATGGTGGCCCAATGGCGGCGGCACAGCGGCCCGGTCTTCGAGCCCAGGTCCACGGCCTTGCGCGCCAGCGTTTCGGCGCGTGCCCAGTCACCCTGCAACAGGGCGATCTCGGCGCGTTCCTGCAGGATCGACGGATCGCCTTCGGAAATCAGCAGCGCCTCGTTCAAGGCCTCGGCGGCACCGGCCAGGTCGTTCGCCTGGCGTCGGGCCTGCGCGGTCAGGCGCAGGTCTTCGATACCGGCGTCGCGTAGCGGCTGCACGGCCAGTTCCTTGTCATCGGCGCCAGCGGCCGCCTCCACTGCCGCCAGGCGCTGCGCCGGGGTGGTGGTGTCGACCGGTGCCTTCACCGGCGGCGTGGTGGACACGCAGGCGCCCAGGGCCAGGCCGAGCGCAAGCACGGCGGTGGTACGGATCACGGTGCGGGGAGCAATCATGCGGGCCAGCCTCTGTTGCGGTTCATCGAGCGGGAGTCGCTGCCGGGGCAGCCTGGGCCGGCTCTGCGGCCGGCTCGGGCTTCTTTTCCAGGCCGAACCAGCTGCGCCAGCCACCGCCTTCGCCGGTCTCGCCACCCTCGCCTTCCGGCAACGCGGTGGGCGCCACGCAGGCAGTGTAGGCCGGCGCGTAACCAACGACGAACGGGAAGCGGCGGGCGCCCGGACAGGATTCGTCGGTGGCGGCGGTGCCGCTGGCCTCCACCGGCTGCCAGTCCAGGCCCTTGCTGCTGACCTTCAACGGCGAGCTCGGCAGACGGGTGAAGATGCCCGACCAGACCCGCATCGCGCCGGTGGCGCCAAACAGGCCGGTCTGCTCGTTCTGGTCGTTGCCCATCCAGATCACCGCCAGGTGGTCGCCGGTGTAGCCGGCATACCAGCTGTCGCGGCCGTCATTGGAGGTACCGGTCTTGCCGGCCGGCTGCAGACGGCCCAGGCCGTCCGCATTGAGCCGCTGCGCGGTACCACTGGAGACCACCTGCTGCAGACCGATGCTGATCAGGTTGGCGGCAATGGAGTCGCCCTCCTGCGCCGGCGCGGGCGTCTTGTCGTAGCGCTTGAGCAGTTTGCCCTGCGGATCGAGCACGCCACGCACGGCGTGCAGCGGCTGAATCTCGCCGCCCGAGGCCAGGAACTGGTACAGCTGGGCCATCGCATACGGGCTCTGGTCGGTCGCGCCCAGAATCACCGACGGGTTGCTCTCTGCCTTCAGTCCGGCCAGCACGTGGATGAGCTGGGTCACCCGCTCCGGGCCCACCTGCATGCCCACGCGCACGGTAGCCTGGTTGTAGGAATTGGCCAGCGCGTCGATCAGGCGCACGGTGCCGTGGCTGCGGTTGTCCGCGTTACCCGGGGTCCAGCGCTTGCCGCGGCTGAGCTGCACCGTCACCGGAGAATCGTCGACGAAACTGGCCAGCGAATACTTGTCCGGCTGGGCCAGCGCCAGCAGGTACACGAACGGCTTGAGCAGCGAGCCCACCTGGCGCTGCGCCTCGATGGCGCGGTTGAAGCCCGGCTCGGACACATCGCGGCTGCCGACCACGGCCAGCACGTCGCCGTTGTGCACGTCGGTCAGCACCAGGCCGGCCTGCAGTTCCGGGCGGCGCTTGTTTTCCAGCGCTTTGAGCGTCTTGGTGACCGACCCTTCGGCATACGCCTGCGCCGACGGCGCCATGCCGGTCATCACGCTCAGGCCGGCGCCCTGCAGCACGGACTCGGGGTAATCATGGCCGAGCTGGCGACGCACCAGATCCACATAGGCGGGGAAGCGGTTGGCGGCGATCAACCCCGGCGTCTTCGGTACCCCGAGCGGCGCCTTCAGCGCACGCTGCAGTTCGGCGTCGTCGATCAGGCCGTTCTCGTGCAGCTTGCCCAGCACGAAGTTGCGCCGGTCCAGCGCGCGCTCCGGATTGCGCCGCGGGTCGTAATACGACGGCCCCTTGACCAGGCCGATCAGCAGCGCCACGTGTTCGGTGTTGAGCGAGGACAGGTCGCGCCCGAACCAGAACTCGGCACCGGACGACATGCCATGGATGGCCTGGCTGCCGCGCTGGCCCAGGTACACCTGGTTGAGGTAGGCCTCCAGGATGGTGCGCTTGTCGTAGCGCGCTTCCATGATCAGCGCGTACAGCACTTCGTTGAACTTGCGGGTGACGGTCTGTTCCTTGCCAATGCCCAGCAGGCCGCTGCGGGCCAGCTGCTGGGTCAGCGTGGAGGCGCCCTGGCGGCTCTGGCCGCCGGACCGCACGGTGACCCACACCGCACGGGCAATGCCGCTCAGGTCGATGCCGTGATGGCGGTTGAAGTCCTTGTCCTCCACCGCCTGCAGGCCGGTGACCAGCAGCTCGGGCGTTTCTTCCAGGCGCACCAGGCGGCGCTCTTCCTGCTTCTGCCCGTACAGGGTGGCGATACGTGCCGGATCCAGCCGCGCGGCCTTGAGTGCCTTGCGGCTGTCGGCATCGCGCAGCGAGGCGATCTGGCCGCCGGACACGCTCAGCTCCACCCGGCGCGGCGCGACCCGGCCGTCCACATCGTTGTAGCCACGGCTGGCGATGATGAAGCGACCGCCGTCCTGGCTGAAGGTGGCCGGCGACTTGCCGGTTCCGTCATCGCGGTAGGCCGATGCGGCCAACTCGGTCTTCAGCGTCTGCACGTCCATGGCCACGCCCGGCGCCAGCGCCAACGGCCGCGCATAGACCCGCGTCGGGATCTGCCAGCGCAGCTCGCCGAAGCGTTGGGTGACCTGGGTATTGAGGTAGACCGTATAGGGGATCAGGAAACCGAGTGCCAGCGCGAACGCGGCCATGCCCCAGGTGATCAGGCGACGACGCCAGAGCGGCCAGCGGCTTTCGGTGTCGTCCTCGAACTCGTCGATGTCGTCGGAATCGTAGCGTGGGGGCACGGGCATGCAAGAATGTAAAAGTCCGGCGAGTCTAGCGCAGCCATGGTGGCCCGCGTGTCTCCCGGTTTTCCTCGCTTAGCTGGAGTTGTAACGGGATGTCGATGTCCTTGGCCGATGCACGCTACTTCCTGAACCGCATGATCGGCCTGCTCCGGCGCAGCCTGGCCAGCCTGCGGACCCGGGGATGGCAGGCCACCTGGCAGCGAATCCGGGTGCATACCCGCACCCTGCCGGCGCCGCGGAGCGCGGCGCTGTACCTGCCCGAGGCGCTGCCCTTCGCGCCGTTCAGCGTGCCGCACAGCGTTGAGCCGCGGGTCAGCATTGTGATCCCCGTGTACAACCATGTGGGCCATACCCTGGCCTGCCTGCGCGCACTCGCCGCCCATCCGCCGCAGGTCGCGTGCGAGATCCTGGTGGTGGACGACGGCAGCATCGACCAGACCGTGCAGTGGATGCCGCAGGTGCAGGGACTGCGCTATGAAGTGCGGGCCAGCAACGGCGGCTTCATCGACGCGTGCAACGACGGCGTGGCCCGTTCGCGCGGCACCTACGTGGTGCTGCTCAACAACGACACCGTGCCGCAGCCTGGCTGGCTGGATGCGCTGCTGGAGACGTTCTCGACGGTGCCCGGCGCCGGCCTGGTGGGGGCGCAGCTGCTCTACCCCGACGGCCGCCTGCAGGAATCGGGCGGCGTGCTGTTCCAAGATGGCAGCGCCTGGAGCTACGGCCGCTTCGAGTCGCCCGAGGACCCGCGTTACAGCGCCCTGCGCGATGTAGATTATTGCTCCGGCGCCGCCGTGATGCTGCCGCGCGCATTGTGGGACCAGCTGGGCGGCTTCGATACGCGCTACCGGCCGGCCTACTACGAGGACACCGACCTGGCCTTCGCCGTGCGCGCCAGCGGCCACCGGGTGCTGGTGCAACCGGCCAGCCGCGTGGTGCACGACGAAGGCACCAGCAACGGCACCGACACCCAGAGCGGGGTCAAGGCCTACCAGGTGCGCAACCGCGGCGTGTTCGCCGCCAAATGGGCGGCGGTGCTGGCCCAGCACCCGGCGGTGGGCAGCGTGCCCTCGCCGGCGCTGCTGCACCGCCACCAGCGCCAGGTACTGATCCTGGACGAAGTGGTGCCGCAACCGGACCGCGACTCCGGCTCGCTGCGCCAGTACAACCTGATCCGGATGCTGATCGAGGCCGGCGCGCACGTGGTGTTCGTGCCGACCCGGCGCGAACACGCCGGCGCGCCCACCGAGGCGCTGCAGCGGCTGGGCGTGGAAGTCTGGTATGCGCCGTTCCTGGAGGGCATCGGGCCCTGGCTGCGCGAACACGGCCCACGCTTTGCCGTGGTGATGATGGTCCGCCACCATGTCGCCAGCGAGTGCCTGCCGCTGCTGCGCAGCTATGCACCCGCCGCGCGGCGCGTCTTCGACACCGTCGACCTGCACTACCTGCGCGAGCGCCGGGGCGCCGAACTGGCCGGCGACGCCGGCCTGCTGCGCAACGCCCAGCGCACCCGCACGCGCGAGCTGGCGGTGATGGCGGCCAGCGACGTCACCGTGCTGGTCAGCGACGCCGAGCGGACGCAACTGCAGGTGGATGCACCCGACGTGCACGTGGAGCTGATCTCCAACCTGCACGAAGTGGCCGGCGGCGGCGCGCCGTGGGACCAGCGCAGGGACCTGGTATTTGTCGGCGGCTTCCGCCACCCGCCGAACGTGGACGCGATGCACTGGTTCATCGGCGAGGTCTTCGCCCGGATCCGCGCGCAGCTGCCCGACATCCGTTTCCACTGCATCGGCGCCGACGTGCCGCAGGCCCTGCACGACCTGGCCGCCGGCCAGCCCGGCGTACTGATCCACGGCTTCGTGCCGGTGGTGACGGGGTACATGGACGAGGTGCGCATTGCCGTGGCACCGCTGCGCTTCGGCGCCGGCGTCAAGGGCAAGGTGAACCTGAGCATGGCGCATGGCCAGCCGGTGGTAGCCACCACCTGCGCGGTGGAAGGCATGCACCTGCGCGATGGCGAGGACGTGCTGGTTGCCGACGATGCCGACGCGTTTGCCGACGGCGTGGTGCGCCTGTATCGCGACGAGGCGCTGTGGCAGCGGCTGTCGGCCGCCGGGTTGCGCAACGTGGCCGATCACTTCTCGCTGGATGCGGCGCGCGAGACGGTGCGGCGCGTTTTTTTGGAATGACCGCCGGGTAGAACCCGGCGCTACGTCGGCATCGGGTGCCAGGTGTCGGGTGTGGGCGCGAACGCGCGGGGCTGCACGCCGAGCAGCGCGGTCAACGCACTGTTGTCGGCGATCAGGTCCTGGGACAGCCGCGACACCGGACCGCGCGCACGCGGCAGCGCGGCCGCCAGCAGGCGCAGCGCGAACGATGGCAGGTACAGCGGCAGGCACGGTGTGCCCACGCTGGCATGCACGCGGCGGAACATCTGCTGGTAGTCCAGCCGCTCGCCTCCACCAATCTGCAGCACCTGGCCGTCGGCCGCGTCGCTGCCCAGCGCCGCCATCACCGCCAGCGCGATGTCATCGGCGTGTACCGGCTGGCGCAGGCCGTGCGCCATGGGAATCGGGAACACGCGGGTACGGCGCGCACGCTGCACGATCGGGGTCAGGCTGCGGTCGACGCCCGCGCCGTACACCAGGGTTGGCCGCAGCACGGTCCACTGCATGCCCAGCCGCGTCGCCTGCGCGGCCAGGTTCTGTTCGCCCCGTTGCAGCAGCGCCACCAACGCCTGCTCATCGGGCTGCGCCGAGCCTTGCTTGGTCAGCACGCTCATCGAGCTGGTGACGATGATCTTCGCCGCCGGCGCAACCTCCTGCCGCGCCAACCAGTCACCCCACGCATCCAGCGGAGCGAAACTGACGATGGCCTGCCACGGCTGCGACGGCGCAGGCAACGCGCGCATGTCCGCTGCCCACCACGCCACGCCGGGTTGCGCAGGCTGCGCATGGCGGCTCAGGGCCAGCACCGGGCGTTGCGCGGCCACCAGCCGCGGCAGCAGGAACCGGCCAATCTGGCTGGTCGCACCGGAAACAAGTACGGTCATTCCCTATCCACGCAACTATCGAGCGCGCACTATAGCCGATGCGCCGCCGGCCCCTGGCGCAGGGTCAGCGCAGCGTGTCCACATCGCGCAGGCGCTGCTGCAGTGCCTGGTACTCCACCGCGTTGGACGCAATACCCAGCGCATTGGCCTGCTGCAGCGCCTGCTGGGCGAACGCGACGTCACCCCGCCCCAGGCGTTCACTGCCGATGGCCAACCAGCGCTGGCCCAGCCGCTGGCGCGCGGCAATGGCCTGCGCGTCGCCGCGCGCCAGCGCCTGCCAGGCATCCAGGCAGGCGCCCGCCGCCTGCACGCGGTTCTCGCGCAGCCGATCCTCGAAACACGTGCGGGTTGCGGGCAGCAGGCGCTGCGCTGCCGCGCGCACGCGCGCATCGCGCGGGGCCAGGGCCTGGGCTTCGCGCAGCGCATCGTAGGCACTGCGCCCGGGCGGTGTGAGGAAGTCGCCACGTGCTTCGGCTTCGGCGAAATCCTCCAGCAGCTTTGCCAGCGACTGCGCACGACGTGCCGGGGTGGCAGTCGGCGTCTTCAATGCGCGCTCGGCCTGTCGCGCCTGCGCCATCGCCTGGCGTGTCGCCACCAGCGCGCGTTCGGACGCGCCAAGTGTCTGCGCGGCCTGCAGCGCCTGCTCGGCGGCGCCGAAACGGAAATCGGCCGCCTCCCGCGTCGCCGCGGCCAACAGCGCCTCGATCACGTGCTGAAGGCCCTGCTGCGCGGCCGGATCGTCCGGGCGCGCGGCCAACACGGCCTGGAAATCCGTCGCGGCATCGGTCCAATGCTGCCGCTTCAACGCGACCTGCCCTTTCCGCTGGCGCTGTTCCAGCGCGGCATTGAGCGCCGCCTCGCTGGCAGGAAGGTCGACGTGCCCGGCATCGAAGCCGCGCGCACGCTGCAGCAGGGCCGCGGACTGGGCCACGTCGCCGCGCGCGGCCGCGTCGCGCGCCTTCTGCAGCAGGTCCGACAACGCATCCTCACGGCCTTCCAGCGCGCGCAGGTGGTTCGGCGCCAACGCCAGCGCCTGCTGGAACAACGGCAGCGCGCTGTCGTCGCTGCCATCGAGCCGTTGCGCTTCCAGTGCCGCCTCGGCGCGCCCCAGCAGCACGCCGAAACCGGCGCCGTTGTGCTGATGCTCGCGCAGTTGGCGCGCCACCGCGTCGGCATCGCGCTGCGGCACCTGCAGTTCGCGCGCCAGCGCCAGGGCGCGCTGCGCGGCCTCCGGCTCCCCCGCCGCCACGGCGTCGCGCGCCTGTTGCAGCGCGGCCTGCGCGGTGCGCGCCAGGCC
>NZ_JBOHXV010000045.1:0-38808 GCF_050737075.1 Stenotrophomonas sp.
CCGTGAATACGTCCGTGTAGGCTTGTAGAAAACATCCATGTTTTCTACAGTCCCGCAAACCCGCCCCCGCCGACCCTCGACGGGGTATTGGTGGCCTCGGAAGATCAACGGCGGTTCCGATTATTTTTCCTGCGTTACCGGACGTTGGTGGGTTCCGTGCATTCGTTCGGGAACCGAATCTACCGGCCCAGGCCCGTGCGACGTAACCGCCGCGTAACCGGCCCAGACCCATTCGGCGCACCCGCCGCGTAACCGGCCCCAGACCCATTCGGCGTAACCGCCGCGTAACCGGCCCCAGACCTGTGCGGCGTAACCGCCGCGTAACCGGCCCCAGACCTATTCGACGTAACCGCCGCGTAACCGGCCCAGACGCATTCGGCATAGCCGCCGCGTAGAGCCACGCCATGCGTGGCTGCTCTTTCCCTCCGCACGCGACCATCTATCGGGGGCGGCCGGCGGGTAGCCCCCGGAGGGACGCTAGAAAACATGGGTCCGGCGCATGCGCCGGACGGGTTGGGCAGGACGCCCAACCCCGGCCTTGCCGTGTACGCAGGATTGCGTACACGCGCAAGTTTTGGAGCAGCCTACAAGGACGTACTTGCGGCGTGTCCCGGAGCGGGGCTGCCCGACGGCCGCCCCAGCACGTAGAGCCCGAAACGCTGCTCCTAAGCGCTAGGTATCCGCCCGCGACGCCTCATCCCGCGTCTCTTCCTGCGCGGCGATCTCGCGCTCGATCCACGCATCCATCATCCGCCGCGCGCGCAAGGCGCGGCGGCGCTGCAGGGCGTACTCCATGTCCAGCACGCGGTACAGCGACCACATCACCGCCAGCATCAACAGGGCGAAGGGCAGGGCGGCGATGGTAATCATGCCCTGCAGGGCGTCCAGGCCACCGGCCAGCAGCAGGACGGCGGCGATCAGTGCGATCGCCACGCCCCAGGTGATGCGGCGCGACAAGGGTGGGTCGCCCGCTTCATCTGTGGACATGGTGGCCAGCACCAGCACGGCGGAGTCGGCCGAGGTGACGAAGAAGATCATGAGCAGTATCAGCGCCAGCACCGAGAGCACGGTGGGCATTGGCAGGCTGTCGAACATGGTGAACAACACGGTCTCGTAGCCGGTGCCCAGCGCCTGCACGAGATCGACGTGGCCGAAGATCTGCGACCACAACGCGGTGCCGCCGAATACGGAGAACCACAGGAAGCCCAGTACGCTCGGCGCAATCACGACGCCCAGGACGAACTCGCGGATGCTGCGCCCGCGCGAGACGCGCGCGATGAAGGAACCGACGAACGGCGCCCAGGCGATCCACCATGCCCAGTAGAAGATGGTCCAGTCGGCCACCCAGGTGCTGCCCGAGAACGGCGACATGCGCAGGCTCATGGTCACCAGCTGGTTGAGGTAAGAACCAATCGTGGTGGTGAGGGTGTCGAAGATGAAGGCGGTGGGCCCGAGCACCATCACCAGCGCGAGCAGCAGGGCGGCCAGGGCCAGGTTGAAGTTGGACAGCCACTTGATGCCACGGTGCACGCCGCTGGCGGTGGAGGCCATGTAGAGCACGAAGGCCACGGCGATGATGGTCAGCTGCAGTGGGGCGCCGGCATGGATGCCGAATACGCGCTCCAGCCCGGCGGCGATCTGGATGGTGCCGAATCCCAGGGTGGTGGCCACGCCGATCGCGGTGGCGACGACGGCCGCCACGTTCACGACGGTGCCGATCCAACCACGGTGATGGGCGCCGATCAGTGGCTGCAGCAGGTCGCTGATCAGCCCGCGGCCGTTGCGGTTGAACTGGAACCACGCCATCGCCAGACCGATCAACGCGTAGATCGCCCACGGGTGCAGGCCCCAGTGGAAGAACGCGTAACGCATCGAAGCGCGCGCCGCCTCCATGCTCTGCGGTGCCAGGCCCTCGGGCGGGGTGACAAAGTGCGAGACCGGTTCGGCCGCGCCCCAGAACACCAGCCCGATGCCCATGCCAGCGGCGAACAGCATCGACATCCAGCTGGCGTTGGAGAAATCCGGCTCGGCATCTTCGCCGCCGATCCGCAGCGAGCCGAGCCGGCCGAAGGCGAGATACAGCAGAAACGAGAGAGTGATAAATACCACCAGCAGATACAGCCAGCCCGCGCTGCGGATGATGTGGACCAGGCCGCCGCGGACAACCTCGTTGAACGGGTCCGGCGCGATGCCGGCCACCAGCACCAGCAGCACCACCAGCGCGATTGAAAGTCGAAATACCATGCGCGGCAGTCTAGCCAAGGCGGCATGACCCCGCTGTTCACAAACCGCGTGGCGGCCACCGACGGCTGCACAAGGCGGGGCAGCTGTGGTCTAATCGGCCCCGAAGCGGGGGTACCGCGGCCATGTGGCCACGGTTGAGACAGTCCCTTCGAACCTGATCCGGTTGATACCGGCGTAGGGAAGCTTCGCAACAGCCGATGCACCGCGCCGCCCAGCCCCCGCCTGGCATCCGCGCGCCGTGCGCCTGCCGTGCGCCGCCGCTTCGTCCCTTGCCGTGCGAACCCTCGCACCGATAACCCAGGACGATGCCCGATGAACGCACACCCTTCCGCCCTGCAGCAACAGGCCCAGCAGTTGTCCGAATCGGTCACGCGGCCCATTCCCGGCTCGCGCAAGATCCACGTGGCGGGCTCGCGCAGCGACCTGCAGGTGCCCATGCGCGAGATCGCGCTGACCCGCACGCCCACGCTGTTCGGCGGCGAAGAGAACGCGCCGCTGACGGTGTACGACACGTCCGGTCCGTACACCGATCCGGAGGCCCGCATCGACCTCTCCACCGGCTTGCCCGCGTTGCGCGCGGGCTGGGTGGCCGAGCGCGGCGATACCGAACTGCTGGATCGGCTGAGCTCGGCCTTCGGGCGCTCGCGCGAAACCGATGCCCGCCTCGACGCGGTGCGCTTCCCCTCGCGCCTGCAGCCGCGCCGCGCGCTGGCCGGTGCCAATGTCACGCAGATGCACTATGCCCGGCGCGGTATCATCACGCCCGAAATGGAGTTCGTGGCGATCCGCGAGAACCAGCGGATCGAGGCGATCCGTGACAAGGCGTTGCTGATGCAGCACCCGGGCCAGTCATTCGGCGCGTCCATCCCCGCCTCGATCACGCCCGAGTTCGTGCGTGAGGAGATCGCACGCGGCCGCGCGGTGTTGCCCAACAACATCAATCACCCGGAAAGCGAGCCGATGATCATCGGCCGCAACTTCCTGACCAAGATCAACGCCAACATCGGCAACAGCGCGGTGTCCTCCGGCATCGCCGAGGAGGTGGAGAAACTGGTGTGGGCGATCCGCTGGGGCGGCGACACCGTGATGGACCTGTCCACCGGCAAGCACATCCATGAAACGCGCGAATGGATCCTGCGCAACTCACCGGTGGCGATCGGCACGGTGCCGATCTACCAGGCGCTGGAGAAGGTGGACGGGCGCGCGGAAGAACTGAGCTGGGAGATCTTCCGCGACACGCTCATCGAGCAGGCCGAGCAGGGCGTGGACTACTTCACCATCCATGCCGGTGTGCTGCTGCGTCACGTGCCGCTGACCGCCAGGCGCGTCACCGGCATCGTCTCGCGCGGCGGCTCGATCATGGCCAAGTGGTGCTTGGCCCATCACCGCGAGAACTTCCTCTACACGCACTTCGAGGACATCTGCGAGATCATGAAGGCCTACGATGTGACCTTCTCGCTGGGCGATGGCCTGCGCCCGGGCTGCATCGCCGATGCCAATGACGCCGCGCAGTTCGGTGAACTCGAAGCGCTGGGTGAGCTGACGAAGATCGCCTGGAAGCACGACGTGCAGACCATGATCGAGGGCCCCGGCCATGTGCCGATGCAGCTCATCAAGGAGAACATGGACAAGCAGCTGCGCGAATGTGGCGAGGCGCCGTTCTACACGCTGGGGCCGCTCACCACCGACATCGCGCCGGGCTATGACCACATCACCAGTGCGATCGGCGCGGCCATGATCGGCTGGTATGGCACCGCCATGCTCTGCTACGTCACCCCCAAAGAGCACCTGGGCCTGCCCAACCGCCAGGACGTGCGCGACGGCATCATGGCCTATCGCATCGCCGCGCACGCGGCCGACCTGGCCAAGGGCCATCCTGGTGTGCAGGTACGCGACAACGCGCTGAGCAAGGCACGCTTCGAATTCCGTTGGGAGGATCAGTTCCATCTCGGCCTCGATCCGGAGAAGGCCAAGGAGTTCCACGATGAAACCCTGCCCAAGGACGCGCACAAGCTGGCGCACTTCTGTTCCATGTGCGGCCCGCACTTCTGCTCGATGAAGATCACCCAGGACGTGCGCGACTATGCGGCGGGGCAGGGGCTGGACGAGCAGGCCGCGCTGGCCGCCGGTATGGCGGAGAAGTCCACGCAATTCCGCGAACTCGGCGCCGAGGTCTACCGACCGGGGTAAGTCACGACCGTTGGTCGTGACTGCATAGGGCCATGACCCGCCAATCGCGGGGTGCCGGGGCGGCCGTCATGCCGCCTCGGTGCCGCCTCCGTTAAGCTTCGGCCGACCGACACAGGGGCAGGGACCACCACGATGGCGATCGCACGCACCACCAAATGGCTGGCCATCGCCCGCCGGCATCCCTCGGCCTGGCTGCTCGGCGTGCAGCTGCTGGGCGTGCTGCTGTACCCGGCCATGGACGAATCCGGGGCGGGCCGTGCGCTGTTCGGGGCGTTCGGCATTGCCGTGCTCGGCCTGGCGCTATGGGTGGTGCGGCGCAGCCCGCTGGGCATGTGGGTGGCGCTGGTGCTGGCCATTCCCTCGGTGGTGTTCTCCATTGCCGGCGCGTTGCTGGGCCGGCCCGCCCTGGTCACCACGGCACAGCTGCTCGAATGCCTGCTCTACTTCTATACCGCCGGCAGCCTGATCGCGTACATGCTGCAGGACCATAAGGTCACCCGCGACGAGCTGTTCGCCGCCGGTGCCACCTTCACGTTGTTGGCGTGGGCGTTCGCGTTCGCCTTCGCGGTGTGCCAGCAGTGGTACCCCGGCAGCTTCATGGCGACCAGCGAAAGTGAGCTGCGCACTTGGATGGAGCTGCTTTGTCTCAGCTTCAGTTTGCTGTCCGGCGTGGGGCTCAGCGACGTGGTGCCCGTTCATCCGCAGGCGCGTGCGCTGGTGATGCTGGAGCAGTTCGCGGGGGTGATGTACGTGGCGCTGGTGGTGTCCCGGCTGGTCGGGCTGACGATGATCCGAAACGCGCGAAACTGAATCAGGGATAAAGTAATTCTGAATCGCACATAAAAAATTCGCGCCCGGAGGCGCGAATAGTGAAGCAGTTTATGTGGATTCGTCGGCGAGAGAGGGCCTGATGTCGTCCCCGCGCACAGGCGCGGTTTAACCTGCATAGGCTAGTATTCGCGCGGTTCAGTGGTTTTGCGCGTTGCGCTGATGCCTTTTGCGGAATCTGGCGGTTCGATCGATCAGTAACCTGATTCGGTGAGTGCTGCATTCCTGTTGCCCTGCTGTTGTACGTATCACCGGAATGATCAGCATCGAGAATGGCACCGCCACGGCCGACCGCATCAGGATCGGCGACTGCACGATCACGATTTCATCGCGTGAGGTGATGGTCGACGGTGCGCGTCGTGTCCGCCGGCTCACGCCGAAGGCGCTGGGCGTGCTGCGGGTGCTGATGCGCGTGCCGGGTGCCGTGGTGACCCGTGAGGAGCTGTTCGCCGAGGTCTGGCCGGACACGCTGCCGACCAACGATGTACTGACCCAGGCCATCACCCAGCTGCGCAAGGCGTTCTCGCGCGACGACGAGGGCGGCGCGGCCTATATCGAAACCATCGCCAAGTCCGGCTATCGGCTGCTGCAGCCGGTCACGGAGCTGGTAGACACCGCGCCCGAGACGGCGACCGACGCAGCGCCCAATGAAGACGAACGCCACGCGCTGTCGGCCGTGTTCGCCGCGGCCAGCGCCGCGCCGCGCACGCGGCCGCGCAGCCGCTGGCGGCGCATGCGTCGCTACGTTCTGTTGGCCGTCGGGCTGGGCATGGTCGTGGCCCTGCTGGTGATGACCGCGCTGCTGCTGCAGCGTCCGGGTCAGGAACCCAGCGGCAGTGGCGTGCTGGCCGACGGCAGCCGCGTGGTGGGTAGCCCGCAGCGCCCGTACCGGCTGATCACGGCCACCTCCGGCTTCGAAACCTATCCCACGGTGTCCCCGGACGGCTCGCAGGTCGCCTACGAGGCCGACGGCACCGCCCACGGCGGCAGCACCATCAAAGTGCAGACCTCGGGCAATGCGCCGGCGCGTGCGCTGGCCGATACGTCGCCGGGCCATTCGGACCGCTTTCCCAGCTGGTCGCCGAATGGCCGCGAGATCGCGTTCGCCCGGTTCGGGCCCGGCGCCAGCTGCGAGGTGCTGATCGGCAGCGCCACGGGCGGCGCGCTGCGCCATGTGACCCGTTGCGATGGTACCGAGCTGCTCAGTTTCGACTGGACGCCCGACGGGCGCGGGCTGGTGTTCGGCTCGCTGTCCGGGCGCCACGCGTACCGTGGCATCCGCGTGCTGGATATCGCCAGTGGCCAGTGGACGGCACTGAACTATGCGGTGGCCGAAGACAGTTTCGATTACGCGCCGCGCTTCTCTCCGGACGGGCGCTGGATCGTGTTCGTGCGCAACCCGCAGATCGGCGACCTGTGGCGCCTGCCGGCGCAGGGCGGGGTGCCCGAGCAGCTCACCAATGATTCGGCCGAGATCCGCGGCTGGGCCTGGCGCAGCGACAGCCGCCACATCGTGTTTGGCCGCCGCGTGGACAGCGAGGCGCGGCTGTACGAACTGGACACCGAGACCCGCACGTTGCGCGACGTGGGCATCGACGATGCGCAGTCGCCAGCGCTGTCGCGGCACAACAACATGCTCGCCTTCGTGCACCGCAAGGCGCAGTTCGGCCTGTTCCGGGTGCCGGTCACCGACGGACGCCCGGGCACGCCCGAGCGTCTGTTCCCGTCCAATGGGCGTGACGGCCAGCCAATGCTGGCGCCGGACGGCCAGCAACTGGTGTTCACCTCGGACCGTTCGGGCAACTACGGCCTGTGGTGGGCGGACCTGACCCGCCCGGAGTCGCTGCGCCCGGTGGAGGGCCTGCGCCCGGAAACCCGGCAGGCCGCCGACTGGTCGGCCGACAGCACGCATCTGCTGGTCTCCGGCCGTGACGGGCAGGGGCAGCCGCTCATCTACGAGGTGTCGCCGCGCGACGAGCAGGTCGTGGCGCTGCCCGTCCCGGTCGCGCAGCCGCTGCAGGCCTTGTACGCCGGCGACAACGACCATGTGCTGGTGGTCGAGCGCGACCAGGACGAACGCATGCGCCTGTCGTTGTTCGATCGGCGCAGCTCACCCTGGAAGTTGCTGGGGCAGATCGAGGGCGTCTCGCAGGCACGATTCGATACCGCCCAGCAGCGTGTTCTGTTCACCCGGCTGTCGGCGGGCGGGCTGTGGTCGGCGGACGCCCACCTGGACCCGGCCAGTATCCAGCAGGTCAGCGAGGACCGGCCCTCGCGCTGGCGCTACCGGACCTGGGCCGTGGCACGCGATGGCAGCCTGGGCTACCTGTCCAGCAGCGCCGACTGCGCCACCGCCTTCGCGCGGATCAGCACCCCGTCGGCCGGTGCCGAGTACTGCCTGGATGCCGAGCGGCTCAGCGCCGGCAACGGATTCAGTGCGCAACCCGACGGCAGCGCGTTGTACCTGGCGCTGGCAGTGGCCGACGGGGCCGACATCGGGGTGATGACGATGCCCGAACCGCCGCGCCCGGTGTTCTCCTCCATCAGCAACGTATTGTTCTGGAAGGGGAAATAGCCTTCGTGATTCTTTCGTGGCGACCTCGTGTCGAATTCGGATCAATCTCGTAGTTCGTTCCTGACGCTGCCCGCCTGATTTGGCAAAACGGTTGCCCCGTAACGGCAAACCCCGGTGCACGTCATGCGTCAGCTCTCTCTCGCCGATCGCGGCCAATCGCTCTCCCTGGACAAGATCGTCGACGACGGTCCGCTGCCGACGTGCCTGGGCGTGGCCCGGCTGGGCAGCCTGCAGACCGCCGGCACCACCTTCACGGTGTGGATGCAGCTGCGCGGCAGCGCCTGGGTCGAATCGAAGGAGGGCAAGTTCCGGCTGCGCCAGCGCGAGTGGATTGCGTTCGAGAAGGAATCCAAGCCGATGATCCAGGCCGGGCGCGATGGCCTGTGCATTGGCCTGAGCCTGACGCCCGAGGCCATGCGTGCGCTCGGCGAGCTGGCCGACTGCAGCCTCTATGCCGGCCGCGGCAGCATGTCGCGCAGCGAAGTGCGGGTTGCCCTGCGCCTGTGGCGCGAAGCGCTCGCCAACGGCCAGCCGGCACAGTCGCTGCGCCCGGTGCTGCTGCATCTGGCCTCGCTGCAGGGCGCGCTTGCTACCGGCGTTCAGCGCTGTCCGGGCCGTTCGCGTCTGCGCAAGCGCCAGGTGTTTGGCCGCATGCAGCGTGCGCGTTTGTTCCTGGAAGGCAACAGCCACCGGGTGGTGCGCATCGGCGAGCTTGCCGAACTGACCAACTTCTCCAGCTGGTATCTGTCCAAGACGTTCCAGAGCCTGTACGAAGAGAGTCCGCAATCGCTCTCGGCGCGACTGCGCCTGGAACGTGCCGCCGACCTGCTGCGCGACACCGACATGATGATCGGCGAAGTAGCTGCCGCAAGCGGTTTCGACAATTGCTGCAGCTTCGCGCGTGCATTCCGCGCCCGGTATGGGCAGTCGGCATCGGGCTTCCGTCAGGCCGGCGCACTACTCCCGCCAAAGTCGGCAAAGAGTCCGGTGGCATCGCGCAAATAATAAACGGTAACGCAATCGTAACTTTCCGAGGCGGTTTAACACGCTACTAACGTACCTTGGAGAGATTGATGAATTTTCGTACTCCCGCAGTGCGGCTGGGTCTTCTGCCGGCCAGCATTGCGCTGGCGCTCGTGCCGAGCCTTGCCTCGGCACAGGAAGCAGCCTCCGGCACCACTGACCTGGATCGCATCTCGGTCACCGGCTCGCGCATTCGCCAGGCCAACATGGAAACTGCTCAGCCGGTCATCGCGCTGACGCGTGCCGACATCGAGAAGCAGGGCTTCACCAGCGTTGCCGATATCGTGCAGAACCTGTCGGCCACCGGTTCCCCGGCCATCAGCCGCGCCGACGCACTGTCGTCGGGCGAAGAAGTCGGCGGCCAGTACGTCGACCTGCGCAACCTGGGTCCGGAACGCACCCTGGTGCTGCTGGACGGCAAGCGCATGGGCGTCAGCTCCGGCGGCTACACCGACCTGGCATCGATCCCGACCTCGGTCGTGGAGCGCATTGAAGTCCTGACCGATGGCGCTTCGGCCATCTATGGTTCGGATGCGATCGCCGGCGTGGTGAACATCATCACCCGCAAGAACTTCGACGGTCTGGAAGCCAGCTTCTACAAGGGCCAGTACGGTCAGGGCGACGGCGACAAGACCACCTACAACTTCGTCTACGGCCAGACCGGCGAGCGTGGTTCGATCACCTTCGGCGCCGAATACAGCGAAGAAGAGCCGGTGCTGGCGAAGAATCGTCGCTACAGCGCCAGCTCCAACGGCTACCGTCACCCGACCCCGACCGATGACAACTCCAACGGTTGGAGCGCGATCACCGAGAACGGCGTGCTGGTCACTCCGGGCGGCAACTACACCCTGAACCAGGGTGGCGATCCGACCAACTTTGCCGACTACCACGCGCTGACCAACGCCGACCTGTCCAACCCGTCGCAGCAGATGTTCCTGTCGACCGGCATCAAGCGTCGCTCGGTCTTCAGCAATGGTCAGTTCGACTTCACCGACAGCATCCGCGGCAACGCCAGCGTTCTGTACACCGAGCGTGAAGCGCTGCAGCAGATCGCCGGTTATCCGTACCGCTCGGTGCCGTACGGCACCCAGCTGTCGGCCGACAGCGTGTTCAACCCCCTGGATACCGACGTCGACTTCATGCGTCGTACCTGGGAAATGCCGCGCCAGACCAAGTCCGAGCTGAACACCTTCCGCTTCAGCGGCGGTCTGGAAGGCTCGTTCGAATTCGCTGACAAGTACTTCGACTGGGATGTGGGCTACGTCTACAACCGGAACAAGGGCGTCAAGACCGGCACCGGCAACCTGTTCATCCCGAATGTGCAGAACGCCGTCGGTGCGTCGTACATCGATGCCAATGGCGTGGCCCAGTGCGGTTCCGCTGCCGCCCCGATCGCTGGCTGCACCCCGTGGAACCCGCTGCTGCCGTACGGCACTGCAGGCCAGGGCTCGCTGGACAACGAGGCACTGCGGAACTACCTGTTCCTGCCGAGCCACGATACCTCGGTCACCACCAGCAAGGTGTACAGCGCCAACCTGAGCGGTTCCATCGTGACCCTGCCGGCGGGCGACCTGTCGTTCGCAACCGGCTATGAGCACCGCGAAGAAGACGCCAACTACAGCCCGGACGCCCTGCTGCAGTCGGGTCTGAGCACCGATCTGGCCGGCGCGCCGACCGCCGGTGGCTACAAGCTGGACGAGTACTACCTCGAGCTGAACGTGCCGATCCTGGCTGACCTGCCGTTCGCCAAGGAACTGTCGGTCGACATGGCTGGCCGTTACTCGGACTACAACACCTTCGGCGACACGATCAACAGCAAGTTCGGCCTGAAGTGGAAGCCGATCGACGACCTGCTGGTCCGTGGCACCTACGCGACGGGCTTCCGTGCACCGACCGTGGCTGATCTGTACGGCGGCACCTCGGAAACCTTCGACAAGTACACCGATCCGTGCGACACCTCCTTCGGTGCAGCCGTGCGCAACGGTGACGTTGCGGCTCGCTGTGCGGCTGTCGTGCCGGCCAACTTCCGTCAGGAAGCGTCGGGCGGCGTCGATGCCTCGGGCGCCGGTGCGCAGTCGAACTACGCGTACCTGTCCGGTTCCAACAAGGAGCTGACCCCGGAAACCTCCAAGACCTGGACCCTCGGCCTGGTTTACAGCCCGAACTTCGTGCAGGGCCTGGACATCAGCCTCGACTGGTGGAAGATCCGGATCAACAACGTCATCGCGGCGGAGTCGGTCACCTCGATCCTGAACCAGTGCTACGTGCTGAACAACGCCAACGCCTGCGACCGTTTCGTGCGTGATGCCGATTCGGGCCAGGTGGTCGACGTGACCCGTACGCTGATCAACGGCGGCTACCAGGAAACCGCAGGTTACGACCTGGGCGTCAAGTACCGCCTGCCGGAACTGTCCTTCGGCAACATCGTCATCGACTGGAAGACCACGTATGTGGACTACCTCGAGTACAAGCGTGACAACGAAGAGCAGACCGCCGTCGAGCAGCACACTGGCTGGGGCACGGGTGACTGGGGCGCGAACTTCCGCGTCCGCTCGAACCTGAATGTCGATTGGAGCTACGGCAACTTCGGCGTCAACTGGGGTGTGCGTTACTACTCCGGCCTGAAGGAAGAGTGCGCGTACGATATCGACGGCGGCCCGGAGTGCAACAACCCGAGCTTCCAGTCGGCGTACACGCTGGCCATCCCGGTGCGCAACACCGGTTCGAACACGTTCCATGACCTGCAGGTGCGTTACAACACCCCGTGGGATGCCACCATCTCGGCCGGCGCGAACAACGTGTTCAACCACGAAGGTCCGATCATGTACAGCCAGCCGAACTCGAGCTTCTCGTACTACGGCGGCTTCGACATCGGTCGTTTCTACTACCTGAAGTACACCCAGAAGTTCTGATCCATCGAACCACTGGTGCAATGAAACGAGGGCGGCCCGCAAGGGCCGCCCTTTTTTTGATCACGACCAACGGTCGTGATCTACCGGCAGGCAACGACTGTTGGTCGTGATCTACCAGCAGGCAACGACCGTTGGTCGTGTCCGCGCACAAAAAAATGGCGCGCCTCACGGCACGCCATCATCGTTTCCCACGCCGCCGGTAGGCGGCGACCGTTGGTCGTCGCGCGTTACGCGTCCGCGGTAGCCAGACCCATCAGCCCATTGGCGTGGTCACGCCACTGCGGCAGCTTGGCCAGCACGCCGGCACGCTGCAGGTATTCCTCGTCCACCGGGTCGCCGTTGACCAGCGCCAGCGCCACATGCACCGCACCGGTCACCCAGAAGCTGCGCGTGTTCGAGCGCTGCGGCTGCAGGTGGAACGCCACCGCCTCGATGATCGGCATCGGCAGGCCCCACAGGCCCAGCAGGTAGGCACCGGCTTCGCTGTGGCCCGGGCGCGGGTCGGCATCGCTGGCCGGATCCGTGCGTTCGTTGCGCACGCCCGGCAGCAGCAGGCCGATATCGGCCAGCAGTGCGGCGGTCGCGCCCAGCTCGGCGCTGGAATCGGGCAGCAGTTTCGCCGCCAGCCGAGAGGCCAGCAGCGCACGCTGCTGCAGCGCGTTGCGTTCGGCGCCCGACAGCGGCGATGCGGAAAACACCTCGCTCGCCAGCACCAGGTCGCGCAGGGTCGCCAGGCCCAGCCGGGTCACGGCCGTGCGCAGGTCGGAAATCGTCCGGCCACTGTTGAAGAACGCCGAATTGGACAGCTGCAGCACCTTCGCCGCGATGGCCGGGTCGGCCGAGACCAGCTTGGAGACATCGGCGGTATCGGTGTCGTCGTCATGCTCCAGCGCCTGGGTCAGGCTCAGGTACAGGTGCGGCGGCGAGGGCAGCTTTTCGATGCGGCCGATGGCGCTGCGCAGGCGCGCGCTGTCCAGCAGTTCGCGCAGCTCTTCCAGGCTGGTGAGCGCTTCAAGCAGCACTTCCGGTGCCAGCGGCAACGGCAGAAAACGATGGGCCACGCCGATCAGGCGCGCCGGCGGCGGCCGGTTGCCCTGGGCCGCATCCACCAGCGCGATGCGGATCGTCTCCGGACGCAGCGTCCGGATCTGGCCCAGCAGCGTGGTGGCCGTGAGATCGGGCAGTACGGGGCAGGCAATCACCGCATCGATCGGCGTGGACGCCACGATACTCATGGCTGACTGGCCATCCGGCGCCGTCAGCGGCTGCCACTCTTCCCCAAGATCGGCAATGAAATCCATCAGCTCAGCCGACAGGCTGGCTTCGTCCCCAACTAGCAGAATACGCACGACACAGTCCCCTGGGTGACCACGGTGAAACGCACCGTGGACGGTGTAGAAGTCGCAATGTACCCAATCCGGCACAAAGAGTGATGTGCCGCATCGTAAAAACGTGATGCCCATCGCTCCGGCGGCAGGCGCCGGAGCGGGGCAGGCCGGGCTCAGCGCGGCTCGGCGAGGTAGCGCTTGTGCGCGTCAACCAGGATCTGCTTGGCTTCGGCGGCGCCGCCCCAGCCGTCCAGCTTGACCCACTTGCCCTTCTCCAGGTCCTTGTAATGCTCGAAGAAGTGGCCGATGCGCTCCAGCCAGTGGCTGGACACCTGCTCGATGTCTTCCACGTGCGCGTAGCCGCTGAACACCTTGGAGATCGGCACGGCCAGGATCTTCTCGTCGCTGCCGGCCTCGTCGCTCATCTTCAGCACGCCCACCGGACGGCAGCGCACCACCGAACCGGGCACCAGCGGCAGCGGCAGCACCACCAGCACGTCGGCCGGGTCGCCGTCGCCACACAGGGTGCTGGGCACGTAGCCGTAGTTGCAGGGGTAGCGCATCGGGGTGGAGAGGATGCGGTCCACGAAGATCGCGCCGGTTTCCTTGTCCACTTCGTACTTGACCGGCTCCGAGTCCTTCGGGATCTCGATGATGACGTTGATTTCTTCCGGCGGGTTCTTGCCGGGCGAGACGAGTTCCAGACCCATGGTGTGCTCCGAGAGGGGGATTGTCGCGATAAGACCTCCCATTTTATGCGTTTGCCGCCCGCCGTGCAGGCCGGCAGCCACCGACGTGGCCAGACGGCGCTTCCTGACCCCGCGGCGCGGCGGCCGCCGATGCTTTCCGGGGCCGCCCGGGCGCACCGTGGTGGCTCCTGGAACCCCGAGGCTGTCCATGCCCACCGCCCTGCTGCTGCTCCGGCACTGCCTGCTCGCGTTCACCGTCGCGCTGCTGCCGTTCGCGGTGCACGCCGCGCCGCCACGCTATATCGACCTGGCCGAATGGGTGGGGCCCGATGACACGCCTGGGGATCGGCGGTTTCACGCGCTGAATGACTGGATCGTCTATGAATTCAACGACCTATGTCCCGATTTTTTCTGCGCGGACGGCTATGGCAACTACCGTCTGCTGGGCCTGAGCTGCGTGGTCGATACCCGCACCGACGGTGTTCGTGCGTGCCGCCTGCCGGTCGCCGCGAGCCGCGACCAGGTCCATCCGGGAACCGGGGCGCTGCAGACCGACGTCCGCCATTGGCTCTGTCCGGTCCCGCTGCCGCCAGGCCTGCTGGTGGCCACCTTCCTGGCTGCGCTCGACTGGCAGCCCGACAGCTCCGGCCACCTGTTCAACGCCCTGCCCGGGTCGGGTCGTTCCCTGTTCGACGCATTGCAGGACTGCCTGCCCTGATCCGCGGCGCCCGCCGCTCACCTCCAAGGAGCCGTTCCATGATCCACCCCTCATTACTGTCGCTGCCGCTACTGCTGGCCGCTGCGTTCACCCCGGCACCGGCCGCTGCGGCGCCGACCCACGTCGATCTGGTCGATTACCCCACCGTGCAGGCCAACTGGGACAGGTTCCACGACCTCGGTCGCCGGCTCAACGCCGGGTTCGACAATGTCTGCGCCGACACCTTCTGCGAAGGCGAGTTCAGCGACATCGAGGCGTTCCGCCTGCGTTGCGCGGTCGAAACCGCCAGCGGATCGGTCAGTGAGTGCCGATGGGCGTTCGCGGCCAGCGAGGTCGAGGTGGATGAACAGTCCGGGCGTATCGTGGCGCGCCAGCCCACCTGGCTGTGTCGCCTGCCGATTCCCGCAGGGACCTCGGTTGAAACGCTGTTTGCGGCGCTGTCCGGACCGAATGCGATCTTCGCGCGCCTGCCCGGCGCCGCCGTCAGTGTCTACGAAGCGGTGGGCGACTGCCTCACCCTGCACCAGCCGCCCTCGTGAGCCCAAACGTGCCGTTGCTGCCGCTTGCCGGCGCGCCATGAGCACGGTCTGCGAGCGAGGGCACCGCCTACGCTAGTCTGCGCCCATGGATTCCCTCCTTGCCGCCGCCGCACGCGCCCTCGCCGCAGGCGACGTCCTGACCGCGTTGGGCAATGTCGCCCTGCGCACGGATCCGCCCGCGCTGGCCCTGCGCGGGGTGGCCATGGCCCAGTTGGGCGAACTGGAGCGGGCACGTGAGCTGCTTCGGCTGGCCTGGCGCGGGTTCGGGCCCGACGAGGTGCTGGCGCGGGCACGCTGCGTGGTAGCCGAGGCGGAAGTGGCCCTGGCATTGCGCGACCTGGCCGGCTCCAGCGCCGCATTGCTGACAGCGGCTACCGCGCTGGAGGCACGTGTCGATCCCCACAATGCCCTGCAGGCGTGGTTGATCCTGGCGCGACGTTGGCTGCTGCTCGGACGGCGCCAGGAGGCGACCGAGGCACTGGCCCATCTGCAGGGACGCGCCTTGACGCCCGCGCTGGCGGCCATGGCGGCGCTGACCGACGCCGCGCTCGCGGCGCATGCCCTGCAGATGGCACGGGCCACGGCCGCTTTGAAGGACGCCACCGCTGCGGCGCAGGTGTCGGGCATTGGCGCGCTGCAGGCGGAAGTGGCGCAGGCGCGGCAGCAGTTGGCCCGGCCCGCCGCGCGCAGGACCGACGGCGGTGCCGAGCACCTGCTGGACCTGGCCGCCGTGCAGCAACTGCTCGCCTCGCCGTGCTGCGTCATCGACGGTTGCCGGCGCGGTGTGTGGGCGCGTGGCCAGTGGCGCTCCCTGGCACGGCGCCCGCTGCCATTCGCTTTGCTGCGCGCACTGGGCCAGGCGTGGCCGGGCGGGGTAGACCGTGATCAGCTGATCGCGCAGGTGTTCCGCCTGCGCCATGCGGACGAGACCCACCGCGCGCGGCTGCGGGTGGATATCGGCCGGGCACGCGCCTTGGTGCAAGGGCTGCTGCAGATCGAGGCGACCGCCACCGGCTACCGTCTGCAGGCAGCGCCCGGGCAGGACGTAGCGGTGCTGGCACCGCCGATCGACGGCGAACAGGCGGCGGTGGCCGCCCTGCTGGCGGACGGTGCGGCGTGGTCCACTTCGGCGCTCGCGTTGGCGCTGGGCACCAGCCAGCGCACGGTGCAGCGGGCGCTGGCGGCACTTGAAGACACGGGGCAGGTGCGCGCGCACGGGCGGGGACGCACGCAGCGTTGGTTGGCGGCGCCGCTGGCCGGATTCACGACGATCTTGTTACTCCCGGGATCGTTGCCGGGCGACTAGTGTCTTTCGCAGGCACCCATGACGGACGTGCCAGGAGAATCTGCAATGAACAGTGCATCCCTTTCAGCTTCCGCCGCACCGCAGGTTCACGACGCGGAGGTGGCGCGCGAATACGGGCCGTTCGACGGTGCCGACTGCATTCACGGCGTCAGCTTCGATGGTCGCTACGTATGGGCCGCCACCGGCACGGCGCTGCTGGCGATCGACCCGGACAGCGGTCGGCCGGTACGTTCGCTGGCGGTGGCGTGCGACGCCGGCACCACCTTCGACGGCACCCACCTGTACCAGATTGCCGAAGCGCGCATCGACAAGATCGACCCACGCAGCGGCGAGGTACTGGCCTCCATCCCCGCGCCGGGTGCGGGCGCCGACTCGGGCATGGCCTGGGCGGAGGGCAGCCTGTGGGTCGGGCAGTACCGGGAACGCCGCATCCACCAGATCGACCCGGCCACGGGCCAGATCCTGCGCACCATCGCGTCGGACCGCTTCGTCACCGGCGTGACCTGGGTCGACGGTCAGCTCTGGCACGGCACCGATGATGGCGAACACAGCGACATCCGCCGGGTGGACCCCACCAACGGGCAGGTGCTGGAACAGCTGCGCATGCCCGAACGCATGCATGTGAGCGGCGTGGAAGCCGACGGCGCCGGGCTGTTCTACTGCGGCGGGGGCCGCAGCGGCGTGGTGCGTGCGGTGCGCCGCCCCCGCACTTAACGTGACTCATTCTCATTTGAGGCGTAACATGCCGCGCCTCCCCTCCGGATCGACCGGCGCGCTGCGCTGCGCCGCCTTCGCATGTCCTCCAACGCCGCCACGCTGACCGAACTGTTGATCCGCGAACGCCCGGCGCTGCTGCGGCTGGTGCAGCGCATCCTGGGCAGCGACGGCAGTGCCGAAGACGTGATCCAGGCGATCTGGTTCAAGGCGCGCGGCGTCGATGGCGGCGTGGCAATCGACAACCCGCGCGCCTATCTGTACCGTCTGGCCACCAACCTTGCCACCGACCATGGCCGGGAGCGCAGCCGCCGCGCGCGGCTGCTGGCCGACCACTACCTGTGGGGGCCGGACGAGGTGTTGTCCACGGAAGAGCAGGCGATGGCACAGGATGAGCTGCAGCGGGTACTGGCCGCCGCCGATCATCTTCCCGAGCCCACCCGCACGATCTTCCGCCTCAACCGGCTGCAGGGCCTGACCCAGGCGGAAATTGCCCGGCGTCGGGGGGTGTCGGTGACCACCGTTGAAAACCATGTGCGCGCCGCGCTGCAACGACTGGCGTGGGCGCGCAACGCCTGACCCGCCACGCCACGCCAGCCATGAGCCCGCACGACACCCCAGCCGCACCGCCACCGCCGTCCCATCCCGACCTGGTCGCCGAACAAGCGCAGGCCTGGATCGCATGGCTGGCGTCCGGCGCGGTGGACGAGCCGCGCATGCAGGAATTCGAGCGCTGGCTGTCGGCGCCGGGGCACCGGCGTGCGTTCGAATTCGAACGCCAGTTGTGGCGTGCCGTGGGCGAGGCGCCGGCCGCAGTGGCGCCGCCGCGGCGACGCTTCGCGCGCATCGGCCTGGCCCTGGCGGCCGCGCTGGCACTGGTCTGGGTGGCGCCGGATGCCTGGCTGCGGCTGCGCGCCGATCACCTGACGACCCATGAAGTGACCACGGTTGCGTTGCCCGATGGCAGCCGTGCGGTGCTGGATGCGGATTAGGCCATCGCCGTGGACTACGACGACACCCAGCGCAGCATCCGCCTGCTGCGCGGGCGGGCGTGGTTCGAGGTTGCCCCGGGCCGCGAGCAGCCGTTCCGGGTCACCGCGCAGGGTGGGGTAGTGGAGGACATCGCCACGGCGTTCGCCGTGGCCAGCACCGCGCACGGGGTGGACACCGAGGTCTCACAGGGGCAGGTGCGGATCGCGGCAACACCCGATGGCGCCTGGACCTATCTGCTGGCCGGGCAGCGCGCCGGATTCACGCCCGATGGCCGGGTCGCACGGCGCAGCGACGTGGCGCCGGACCGGATCGCGGCCTGGCGCGATGGCGAGCTGCTGCTGGAAACGGCCGACGTGGCCGATGCGGTGGCGCAGATCGCGCGCTACCGGTCCGGGCCGACCTTCCTGCGTGGCGACCTGGCGGCACTGCCGGCGGTCAACGCCGCGCTGCGCGTGGACCAGCCCGAGCAGGCGCTGGATGCGTTGGCCATGTCTGGCGGGCTGCGCATCACGCGGCTGCCGATGGGCGTGGCGATCGTGGCGCCTGCCGACCGCTGACGCGGTCTTGGGGAATGGCCTTCCCCATTCGTCTTACCCCCGAACGTACCCGCCGCCGCCACGTACTTCGCAGCGCCCGCACCTTGTGCGGGGACGCCGTTTCCACGGCATTGCCTCTTCAACAGGTTTCAGCATGCTCCCCACTTCCCGACCGGGCCGACGTCCGCGCCCGTCCCGTCTCTGCATCGCGTTGCTCGCCGCCGGCCTGGTGCCGGTGAGCGCAGTGCCGGCGCTGGCCCAGTCCTCCGACAGCGCCATGACGCGTGCCACCCACCGCTTCGACATTCCCGCCCAGCCCCTGGCCGACGCGCTGCGCAGCTACATGCGCCAGTCCGGCGTGCAGGTGGCCTATCCGGCGGCGCTGGCGACGGGGGTGAACTCCACCGCAGTGAGCGGTTCGCTCGATGCGCAGACCGCGCTGGCGCAGCTGTTGCAGGGCAGTGGGCTGGCGCCGCGTGCGGTTGGCGCCGGTGCGGTCACGCTGGAGCGTGCCGCGCCTGCCGCGCGCGCGGAAGGCGTGATCGTCAGCGCGCCGTTGCGCGTGGCCGGCGATCAGTTCGATGCCGGCAGCGATGCCGAGCGCGCGCTGGATGTGTACCGCAACACCGGCTCGAGCGTGTTCGTGCCGCGCGCCACGATTGAACGCTTCCGCGGCACGTCCACCGCCGACATCGTCAAGGGCGTGGTCGGCGTCACCGCAGGCGATCCGCGCAGCGCCAATGCGCTGGACCTCAACATCCGCGGCATCCAGGGCCAGAGCCGCATCCCGGTGATCATCGACGGCGGCCAGTCCACGATGGACACCTATCGCGGGTATGCCGGGCAGTCGCAGCGCACCTACCTGGACCCCGACCTGATCTCCAGCCTCACCGTCACCAAGGGCCCGAGCCTGGGCGCCAACGCGTCCGGCGGCATTGGCGGCGTGGTGGAAATGGAGACGCTCAACGCCGGCGACGTGCTGCGCGACGGCCAGGACAGCGGCCTGCGCGTGCGTAGCGGCGTGTCCAACGGCAGCGCGCGCGACCTGCCGGCCTACGGCGGCACGCCGGGCACCAACCGCAACAGCCTGGGCGGGCAGTTCTTCAACATTGCCGGCGCCAGGCACTGGGACCGTTTCGACCTGGTCGCCGCCTACGCCTGGCGCGACACCGGCAACTACTATTCCGGCAAGCACGGCTACGACGATTTCCCGCAGACCCGGCGCACGCTCGCCCCGCTGAATCCGCCCAACACCGAGGTCTTCAATACCTCGTCCAAGTCCAATTCGGTGCTGCTCAAGGGCACCTGGCGGATCGATGAGAGCCAGACCCTGGAAGCCGGCTATCGCCGCTACAGCGGGCGGCAGGGCGAAATCATGGCCTCGCAGATCATCCGCGTGGACCGCGACCGCGTGCCGCAGTGGGAGCCGGGCAGCGTGGACATGGATGCCTACAACCTGCGCTACCGCTTCAACCCGGACAACGACGTCGTCGATCTCAAGGCCAACCTCTGGTACACCGACGCCGACAGCCTGATGTACAACGGCCTCACCGGCATCACGCCGTGGTACTTCGACCGCCGCACCGAGTGGTATGACGGCCCGACCTTCAACACCGACCCGGGCTACAAGGACGCCTACCGCAACGGCATGCAGCAGCAGCGCCTCGGCCTGGACGTGTCCAACACCACGCATGTGGCCACCGACAGCGCCGGCCTGTTCACCTTCGACTACGGCGTGTCGTACAGCGACGAGGACGTCGGTCCGGGCCGCAACTCGCCAATCAAGCATGACGACCTGATCAACAACCGCTTCCTGCGCAATGCCGAGCGTAAGGAATACAGCGCGGTGGCCTCGATGAAGTGGCTCCCCGACGAGCATTGGGAACTGCTGGTGGGCGGCCGCTTCAACCGCGTCAGCATCCACGACCGCAACCGCCTGGCCACGCCGGACGGCGAGGAGGTGATCGGACAGTACCGCTACACCCAGCTGCTCAACGGCAACCCGGCGCTGCCGGCGTGGCGTGCGCAGCGCATCGCCATGCTCAACTGGTACCCGGATGCGAACGGCCAGTTCACCGAAGCCTCGCTGCTGGCCTCGCCGTACAAGAAGGGCACCGTCGCCGACATCAGCGGCTGGAACTTCCACGATGTCACCGCCACCGAAGACCTGATCGTGCCGACCAGCTGGACCTGGTCGCAGCCGATCCGGCGCACCGACAACGCGTTCATGCCCACGGCCAGCGTCACCTACCGCTTCAATGACGAGACGATGGTGTACGTGAAGTACGCCGAAGGCGTGAAGCTGCCCAGCCTGTTTGAAAGCACGCTGGGCCTGTTCACCGCTGCCAAGCCCGTCGGCGACGAGCTCAAGCCCGAGCGCGCGGGCACCTGGGAAGTGGGCGTGAGCACGGTCAGGAATGATCTGTTCGGGACGGGCGACCAGGCGGCATTCAAGCTGGCGTACTTCAACACGCGTATCGACGACCTGATCACCCGCGACTACCGCACGCTGTCGGCGGGGTACATCCGCAACATCGACCGCTTCAAGGTGTCCGGCCTGGAATTCCAGTCCAGCTATGACGGCGGCAAGGTATTCGCCGACCTGTCGGCGCATTACTACGTCGAGGCCAAGACCTGCGCCCCGGACATCGCCGCCGAGCGTCGCGCGTACGGCGTGCAGCGCAAGATCGAAGAGCTGGCCAACACGCCGGACTGCGTGGACGGTGGTTTCGAAGGGTCCTACAGCAACACGCAGAACCCGCCGCGCTACACCGCGAACCTGACCCTGGGCGCGCGCCTGCTCGACCAGCGGCTGAGCTTCGGCACCCGCGTCATCCACAACGGTGGGCCGATCAGCAAGCTGGACAAGGAATGGAACGTGGGGCTGTCGGCGATCCAGCAGTTGTACCAGCCGGCCACCATCGTCGACGTGTTCGCCAGCTGGCAGGCCAGCGAACGGCTGGCGCTGGACTTCAACGTGGACAACCTGACCGATCGCTACTACCTGGACCCGCTGGCGCTGGGCGTGATGCCGGCACCGGGCCGGATCATGCGCCTGGCGTTGACCTGGCGCTATTGATCAGAACGAGGCGCGGCAGATAAGCCGCCGCGCCTCACGTAGCGACACGCCATGCGTGGCTGCTCGCAACGCCGCCGGCTCTCAACCCGCAACCGAATCCGCATGCAGCGCTTCATTGAGCTCATCGACGACGATGGCCCACTCCGCATCCGACTTGAGCTGCTCGCCCAGGAACTGGCGCTGGCCGTCGTTCCAGAACGGCGCCTCGGTCACCTTGACCTCGGCCGGTAGCTGGTGCTGGAGAATGAACGCGGCAATGGCCTCATTGCTGGCCTCCAGCCCCAACTGCTGGAACAGGGTGGTCATGCGCGTTTCGGTGGTGTCCATCATGGCAATCCTTGTGGGGCGATACGAAGCCCGCATTATCGCCACGCCCGGGTGAGGATGGCATCGCCGGATCGGGGGAGGGCACGCGACCCGGCAATCCGGGTTGGGGTAGTCTGCGTGGCAGGCGTCTTATCCCTGTACCGCGCTCTGCGTGGTGCGGCCATCTCTTCCTGCCATAACGCCATGACTGCCATCGATACCCTTGAAGCCACCCGCAGCCAACGCCTGAAGGCTGCAACCCGCGACAGCCACGGCGCGTTGGACAAGCGCATCATGGCCGGCGAGATCTTCGCCGACCGCGCGCGCTTCGCCCGCTTCCTGCGCGTCCAATACCGCTTCCACCGCGATATCGACGCGCTGTACGCCAACGCCGCGCTGGACGCCCTGCTGCCGGACCTGGCCGAACGCCGGCGGCTGCCGCAGGTCACCCGCGACCTGCGCGACCTGGAACAGACCCTGCCCGCGCCGGTGCCCATGCGGCTGCACCCGGACCTGCCGCTGCCGGCGGCGCTGGGCTGGTTGTACGTGGCCGAGGGCTCCAACCTCGGCGGCACCATCCTGTACAAGATGGCCGGCCAGCTCGGCCTGGATGCCGATTTCGGCGCACGCCACCTGGCCGCGCACCCCGACGGTGCCGCGCGCCACTGGCGGGCCTTCACCGCCGCGCTGGACGGCGTGGTGCTCAGCGAGGCCGAGGAGCAGCAGGTGATCGATGCGGCGGACGCGGCATTCCGCAGCGTGCACGACCACGTGGAGCTGGAGTTCGCATGAGCACTGACGCCCGCACCGGACCGCGCTGATGCGGTGGCTCTGGTTCTGCCTGGGCTGGCTGATGGTGGCGCTGGGGGTGATCGGCGCGCTGTTGCCGGTGATGCCCACCACCATCTTCCTGATCCTGGCGGTAGGGTGTTTCGCCCGCAGTTCGCCGCGCTTCGAGCGCAAGCTGCTGGAGCACCCGCGTTATGGCCCGGCGTTGCGCGCGTGGCGTGAGCAGGGCGCCGTCAGCCGCAAGGGCAAGGCGTTCGCCGCCGGCGGCATGGCATTTGGTTTTGCGATGTTCTGCTGGGGCGCGCGGCCGTCGTGGCCGTTGCTGCTTGGGGTGGGGCTGTTTTTCGCGGCGAGCGCGGCGTACGTGTTGTCGCGGCCGACGCCGTTGCCGTAACAACCGGGCAACGCGCGGGACACGCATGGCGTGTCTCTACGGACCCGAGCGACCAAGGATCGTAGTGACACGCCATGCGTGTCAAAGCCATGATCCTGCGCACGTAAACCGCCATGGGTGGCTGCTCTCCGTTCCGGCACCGCGAAGCCACCCATGGGGTGGCTCTACGAGCTAGCCCCCGACTGTTGGTCAGGGGGCAAACACGCTCTACAACAACGGCACCAGCAACAGCGCCACGATGTTGATGATCTTGATCAACGGGTTGATCGCCGGGCCCGCGGTGTCCTTGTACGGGTCGCCGACCGTATCGCCGGTCACCGCCGCCTTGTGCGCTTCGCTGCCCTTGCCGCCGAAGTGGCCATCTTCGATGTACTTCTTGGCGTTGTCCCAGGCACCGCCGCCGGTGGTCATCGAAATGGCCACGAACAACCCGGTGACGATGGTGCCGATCAGCAGCCCGCCCAGCGCGCGCGGCCCCAGCAACAGGCCCACCACTACCGGCACCGCCACCGGCAACAGGGACGGTACGATCATTTCGCGGATCGCCGAGCGGGTCAGCATGTCCACCGCACGGTCGTACTGCGGCTTCCCGGTGCCCTCCATGATCCCCGGAATCTCGCGGAACTGGCGGCGCACTTCCTCCACTACCGCACCGGCCGCACGCCCCACCGCCTCCATCGCCATCGCACCGAACAGGTAGGGGATCAGGCCGCCGATCAGCAGGCCGATGATCACCGTGTGGTCGGACAGGTCGAAGGCGAACACCTCGCCCGGATGCGCCGCCTGCAGGTTGTGGGTGTAATCGGCAAACAGCACCAGCGCGGCCAGTGCCGCCGAGCCGATCGCATAGCCCTTGGTCACCGCCTTGGTGGTGTTGCCGACGGCATCCAGCGGGTCGGTGATGTTGCGGATCTCCGGCGGCAACTCGGCCATCTCGGCGATGCCGCCGGCGTTGTCGGTGATCGGCCCGTAGGCGTCCAGCGCCACGATCATGCCGGCCATCGACAGCATCGCGGTGGCGGCGATGGCGATGCCGTACAGCCCGCCGTGGAAGTGCGCCAGCCAGATCGCCGCGCACACCGCGATCACCGGCAGTGCGGTGGACTTCATCGACACGCCCAGGCCGGCAATGATGTTGGTGCCATGGCCGGTGGTGGACGCCTGCGCCACGTGCTGCACCGGCTTGTACTGGGTGCCGGTGTAGTACTCGGTGATCCACACGATCAGCCCGGTGAGGACCAGCCCGATCAGCGCGCAGATGTACAGGTTCAAGGCGCCATGCGCGTTGTCCGGCATCAGCTGCAGGGTGATCGGGTAGAACGCGATCGCGGCCAGCACGCCCGACACGATGACGCCCTTGTACAGCGCCCCCATGATCGAACCGCCCGGCTTCACCTTGACGAACAGCGCGCCGATGATCGAGGCAATGATCGATACGCCACCCAGCACCAGCGGGTAGAGGATCGCGTTGCGACCGGCTTCGGCGATCATCAGGCTGCCGAGCAGCATGGTGGCGATCACCGTCACCGCATAGGTCTCGAACAGGTCGGCAGCCATGCCGGCGCAGTCGCCGACGTTGTCGCCCACGTTGTCGGCGATCACCGCCGGGTTGCGCGGATCATCCTCGGGAATGCCGGCCTCCACCTTGCCCACCAGATCGGCGCCCACATCGGCACCCTTGGTGAAGATGCCGCCACCCAACCGCGCGAAGATCGAGATCAGCGACGAACCGAACGCGAGTCCGACCAGCGCGTGCAGCGCTGCGGCAGTGTCCAGCCCCATCCGCAGCAGCAGCGCGTAGTAGCCGGCCACGCCGAGCAGGCCCAGCCCGACCACCAGCATGCCGGTGATCGCCCCGCCACGGAACGCGACATCCATGGCGGCGCTGAGGCCGTTGCGGGCCGCTTCGGCGGTACGCACGTTGGCGCGGACCGAGACGTTCATACCGATGTAGCCGGCCGCACCGGACAGCACCGCACCGATCGCGAAGCCGATCGCGGTGTACCAGCTGAGGAAGATGCCGACGAGTACGAACAGCAAGGCGCCGGCGATGCCGATGGTGAGGTATTGGCGGTTGAGGTAGGCGCGCGCGCCTTCCTGGATGGCGGCGGCGATTTCCTGCATGCGGGCATTGCCAGCCGGTTGCCGGAGAATCCAGCGTGCCGACACGATGCCGTAGAGAATCGCGAGAATGGCGCAGAACAGCGCCAGAGATAGCCCATAACGTTCCAGCATGTCCCCTCCCGGGTGATGGATGGCATCCAGTCGACGGACGAACCTCACCACGCGGGGCACAACGGGCTGCAACGATGGACCAACCCGTTCAGACCGTACCCGGTCATCAAGCGTGTGGCTTTGTTCAGCAATCCTGGTGCGCCCCGATTATGCAGGGAAATGCTCCACAACAGCGGCATCCATGCGCCGGGATGCCAGCCACGTCTCGTTTGGGGGCGCGCAAGCACCGTAGCGCCGGGCTCTGCCCGGCCTGCTTCGGCTTGGCCTTGCCACACCATTCATCCCTCCCAGTGCAGCCTCCCTCCATCCCCAAGGAGGCCCCGCCCATGTCCCCCCGCCACCTCATCCTGCTCGCCCTGCTGCCGGTCCTCACCGCCACCGCCGCCGAAACCCCCGAGCTGCAGCGCCCGGTCGGTGCGGCCCAGGCCGTGAACACCGCGCACACCCTGCGCCAGATTCCCGAGGCCTGCGCACGCCTGGAAGGCGTGTTCACCGGCAACGCCGCACAGCCCTACAAGTTCGCCGTGGTGCGTACCAGTGAGCAATGCCAGCCGCGCGCGCGTTTTGTCGACTACGACAAGGCGCAGCCCAGCGAAGCCAAGGGCTGGAAGCTCAACGACGTGATCCGGGTGCCAAGTGCCGCCTGCCCTGCGCAGCAGGCGGTGGTGCGTGTGTGGCGCATGCCGGTGGTGCAGAAGACCGAGCTGGACGGCCAGGGCCAGTCGCGCATCTATCTGGAAGACGCCAAGAAGCAGGCCGCCGCCGGCAAGATCGCGCAGGTGCCGATGTTCGCGGCGCAGATGACGGTGGAGGGGAAGGCCTGCCGGTAGAGCCACGCGTTGCGTGGCTCCGTGGCACCGGTTTGACCGTTACGCCTCGAATGCCGGCAATTTCTTTTTCACCGCCACGTTCTTCAGGGTGACGTATTTCGGCAACCCGTCGGTGCCATACGGCAACGGTGCCTCGCCCTTGATCAGCGGCGACAGGTACGCGCGGGCCTTGTCGGTGATGCCGAAGCCATCGCGGCGGATGAAGCCGGCCGGCATCTTCTTCTCGTGGTTGGCCACCTTGTGCAGCGGCGCCGGCTCGATCTTCCAGCGGTATGGCGCGTCGCCGGTGCGCACGATCACCGGCATCACCGCATTCTGGCCCTTCAGGGCGTACTGCACGGCGGCCTTGCCGACCGCCTGCGCCTGTTCCCAGTCGGTCTTCGACGCGATATGCCGTGCCGAGCGCTGCAGGTAGTCGGGCAGGGTCCAGTGCACCTTGTAGCCCAGCGCGTCCTTGACCCGCGCGGCCAGCTGCGAGGCCACGCCGCCGAGCTGGGTATGTCCGAACGAATCCTTGCCGCCGCCGGCATCGGCCACGAAGCGGCCATCGGCGGTCTGGATGCCTTCGGAGGCCACCACCACGCAATGCCCCACGCGTTCCACCACCTGCTTCACCTTGGCCAGGAAGGCGGCCTCGTCATAGGCGCGCTCGGGCAGCAGGATGATGTGCGGCGCCTCGTCGGGACCGTTCCCGGCCAGCCCGGCCGCGGCGGCCAGCCAGCCGGCGTGACGGCCCATGGCCTCGTACACGAACACCTTGGTGGAGGTCTCGGCCATGGCGGCCACGTCCAGCGCCGCCTCGCGCACCGACACGGCCGTGTACTTGGCGGCCGACCCGAAGCCCGGGCAGGTGTCGGTCACCGCCAGGTCGTTGTCGATGGTCTTGGGCACGCCAATGCAGGTCAGGTCGTAATCGAAGGCCTTGGCCAGCTGCGACACCTTCCACGCCGTGTCGGCCGAGTCGTTGCCGCCGTTGTAGAGGAACCAGCGCACGTCGTGGGCACGCAGCACCGCGAGCAGGCGCTCGTAGCGGGCGCGGTCGGCCTCCAGCGACTTCAGCTTGTAGCGGCACGACCCGAAGGCCCCACCGGGGGTGTGGGCCAGGGCGGCGATGGCCGCCGCCGACTCCTTCGAGGTGTCGATCAGCTCCTCGCGCAGCGCGCCCAGGATGCCGTTGCGCGCGGCCAAGACCTTGATTCCCTTGGCCCTGGCGGTACTGATCACCGCCGAGGCGGTGGCGTTGATGACGGCGGTGACGCCACCTGACTGGGCGTAGAGCAGGGTACCTTTGGACATGGTGTGGCCTTGGTCTGGGGGAAGGACATTGCAGCGACATTACCGGTATGAGGTAAAGTGCGTGTATTGCGGTGCAGCGTGATTGTGGACAATCCCGGGGCGCGCGCCCTTCCATTTTTTACCAAGTTGGAGTCAGGTTGATGCGATTGGTTCTGTTGGGACCGCCCGGTTCGGGCAAGGGGACACAGGCGACGCGCCTGAAGGAACACCTCAGCATTGCGCACATTTCCACCGGTGACCTGCTGCGCGCCGAAGTGGCCGCCGGCACCGCGCTGGGCAAGCAGGCCAAGGCGGTGATGGATGCCGGCAACCTGGTGTCCGACGACATCCTGTTGGGCATGCTCGAGTCGCGCCTGGGCCAGGACGATGTGGCCAACGGCTTCATCCTTGACGGCTACCCGCGCAACGTGGCCCAGGCCAATGCGCTGGACACGCTGCTGGCCAAGATCGGCCAGCCGCTGGACGCGGTGGTGCAGCTGGACGTGCCGAGCGAGCTGCTGGTCGAGCGCATCGCCGGCCGTGCCGCCGAACAGGGCCGCGCCGACGACAATCCCGAATCCGTTCGCCAGCGCCTGCAGGTCTACACCGACCAGACCGCGCCGGTGGTGGATTTCTATGCGGGTCGCGGCACCCTGGCACGCGTCGATGGCGTGGGCGGGCTGGAAGAAGTGGAAGCGCGCATCCACGCGGCGATCAAGGGCTGAACCCTGCGGGCGCCGCCTGGCGGCGCCTTCAACCTACACGCGCACGCCCGGTCCTGTTGGAGCCGGGCGTGCGGTGTAAGGCGCCAGCGATCGGGCTTGCTCAGAGCCCCACAATATGAGCCCCCCTGGGGATGGCCTCTTGGGGAGTAGGACCAATGGGGTACTGCGGCGGGCGCCATGAATTGTGTCCGTCTTCACAGTACACCGCTATCGGGGATTCCCTTACACCCCGACCTCCTTTTCGATGGTTGGTGCGCAGCCACGCAAGAATCACGTCCCGTATCGGCGGCAGAGTCCGCGCGCATGGCGATGCGTTCATCGAACCGGCGCCCGCCTGTCACGCGGCGCGGCGTGGCTCTACCCCGCAGCGTTGGCGATAGGCGACAATCGGGGGATGAGCACGATCCACATTCTTGGTATTGCCGGCACCTTCATGGGCGGCGTGGCCGCGTTGGCGCGGGAACTGGGCCATACGGTCCGAGGCAGCGACCAGGCGATCTATCCGCCGATGTCCACCCAGCTCGAACAGCTGGGCATCGCGCTGGACCCCGGCTACCGGGCCGACAGCGTCGGTGCCGACTGCGACGAGGTGGTGGTCGGCAATGCGCTGTCGCGCGGCAACCCGGCCGTCGAGGCGGTGCTGGACGCCGGCCAGCGTTACATCTCCGGTGCGCAGTGGCTGTCCGAGCAGGTGTTGCCCGGCCGCGACACGCTGGCCGTGGCCGGCACCCATGGCAAGACCACCACCACCACCATCCTGACCTGGCTGCTGCAGGCCGCCGGCCGTGAGCCCGGTTTCCTCATCGGCGGGGTGGCCGAGGACTTCGGCGTGTCCGCGCGCGTGGGGCAGGGCCGCGAATTCGTGGTCGAGGCCGACGAGTACGACACCGCCTTCTTCGACAAGCGCAGCAAGTTCGTGCACTACCGCCCGCTGGTGGCGATCCTCAACAACCTGGAATACGACCACGCCGACATCTTCCCTGACGTCGCCGCGATCCAGCGTCAGTTCCACCACCTGGTGCGCACCGTACCGGCGCGCGGCCGCCTGATCGTCAACGGCGAAGACGCCTACCTGGCCGAAGTGCTGGCCATGGGCTGCTGGACGCCGGTGGAGCGGTTCGGCTTCGATCCGTCGCTGGAATGGCATGCCGAGCTGGTCAACGCCGACGGCAGCGCCTTCGTGGTGCATCACCGCGGCGTGGCGCTGGGCGAGGTGCGCTGGTCGCTGCTGGGCCGGCACAATGTGCTCAACGGCCTGGCCGCCCTGGCCGCCGCGCACGCGGTGGGCGTGGAGCCGGCGGCGGTCATTCCCGCGCTCGCCACCTTCCGCAGCGTCAAGCGCCGGCTGGAAGTGATCGGCAGCGCAGGCGACATCACCGTCTACGACGATTTCGCACATCACCCGACTGCGATCCGCACCACGCTGGAAGGCCTGCGCGCCAAGGTGGGGCAGCGCCGCATCGTGGTGGCGATGGAGCCGCGCAGCAATTCGATGCGGCTCGGCGCGCATGCCGACGCCCTTGCGCCGTCGCTGGCGCTGGCCGACGCGGTGGTGTTCCTGCACCGCCCCGAGCTGGCGTGGGATGCCGCCGGTGTGATCGCCGCCGTCCGTGGACAGGCGCATGCCGTGCCCGACACCGACGCGCTGCTGGCGCAGCTGGGGCAGATCGCACAGCCGGGCGACCACGTGGTGTTCATGTCCAACGGCGGCTTCGACGGCGCGCCGCGCCGCTTCCTGGCCCAGCTGCAGCAGGCCTGACGGCCATGACCGAGCCTACCGCCACGCTGCCACTGTTCCCCCTGCACGCGGTGCTGCTGCCCGGCGCCGCACTGGGGCTGCGGGTGTTCGAGCGCCGCTACCTGGACATGCTGCGCGAATGCAGCCGCAACGACATCCCGTTCGGGGTGTGCCTGATCCTGGACGGCGAGGAAGTCGGCGCGCCGGCCACCCCGGCCGCGCACGGTGTCGAGGCGCGCATCGACGATTTCGACATGGGCGCCGACGGCGTGCTGGTGCTGCGCCTGCGCGGCCACCGGCGCTTCCATGTCCGCCAGGTGCGGGTACGCGACAACGGCCTGATCATGGCCGAGGTCGAGTGGGCCGCGCCCGACCATGACGACGAACTGCGCCCGCAGCATGCGCTGCTGGCGACCGTGCTGGGCCACATCATCGAACAGGCGGGCAGTGCGTTCGCACCGACCCATCCGGCGCAGCTGGACGAGGCCGCGTGGGTGGGCTGGCGGCTGGCCGAGCTGCTGCCGCTCGAGGAATCACAACGGTTGCAGCTGCTGCAGCACGACGACCCGCATCAGCGCCTGGACGACCTGCTGCGCTGGATGCCGGCGAACTCAACGCAGATCGACGAAAACTGGTAACCCGGCGACCGGGCGGGGCACCGCCCGGTAGATCACGACCGTTGGTCGTGATTCCTCAATACGTGCGGACCCGCAACACCGGCATGCCGGTATCCGGATGGGTCTCCACCTGCTGCGGCAACCCTTCCAACGCATCGCGCACCGCCTTCAGCGACGGGTCGATGCCGCGCATCGGCCGCCACATCCCGATCAGATGGAAATGCTGCTGGTAATGCAGGGTCTGTGCACTGCCCAGCCACAGCGGCTGTTCGCCCGGCTGCAGCTCCGCAGACGCCGGCCACAGGCGCAGCGCGAAGATCTCGTTGGGCGCGTTGCCCGCGCGCAGCAACAGCAGTGATTCGACCTGCGTGTCCAGCGTCGCCGGCAGCACCGGCACTTCGTCCGGCGTGGCGGACTTGTCCAGCATCACCAGTGCCTGTTCCCAGCCGGCTTGCGGCTGTACGCGCCAGCCCTGGCTTTCCAGGCGCTGCTGCAGCGGCGCCAGCGGCCCGGCCACCTGCACGTCCAGCGGCCAGCGCTGGTCATCGTCGAATTCATTGCGGCGCGACGGCAGGTCGCGCCACTGGCTGTCCCACCACGCGTTCGCGGCCACCTTGGCCGGCACCGGCTGGGCCGGTTCGAAGCGCTGCAGCTTCACCGCGATGTTGCGCGGCGCATACCACAGCGCGGCCACGGCGAACGTGCCATAGAACAGCCACGACACCGGCTTGACCCAGAACGAGCGGTTGAAGCGGCGGCGGTAGGCAATGCCCAGCACCAGCAGCCAGAAGATGCCGAACAACATGCCGCCAACCACGTCGCTCAGCCAGTGCGCGCCCAGGTAGATGCGGGCGAAGCCGATCAGGCTGACGATGACGCCCGACAGCAGGTACGGCCACACCCGCGTGCGGCCGGGCAGTTCACGCGCGATGAGCACCGCGAAGAAGCCGAAGGTGATGGTGGCCATGGTCACCGACACCGACGGGAAGCCAAAGCCGCTGCTGGCATCCGGCGGGCGCACCACGTGCACGGTGGCGCCCAGCAGCTTGGTCAGCGCCAGCCCGAAGGCCAGCGCGGCCAGCCAATGCGCGGCCGCCATCCAGCGCCGGCGCCAGATCAGGTAGCCCATGGTCACCGCCGTTGCCGGCATCAGCACCTGCCAGGCGCCCAGCGAGGCGAGCGCGGCCATCGGGTAGTCGGCCAGCGGGTTGCGCAGCGCCAGCATGGCGTCATGTACGGCCAGGTCCAGGCTCAGCGGCTCGCCATGGGCGACCACCGCCATCAGCAGGGCGAACCAGCACCAGCCCAGCAGCAACAGCATCAGCGCGAGCATCGCCAGCGGCACCGATTCGCGGCGTTGCGGGTCGAAGACGGAGACCGAATAGCGGCCGAGGGTGGGGTGCCGCTGCGACCAGCGCAGCAGACTTGCCAGCCAGGTATCCATGCGCGCGGCGGACCAGCGGTAGCCGTACAGCACGATCGCCCAGGCAACGCCCATCACCACGCCGACCAGCGCCAGCACCATCACCAGCCGCCCGGCCACCGCGGCCACTGCATCGTAGGCCTCGCCCAGCACCCAGCCCGGCGCCAGGAACAGCACCGCCCAGGAAAGGCTGGCCATGCCGCTGGCCTGGATGTAGCGCATCGCCGGCATGTTCATCATGCCTGCGATGGCGGGCACGAACGGGCGGATCGCGCCGACGTAGCGGGCGACCAGGATGCTCTTGAAAGCATTGCGGCGAAACATGGTTTCGCCACGGTCGAGCAGCTGCGGGTAGCGGCTGAAGGGCCACACCCCGCGCAACCGGTCGCCCCAGCGGCGGCCGATCCAGTAGCTGATGCCGTCGCCGGCGAAGGCGCCCAGCGCCGCGCATGCCACCGCATACGGCCCGGAGATCTGGCCCAGGCCGATGAATACGCCCACCGCGAACAGCAGGGGCAGGGCGGGCACGATGGCGCCGAGCACGATCACTGCATCGCAGAAGGCGATGAGGAAGATGACGGCGCCGGCGAGCACCGGGTGAGCTGAGATCCACGCGAGCGTGGCATCGATCCATGACGAGTCCATGGGTCGATTATAGGGGGAGCAAAGTGACTGACTGCCGGCCAGAAGACGTCAATGTGCGACATCTGTCGGCAATGAACGTGATCTGCCGCCTAGAATGGCGACCATGAATCGCCCGCTTCCACCTTCCGCCCGTGCCCTGAAGGCTGACAGCTTTGGCCGCATCCTGCTGATGGAGCAGGACGGACAGCGTTTCGTCCGCCGCGACCTGGGTGCCACTCCGTGGTGGCTGCGCCTGCCGGCGTGGTGGCTGGCCCGGCGCGAAGCGCGCGCGCTGGCGCATCTGAATGGCATGGCCGACACCCCGACGCTGCTGGCCTGGAATGGGCACTGGCTGGACCGCAGCTTCATGGCCGGCGACGCCATGTACCAGCGCCCGCCGCGTGGCGACCTGGCCTACTTCCGCGCCGCGCGCCGCCTGCTGCAGCGCGTGCACCGCCACGGCATCGCGCACAACGACCTGGCCAAGGAGGCCAACTGGCTGGTGCGCGAGGATGGCTCACCGGCGCTGATCGATTTCCAGCTCGCGGTGATCGGCAACCCGCGCTCGCGCTGGATGCGCCTGCTGGCACGGGAAGATCTGCGCCACCTGCTGAAGCATAAGCGCATGTATTGCCGCGAGTCGCTGACGCCGGTCGAGAAGCGCGTGCTCAAGCGCCACTCGTGGGTGCGCGACCTGTGGTTCCGCACCGGCAAGCCGGTGTACCGGTTCGTGACCCGGAAGATCCTGCACTGGGAAGACAACGAGGGGCAGGGGCCGAAGGCCTGAACGCCTGATGGGCGGCTTCGGCCGGTCTAAATCTCGGCTGCATGGTTGCGCGCGGCAATGCATAGCCTTCGGACGCTTGTGCCGCGCTACGCGCGGCTGCCGGGCAGAGCCCGGCGCTACGCGTTGTTACGTGCACAGGACGATCGCGATGAAATCGCGTAGAGCCACCCCATGGGTGGCTGCGCCTGGTCGCAGGTCACGGCACCACTTGTTGCGCAATGAAATTCCGCTTGGCGTCAAAGTCATACCCGATTTGCACGCTACCCACGTCCGCACACGCATGGCACTCACGTAGCGGCGTGCGGTACAGCAGGCGAACGCCGCCGCCCTCGAGCGGCGCGCTGCCTGCCGCCTGCGCCGGTGGGAACGGCATCGCCTGCGGATCGGCCTTCAGCATCGCCTGCACGTCCGGGTCTGCGCGCAGCGTGTCGTCCATCGGCACGTCATCCACATCGATGCGCTTGCCGCTGGCATCGATCAGGCGGGTGCCCTGGTTGGTGTTGGCGCGGAACGGGTAGTTCACCGTTGCCACGCCGATTCCATCCTGGTCATGCCAGGCATCGACATAGGCCAGCTCGCCGCCACTGCTCAACTGTTTGGCGGCGGCTACCGCATCGTCACTAGCCCCCCCTGCGAGCATGGCCTTGACCAGGCATTCGCGGGTGGCGGCTGCCTCGCCTTGGCGGCAGCTGTTGAGGTCGCCGCTCCAGACCACCGCGTTGCTCCAACGCAGCGGGCCGTTGGCGGACGCCTGCTCAGTGGATGCGGCACTCGCCGCTGCAGTGGCATCGGACGTCGCAGGGCTGGCGTCTGCTGGGCCGCGTTGGCAGGCGGTAGCGATCAGGATCAGTCCGATGGCGGAAAACAGAGAGCGGGAACGGCGCATGGTGAATACCTCGCAGCGGTAACCGGGGTGCCACTATCCGCAAGGAGCGGTTAATTGCACGTGGGCGCGGCATACTTGGCCGATCATGAATTCGCAGGAGTTGATCGACGTGGCCAGTCTGCAAGGGAAGACCCTATTCATCACCGGCGCCTCGCGCGGGATCGGCCTGGCCATCGCGCTGCGCGCGGCACGCGATGGCGCCAATGTGGCGATCGCGGCGAAGTCGTCCGTGCCCAATCCGAAGCTGCCGGGCACCATCCACAGCGCGGCCGAGGCGGTCACCGCCGCCGGCGGGCAGGGACTGGCGCTGAAGTGCGACATCCGCGAGGAAGACCAGGTGCGCGCCGCCGTGGCCGCGGCCGTGGATACCTTCGGCGGCATCGATATCCTGGTCAACAACGCCAGCGCGATCTGGCTGCGCGGCACGCTGGATACGCCGATGAAGCGCTTCGACCTGATGCAGCAGGTCAATTCGCGCGGCAGCTTCCTGTGCGCGCAGGCCTGCCTGCCGCATCTGCTGCAGGCGCCCAATCCGCACATCCTCACCCTGGCGCCGCCGCCGAGCCTGGACCCGAAGTGGTGGGGCCCGCACACCGGGTACACGCTGGCCAAGATGGGCATGAGCTTTGTCACGCTCGGCTTGGCCGCCGAATTCGGGCCACAGGGGGTGGCCGTCAATGCACTGTGGCCGCGCACCGTCATCGCCACTGACGCAATCAACATGATTCCCGGCGTGGATGTGGGCGGTTGCCGTACGCCGGAAATCCTGGCGGACGCCGCACATGCGGTGCTGACCCGCGAGGCGGCGGGCTTCAGTGGGCAGTTCCTGCTGGACGACGAAGTGCTGGCGCAGGCGGGCATCACCGACCTGAGCGGTTATGCGGTGGATCCGTCGCGGCCGTTGCTGCCCGACCTGTTCCTCTGATCCGAACCCACGGCGATGTAGCGACCTGCATCGCCGCGGGCTGGTAGAATGACATCTCTGGAAACGTTTTCAACACGGAGATGTTGATGAAGCACGTGGTATCTGCGGCCGCCCTGGCCGTTTCGATCGCGCTGGCCCTGTCGGCCTGCGGCGACAAATCCCCGGCCAAGGCCGACCCGGCAGCCGAGGCGGCCACCGAGCAGCTGGATGCGCAGCAGTCGTTGACGGTCAAGCTCAATGACTACATCGACTGCTACAACAGCATGGACGCCAACCTGCATCGCGGCATCGGGCTGTACACGGACTGGATCAAGGACGTTAAAGCAGGCCCGACCGGGCGTGAGTCACGCGGCTATGGCCCCACCGTGGTGGACGACTTCCGCCTGAAGAAGTGCGACGAAAGCATTGCCCGCGCGCTGTCCGCCGAGCCGAAGCTGCCTGCACTCGACGGCGCCGCGAAGGACTATCTCGCGCAGTTGCATGCGATGGCTCCGCTGGCCAAAGAGGCGCATGACTATTACGACCGCGAAGACTTCCAGGACGATGCCTTCGCCAAGGGCAAGCAGATCCACGCCCCGCTGATGGCGGCGCTGACGGCGTTCATCACCGCGAGCGAGACGTTCAGCGGTGAGCTGGAGAAGCAGAACGACCAGGCCCAGCGCGAGCAGTTGGCGGCACTGGAGAAGGCGGAAGGGCGCACGATGGAGTTCTATCGGCTGTCGATGATGCTCGAAGCCAAGACCCTGGTCGAGGTGATGGGCGAAGATGGCTTCGACGTGGCGGCGGGTGCCGAGCGCGTGGCGGCGTTCAACGCGATCTCCGACGAAGCGCATGCCAAGGTCAAGCCGGCGCAGAACGACACCAAGTGGTCCACGTTCGAGATGTCGGCCGAGCAGTTCCGCCGCGAGAGCAAGGAGCGGTTGGCACGCGTGCGCGACAAGACGCCGTACAGCAAGCTGGAAACCCAGTGGATGGAGCATCCCACCCTGGCCCCGAGCGGCTCGCCGCTGAAGCTGTTGAACAAATACAACGACCTCGTTCAACGCAGCAACCTGTTGTAAGCGCCAAACGCAGCCACGCAACAGAATCATGCCCCGTTGATGCGGATATTCCCGGGCGCGTGGCGACGCGTTAATCGAAATGGCGCACGCCGGTCATGGGGCGCGGCGTGGCTCTACGCCTCGGCATGCGTTTGATTGAAATCGTCCTGCGCACGTAACAATTCGTAGTGCCACGCCATGCGTGGCAACCGCGCGCAGCGCGGCACAAGCATCCGAAGCGAAAAAGCATCGGTCACCGATTGGGGGCCGACGTTTAGACCATCCGAAGCCACCCCTCCGGCGCTCATGACCCCGGAACGGAAAGCAGACACGCGCGGCGTGTCCCTACGTATTGAACGTCTCCGGCAACGGGCTGCCACACCGCCGGCAATGCCTCGCATCCGGCTCGTGCCCCTCCAGCCCGCAGTGCGGGCACCCGCGTGCATCGCGGCGCGCGGCCAGGTCGGCGTCGCGCATGGTGTTGGCCAGCTCTGCGGTGTAGATGCCGGTAGGCACGGCGATGATGCTGTAACCGATCAGGATCAGCACCGAGGTGACGAAGCGGCCCAGTACGGTCTGCGGCACGATGTCGCCGAAGCCCACCGTGGCCATGGTCACCACCGCCCAGTACATGCTGCTGGGAATGCTGGTGAAGCCATGGTTGGGGCCTTCGATCACATACATCAGCGTGCCGGCGATGATGGTGATGGTGATGACCGTGAACAGGAACAGCAGGATCTTGCGCCGGCTGCGCCACAGCGATTCCATCAACACGCCGCTTTCTTCGATGTAGCGGGTCAGCTTGAGGATGCGGAACACGCGCAGGATGCGCAGTGCGCGGACCACCAGCAGGCTCTGCGCGCCGGGAATGAACAGCGACAGGTAGGTGGGCAGGATCGAGGCCACGTCGATGATGCCCCAGATGCTGAACGCATACCGCAGCGGGCGTTTGACCACGACCAGGCGCAGCAGGTACTCGGCGGTGAACAGCAGGGTGAAGCCCCATTCGACCACGTACAGCCAACTGGCGTGCTCGATGTGGAAGCGCTGCACGCTGTCGAACATCACCACCAGCACGCTGGCGATGATGGCGTAGACCAGCAGCAGGTCGAAATTGCGCGACCGGCGGGTGTCGTGGCGGTAGATGATGTCGAACCAGGTCCGGCGCCAGCCGGTCTCGGTGGCGGGATTGAGCTGGGGGGCACTGAACGGTCGCATGGCCCGCATTGTGCCCCACCCGGTGGACGCGCGAGAATGGGGCCTTTCCCGGACCCCTGACCGCCATGACCGCCGCTGCCTCCGACCCGCTTCTGTCCTTGTCGCATTACTACCTGCCGGTCTACAAGCCGCGCCAGGTGGTGCTCGAACGTGGCCAGGGCGCCCGCGTCTGGGACAACCAGGGGCGCGAGTTCATCGACCTGGCTGCCGGCATCGCGGTGTGCGGCCTGGGCCACAACGATCCGGACCTGAAGGCGGCGCTGATCGAGCAGGCCGGCAAGCTGTGGCACACCAGCAACGTGTTCTACAGCGAACCGCCGCTGCGCCTGGCCGAAGAGCTGGTGACCGCCTCGCGCTTCGCCGAGCGCGTGTTCCTGTGCAATTCCGGCGCCGAAGCCAATGAAGTGGCGATCAAGCTGGTGCGCAAGTGGGCCTCCTCGCAGGGCCGCCCGGCGCACCAGCGGGTGATCGTGACCTTCCGGGGCAGCTTCCACGGCCGCACCCTGGCGGCGGTGACCGCCACCGCCCAGCCGAAGTACCAGGAAGGCTACGAGCCGTTGCCCGGTGGCTTCCGCTACGTGGACTTCAATGACGAGGTGCAGCTGGAAACGGCGATGGCCGCCGGCGACGTGGCGGCGGTGATGCTCGAGCCGATCCAGGGCGAGGGCGGTGTGATGCCGGCCAAGCCGGGCTTCATGCAGCGCATCCGCGAACTGTGCGACCAGCACGGCGCGCTGATGGTGCTCGACGAAATCCAGGCGGGCATGGGCCGCACCGGCACCCTGTTCGCGCACTGGCAGGACGGGATCAAGCCGGACATCGTGACCCTGGCCAAGGCCCTGGGTGGTGGCTTCCCGATCGGCGCGATGCTGGCCGGCCCGAAGGTGGCCGAGGCGATGCAGTTCGGCGCGCACGGCACCACGTTCGGCGGCAACCCGCTGGCGGCGGCGGTGGCGCGTGTGGCGCTGCGCAAGCTCTCTTCGCCGGAGATCGGGCACAACGTGAGCCGTCAGTCGCAGGCGCTGCGCGATGGGCTGGGGAAGATCAACGACGAGTTCAAGGTGTTCAGCCAGGTGCGTGGCCGCGGGTTGATGCTGGGCGCTGTGCTGGACAAGGACTTTGCCGGCCAGGCCGGTGTGATTCTCGACCATGCGGCGGAGCTGGGTCTGCTGACGCTGCAGGCGGGGCCGGACGTGCTGCGGTTCGTGCCTGCGTTGAACATTACGGATGAGGAAGTTGCCGAGGGCTTGAAGCGCCTCCGTGCAGCCGTGCAGTCGTTCATCGCGTCGCGCTGAGGCCGGACGAAAACGGCGGGGTAGAAC
>NZ_JBOHXV010000046.1:0-38365 GCF_050737075.1 Stenotrophomonas sp.
GCTTTCCAACGCCATCGTCCTGCGCACGTAACAATTCGTAGCGCCGGGCTCTGCCCGGCCGCCGCGCGCAGCGCGGCACAAGCGTCCAACGTCGCGCCAACGCGGCGCTCGACATCCACCCGACGTTTGGACCCGACCGAAGACATCCGTCAGCGTTCATGACCCCGGAACGGAGAGCAGCCACGCATGGCGTGGCACTACGCGCGCAACGGGCGTCACGCGCGCACCCACCTCGCGCTCACCCCCACCAGCAGCAACGCGACGGCCACGGCGCAGAACGCAACCACCAGACTGCTCCCCTGCGCCACAAACCCGATCAACGCCGGGCCAGCCAACACGCCGGCATACCCCAGGGTAGTGATCGCCGGAATCGCCAGGCTCTCCGGCATCGCCTTCTGGTTGCCCGCCATGGAGAACAGCGCCGGCACGATGTTGGCGCAGCCCAGCCCGATCAGCGCATAACCCACCAGCGCCGGCAGCAGCGCGCCGGCGAAGGTGGCGACGCCGAAGCCGGCGGCGGCCACGATGCTGCCCAGCAGGATCGCGCGCAGGCGACCCAGCCTGGCCACCACGCCGTCGCCGACCAGGCGGGTCACGGTCATGGCAATGGCGAAGGTCATGAAGCCCAACCCCGCACGGTCCGGTGGCACCTGCTGTACTTCGTGCAGGAACACCGCGCTCCAGTCGAGCATGGCGCCTTCGGCGAGGAAGGCGACGAAGCACAGCACGCCGATCGCCAGCACCACGCCATGTGGCACCGCGAATACCGGCGCGCCGCTCGGCGCACGGTCGCGCCGCCAGTAGCGCACGGATAGACCGAGCACCACCACCATGGTGGCCGATGCCAGCACGCACACCCACAGCGGTGGCAGGCGCAGCGCCAGCAGCGCGGTCATCGCCGCCGCGCCCACCGCACCGCCGATGCTGTAGAAGGCGTGGAAGCCGGACATCATCGGGCGGCCACTGTCGCGCTCCACCATCACCGCCTGGATGTTCATCGTGCAATCGCAGGCGCCCACGCCCGCGCCGAACACGAACAGCGCCAGCCCCAGCGTCCACGGCGTAGGCGCAATGGCCAGCAGCGGCAGGCTGGCCATCACCATCAACAGTGTGCCGATCATCACGGCGCGGCAGCCGTAGCGTGCGGCGAGCACGCCCGCCAGCGGCATGGCCAGCAGTGAGCCTGCGCCCAGGCACAGCAGCACCAGCCCCAGCGTACCCTCATCCAACCCGGTGCGGGTCTTGGCGAAGGGCACCAGCGGCGCCCAGGCCGCCGTGGCGAAGCCGGGCAGGAAGAAGGCGGCACGGGTGGCGTGTTGTTCGGCACGCGCGGCGCGGGCGGGCAGGGTGGTGATCGTCATCGGAGCGGCCTCAGTGCTGCGCGGCGCGCAGGATGTCGACGCCGCGCTGCTGGAACGCCTGTACCTGCGCGTCCGGGGCGTCGTGTTCGATCACCAGCAGGTCGATCTGCTCGAGCCCGCCCACGCGGTAGGCCGCCTGCGTACCGAGTTTGTCGTTGGTGGCCACTGCGATGCAGCGGTTGCTGGCCGCCAGCAGCGCACGCTTGAACGGGGCCTCTTCGCCATCGATGGCCCACAGACCTGCGTCGGCATCCACCGCGCAGGTGCCGATGAAGCACAGGTCGGCACGCAAGTTGCCGACCGCCTCCAGTGCCTGCGCGCCGATGCAGGCGCCCGCGCGGGGATCCAGCCGCCCGCCGATCAGGCTGACCTCGATGCCGCCCCGCTCGAGCAGTGCCAGCGCGATGTCCGGCGCATTGGTGATCACATGCAGGCCCTGCTGCACGGGCAGGCAGGCGGCGATGGCGCTGTTGGTGGAACCAGCGTCGAGCAGGAGGCACTCGCCCGGCCGCACCTGCGCCGCCGCCGCGACGGCCAGGGCGTGCTTCTGTGCGGCCTGCTGGGCATGGCGTGCGGGCAGCGGCGGGAAGGCCGGTGCGGCGGGCAATGCGCCGCCGTGCACCTTGCGGCACAGGCCCTGGCTGGCCAGGTCGCGCAGGTCGCGGCGGATGGAGTCTTCGGAGACCGCCATCTGCACGGCCAGCTGCGCCGAGAACACACGGCCCTGTTCGCGCAGCAGGCGCAGGATGGTCTGTTGGCGTTCGCGGGGCAGGGTATCGGGGGTCATGGCATGTCTCGACAGTTGGTGCAGGGCCGCCAATCGTGCACAGTCGTGCAGGAAGGTGCGGCTTCGTGTGCCGAAGTGTACATGTGATGTGCGTGTATGTGCACGCCAGTGCCTGAATGCGCGCGACTCAGTCGAGGCGCTGCAGCTCCGGCACCAGCAGGGCCGCCACCCAGTCCATGAATGCCGCCGCCCGCCGCGGCAGGTGCCGCCGCTGGGCGTAGAGCAGGGTGACCGGCATGGGCTCGGCCACGCACTGCGGCAGCACCTCGATCAGGGTGCCGGCCGCCAACGCCTGGCGGGCGCCCAGCCGCGGCACCTGGATGATGCCCAGCCCCGCCAGCGCGGCGGCACTGTAGGCCTCGCCGCTGTTGACGGTCACCGCGCCGCGCATGGGCACGCTGCGGTAGTCCTGGCCGTCGCGGTACTCGAAGCCCGGCGAACGCTGGCCCAGCGTGCCCACGTAGTGGATCAGCGCGTGCGCGGCCAGGTCGTCCAGCGTCTGCGGCACCCCGTGCGCGGCCAGATAGCTGGGACTGGCGCAGTTGACGATGTGCATCACGCCCAGCGGTCGCGCCACCAGGGTGTTGTCGTCCAGCGGGCCGACCCGCAGCACGCAGTCGAAGCCTTCGCGGACCAGATCGACGCGACGGTCGGTGCCGCTCAGTTCGATCTCCAACCCCGGGTGGCGGTCCAGGAACGCGGGCAGGTGCGGCACCACCAGCTGACGCGCCAGGCCGCTGGACATGTCCACGCGCAGCCGGCCCTTGAGCTGGCCGGTGTCGCGGCGGAACATGCCCTGCAGTTCTTCCATGTCGTCGAGCAGGTCGCGGGCGCGCTGCTGGAACTGGGTGCCATCGGCGCTGAGCTGCACCCGGCGGGTGGTGCGGTGCAGGAGCTGCACGCCCACCTCGGCCTCCAGCCGCTGCACGGCCAGCGATACGCTGGCCTTGGGCAGGCCGAGCTGGTCGGCGGCGGCAGTGAAGGAGCCGAGTTCGGCAACCCGCAGGAAGCTGCGCAACTGGTCGAGACGATCCATGGATTGTTCGCGTGGTTTGGACAGTCAAATCAGGATCGCGCGATTTATGTCGCCCTGCAATATCAATAGTCTGGTTCCACCCCCAACGAGGACACCGTCATGACCGCTTCGCAACGTACCGTACTGATCACCGGCGGCAGCCGTGGCCTGGGCCGCAACGCCGCGTTGGCGCTGGCCGCCGATGGCGCGGACATCCTCCTGACGTACCGCAACCAGGCCGACGCCGCCAACGCCGTTGTCGCCGCGATCGAGGCACTGGGCCGGCGTGCGGCGGCACTGCCGCTGGACATGGCCGACAGCAACGGCTTCGCCGCGTTCGCCGCGGCGGTGCAGGCGCAGCTGCAGGCCTGGAATGTGAGCGGACTGCAGGGGGTGTTCAACAACGCAGGCGAGGGCCATTACGCCGCGATCGCCGACACCACGCCGGCCGCCTTCGACCACCTGGTCGCGGTACACCTGAAGGGCCCGTACTTCCTCACCCAGGCGCTGCTGCCGCTGATCGCCGATGGCGGCCGCATTCTCAACGTCTCCAGCGGCCTCGCACGTTTCGCGCTGCCGGGCAGTTCGGCCTACGCGATGATGAAGGGCGGCATCGAGGTCTTCAGCCGCTACCTGGCCAAGGAACTGGGTGCGCGCGGTATCAGCGCCAACACGCTGGCACCGGGCGCGATCGAAACCGATTTCGGCGGCGGGCATGTGCGCGACGACGAGAAGATCAATGCGATGGTGGCGGGCAATACGGCGCTCGGACGCGCGGGCAAGCCGGATGACATCGGCCCGGTGGTGGTGGCGCTGCTGTCGCCGCAGACCGGCTGGATCAACGCGCAGCGTGTTGAAGCGTCGGGCGGCATGTTCGTCTGACTGCGAACGCGTTGCATTCGCGGCAAGCCGGTATGATGGCCGGCCTTGCCGCCGTTGCCGAGATCGTCTTGCGCGCTACTGTTCCGATGCATCCGATGGGTCGTGTGTTTGCCGTTGTGGCCCTGTTCGAAGCGTTCACCTGGGCCGGCCTGCTGGTCGGCATGTACTTCAAATACCACGCGGCCGAGCCGACCAGCGCCGGTGTGGCGCTGTTCGGACCGGTGCATGGCGTGGCCTTCATGGTCTACGTGGTGGTCACCGTACTGGCCGCGGTGAAGCTGCGCTGGCCGTGGTGGGCGGCAGGGTTGGCATTGCTCGCCGCCGTGCCGCCGCTGGTGACGCTGCCGCTGGAGTGGTGGTTCAAGCGGCGCGGGTTGTTGTCGGCGCGTTGAACGGTCTCACCATTTGTAACTCATTCCTAGTTGCGCGGTGCGCTGGTGGTAACCGTTTCCTTGCTGCAGGGCCAGGCCGGCCCAGGCGCCCAGGCCGCCGGCGAAGGTGATCGATGCGCCCGCGCTGACTTCGGCGCGGTCGCGCGGGATGCGCGCATCGACGCGTTCGTCGTCCATGAGCACGCGCGCATCCGCACCGGTGCGCAGCCAATGCGCGGCGATGTACGGCTGCACCGTTGCGGCCGAACCCTCCCAGCGGGTGACCCCGGAGACACGCACACCGACCCGGCCGAAGACGCCGTTGGCGTCGTCGTTGGTCATCACCGTGCCGTTCTGTTCGGTGTGCTGCACGTCATTCCAGCGGGTGTAACCGACCTGCAGCTGCGGCTCCACGAACAGCATGCTGGCGCTGCCCGAACGGCCGATGCGGAAGGCATGGCCCACTTCCAGCGCGCCCTGCCACGCGCGGCTGTCATAGCGCTCGGTGGCCAGTGCCGTGCCTTCCACCCGGTTGCTGAAGCGGGCGTGCTGCAGAGAACCGTCCAGGTAGAAGCCACCGTAGGGATCGCCGTTGCCGCCGCCACGCCAGGTGCCGTAGACGCCCAGCGCGGTGCCGCGGACCTTGCCGCGTGCCGAGTAGCCGGTGAGCTCGCTGGTCGAGGTGCTGCTGGCGTTGCCGCTGGAGAGCATCACCCCCACGCCGCTGCCCTGCGGCGTGCGCAGCAGTGAAGTGCCCACGCTCAGCACCTGGCTGCTGCCGTGCACATCGAGCTGGCGGCTGTCGGCGTCGAAACTATTGCGCGAGCCGTCCACGCGGGCCCAGGCGCGGCCGCCGTTCTGGCCGGCCTCACGCTCGTGATAGCCGAGCCGGAACATGCCCTCGGCCGCCTGCAGGTTGGCCAGGTAGGCGCCCGGTTCGGGGCGCAGCACCGGGACCGGCTCGGGTTCGGGTTCCGGCGTCGGCGGGTCCACGCACTGCGGCAGCTGCGGGTCGATGACGCACTGGTCGGGCAGGCTGGGCACCTGCTCGAGCGCGGAGCGCAGGTACCAGTTGCCGTTGCCGGCGTCCTTGAACAGGAAGTACTCATAGATGCCGCCGACCGCGCGCCCGCTCAGGTCGAAGGTGCCGTTGGACGCACCGGCGATGTCGATCAGCTCGATGCCCTGGCTGGTCAGTGCGCCCACGCCACCCACGTTGTTGACCCTGACATTGGTCTGGCCGCTGCTGTCGCCGCCGATCACCAGCTTGTCCGACGCGGCGTCATCGCCGGCCAGCACCGTGTTGAAGACCAGGGTGCCGCCTGCGCCGGTGTAGTCACCGGTGACCTGCAACGTGTGGAAGGCGCTGCCGTCGCCGAACTCGATCACCGCGCCGCCGCCCACGCTGAGCTGCTGCATCGAACTGTCGCCGGTCAGCAACCAGCCGGCGCCGTCCAGCTGCACGTCGGTGCCGTTGACGATGGCGCCCTGCAGCGTGGCGCCGTCGGTGAGGCTCACATTGACCGTCGCACGGTTGTTGGTGCCCTGGGTGCGCCCGACGATGTCGCCGATGATCTGGGAACCGGCCACCTCCAGGTTGGCGGTGGCCAGCGCACCTACATCCAGCGCGACGCCGTTGCCGCCTTGCACGCGCGCGCCGTCGCGTACGGTGATGTTGGCATTGCCGCCCAGCTGCATGCTGATGGCCGGGCCGGTATCGGACAGCACGTTGGACGCGCTGATACCGACGGTATTGCTGCCGGCGGCGCTGCCGGTCAAGCTGATGGCGCTGGTGCTGCCTTCGATGCTGCTGCCCTGCAGGGCGGTGAAGCTGCCATCGCTGAGCGCCACGCCGATGCCGCTGGCGGTGCCGCCGCCCAGGCTGGCGTCACCGCGGATGCGCGTGCCGGTGGCGGTCAGCGTGGCATTGCGGCCCACGCTGGCGCCGTTGGCGGCCAGGATGCGGGAGTCGCGCACGTCGGCAACCGGTGCGGATGGGCTGCCGTTCGGCGTGGCGCTGAGGACCAGGCCCGTGCGGATGGACGAGACGTCCGAGCCGGTCATCAGCAGGCTGCCGTCATCCATGCGGATCCCGGCGGTGGTGCCCGACAGTGTGCTGTTGCGTATTTCGGCGCTGCCACCGTCCATGTCCAGCGCATAGCCCAGCGCGCCGCCGGCGCTGCCGTTGGAGCTGGCCGTGACCGTGTCGAGCACCAGCCGCGCGCCATCGCTGACCTGCAGCGCTTCGCCGCCGGTGGTGAGGGTGGTGTTGCCCAGGACCAGTTCGCTGCCTGCGCCGGTGGCGGCAAACCCGCGGCCGGCCGAGCTGACGGTCATCGCGTCGATGCGCATGCTGGCGCCCGCCGAGACGCTGCCGGCATCGCTGGTGGTGGAGGTGAAGGTCATCTGGCCGCCGCTGAGGGTGGCGGTGCCGCTGTTGGCGACGCGGATGCCGAACAGGCCGGTCATGTCCACGCCGGTGCCGATGACGCTGGCGTTGTCGACCTGGATGCCGCCGGTGGCACCGCCGGGGGCGATGGTGAGTTCCGCGCCGTCTTCCACGGTCCACAGTTCACGGGCGTCGCCGGGGTTGACCGTGTGGGTGCTGCCGGGGCCGGTGAGGGTACCAGCAGTGGCGGCGAGCGGCAGCGAGGCCAGGGTGAGCGCGATGGCAGCAGACAGCATGCGGCGACGGCCGCACGTGGACGTGAGGTTCATGGCTGGACTCCGAAACGAAACTAATGGACCGGTAGACCCCCGTAGCACCACAACGTAGTACCAAGGTCCCGGGCAGGATCGGAATAGTCCGATTGCGACCTGCCCTGAACCATGCAACATGTTGCATACGTCACACTCAGCCGTGCCTGTTCAGCATGGGCACGCCTATGTAGAGCCGGTGTGAACGACGCATTTCGCTCCGTCAGCGCCGTGCAACGGCGGCGGCGATGTGTTCGGGCGACTGGAAGCCGGGCAGGCGCGCGATTTCGTGACCCCCGCGAACGACGCTGAGCGTTGGGGTCTGCCGCAGGCCCAGCGCGCGGAAGAAGGCCTCGCCCACGTCCTCCAGCTTCACCTTGAGCAGCACCAGTCCCTCGGCCTGGGGCGTGGCGGCGAAGGCGGCCAGCGACATCTCCAGCATTCTGCAGCCAGGGCAGTTGTCCTTGTGGAAGTCCACCAGCAGGTCCGGGTGGGCACCGAGCAGGGCGTGGTAGTGCTCGGGCGATTCGGCGTACAGGGTCAGCATGGGCAAGGTGTCTCGATGGGAAGCAGTACGGTGTCGGTCCACTGCTGGATGGCCAGGGCATCGTCGCTGCCAAGCGGCATCTGCTCGATCTCCAGCACGGGGTAGGGCGAGCCGAAGTAGCGCGCCAGCCGATGCGCGGCGCCGCAGTAGTACTCCAGCCCCCACTGGGTTTCGCCGGTGCCGAACACCGCGACCTGGTCCGGCCGCGGCGGGCCGGCGCTGTCGCGCAGCAGGGCCACAAACCGCTTCATCTCGGCCGGGGTACGCCCGGCGTTGTCGGTCCAGCAGCCGAGCAGCAGCCGGTCATGCGGTTGTAGTACCGCCTCGGCCGCCTGCGGATCTTCGACGTCCAGCAGCCGCGTGGTGTGGCCGCCGGCCTGGCAGCGTGCCGCGACCAGGCACGCCAGCTCGCGGGTATTGCCGCTCAGCGAGGCATAGGGCAGCAGGATGTGCATGGGCCACTCCCGTTTACAGGTCGTCGAAGCCGTTGTCCGAATTGGTCTTCTTGTAGCTGGCGTTGCGCATCTCGAAGAAGTCGGTCTTGGTCTCGGTGAAATTGTCGGCGTAGGCCTTGATCCATGGCATGACGTTGGCGTTGGCGTCGCCGTACAGCTTCTCGATGCCCAGCATGCCGGCCATCTTGTTGGCGCGGTACTTCACGTAGCGGATCATCTCGTCCACGTCGATGCCGTCGATGCCGTCCAGCACTTCGCCGGTCCAGCGGGTCTCCAGCGCGATCGCATGCTCAAAGGCGTCGTGCACGTAGGCGGTGAGCTGATCGCCCTGCAGCTGCTGGTTCTCGCCGACGATGGCGCGGATCAGCTCGCTGATGAACTTGGTGTGGGCGAGCTCGTCACGGTTGATGAAGCTGATGATCTTGCCGGTGCCGGTCATGCGGTTCTGCCGCACCAGGTTGTAGAAGAAGGCGAACCCGGAATAGAAGTTGATGCCTTCCAGGATCGACGACTGGATCAGGGCGCGGATCAGGGTCTCGGCGGTCTTCTCGCGCATGAAGTCATCGTAGGACTGCATGATCGGCGCGTTGCGGGCCAGGATGGTGGGGTGGGTGCGGGCCAGTTCGAACACGCGGTTCTGGTCGGCCAGCCCGGCAATCGAGGCCAGCACGTAACTGTAGCTCTCGTTGTGGATCACTTCCTGCTGGCCGATGATCGCCGCGTTGGCGTGCGCGGCCGGGTCGGTGATGTACTCGGCCACGTTGTAGATGAAGCGGGTCTGAGGCGAATCCAGCGTGGCCAGCAGGCCGATGATGGAATCGTAGGCATTCTTCTCGCGCGCCGACAGTTCGCCGTATTGGCGCGCGTCGCCCTTCATGTCGACCTCGTCGGGGATCCAGAAGTTGGTCGACAGCTCCTTGTATGCCCGATAGAAGGACGGGTAGGGAATGTCGTTCCAGTTCAGGATGCCGCTGGTGCGGCCGTTGATGATGCCGGTGGAGCGGTTGGGGTAGCGGGGCTCGAGGATCTTGATGCGTTCGAGTGGGGTTGCCATGGGGGTGTCCGTCAAAAGGGGGAATCAGGATTGCGTGGGCCGGCCAACGGCCGGCGCTACCGGCGACGTGCTAACTCCCACACCATTCGCACTCGTCGATATCGATATCGTTCGACCGCACGTAATACGTGGTCTTCAACCCTTCCTTCCACGCACTCATATGCAAGGCCAACAAGGTGCTCGCCCGGATCGTGCTCGGCACATACAGGTTGAAGCTGATCGACTGGTCCACATGCCGCTGGCGGCGCGCGTTCTGGCGGATGCTGGCGAACTGGTCCAGCCGGTACGCGCCCTTCTCGTAATAGGGGTAGGTCTCCAGCGACAGCCCCGGCGCCGCGACCGGCCGACGGAAGTCCTTCTTCTCTTCGTAGTAGAACGCGCCGTACACCGGGTCGATGGAGGCGCTGGACCCGGCAATCTGCGCCGTGCTCATGTTCGGCGCCACCGCCAGCAGCCAGCCATTGCGCAGGCCATGCACGCCGACCTGGGCGGCCAGTTCCTGCCAGGCGGGGCTGTCGTAGCCGCGGGCACGGAAGTACTCGCCGTTGTGCCAGTCGCTGCCGAGGAAGGCGCTGTAGCGGCCCTTTTCCTGCGCCAACTGCATGCTGGCCTGGATGGCCAGGTAGTTGATCCGCTCGTACAGCGTATCGGCGTAGTCCTCGGCCTGCGCGTCGTTCCATGCGATCTGCTGCAGGGCGAGCAGGTGGTGCCAGCCGAACGTGCCCAGCCCGATGGCGCGGTACTTGCGGTTGGTGATGGTGGCCTGCGGCACCGGCAGTTGGTTGAGATCGATCACATTGTCGAGCATGCGCACCTGGATCGGCACCAGTCGCTCCAGCACGTCGGTCTGCAGCAGGTCCGGCGCGGCGGTGACCGCACGCCCCAGGTTGATCGAGGACAGGTTGCAGACCACGAAGTCGCCGGCCTGGCGCGTGGTCACGATCTGGTCGCCGCTGATCATCTCCTGGATCATGCGGGTGGGGCTCATGTTCTGCAGGATCTCGGTGCACAGGTTGCTGGAGTACACCGTGCCGGCATGCTTGTTGGGGTTCTTCCGGTTCACTTCATCGCGGTAGAACATGAAGGGGTTGCCGGTTTCCAGCTGGCTCACCATGATCCGCTTGAACAGGTCGATGGCCTTGAGCGTGCGGCGGCTGATCCGCTCGTCGGCCACGACCTCGGCGTAGCGGGTGCGGAAGCTGCCCTGGCCGCGCTGCTCGTCATGGAAGTCCTGCAGGTACCAGCCCTTGATGCGGTGCACCTCGTGCGGGTCGAACAGATACCAGTCGCCACGGCGCTCCACGGCTTCCATGAACAGGTCCGGCAGGCACACGGAGGTGAACACGTCGTGCGCGCGCAGGCGCTGGTCGCCGTTGTTCAGGCGCAGGTCCAGGAAGTTCTCGATGTCGCGGTGCCACACGTCCAGGTACACCGCGATGGCGCCCTTGCGCTGGCCGAGCTGGTCGACGCTGACGGCGGTGTTGTTGAGCTGCTTGATCCACGGCACCACGCCGCCGGAGGAATTGGCCACGCCGCGGATCGGCGCGCCGGCCGAGCGCACATAGCCCAGGTAGGCGCCCACGCCGCCGCCGTGTTTGGACACGCGGGCCACGTCGGTGTTGGAGTCGTAGATGCCCTGCAGGCTGTCGTCCACGGTGTCGATGAAGCATGACGACAGTTGCCCGCCGATCTTGCCGGCATTGGCCAGGGTTGGGGTGGCCACGGTCATGTACAGGTGGGAGAGCGCCCAGTAGGCCTCGCGCACCAGCAGCATGCGCCGCGTGCGCGAGCGGTCGCCGTGCAGGTGTTCGTTCTGCATGAGGTACAGCGCGATGGTCAGCCAGCGTTCCTGTGGCAGCTCGAACACGCCGCGCGACTGGTCGGTGGCCAGGTAGCGCGTGGCCAGCAGGTACAGGCCGTTGTAGGCGAACAGGCGGTCACGGTCCGGGTCGATCATGCTGCCGGCCTCCTCCAGTTCTTCCTTGGAGTAGGCCTTGAGGATGTCGATCGAGTAGACGTTGCGGTCGGCCAGGCTCTCCTGCAGGCCCACATAGGAGCCGTACTTCAGCGCGGCATCGTAGAAACGGTTCCGGCTGGCGCGCTTGTACAGGCGGCGCAGGTACAGGCGCGCGGCGAAGTGCTCCCAGTCGGGCGCCACCACGTCGATGCGTGACTCGGCTTCACGCACCATCAGGTCCACCAGCTCATCGGCGCTGATCTGGCTGCGGCGATGCACCAGCGCCAGCACCGCGCGCAGGTAGTCGGCCAGGTCGAGCGTGGGGAACTCGGCATGCACGCCGCGCAATCCGCGCTCCAGCCGCGCCGCGTCGAACAGCATGCGGCGGTTGCCGGCTTCCTTGGTGATCCACAGTTCGCCATCGTTGGCGGGGGTGGCCGGTTCGAGGGACATGAGGGTGTCCATCGCGGCAGCGGTGTCTTCAGTGCGCATCGTCATTCCATCTACTTCCAGCGTCCGTTCGGGGTGTCACGCCGGGCCGCAGAGGGGGCCAACAGCGACGTGACGCAGAACCGGGCCTGGCGGAAGCGGGGAGCCGATAAACACAACATAGTGTGGGTCTGCGTCATCGTCAACATCATATGTTGTGGCGATGAGGCGCAAGAGATGACCAAATGCCGCAGTCAGCCGCGTCCTATTTCCAGGGCAGGCCGCGCAACTGCAGGTTGCGCTGGTGCATCAGTTCGGCATGCAGCCGGGCGTAGTCGGCGTCGGTGAATTCCTGCGCCATGGGCGAGCTGGCGGCGTCGCGCGCGGCCTGCGCACGGGCGTGGTCGAGGTCGTCGCTGCGCAGCGCCAGGTCGGCCAGCACGATCACCTTGCCGGGCTGCACCTCCACGTAGCCGCCCGACACGTACACATGCAGCGGCGGCTCGGGCGCGACCGGGTACACCGACACCATGCCTTCGCGCAGCGTGCTCAGCAACGGTGCGTGCTGGGCCATCACACCGAAGCGTCCCTCGCTGCCCGGCAGGCTGACCTCGCGCACATCGCCACTCCACAGTTCAGCAGACAGGCTGATGATCTGCAGCGAAAACGCGTGCGCGTCGTCAAGCAGCGCGGGCAGGGCGGGTGACGCCATGTGGGGGATCCTTGCTGAGGCGTGCATGCAGCTTAGCGAGGTGGATGTATGCGCGTGGTTGATCTCCGTCAACGATCGGCTGCACAAATCCAAATGCGAGCTGTTATCATTTGGCCCGATAGCCACGCCGGTCCTGCATCGACGAAGCCGAATCAAACGAACGCCCGCGTCTGCGCGGTGCACGCTCCTTTCTGATCGGCTGTGGTGGTTCATGCGCTCACCTTCTGCGGTATCCGGCTTGCCGGCGCTGGTATTCGCCGCCCTGGTCGGCACCATGGCCATGATGGCCTTCGTGGCGGTCATCGGCCCGGTGGTGCGCCTGCTGGGCTTGTCTGAATGGCACGCTGGATTGTCGGTCACCGCCGCCGGCGTGCTGTGGATGCTGTCGGCACGGCGCTGGGGCGCCCTGAGCGACCGCATCGGCCGGCGCCGCGTGCTGCTGACCGCACTGGCGGCGTACGCGCTGATTTACGTCGCGCTGGCGGTGTATGTAGACACCGCGCTGCAGTCGCCACCGGCGGTGTGGTTGTCGGTGCTGGCGCTGGTTGGACTGCGCGCCCTGGTCGGACTGTTCTATGCGGCGGTGCCGCCGACCGCAGCGGCCCTGGTGGCCGATGAAGCCGCGCCCGGGCGACGCGCCGGCGCCATGGCCAAGCTGGGTACGGCCAACGCGGTGGGCATGGTGGTCGGCCCGGCCGCGGCGGGCTGGATCGCCTTCCAGAATCTTTCGTTGACGCTGTACGTCGCCGCGTTGCTGCCGGTACTGGCGTTGGGGGTGATCGCGTGGCGACTGCCGGCGACGGTACCTGCTGTGGCGACGGCAACGGGCCCGCGGCCACGCCTGTCCTGGCGCGATCCGCGCCTGCGGCTGCCGGTGCTGGCGGTGTTCGCCGCGATGATCTCGGTGACGGTCGCGCAGGTGACCGTGGGCTTCTTCGCGATCGACCGGTTGCGGCTGCCGCCGGCCGAGGGCGCGCGCATGGCCGGGCTGGCGTTGACTGCGGTGGGGGTAGGGCTGATCGTCGCGCAGGTAGGGGTGATGAAGCTCACGACAGTACCGCCGCGACGCTGGATTGCATTGGGTGCGCTGGTCTCCGCCGTGGGCTTCGCCTCTGTGGCGCTGGTGCAGCTGCCGTGGCAGTTGCTGGCCAGCTACGCGGTGGCGGCGTTCGGCATGGGTTTCGTGTTCCCCTCGTTCCAGGCGCTGGCCGCCGATTCGGTAGAGGCGCACGAGCAGGGCGCCGCCGCCGGTGCGGTGGCCTCGGTGCAGGGGCTGGGCATGGTCATCGGCCCGATGCTGGGCACGCTGCTGTACCGGGTGACACCGAGTGCGCCGTATCTGTTGGTGGGGGTAGTGCTGGGGGTGCTGGCCGTGGTGGCTGGCCTGCACGGACGGGGCGCGCGATGAACGACACGCTGCGCCAGGCGACCTCCTTTGATGATGCCGCCGTCGAAGTGAATGAGCCCGGCACCACGCCGCAGTTCCTGCTGCGCATGCCGGAGCATACGCTGGACGCACGCGGCTGCCGTGCATGCCTGCCGCGGGGTGGCACCCGTACGCTGGCCGCCCGCGCACAGGCCTTCTTCGCTTCACCACAGCAAGGCCCGGCGCTGCTGGTCGGCATGCTGCCGTTTGATCCGGCCGCGGACGACGCGCTGCACCAGCCGCAGTGGCTGGCCACCGCCGCAACCGATTCCGTGGCGCCGCCACTGTTCCGTGGCGAGGTGTGTGCGGAGCCGAGCGCGGCGGTCTATGCCGATGCAGTTGAACAGGCATTGCAGGCACTGCGCGGTCAGCCGGCCGCACTGGCCAAGGTCGTGCTGGCGCGGACCTTGCGCGTGCAGGCGACCGCGCCGCTGGACCCGCGCGAACTGGCGGCACGGCTCGGCCGCGATCCCAGCGTGACCACCTACCTGATGCCGCTGCCGGTGGCGGGCAGCGAAGCACCTGCATGGCTGGTGGGCGCAAGCCCGGAACTGCTGGTGTCGCGCCGTGGCCGGCAGGTGCTCTCGCATCCCTTGGCCGGCTCCGCGCGGCGCTGCACCGATCCGGCCGACGATGCGCGGGCCGCGCAGGCGCTGCTGGCCTCGGGCAAGGATCACGACGAGCACCGCCATGTGGTGGAAGCCATCGTCGACGCGCTGGCGCCGTGGTGCACGCACATCGACGCCCCGTCACGGCCCACCCTGCATGCCACGCAGAGCATGTGGCACCTCGGCACCCGGATCGAGGCGACGCTGCGTGATTCCGCCACGCCGGTGGCGACGCTGCTGGCGGCGCTGCATCCCACTCCAGCGGTATGCGGCACGCCGCGCGGTGTTGCACTGGACATGATCCGCTCGCTGGAGCCGGTCCCGCGTGGCTTCTATGCCGGCGCGGTGGGCTGGATGGATGCGCAGGGTGACGGTGACTGGTACGTGGCGATCCGCTGCGCGCGCGTACAGGGAATGCAGGCGCGCATCTTTGCCGGCGCTGGAATCGTGGCCGGCTCCGAGCCGGCGCTGGAAGTGGCCGAAACGGCCGCCAAGTTCACGGCGCTGTTGACCGCGCTGGGCGCGGACGCCGCGCCCCTGACCGATTCCCGGAGATCCTGATGCACGCTTCAACCACACAGCCACGCATGCCGCTGCGCCAGACCTGGCCCCCGGCGCTGGTGGCGCGCTATCGCGCCGCCGGGTACTGGCGTGGCGAGACCTTCCCCGGCTTTCTTCGCGAGCGCGCGGCGCAGTACGCCGACGACATGGCGGTGGTCGGCGGCGCGGTACGCCTGAGCTATGCGCAGTTGTGGGCGGAGGCCGGCCGCATCGGCGCCGGTCTGCTGGCGCAGGGTCTGACGCCCGGCGACCGGGTGGTGGTGCAGCTGGGCAACACCGTTGATTTCGTCAGTGTGGTCTGCGGCCTGTTCCGCGCCGGCCTCGTGCCGGTGTATGCCTTGCCTGCGCACCGCTACACCGAGGTAGCGCACGTGCTGCGTACGGCCGAGGCCAGCGCCTACATCGCGAGCGACGCGTACGAGGGGTTCGACTACCGCACGCTGGCGCGCCAGCTGCAGGCCGACATTCCCGCGCTGCGCCATGTGCTGGTGGTCGGCGAGGCGGACGAATTCGTGGCGGTGTCCATACTCGCGGGCGATGAGGACCGGCTGCCGCCAGATCCCGACCCGCAATCGGTGGCGTTCCTGCAGCTTTCCGGCGGCAGCACCGGCCTGCCCAAGCTGATCCCGCGTACCCACGAAGACTACCTGTATTCCTTCCGCGCCAGCAACGAGATCTGTGCGATCACCCGCGACAGCGTCTACCTGGTCGCGCTGCCGGCCGCGCACAACTTTCCGATGAGCTCACCCGGTTTCTTCGGCGCACTGTACGCCGGCGCGCGGGTGGTGCTCAGCCCCGGCGCCGGGCCGGACGTGGCGTTCCCGCTGATCGCCCGCGAGCGCGTCACCTGCGTGGGCCTGGTGCCACCGCTGGCGCTGCTGTGGGCGCAAGCGGCGGCGACCACCGCGCACGACCTGTCCAGCCTGGACGTGGTCCAGGTGGGCGGCGCCAAGCTGGTGCCGGAGGCCGCGCGCCGCCTCATCGACGGGCTGGGCTGCCGCCTGCAGCAGGTGTTCGGCATGGCCGAAGGGCTGGTCAACTACACCCGCCTGCATGACCCGCTGGACTGCGTCATCCATACCCAGGGCCGCCCCATTTCGCCGGACGATGAAGTGCTGGTGCTGGACGACCTCGGCAACCCGGTGGCAATGGGCGAGGTGGGGCATCTACTGACGCGCGGTCCGTACACGATCCGCGGTTACCACAACGATCCCGGCGCCAATGCGCGCGCGTTCACCGAGGATGGCTTCTACCGCACCGGCGACCGGGTGCAGCAGCTGCCCGGCGGCTACCTGGTGGTGCAGGGGCGTGCCGGCGACCATATCAACCGGGCCGGCGAGAAGATCTCCGCCGAGGAGATCGAAGACCATCTGCTGGCCCACGCCAGCGTGTTCGACGCGGCGGTGGTGTCCATCCCGGACCCGTACCTGGGCGAACGCAGCTGTGCATTCGTGATCGCACGCGGTGAGGCGCCCACCGCGGCCAGCCTGAAGGGCTGGGTGCGCGCGCGCGGCTTGGCCGCGTTCAAGGTGCCCGACCAGGTGGTTTTCGTCGCGGCCTTCGGCACCACGGCGGTGGGCAAGATCAGCCGCCGCGAACTGCGCGCCCAGCTGCGCGAGCATTTCATCGAACAGACAGGAGAACCCCGCTGATGGCACTGCCCCGCATTGCCCCCTACGCCCTGCCCACCGGAGCTGAACTGCCGGCGCCGCGGGGCCCGTGGCAACCGCAGCCGGCGCGCATCGCCCTGCTGGTGCACGACATGCAGCGCTACTTCCTGGCGGCCTACGGCGCCGATGCCGCACCACTGGCGCCGGCGGTGGCCAACATCGCGCGGTTGATCGCGCACTGCCGTGCGCAGGCCATTCCGGTGTTCTACACCGCACAGCGCGGCAACCAGGACCGGCGCGACCGTGGCCTGCAGGCCGATCTATGGGGTCCGGGCATGCAGGCGAGCCCCGAGCACGAAACCATCCTTGATGCGCTGGCGCCTGCCGCGGGCGACCATGTGCTGGTCAAGCACCGCTACAGCGCATTCCAGCGCTCCAATCTGGAGACGATGATGCGCGCGCGTGGCCGCGACCAGCTTCTGGTTACCGGCGTGTACGCGCACATCGGCTGCACCGCCACCGTCGCCGAGGCCTTCCAGCGCGACATCGAGGCGTTCATCGCCGCCGATGCGGTGGCCGACTTCTCGCGTGACGACCATGACCATGCGCTGCGCTGGATCGCGCGGACGTGTGGCGTGCCGATGACCACCGACCAGCTGCTGGAGCGACTGGCATGAACGACACGACGACCGCGCCGCTGACCCTGGAGCGCATGCGCGCCGATGTGGCCGGCATGTTGGGTGAGGCGCCCGAAGCGGTGGGCGACGATGACCACCTGATGGACCTTGGGCTCGATTCGATGCGGGTGCTGGGGCTGGTACTGGCCTGGGGCAACACCGGTATCGCGCTGGAATTCGGCCATCTTGCCGAGCACACCACGCTGGCCGGCTGGTGGGGCGTGGTGCAGCAGTTACAGGCACGCGGTGCGTCCACCGCATGAACGCGCAGGTGGCGGTGGGCGAGGTGGACGCCGTCGAGCGGCGTGCGCTGAGCGAGGCGCAGACGGGGCTGTGGTATGCGCAACGGCTGTCGGCCGCGCCGGCCGCCTTCAACACCGCGCACGTGGTCTGGTTCGAGGGCGCGCTGGATATCGCGCGTTTCGTGATGGCCGCCGACAGTGCCGCTGCCGAAGCCGAGGCGCTGTCGCTGCGCTTCGGTGAGGATGCCGATGGCCAGCCACGGCAGTGGCTGGATCCAACACATCGCCCGTTGCTGCAGGTGGTGGATCTGTCCGCAATGGCGGACCCCGACAGTGCGGCCCGCCACGCGATGCGCCAGGACCGGCTCAGCGCCGTGGACCCGTGCCGCGACCGGGTCGCCCAGCAACGCCTGTTCGTGCTCGGGCCGCGGCGGTTCGCCTGGTACCTGCGCGTGCACCACCTGGCCACCGATGGCTACGGCATGGCGCTGTTCAGCGCCCGGGTGTGTGCGCTGTACGCGGGTGACGCGACGCCGACGGCGTTGCAGCCGCTGTTGCCCGTCCTGCAGGAAGATGCGCAGTACCGCAGCGGCGAGCGCCGCGCGGCCGATGCCGCTTACTGGCGCGACTACCTGCAGGGCGCCGCCCCGGGCGAGGCGCTGGGTGGCGGCACTGCGGCGGCAACGGCAGATGCGCTGCGGCTGGTGCGCGCGGTGGAGCCGGCGCTGATCGAGCGGCTGCAGGCCGCTGCAACCGCCATCGGCCAGCCCTGGCCGGACCTGCTGGTGGCGCTGGCCGCGGCGTATTGCCAGCGGTTCTCGGCGCAGGAGGAGGTGGTGCTGGGCGTGCCGTTCATGGGGCGGCTGGGCAGTGCCTCGGCGCGCGTGCCGGCGATGGTGATGAACGTGCTGCCGCTGCGGGTGCGTGGCAGCGACGACGACAGTGTTGAGACCTTCGTGCGAAATGTGGCGCGCGATCTGGTGCGCGGCCGCCGCCACGGCCGCTACCGCGGCGAACAACTCCGCCGCGATCTGGGCCTGACCGGCCTGCAGCAGCGACTGCATGGTCCCTTGCTCAACGTGCAGCCGTTCTACCGGCCACTGCCGTGGCAGGAGCTGGCCGCGCAGCTGGAAGTGCTGTGTACCGGTCCCGTGGATGACATCAGCGTTGGGTTCCGCGGCGATGGAATCGTGCGGCTGGAACTGGAGATCGAGGCCAACCCGGTGCTGCATGCGTTGCCCGCATTGCATGCGCACGCCACGCGGCTGCTGCAGTTCGTGTCGGCGGCGCTGGAGGTGCATGCGCGGGGCGGCACGATGGGGGACATTCCCCTGGCGACGCCGGCGGAGTCGCGGCGCTGGCTGCACGACGTCAACGCCACCGCGCATGCCGTGCCGGACGTGTCGCTGGTAGCGTTGCTGATGGAAGGCATGACCGCCACGCCGCAGGCCACCGCGCTGGTGTTCGAGGGGCAGACGCTGAGCTATGCCGCACTGGAGCAGCGCAGTCGCGCACTGGCATTGCAGTTGCAGGCGCAGGGGGTAGGCCGGGAGTCGATCGTGGTGGTGGCGCTGCCGCGCTCGCTGTCGCTGCTGGTGGCGCTGGTTGCGGTGCTGCGCGCAGGGGGCGCGTATCTGCCGGTGGACCTTGCGCAGCCGGACGCGCGGCTGGCGCGGATCCTCGCCTCGGCGCGGCCGGCCTGCGTGCTGGCCGAGCCGGCGGACGCCGCGCGCTTTGCCGGGGTCACGCTGCTGTCGCCCGCCCAATGGGCGGAGCAGGGCGAGGGCGTGCTGGTGGACGCGGTACAGCCGCAGGACGCGGCGTATGTGATCTACACCTCCGGCTCCACCGGCGAGCCCAAGGGGGTGCTGATCGAGCACCGCGCCATCGTCAACCGGCTGCTGTGGATGCGCAGCCACTACGGCATCGGTGCCGACGAGCGCATTCTGCAGAAGACCCCGGCCACGTTCGATGTGTCGGTATGGGAATTCTTCCTGCCGCTGATCAGCGGCGCCACCCTGGTGATCGCCGCACCGGGCGTGCACCGCGACCCACAGGCGCTGACCGCGCTGATCATCGCCGAGCGCATCACCACGCTGCACTTCGTGCCGTCCATGCTGGACGCGTGGCTGCAGGTGCCGGACGTGCGCGGGCTGGTGCTGCGCCGGGTGTTCACCAGCGGCGAGGCGCTGGATGCGTCGCTGCGCGACCGCTTCCACGCACAGGTGCACGCCGAGCTGCACAACCTGTACGGCCCGACCGAAGCGGCGGTGGACGTGAGTGCGTGGCCGGCGCTGCGCGACGACCGCTCGGTGCCGGTGCCGATCGGGCGCCCGGTCTGGAACACGCGGCTGTACGTGCTCGACGCGCGACTGCGTGCGCTGCCGGCCGGGGTGCCGGGCGCGCTGTACCTCGGCGGGGTGCAGCTGGCACGCGGCTACCTGGGCCGCGACGACCTGACCGCCGAGCGCTTCATCGCCGATCCGCACGTGCCCGGCGGGCGGCTGTACCGCACCGGCGACGTGGCGCGCTGGCGCGAGGATGGCGCGCTGGACTATCTGGGCCGCAGCGACGACCAGGTGAAGCTGCGCGGGCTGCGCATCGAGCTCGGCGACATCGAGGCGGCGCTGCGCAGCCTGCCGGGCGTGGTGCGCGCCGAGGTGCTGCTGCGTGGCGGGGATGCGGGCGTTCCCGCGCACCTGGTCGCCTACGTCTCGGGTACCGGGTTGGACCCGCAGGCACTTCGCTGCGGGCTGGCCGAACAGCTGCCCGAGTACATGGTGCCCACCGCCGTGGTGGTGATGCAGGCGTGGCCGGTCACTTCCAATGGCAAGCTCGACCGGGCCGCGCTGCCGATACCGGACGCCACGCCGGATGACGGTCGCGCACCGGCAACGCCGACCGAGCAGGCGCTCGCAGGGTTGTTCCAGCAGGTGCTGGGCCTGTCCGCACCCGTCTCGGCCGACGCCGACTTCTTCCGGCTCGGTGGCGATTCGCTCACCGCCGTGCATCTGCTGCTGGCCATCCAGCAGCAGTGGCAGCGCGATCCGGGCCTGGGCGCGGTGTTCGCCACGCCTACCGTGGCCGGGTTGGCTGCGCGCCTGGAAGCGCCAGCGCAGGGCGCCGACCACGGCCTCGCGCCGCTGATCACGCTGGCCCACGGTGAGCGGGGCAGGGCGCCGCTGTTCGTGATCCATCCTGCCGGCGGCATCGCCTGGAACTACCGTGAGCTGGCGCGGGCGCTGCAGCCGGCGCGCGATGTGCATGGCCTGCAGTCGCCGGTGCTCGATCCCACGCAGCCGCTGCCCGACAGCATCGATGCGTTGGCTGCAGATTACGTGGCACGCATCATCGCGCTGCATCCGAGCGGACCGGTGCACCTGCTCGGCTGGTCGGTGGGCGGCATCATCGCCCAGGCCATCGCCGTGCAGCTGCAGGCGCTGCAGCGCGAGGTCGGTGCGCTGGTGCTGCTGGACGCGTACCCCAGCGAGTGCTGGCGGGCGGAACCGGAGCCCGATCCGGTGGCCGCGCTGCGCGCGTTGCTGGCGATCGCAGGCCACGACCCCGACGCGCATCCCGAACTGGACAGCCGCGCGCGCATCGTGGCGTTCCTGCGCCGCGGCGACAGCGCGCTGGGCAGCCTGCCCGAGGCGGTATTGGACGGCGTGGTGCGTGCCGTGACCGGCACCAACCGGCTGATCCGCGCGCATCACCATCGCCACTACGACGGCGAACTGGTGCACGTACGCGCCGGCAACGATCATGCCGGGCGGCCGCACCTGCAGTCCGCGCTGTGGCAGGCGCATGCACGCCACGTGGAAGCACTGCCGCTGCCGTTCCTGCATGCGGAACTGACCGGCCGCGATGCGGTGGCGCAGCTGGCGCCCTGGCTGTCGGCGCGGCTGCGTCGCTGGGATTCCCTCCTTCAGGAACAAACGGCATGAAACTCAGTGGATTCGTCGACACGGTGGCGCTGGTCACCGGCGCCGGCGGTGGCATCGGCACGGCGCTGGTGGGGCAGCTGCTCGACAGTGGCTGCGTGGTGGTCGCCACCGACGTGGTGGCCCCGGCGTTGCCTGCGCATCCGCGCCTGCACGCGCGCGCGTTGGACGTGAGCGACGCGGCGGCCGTCGACGCGCTGGTCGCCGCGACCGAGGCCGGCATCGGACCGATCGGATTCGGCATCAGCGTGGCCGGCGTGCTGCAGGTGGGCGAGGTGGCCGGCATCGATGACGCACAGTGGCGCCGCGTCTTCGCGGTCAACACCGACGGCGTGTTCCATCTCGGCCGTGCTCTGGCGCGGGTGATGACGCCGCGCGGCACGGGCGTATTCGTGACGGTGAGCTCGAACGCGGCCGGCGTGCCCCGCCATGGCATGGCGGCGTACGCGGCGTCGAAGGCGGCCGCGACCATGTTCACCCGCTGCCTCGGGCTGGAGCTGGCGCCGCACGGCATCCGCTGCAACATCGTGGCGCCGGGCTCGACCCTGACCCCGATGCAGACCGGCATGTGGGCCGACGCCGACGGTGCGCAGCGCGTCATCGACGGCAGCCTGCCGACCTACAAGCCCGGCATTCCGCTGCGCAAATTGGCCACGCCGGACGACATCGCCCAGGCGGTGATGTTCCTGCTCTCCAACCAGGCCGGGCACATCACGATGAGCGACCTGTACGTGGACGGCGGCGCCACGCTGCGCGGCTAGCGCGGCGTGCGTGCCCGGCGCGGCTTGGCGGGTGCGCGGCCGGGCGCGCTGTCGCGGCTGGGCAGGGTGCCGCGCTGCTGCATCTGTTCCAGCCAGGCCAGGTTGTCCACGTAGGCCAGGAAGTGCTGCAGGTACGCCGGCGAGACCTCGCCCAGCCAGCCCATGGCGCGGTGCACCAGCACACTGGAATTCAACGGACCGCCGTCGCTGGGCGTCTGCGCCAGCGTCTGGCGAACCTGGCCGGCCGTGCGCAGCTGCGCCCACAGGCCGCGGAAGGCGACCAGTGCGGGCAGTGCGGGGTAGTCGGCATTGCCGTCGGCACGCACCTGTCCGAGCGCCGCCAGTCCATCGCGGCTGCCCGTCGTGTCCGGTGTCGCCGCTGCGGGTACTTCAGCCAGTCGCTGCGCGTAGTCGTCCAGCAGCACGGCAAGACGCGCGTCGAGCACACCCCGCAGCGCACCGCTGGCGACATGCGTGCGCCGCTGCAGCGCCTCCAGGAAGGCGAAACGTACCCGGTCGTGGCGGTCGCCGTGCTGCGCGCGCCACTGTGCGAGCCGGTCGCTGCTGCTGCGGTTACCGTCCATCACCGGTCACGGTCGGCTTGGGGCGCGGGATGGGGGCCATCTCCACGCGGCGGTTGCGCGCGCGGCCTTCCTCGTCGGCGTTGGAACCCACCGGCTGTTCGGCACCGAAGGCGGCGGCGAACACCGAGCCGGCCGGGACGCCCTCGGCGATCAGCGTGCGGGTCACGGTCAACGCGCGCTCGGCCGACAGTTCCCAGTTGTCGGCGAACTGGCGGTTGCTGTCGCGCACCGGGCGGTCGTCGGTAAAGCCGCTGACCATCAGGATTTCCTCGCGCGAGGACAGGTAGCCGGCCAGTGGCGCGGCCAGGCTCTTGAGCAGCTCGCGGCCTTCGGGTTGCAGCTGGTCCGAGTTGAGTGCGAACAGCACGCTGCCACGGATGCCGATGCGGCCATCCACCAGCGTCACCCGGCCGGCGGCGAGTGGGCCGGCCAACGCCTTCTCCAGCGTCTGGCGGCGCTTGGCCTCGGCCTGGCGCTGCGCCACTTCCTGGTCCAGCCGGTGCGACAGCTCCAACTGCAACGCCACCACGCCCACCAGGATCAGCACGAACGCACCCAGCAGTACCGACATCAGGTCGCCGAAGGCGGCCCAGATCGGCGCACCGGATTCACCCTCGCCGTCGAGTTCGATCTCGTCGCTCATGCGCTGGCGGCTGCGGTCGTGCGCCGGCGGCCGGCCAGCTGCTGCAGCTCTTCGATGATCTGCTGCTGCGAGAGCACGCTCAGGTCGACCACCTCGCGTGCCTGCGCGACGTAGTAGGCCAGCTGTTCGTCACTGCGGGTCATCGACGCGTCCAGCGCGCCGGCCACCTGCTGCAGCTGCTCGCCCAGCCCGGTACTGGCCGTGCCGAAGCTCTGCATCGCGGTGCCGAAGGCATCGGCCAGGCTGGCCACTTCCACCGCGCTGCCACTGACCTGGGCGGCCACGCCTTCCAGCTTGCCGGTCTCGGCGGCGATATGGTCGGTGAACTGCGTGCCGACCCGCTCCAGCAGGTCGGCCGAGGTGCTGACCAACGCATCCACGGCGGTGCGCTGCTCGGTGGACGCGTGGTTGACCGCATCCAGCAGGGTTTCCAGCGTGGCCAGCAGGCGGGTGCGCTCGTCCAGCATCGCGGTGTCGCGCACCATGCTGTCGGACAGCTTCTGGCGCAGTTCGGCCACCACTTCGGCGGCGGCCTTGGGCGCCTCCGAGGCGAGGGTGACCAGCCGCGAGATCTCGGCGATGGTGTCGGCGGCATGCGCTTGCGCCTGCGTCCCGATGTCGTTGGCGGTGCGCGACAAGGTGTCGCAAACGGCCTGCTGGCTGGTCGCCACCTGTGCGCCATGGTCGGCCCATTGCTGGCCGAGCTGCGCGGACAACTGGGTGAATGCATCGCTCCAGGTGGCCAGGCGCTGCGCGTCGCGCGCTTCCAGTCGGTCCTGCAGGCCGCTGTGCGAGGCCTGCAGGCCTTCCACCAGCGAGCGCGCGTGGCCGTCGAAGCTGGCGGTGGCCGCCATCAGCGCCTGCTGGTTGCGCTCGGCCAGTTCGGCATTGATCGCCTGCTGCCCGTTAAGGGCGTCGTGCCAGGCCTGCGCGCTGCTGCTGGCACTGCTGTCCATGCGCGCGGCGAGCGTGTCGACCAGGGCGTCGGCGCGCTGGCCGTGCGCGGCGCTGAAGCGCTCCAGGGCACCATCCAACTGCGTGATGAGCGCGGCGTGGGTGTGCTGCTGCTGCGCCTGCGCGTCCTGCCATTGGCCGGCGGTCGCATCGAGGCGCGCGGCGACGGCGTCCAGCAGGCCGGTGCTGTGCTCGCCCTGGGCCTGGCTGAAACCGTCCAGGGTCGCGCGCAGATCGGCGCTGAGCGCGGCGTGGCGCTGCTCCTGCGCGGCCTGCGCGTGCGTCCAGGCCTCGACGCTGGCGTCCAGGCGCGCGGCCAGCGTTTCCAGCAGCTGCACCGCACGCTGGTCGTGCTGGTCACTGAGCGTGGCGAGAGTCGAACGCAGCTCGCCGGCCAGCGTATCGTGCGCCTGGCGCTGGGCGGCCAGCGCGGCGTTCCAGGTCTCGGCGGTGGCGGCGCGGCTGGCCTCGAAGCCGCTGGACAGGCCGGCGAGCTGCGCGTTGACGGCGGTGCCGACGGTGTCCTGCAATGCGGCCGTCTGGCGCGCGATGCCGGCCATGGTTTCGGCCATGATCGGCTGCAGTGCGTCGCCCACGGCGCGTGCGCTCTGCGCGACGCTGTCCTGCAGGGCCTGCTGCACCGAACCGGCCAGGCGCTCATGGGCGGCCTCGGCACGGGCGTGGAACGTGTCCTGGCTGGCCGACAGGCGCTCGCCGGCCGCGCCGCTCTGCCGCTCGATCGCCGCGCTCATGGCCTCCAACCGGTCCACCAGGGCCGGCATCAGCCCGGCCTGGGCCTGCAGCAGGCGGAACGCCTCGGCCCGCTGCCACCCTTGCGAATGCACGTGCAGGGTGGTGGCGATGCGGCTGTCCAGCTGCTGCACCACCTGCAGGCGCTCGCGCCGGCACAGCGCGGAGAGCAGGCCCAGCATGGCGGAGGTGGCCACGCCGGCGATGGAGGTGCCAAATGCCACGGCAAGCCCTTCCACGGGCGCGCCGAGCGAGCCGCGGATGGCCTGCAGGTCGGTGGCGCTGCCCAGCGCCAGGCCGGTACCGCGCAGGGTGGCCATCATGCCGAGCAGGGTGCCGAGCATGCCGAGCAGCACCAGCAGCCCGACGAGGTACGGGGTCAGGACGGGGGCGGGCAGGGCCACGCGCTCGCCGTCCACGCGCAGCCGCACCGCGTTGCGCAGGCCGGCGGGCACGCGTTCCAGCCAGTCGGCGAGCCGCTCCGGCGCGGTGGCCGCGTCGGCCACGGCCGCCTGCAGCCCGGCCGTGGCCTGGCGGTAGCGGTGCAGTTCCAGCGCGCCGGCGCAGTAGCCCACCGCGATCAGCAGGGCCATGGCCAGGCCCACCGGATTGGAGCCCAGGTAGCCGGCGCCGATCCAGCACGCCGCCAGCAGGCCGGCGAGGAAGACAACAACGTAGAGAGGAGTTCTGAACATGACAGCCCGGTTAGTGGGGGCGAAGCGCTGCAAGCAGGCCTTCGATGGGGTGAAAACGAACATCCAGCTCCGCCAGCAGCACGGCCTGCATGTCCTTCCTGAATATCTGCAGCCAGGCGCTGTCAGGATCGACATCGCTGCTGCCACTGTCCTCGCGCAGGCGCTCGAAATGCGCGCCCAACAGCGCCGGCACGCTTGCCAGCAACTGCTGCTCGCGCGGGCTCAGCGCCTGTTCCATCACCGCGTCCACCTCGGCCAGCCGCGGCAGCTCGCCCGGTCCGGCGGCCAGCTGGTCGCGCAGCAGGCCGCGAAGACGGCCGGTGGCGGTCAGCATGGCGCGCTGCACGTTCAGGCAACGCTGCCGGTAGGCGATCGCATCCACCGGAACCGGCTTGCCGGCCGGCGTCGGCTGGTTGATGGTCTCGACCAGCGTGGCGCGCACCCGTTCACACTCCAGCGCGAGCCCGTCTACCGCCGACGGCGCGTCGTCCGCCGGTGCCGGCAGGCGGCCGTCGAGCGCGCGCGACAGCGCCACCGCCCGGGTCCAGTCGATCCACTGACTGAGCCGATCGGACAGGTCGGGGCCGGTGCGCGGGGCAGCGCGGTCGGCCAGCGCCGCCAGCAACCGTATGAACGGCGGGCCGGGGACAGGCGTGCGGTGCGGCTTTTTCGCCATGGTTCCGGTCAAAACGGCGAATTTTACACCGGAATGACAGCCGGCCTCCCTGAACGCCGCGGCGGGCCGGCCCAGCGCGCCCGGCACGACGCATCCACACCGCGTGAACACGCCCGTATGCATCGCGCTTACATCGGTTTGCCTACGGTGGGGGCGGGCCAAGACATCGCCCGTTTTTTCCACAAGGAGTCCACCATGCAGCAGATCCCCGAAGGTACCTTGGTCGTCGTGGCAGACGGCGGCTCGGCCCGCGTCTTCACCAATGTCGGCAACGGACGCACGCTGCAGCTCAAGCAGCACGAGGAACTGCAGATCCAGGACATCAGCGCGCAGGGGGTGTCCGGCCAGGGTCCGTCCGGCGCGGTGCCCAAGGACATGAGCATCTCCCAGCTCAACGAAGCCACCTTCGCCAAGCAGCTCGCGCAGCAGTTGAACGACGACGCGCTCAACAACCGTTACAGCCACCTCATTCTCATCGCCGATCCCAAGACGCTGGGCCACATCCGCCCGCAGCTGCACAAGGAAGTCGAATCGCGCCTGCTGCGCGACATCGCCAAGGACCTGACCAACGCACCGCTGGAAGACATCCAGCGTGCCTTGAGCTGAGCCGCCATGGCCTACACCCGCGATTACGCTGCACAGGAACCGGCACGCCCGGCGATCGACGCGCACGCCGGGTGGCTGCTGCTGGAGTTCGGCGCGCCGTGGTGCCCCCACTGCGTCGGCGCGCAACCGGTGGTGCAGCAGTGGCAGGCTGAGCATGCGACCGATCACATCAAGATCGAGGACGGCAAGGGGCGCCCGCTGGGGCGCTCCTTCCACGTCAAGTTGTGGCCCACGTTGATCCTGCTGCACAACGGCGAAGAAGTCGCGCGCGTGGTGCGGCCGCGCGAAGCGGACGATCTGCTTGCATTGACGGCGTTGCGCGAACGCTGAGATGCCTTGAAAAACGGCGCAAGGAAAACAGGCGAAAAACTGCATGAAACGCAGCGTTTCCACGTGATTCTGCTCTGAAAAAGGCTCGAAAATCGTGCATGTGCTAACATGCATCGCTTGATTGTTGCCTCGGGCCACCGCCCGCCTCACGGTCATCCATCCTGCAGCGTCGCTGTGTCCACGCGGCCGTCCGGGATCGTCTGTTGAAGCCCCTTCTTCGCGCATCGTGCCGCGTTCTTACGGAGGCGGTTGCTTTCCCGTGCCTTGCGCGGGACCTCGGGCGTTGCGGTGACCACGCTCCCAGGAGAAGCAGATGCAGGACCTGCATGCCGCACACGCCCATTTCGGCTGGTTCAAACGCCGCCGCCAGATGAAGGTGGATGAAGTCACCGTCGTCGACCGCCCCATGCTCAAGAAAGCAGTCGGTGCCGCAGCGCTCGGCAATGCGATGGAGTGGTTCGACTTCGGCGTGTACGGTTACCTCGCCGTGACCCTGGGGCAGGTGTTCTTTCCCGCGAGCAGCCCCACCGCGCAGCTGATCGCCACGTTCGCCACGTTTACCGTCGCCTTCCTCGTCCGCCCGCTCGGCGGCCTCGTGTTCGGCCCGCTCGGCGACCGCTACGGGCGGCAGAAAGTGCTCGCCTTCACCATGATCCTGATGGCGCTGGGTACCTTCAGCATCGGCCTGATTCCGTCCTACGCCACCATCGGCATGTGGGCGCCTGCGCTGCTGTTGCTGGCGCGGCTGGTACAGGGCTTCTCCACCGGCGGCGAGTACGGCGGTGCGGCCACCTTCATCGCCGAGTATTCCACCGACCGCAACCGCGGCCTGATGGGCAGCTGGCTTGAATTCGGCACGCTGGGCGGTTACATCGCCGGTGCGGCCACCGTCACCGCGCTGCACATGGCGCTGAGCAGCACCCAGATGCTCGACTGGGGCTGGCGCATTCCGTTCCTGGTCGCCGGCCCGCTGGGTCTGCTCGGCCTGTACATGCGCATGAAGCTGGAGGAGACCCCGGCATTCCGTGCCTACGCCGAGGAAGCGGAGAAGCGCGACCACGAGCGCCCGGGTCTGGGCGCACTGCTGCGCGTGCATTGGCCGCAGCTGCTCAAGTGCGTGGGCCTGGTGCTGGTGTTCAACGTCACCGACTACATGCTGCTCACCTACATGCCCAGCTACCTGAGCGTGACCATGGGATATGCCGAGAGCAAGGGCCTGCTGCTGATCATCATCGTGATGCTGGTGATGATGCCGCTCAACGTGGTGGGCGGGTTGTTCAGTGACCGCCTGGGGCGCCGGCCGATGATCATCGGCGCGTGCATCGCGCTGTTCGCGCTGGCCATTCCGTGCCTGCTGCTGGTGGGCAGCGGCAACGACTGGCTGATCTTCCTTGGCCTGATGCTGCTGGGGCTGGCGCTGGTGTGCTTCACCAGTTCGATGCCGTCCACCCTGCCGGCGCTGTTCTACACCCCGGTGCGCTACAGCGCGCTGTCCATCGCGTTCAACGTGTCGGTCTCGCTGTTCGGCGGCACCACGCCGCTGGTCACCGCGTGGCTGGTGCAGCGCACCGGCGACCCGCTGGTGCCGGCGTACTACCTGATGGGCGCCGCCGTCATCGGCATCATCACCATGCTGTTCGTCAACGAGACCGCCAACCTGCCGCTGCGCGGCTCCCCGCCGGCCGTGGCCAGCGAGGCCGAAGCGCACGCCCTGCTGCGCAGCGACGAACCGGTCACCGTAGACGCCACCCAGCCGCGCCTTCTGACCGACGGGCGCCGGTATGACGAACGCGTCGCCACGCGCCCGGGCGCTACCGCGACGTAACGGGGCACCCCGCCGACACCCCCGCGCCGCAACATGCGGCGCGGCCTTATACGATGCTAGGATCAAACATCCTTGAATCGATCTAAATCCATATGAGCAGAGCGGGGAAGTCGGGGTTGGTGGCATTGGCCATGGGCGCCATGCTGGTGGCAGGCGGGGCAACAGCGGCCCCACAAACCGCAGGCGAACGCGCCTACGCGGCAGTGGATCCCTTCATCGGCACAGGCGGCGAAGGCCACACCTACCCCGGTGCCACGGTGCCGTTCGGCATGGTCCAGCTCAGTCCCGACACCCGCATCCAGCCGCGCGAAAAGGCCTATGGCTGGGCGGCGGGCTACCGCTATGACGACACCAGCATCGTCGGCTTCTCGCACACCCATTTCTCGGGCAGCGGCCATTCCGACCTGGGCGACGTGCTGGTGATGCCGTTCACCGGCGACCCGGGACTGGAGCGCGGCGATCCGGAGAAGCCGCGCAGCGGCTATGCATCGCGCTTCGACCACAAGGACGAAAAGGCGGAGCCCGGGTACTACGCGGTCACCCTGCAGGACTACAAGGTCCGCGCCGAACTGACGGCCAGCGCCCGCACCGGCGTGCATCGCTATACCTACCCGAAGGGCGAGTCGGCCAAGCTGCTGCTCGACCTGCGCACCAGCCTGTATGACTACCCGGGCAAGATCCTGTGGTCGCGCCTGCGCCTGCACGACGACGGCACCGTGACCGGCTTCCGCGAGACCCGCGGCTGGGCGCCGGGGCGGCAACTGTATTTCGCCATGCGCTTCTCGCGTCCGCTCACCGGCCACGCGCTGCACAACACCGAAACCGACATCGCCTACAAGGGCTTCCCGCCGCCGGGGCAGAACAACCCGGAACAGCGCCCGCAGATCGAAGGGCGCCAGTTGGTGGGTACGTTCGAATTCGGCAAGCTCGACGCGCCGCTGGTGGTGAGCGTGGCGATCTCGCCGGTGAGCGAGGCCGGCGCCATCGCCAACCTCGATGCCGAGGCCAAGGACCAGAACTTCGACCGCGTCCGCGCCGAAGCGCGCACGCAGTGGCAGCAGGCGCTGTCCGTGTTGGACATCGACGCCCCCGCGCATGACCGCCGCAGCGCCTACACCGCGCTGTACCACAGCCTGCTCGGCCCGACGCTGTTCATGGACAGCGACGGCCAGTACCGTGGCTCCGACAACGCCGTGCATCGCGCCGAGGGCTACACCAACTACTCGACGTTCTCGCTGTGGGACACCTACCGTGCGCTGCATCCGCTGCTGACCCTGGTGCAGCCGGAGAAGCGCACCAGCGACATGGTCAATTCGCTGCTGGCCCACCAGCACAACAGCGCGTACGGCATGCTGCCGGTGTGGGCGTTCCATGGCCAGGAAACCTGGTGCATGATCGGCTACCACGCCGTACCGGTGATCGCCGACGCCTACGTCAAGGGCATCCGCGGCTTCGATGCCGACAAGGCGCTGCAGGCCATGGTCGCCACCGCCAACTACGGGCCGTACGACGGCATCGCCCAGTACCGCGAGCTGGGCTGGGTGCCGATCGATGAAGAGGGCGAAGCGGCCAGCAAGACGCTGGAATATGCGTTCGACGACTGGACCATCGCCCGCATGGCCACGGCCATGGGCAAGACCGATATCGCGACGACCTTCGACAAGCGTGCCGGCAACTGGCGCCACGCCTTCGACGAAGAGACCGGCTTCATGCGCGCGCGCAAGCGTGACGGCAGCTTCCGCACCCCGTTCGATCCCAGCGCCAGCGGTTACGGCACCGACTACACCGAAGGCAACGCGTGGCAGTACTCCTGGTACGTGCCGCAGGACGTGGCCGGCCTGGCCGAGGCCCACGGTGGCGCCGAAAAGCTGCTGGCCCGACTGGACGCGGTGTTCGAGGCCAAGGTAGACCCGTCCATCTTCGAGCACATGGAAGACATCACCGGCCTGATCGGCTGGTATGCGCACGGCAACGAACCCAGCCACCATGTGGCCTACCTGTATTCGTACGCCGGGCAGCCGTGGCGCACCCAGGCGCGGCTGAAGCAGATCATGGACACCCAGTACGCCGACCGTCCCGACGGCCTGGCGGGCAACGACGACCTGGGCCAGATGTCGGCGTGGTATGTGTTCACCGCACTGGGCTTCTATCCGGTGGCGCCGGGCAGCGCCGAGTACATCATCGGCCGTCCGTTCCTGCCCAAGACGGTGCTGAACCTGCCCAACGGCAAGACCTTCAGCGTCACCACCGACGGCATGGGCAAGGGCCACGAATACGTGGGTTCAGTGACGCTCAACGGCAAGCCGCTCAACCGCACCTTCCTGCGCCACGCCGAGATCCTGGCCGGTGGCGAGCTGCACTTCACCCTGCAGGCCGAGCCCAACAAGGCCTGGCCGGGGCAGGGCGCGGAACAGCCGTATTCGATATCGCACTGACGCCGCTCAGCTGTCCTCGTCCCATCCATCGCCGTCCCCATCCATCGGGGGCGGCGATGTCGTTTCCAGGTCCGGGTCAACCGGCTCCAGCAGCGTGTAGTCATCGCGCTTGAGATCGCGGAAAGCGCGCCCGACCGGGTAAGCCTCTAGTGCGGGTGAGCGCACCCTCAGCGAGGCAGGCGTGTTGGCGGCACCGGAAAGCCATGCCAATGCCATCTCGGCGGGCAGGAATACCGGCCCATCCGGTGTCAGCGGTTCCGGAATGGCGCGGTTGGGCGCGGTGAGCACGCTGAAGGAGTCCATCGCGTGGCCTTCGCCATCCTCCCAGTGCTCCCACAGGCCGGCCGCCAGCAGGGCGAGACCATCGCGCCGCTGCACGAACAGCGGCCACGGCGGCCGGCGCTGCCGGTCCAGCTTGTAGTACCCGGTCATCGGGATCACGCAGGGGCGTTCGGCCCAGGCCTTGGCGAAGATGCGGCTGCCGGGCGCCCGATCCAGCCGGGCGGTGACCGTGGTGTACGGCGTATCAGGCGTCTTCGACCAGCGCGGCACCAGCCCCCACACCATGTCGGTCACGATCAGCTCGCCATCGGCATTGCGGGCCAGCACCGATGCCGTCGATCCCTTGCCGATGTTGTAGCGGTCCGGCGCGGCGGCCACGGCGGTGGCGAGCTCGCGCGGCAGTCCCTCGGGGACCGATTCCGGCTCGGCAATGGCTTGGGCAAAGCGACGCATGCCGGCAGCGTAGAACGGGAGGCGTGAGCATGCGGTTGAGCGGCGGCGCGTGCGGCGCGTGCGGCGCTAGAGTCAACCGGTGGTTGTTGCGCGGTATCTCCCCATGGTTCATCGAAAGAAAGACATCCCGCCGGTGCAGGCCGCCGGCCAGCGCCGGCCACTGGGGCCCGAATCCGCCGTGCTGTGCCGGGCGAACGACTATGTGGCCGGCACGGTCATCCCGCTGCACCACCACCCGGACCGCCATCAGCTGGTCTATGCGGCGTCCGGCGTGCTGGTCGTGCAGGCGGGTGCGGGCCGCTGGGTGGTGCCGAGTACGCGTGCGATCTGGATGCCGGCCGGCGTCGGCCACAAGGTGAGCTGCATTGGCGCCGTGCGCATGCGCAGCCTCTACATCCAGCCCGGCGCCATCAAGGATGCGGCGACCCGCGCGGCGACCGTTTCCATTACCCCGTTGCTTGCCGAGCTGATCGGCGCTGCCGCCAAGGTGGTGCATCCCTATGCGGCGCACTCGCGCGATGGTCACCTGATGCAGCTGATCCTGGACGAACTGCAGGCGCTGCCGGTGCTGCCGTTGCACGTGCCACAAGCGGCCGATCCGCGTCTGCGGCAGATCAGCGACTACTGGGAAGCGGCGCCCGATGATGCATCCACCGTGCAGGACTGGGCGATGCGGCTGGGCGTGGACGCCAAGACCATCCAGCGCCTGTGCGCCCGCGAACTCGGCATGACCTTCGGGCAATGGCGCCAGCAGGTCCGCCTGGTCCGCGCGCTCGAACGCCTGGCCCACGGCGACAAGGTCATCGACGTGGCGCTCTCCCAGGGCTACGCCAGCCCGAGCGCCTTCACCGCCATGTTCAAGAAGCGGTTTGGCCAGTTGCCCAGCCAGTTCTTCCTGTAACGCCGACGGTACGAATCACCGCGACGTCTTCGGCAAAAACGCCGTAGCCAACCCCAGCAACGGCAGGAACGAGGTGAAGTGGTACACCCACACGATGCCGTGGATGTCGGCCAGCTTGCCCAGCCCGGCGGCGCCAATGCCACCGATACCGAACATCAAGCCGAACATCAGCCCCGACACCATGCCCACGCGCCCGGGCACCGCCTCCTGCGCATACACCACCAGCGCGGCGAACGCCGACGACATCACCAGCCCAATGGCCACGGCCAACGCGGCGGTGCCCATCAGATTGGCGTAGGGCAGGGCGAGCGCGAACGGCGCCACGCCGAGGAATGAAATCCAGATCACCGCCTTGCGCCCGATCCGGTCGCCCACCGGGCCGCCGACGAAGGTGCCCAATGCGATCGAGCCCAGGAAGATGAAGAGATACATCTGGCTCTGCTGCACGCTCAGGTGGAAGCGTTCGATCAGGTAGAAGGTGAAGTAGTTGGTGAACGAGGCGATGTACACGAACTTCGCGAACATCAGCACGGCGATCACCGCCACCGCCTGTACCACCTTGCCGCGACTGAGCCCGATACCGTGCGAGCGGCTCAGGGTCTTCATCTTGGCCTGGCCATGGCGCACGGTCCAACCGGTCAGCCGGAACAGCACGCCGATCGCCACCGCGGCGATCAGCAGGAACCAGCCGATGGCCCGCTGGCCATGCGGGATGACCACGGCCGAGGCCAGCAGCGGACCAATCGCCGAGCCGGTGTTGCCACCCACCTGGAACGTGGACTGCGCGGTGCCGAAGCGCCCGCCCGAGGCCATCCGCGCGACACGCGATGCTTCCGGATGGAACGTGGCCGACCCGATTCCCACGATCGCCGCGGCGACCAGCAGCATTTCGTAACTGCCGGCCACGGCCATCATCGCGATGCCGATGAAGGTGGCGACCATGCCCGAGGGCAGCAGATAGGGCAGCGGGCGCTTGTCGGTGTACATGCCGACCCACGGCTGCAGCAGCGACGCCGTGATCTGGTACACCAGCGTGATGATGCCGATCTGGGTGAAGCTCAGCGCGAACTGGCTCCTGAACATCGGGTACACGGCCGGCAGCAGCGCCTGGATCATGTCGTTGAGCAGGTGCGCGAACGCGGCGGCACCGACGATGCGGATCGCAAAGCCCTGATGGGCAGTGTCGCTGGCGGCGGGCAGTACAGGCGAAGCGGGGACGGCGGGCGAAGCGGGCGGCGCGGTTTCTGTGCTCATGGGACCATTCAACAACAGCAGTGGCCCTGGCCGGCCATGCCGCCGGGTGTCCGGCACATGCTCCAGCCCGGACCGGGTGGGGGACAAGCGGAGCAAGAGAGTAGGCCGGTCGCAGGGCGCCGTCTCGCGCGATAGGGACCACTATCGTCGCGATACGGACATTGCGCCGTGTCGCTACTGCTGTACCGTGGCGTGCCTGCCCGCCACGTGATTGCTGCATGAAAGCCCGCTACGCCGCCTTGCTGCTTGCCACCCTGATCACCCGTGCCGAGGCGGGGCCGCTGCTGCAGCCGGGCATCTACCAGCGCATGCCCCAGGCGACCGATACGGATGCAACGGCACCGCCGCTCGCAGGCGAGGTCAATCACGACACGGTTTCCGCCGCGATTCCAGACGCGGCGAAGGTGGGTTACGCCTTCGTGTCGCGCGATCAACGCGATGCCATGAACAAATTGGTGTTCGTCACCGATGCGGCGTACCGCTACGACATCAACAGCGCCAACCGGCTGTGCCCGGCCTATGCGTTTCCGGACTGGAACGAGCGTTCCGATGCACAGCCCTTCTGCCGTACCAACATCGGCAGCGCCGACAGCGAGGCGGCGCTGGCCTGGACCGAGCAGGCGTTCACGGTGCGCTGGGCGGACAAGAAGACGCTGATCCGGACCGAAGACATTCCCGCCACCCGCAAGCCAACGCCGGACGAAATCGGTGCCTGTGCGGTTAGTGGCGTGTGTTCGCCCGAAGCGTACGGCAGCGCGCTGCACCACTACCAGGTCACCCACGCTCGCGACGGGTTCGTGCTGCAGGCGCCACGGCCCTATATCGACGTGTTCGCCGCGACTGTGGATACGCCGGTCTACGCAAATGCGGAAGCAGGCAAGGCACGGGGCACGCTTGCCGCAGGCCGCTATGCGGGTGTGCTCAGCTGGGGGCCCGAATGGATCCGCATCGAGGAAGTGGCCGCCGACGGTTCGCCCACGCCCGGCTGGATCCGCCGGGACGATCTCGCCGTGGGGGAGGTGCGTGTTCCGCAACAGGCGGCGACCGCCGGTCTGCGCTTCGTGCTGGCCTTCTCGCCCACCGACGACGACGCATCGCTGCTGCAGTCCATCGACATCCTGGACGCCACGACCGGCGAGCGCCGGCAGATCCTGCGCGACATCGATGCCGAGCCGCTGATCGCCGGTGCGGAGGTGCTGCAGCTGGTGGACGCGAACTTCGACGGCTGGCCCGACCTCAGTGTTCCGGGCTATTCCGGCGGGGCAGGCCCCAATGCCACCCGCAACCTGTACCTGTTTGACCCCGCGTCCCAGGCCTTCGTGTTCGATCCCGCGCTCTCGAGCCTGCCGCAGCTGGACATCGACCCGGCCACGCGCACCCTCACGTCCTCCTCGCGCGGCAGCTGCTGTTCGCACGCAAGCGAGACCTATCGCTATGTGGACGGGCAGCTTCTGCAGGTGGGCAGCTGGGACGAATCGTTGTCGGCCGATGGCGAACACCTGCAGACCACGGTGGGCACGCTGCGCGACGGCAAGATGGTGTATCGCACCCGTACACGGAAACTGCCTGCCGATTGGCGCTGAGCGCATCAAGGCCCCGTCACACCGGCGGTGGCAGGATAGCGGTTGCATTCCCCTCCGGAGACAGCCGTGTCCTCAACCACCGTCGTGACCCGCCATTGGGTCATCCATCCGTTCCATGCCGCCGTGCTCGGCGGGGTGCTGCCGCTGTTCCTCGGCGCGCTGCTGGCCGACTACGCCTACTGGAACACCTATGAGATCCAGTGGAGCAACTTCGCCTCCTGGCTGCTGGTCGGTGCGATGGTCATGACCACCCTTGCCTTGCTGTGCGGGTTGATCGGACGCGTTCGCGGCAGCCGCAACGGCTTCTACGTCATCGTGCTGGCGGTTACCTGGATCGTGGGCTTCATCAACTCGCTGCACCATGCACGCGACGCGTGGGCGATCATGCCTGCCGCGCTGCTGTGGTCGGTGATCGTCACGCTGCTGGCACTGCTGGCAACCTGGTTGGGCTTTGCCAGCGTCCGCGTTCGCGTGGGAGGTGTCCTGTGAACCACGCAACCCCGAAGATCCTGGCAGTATCCGCCCTCGCCATCGCGCTGGCCGCGTGCAGCAGCAAGGCGCCGGACATGAACCAGCTGGGTGCCAATCCGGAACTGCCCAAGCCCCATCGCGGGGTGATGCCGGACATGACCATCGCCCAGCCCACCGCCTGGGGCGACCAGGTGCCGACCGTGCCGGCCGGCTACAAGGTCTCGGCCATCGCCACGGATCTTGCCATTCCCCGGCAGACCCTGGTGCTGCCCAACGGCGACATCCTGGTGGCCGAAGGCCGTGGCGGCAGCGCGCCCAACCTCAAGCCCAAGGACGTCATCGCAGGCAAGATCAAGGCCAAGGGCAACACCCAGGTGAAGAGCGGCAACCGCCTGACCCTGCTGCGCGATGCCGACGGCGACGGTGTCTACGAACTGAAGACGGTGTTCGCCGACAAGCTCAACGCGCCGTATGGGCTGGCGCTGGTCGGCAACGCGCTGTACGTGGCCAATCAGGACGCCCTGGTGCGCTTCGACTATGCCGAAGGCCAGACCAAGGCCAGCGGTGCGCCGGTCAAGGTCACCGACCTGCCGGCGGCGATCAACCACCACTGGACCAAGTCGCTGGCCGCCAGCGCCGACGGCAGCCATCTGTACGTGGGCATCGGCTCCAACAGCAACATCACCGAACGTGGCATGGCGGCCGAAATCGATCGCGCCCAGGTCTGGGAGATCGATGCGCAGACCGGCGCGCACCGCACCTACGCCAGCGGCATCCGCAACCCCACCGCGTTGGCGGTGCAACCTGGCACCGGCGTGCTGTGGGCAGTGGTCAACGAGCGCGACGAGATCGGTCCCAACCTGGTGCCCGATTACCTGACCTCGGTGAAGGAGGGCGGCTTCTACGGTTGGCCCTACAGCTACTGGGGCAAGAACGTGGACCGCCGCGTCATGCCGCAGAACCCGGAAAAAGTCGCCTCGGCACTCGCGCCGGATTACGCATTGGGGTCGCACGTTGCCGCACTGGGCGTGGCGTTCGCCAACCCGGCGGTGGGCGGAAACTTCACCGACGGCGTATTCGTGGGCCAGCACGGCAGCTGGAACCGCGATCCGCCGGTGGGCTACAAGGTGGTGTTCGTTCCGTTCCGTGACGGCAAGCCGGCCGGCGAGGCCGTCGACTTCGCGACCGGCTTCCGCACCGAAGACGGCAAGACGCGCGGTCGTCCGGTGGGTGTGACTGTGGATCCGCGCGGCGCGGTGATCGTGGCCGACGATCTGGCCAACACCATCTGGCGAATTGTCCCGACCGTCGCACCGGCTGCACCCACTGCATCGGCTGCCGCACCCGCAGCAGCACCACCCACCCCGTAGCGCCAGGCCCTGCCTGGCTGCCCCAACCAACGCGCCTGCGGCATGCCGCCGCAGGCGTTGGGGTGCGCCATCAAGCCGTATCCAGCGCCGGCTGCTCCTGCAGTGAAGGCGCCGGCATTGCCGTTGCGCCGCAACTGCGCTCCAACAACAGTGGCGAGGGCAGCGTGCAGTCGGGATGCATGCGGCTGAACCCGTAGATCGCGCCGGCCAGCCCGATCATCAGCCCGGGAGTGAACGCGGCGCGCGTCAGCCCACCCACCATGCCGTTGTGTTCTTCGATCGACGAGATGATCTCGGCGGCGGCAACGTCGACCGGATAGGGGCAGCCCTCCGGATCCACTGCCGCAGCGCGCACCAGCAGCTCCCGCGTGGACAGGTCGCCATGGCACAAAGTGTGGCTGAAGCCCTGCCTGGCTGCCCCAACCAACGCGCCTGCGGCATGCCGCCGCAGGCGTTGGGG
>NZ_JBOHXV010000047.1:0-2500 GCF_050737075.1 Stenotrophomonas sp.
GGGTATAAACCCTGGCGATGACCTACTCTCGCATGGCTTGAGCCACACTACCATCGGCGCAGCTGCGTTTCACTTCCGAGTTCGGGATGGGATCGGGTGGTTCCACAGCGCTAATTTCACCAGGGAGGCTTTTGGAGTGTCGCCGCAGGTCGTGTCTTTGCAAGGAGCGGGCACGTGTGTGCCGGCTTTACAAAGAGACGCGCCTGAGCGCCTGCCTCTCGTTTGGTCTTGTGACGTAGCGTGCACTTGGGATCTATCGACATGTCATGTCGGCCAAGGCAACTTGAGGTTATATGGTCAAGCCACACGGATCATTAGTATCAGTTAGCTCAATACATTGCTGTACTTACACACCTGACCTATCAACCACATAGTCTATATGGTTCCTTCAGGGGGCTTGTGCCCCGGGAGATCTCATCTTGAGGCGCGCTTCCCGCTTAGATGCTTTCAGCGGTTATCGCTTCCGAACATAGCTACCCGGCAATGCCACTGGCGTGACAACCGGAACACCAGAGGTTCGTCCACTCCGGTCCTCTCGTACTAGGAGCAGCCCCTCTCAAATCTCCAACGCCCATGGCAGATAGGGACCGAACTGTCTCACGACGTTCTGAACCCAGCTCGCGTACCACTTTAAATGGCGAACAGCCATACCCTTGGGACCGACTACAGCCCCAGGATGTGATGAGCCGACATCGAGGTGCCAAACACCGCCGTCGATATGAACTCTTGGGCGGTATCAGCCTGTTATCCCCGGAGTACCTTTTATCCGTTGAGCGATGGCCCTTCCATACAGAACCACCGGATCACTAAGTCCTAGTTTCCTACCTGCTTGATCCGTCGATCTTGCAGTCAAGCACGCTTATGCCTTTGCACACAGTGCGCGATGTCCGACCGCGCTGAGCGTACCTTCGAGCTCCTCCGTTACTCTTTAGGAGGAGACCGCCCCAGTCAAACTACCCACCATACACGGTCCCCGACCCAGATAATGGGCCCAGGTTAGAACGTCAAGCACGACAGGGTGGTATTTCAAGGATGGCTCCACCACAGCTAGCGCCATGGTTTCATAGCCTCCCACCTATCCTACACAGACGAACTCAACGTTCAGTGTAAAGCTATAGTAAAGGTTCACGGGGTCTTTCCGTCTTGCCACGGGAACGCTGCATCTTCACAGCGATTTCAATTTCACTGAGTCTCGGGTGGAGACAGCGCCGCTGTCGTTACGCCATTCGTGCAGGTCGGAACTTACCCGACAAGGAATTTCGCTACCTTAGGACCGTTATAGTTACGGCCGCCGTTTACTGGGGCTTCGATCAAGAGCTTCGCCTTGCGGCTGACCCCATCAATTAACCTTCCAGCACCGGGCAGGCGTCACACCCTATACGTCCACTTTCGTGTTTGCAGAGTGCTGTGTTTTTGATAAACAGTCGCAGCGGCCTGGTTTCTGCGGCCCTCTTCAGCTATAGCTCGCATGAGCCACCAAAAAGGGCGCACCTTCTCCCGAAGTTACGGTGCCATGTTGCCTAGTTCCTTCACCCGAGTTCTCTCAAGCGCCTGAGAATTCTCATCCTACCCACCTGTGTCGGTTTACGGTACGGTCTGCGTAAGCTGAAGCTTAGGAGCTTTTCCTGGAAGCGTGGTATCAGTGACTTTGTCTTAAAGACTCGTCTCGGTGCTCGGTCTTAAAGGATCCCGGATTTGCCAAAGATCCAAACCTACCGCCTTTCCCCCGGACAACCAACGCCGGGTACACCTAACCTTCTCCGTCCCTCCATCGCACTTACGCGAGGTGCAGGAATATTAACCTGCTTCCCATCGACTACGACTTTCGTCCTCGCCTTAGGGGCCGACTCACCCTGCGCCGATTAACGTTGCGCAAGGAAACCTTGGGCTTTCGGCGTGCGGGTTTTTCACCCGCATTATCGTTACTCATGTCAGCATTCGCACTTCCGATACCTCCAGCAGACTTCTCAATCCACCTTCAACGGCTTACGGAACGCTCCTCTACCGCGTACATATAAATATGCACACCCCAAGCTTCGGTTCACTGCTTAGCCCCGTTAAATCTTCCCCGCAGACCGACTCGACCAGTGAGCTATTACGCTTTCTTTAAAGGGTGGCTGCTTCTAAGCCAACCTCCTGGCTGTCTGTGCCTTTCCACATGGTTTTCCACTTAGCAGTGAATTTGGGACCTTAGCTGTGGGTCTGGGTTGTTTCCCTTTTCACGACGGACGTTAGCACCCGCCGTGTGTCTCCCATACAGTCCGTCTCGGTATTCGGAGTTTGCAATGGTTTGGTAAGTCGCGATGACCCCCTAGCCATAACAGTGCTCTACCCCCGAGAGGATACATATGAGGCGCTACCTAAATAGCTTTCGAGGAGAACCAGCTATCTCCGGGTTCGATTAGCTTTTCACTCCTAATCACAGCTCATCCCCGTCTTTTGCAACAGACGTGGGTTCGGGCCTCCAGTACCTGTTACGGCACCTTCACCCTGGCCATGA
>NZ_JBOHXV010000047.1:7500-36690 GCF_050737075.1 Stenotrophomonas sp.
GGCCCACGAACGCGGCGTACAGCTGCAGTTTGTCGTCGAGCGCCGGTGCGTGGCCACCGCCCACCTCCAGGCTGGAGGCAGGCGCGGCGTATGGATCACGCCACGGCTCCGGCGCGGACAGCGCACTCACACTGTGCAGCGGCTTCCACTGCGGCATGCCCTCGCACCACACCAGAGTGTCGATATCGGTCTTGCCCTGCGCGTGCAGGGCGCGAAGCGCGTGGGTCGGCAACGGACCCTGCCGCTGCTGGGTAGCATCGGCGTAATACCACTGGGTTTCGGTCATGACTCGCTCCTTGAGAGGCCGGTGCCGAAGCTTACAGGGGCAACACGCGGAACGTCTGCTGCAGTACATGCCGCGCGCCCGGCGCCAGAGTGACCACGTCCGGGCCGGCGTTGGCCGCCTCCAGGCAGACGTAGTGCTTCCAGCCGGTGCCGACGTCGGCCATCTTCGCCGCACCGGCTTCGCCCGGGTTCCAGGCGACCAGCGAGCGGCTGCCCTGGGTGGTGATCTCGATGCTGCGCTTCAGCCCCGGGTCCTTGAGCAGGTAACGGCCACCCGCCTGGGTGTAGATGCGGTCGCTACGGCCGGGGTCGCGCGGGTCGTTGAGCGACCAGTCGCCCTGCTGGATGCGCGGGGTGGCGTAGTTCTCGAACTTGTCGAGGTAGCTCAGGCCGTCCAGGCCGGACACGCTGACCCGCATGGCGTCGCTGACCCGGAAGTAGTTGTGCAGGGCCTGGGTGAAGGTGACTGGCTGGCGCCCGGTATTTTCGGTGGTCAGGCGCTGCTCGAGGGTGCGGCCGATGCGCAGCTGCATGCTCAGGCGCAGGTCCAGGTTCTCCAGGGTGGGCGGCGCCAGGGTCAGCACCACGGTGCCGTCGGCCTCGCGCTGCGCGCTCTGCAGGGTCCACGGCAGGTTGCGTACGAAGCCGTGCGAGGGCACGTCACCGCCCTGCCCCTGCTTGCCGAAGTACGGCCAGCACACCGGGCTGCCGCCCCGGATGGGGGTCGGCAGTGCCTGGGCGCTCGGCGACAGCCACAGCACGTCCTGGCCGCCCTTGGGAATGAAGGAGAGCAGCTGCCCACCGAACACGGAGATGGCGGCGCTGGCCAGCGGCGTTTCCACTTTCCAGGCCGGGAAGCCCTGGATGTCGACGAGGCTCAGCCCCTCCAGTCTGGGCAGCGCGGCGCTGGGCGCGGCCGGCGACTGCACGAGCTGGGCGTGGTTGGGCGGCAGGGAGAACACGGTGCTGTCGGACATGGCGGTGGTGGGCTTGGGCAAAGGGGGCGCGGTGCGCAGGGCGGTCAGGATGCGTTGGCCGGCACGGCCATCCGGGGTGGGCCAGCCCAGCGCCTGCTGTTCGACCTGGATGGCGCGGCGGGTGGCGGTGCCGACCATGCCGTCGGCGACGCCGATGTCGTGGCCCCGGGCCAGCAGCAGGGTCTGCAGCTCGCGGCGCTCGGTGCGGCCGATGCCGGGATCGTCGGTCGGCCAGGCCGCGACGATGCCCGGCCCGCCGCGCAGGCGGTCGGCCAGGGTGGCGATCGCCAGCGCATAGCTCTCGGCGGCGTTGTAGGCGTAGATCGCGTCGTAGTTGCGGAACACCAGCCAGGCCGGGCCCTTGGCGCCGGTCGGCAGCAGCAGGGCGGCGTTGGCGTCGGTGGGCAGGCCGGCCGGGGCCAGCGCACCGCCGGCCACCGGAACGATGCCGAGCGCGCGCCAGTCGGCCAGCGGCTTGCGCTGGGTGCGTCCGGCCAGGCTGGCGTTGAAGCCCGGCGGCAGCTTCACTTCGATGCCCCACGGCTGGCCGGTGCGCCAGCCGGCCTGCTTGAGATAGTTGGCGGTGGAGGCCAGTGCGTCGGGAATGCTGGCGACCAGATCGCGGCGCCCATCGCCGTCGCCATCCACCGCGATGCGGGCATAGGTGGACGGCATGAACTGGGTATGGCCGAACGCACCGGCCCAGGAGCCGGTGAGCCCGTCGGCACTGAGGTCGCCGGCGTCGAGCAGCTTGAGCAGGGCCAACAGTTCGCCACGGAAGAATGCCTGGCGGCGACCGTTGCAGGACAGGGTCGAAAGCGACTGCAGCAGCGGCCGCTTGCCGAAGACCCGGCCGTAATCACTTTCCACGCCCCAGACGGCGACGATGGTGGCGGGATCAACCCCGTACTGCGCGGAAACGCGGTCCAGCAGATCGCGGTGCTGGAGCAGCCGCGCGCGGCCGTCATCGACCCGCTGGGTGTCGACCAGCGCGGCCAGGTAGTCCCACAGCGGGGTGGTGAACTCGGGCTGCGCATCGAGCAGCGGCAGCACGCTCAGATCAGGCGTCAGGCCTGTGGTGAGCCGGGTGAAGCCCGCGGCGCTCACGCCCTGCTTGAGCGCGAGCGGCTGCAGCGTGGCCAGGCAGCGGTCGAAGTCGTCCTGCGGTGCGGCGACGGCGGCGCCGCTGGCCAGCGTCAGCGCGCCCAGCAGCCCGACAGAAATGAACCTCATTGGCATGGATCCCTGCAGCCAAGTGGATCTGCATCATAGCGGCAAGCCGCGCGGTTCAGGCCGGTTGCAGCAGGCGCAGCCCGAATGCCGGTGACTGCGCGTTCCACTGCGTGCGCACTCGCAGGCCCGCTTGGGCGACGAGTGCGGCGAACGAGGCGTCGGTGTATTTGTGGCTGTATTCGACCGTCATCGCCTCGCCTTCGGCGAAATCGAATGCGCGCCCGGCGACGTGCACGCGCTGGGCGATGCGGCTGACCAGTTCGGTCTCGATGCGCAGGCGCGGCACGCTGTAGCGGGCGCGGTGCTCGAAGCCCTCGAGGTCGAAGTCGCTGCCGATTTCGCGGTTGAGCCGGCGCAGCAGGTTGAGGGTGAATGCGGCTGTTACTCCAGCGGCATCGTTGTAGGCCGCCTCGATCAGCGCCGGGTCCTTGTGCAGGTCGATGCCGATCAAGGCCAGGCCGTTGGGCCCCATGGTCTGGCGCATGGCATCCAGCAGCGCGACCGCATCGTCGTGGGCGAAGTTGCCGAGGGTGGAACCCGGGAAGAACATCAGCCGCCGTGCCGGCTCGTGCTGCGGCTCGGGCAGCGCCACCGGCCGGGTGAAGTCGGCGCAGACCGGCAGCATCTCGATGTCCGGCAGTGCCTCGGCCAGCCGTGCGACGCTGTCGAGCAGCGCCGCACGCGAGATTTCGATCGGGGTGTAAGCCACCGGGTCGGCCAGCGCGTGCAGCAGCAGTTCGGTCTTGCGGCCACTGCCGCTGCCCAGTTCCACCACATGCAGGCGCGGGCCCACGGCGCGCGCGATGTCCGCCGAGACCGACTGCAGCAGCTGCAGTTCGGTGCGGGTGGGGTAGTACTCGGGTTGCCGGGTGATCTGTTCGAACAGCGCCGAACCGCGAGCATCGTAGAAATACTTGGAGGGCAGCTGCCGTGGCTGCTGGGACAGGCCGTGCAGGATGTCGGCGGTGATCCGCGCGCGGTCCGGCTGCAGGTCGGTCAACGCGTCCAGGGCATCACTGACGGTACTCATGCGGCGTCCTTTGCCAGGCGGATGCCGGCGAACTGCCAACGCGCCGACGGCGCGAAGAAATTGCGGTAGCTGGGGCGGATGTGGTCGGCCGGGGTGGCGCAGCTGCCCCCGCGCAGTACCCACTGGCCGCACATGAACTTGCCGTTGTATTCGCCGAGGTTGCCCTCGAACGTGCGGAAACCGGGATAGGCGCCGTAGGCGCTGCTGGTCCATTCCCAGACATCGCCGAACAGCTGCAGGTGGCGGCCGGCGGCGCCGTCGTGTTGCGCGGCGGCGGGATGCAGCCGGCCGCTGTCGGCGAAGTTGCCGTCCGCGGTGTAACCGGCGGTGGCGGCCTCCCACTCGAACTCGGTCGGCAGGCGCGCGCCCGCCCAGCGGGCGTAGGCATCGGCCTCGAAGTAGCTGAGATGGCACACCGGTGCATCCGGATCCAGCGCACGCCAGCCGGCCAGGGTGAACTCGCGCGCCAGCGCATCGTCCCAATACAGGGGATGCTGCCACTGCTCCTGCTGGCACAGGGTCCAGCCCTCGCTCATCCAGTAGCCCGGTTCGCGATAGCCGCCCGCCTCGATGAAGGAGCGGTATTCGGCGTTGCTGACCGGTCGATTCGCCAGGGCATGCGCCGGTACCAACACGCGGTGCACCGGGGATTCGTTGTCATAGGCGAATGCGGGCTGGGCCGGCCACGCGGGCGCGCCGATCTCGATGATCTGCTCGGGGCTGTGGATCCACGCCAGCGGTGACGCGATACCCGCGCTGTGCTCCAGAGCGGTGTCATATGCCGGCTGCAGCGGGTTGGACCACAGGGCGTGCTTGATATCGGTGAGCAGCAGTTCCTGATGCTGCTGTTCGTGGTGCAGGCCAAGCAGCAGCTGCCGCTTCGCCTGTTCGTCCAGCGCATCGGCCTGCAGCAGCGCGAGCACGCGCTGGTCGACGTGGCGGCGGAACTGCAGCACCTCCTCCAGCGACGGGCGCGACAGCAGGCCACGCTGCGGACGCGCATGGGCGGGCCCGATGCTCTGGTAGTAGCTGTTGAACAGGTAATGCCAGTCGGCATTGAACGGGGCATAGTCGGGCTGTGTGGCCAGCACGAAGCGTTCGAAGAACCAGCTGGTGTGGGCCAGGTGCCACTTGGCCGGGCTGGCGTCGGGCATGCTCTGCACCATCGCGTCCTCGGCGCTGAGCGGCGCGGCCAGTGCCACGCTGCGTGCGCGCACACGGGCATAACGGGTGGCCAGCGCGGTGACGGCGGTGGGGGTGGCGGCGGGAGACGGGGCTACGACGGCGTTCATCGCGATCAGGATCGACGAGCCCCAGTGAGCGCGACGTCATGGCCCGGCTCACATCCTGTTACACCGCTCAAGTTGAATAGGCACTGGCCGTTACCGGGTAAGACCTTCGCCTGCGCGGTCGGGCCTGCACGACGCAGCCATGACGCGCCGGCCCGTTTTGTGGAACCGTCTTGCGGAATCACCTGTTACGCCAGCCCGGCCACTATCTGTTCCTGCTGCCCGCACTGCTGGTCGGCCTGCTGGTGTGGTCGGCCACGCCGGATGCCGAGGTTGGCAGTCCGGTGCATCGCATCCTGCCACTGGTGCTGACCTGCCTGGGCATGGGCCTGGCGCTGAGCTACGCCCGCGTGCGTGCCGTGTGCCTGCTGCTGGCGATTGCCCTGGCCTTCGCGCTGCTGCATGGGCTGGTCAGCGGCTTTCAGCACACCGGTGCGGTGTCGACGTATACGCCGCTGCTGTTCCACGCCGTGTCGCTGTGGCTGCCGGTGACGTTCCTGGCGTATGGCGTGTGGCCCGAGCGCGGGCGGCTGCGCCAGGACCTGCTGCTGCGCATCGCGCTGGGCGCAACAATAGTGGGCGTGTTCGCACTGCTGGCGATGCAGGCGCCGCAGGGCATGCACGACCTGCTGTCGAACCGGCACTGGCCGTGGCTTCCCACCGGCTGGAGCGCATTGGCGCAGCTGCCGAGCCTGGCCCTCGTGGGCGCGGCGGCGGTGTTGACGGTGCAGGCGGTGCGCACGCCGCGTCCCCTGCATACGGCGATGCTGGTCGCGCTGCTGGTGCTGTGGTTGATGTTGCCGCGCGCTTTCCGGGTGCCTTCCCTGCTGCCCGCACTGACCAGCGCAGCGCTGCTGCTGGTGATCGCGGCGATGCTGCAGGAGTCGTTCCACATGGCCTTCCGCGATGAGCTGACCGGCCTGCCGGGACGCCGCGCCTTGAACGAATGCCTGCAGCGGGTGGGCAGCACCTACACGATTGCGATGGTCGATGTGGATCACTTCAAGGCCTTCAACGATACCCATGGCCACGACACCGGCGACGATGTGCTGAAGCTGGTGGCCGCGCGGCTGGCCGCCGTAGGCGATGGGGGCCGGGCGTTCCGCTATGGCGGCGAGGAGTTTGCCCTGGTCTTCCTGGACCGGCCGGGCGCTGCCTGCGTGGACGCGATCGAGGCGATCCGGGCGGCGGTGGAAGGCGCGCGGCTGACCGTGCGCGATCGGGCGGCGCGCGCGCGCGACGACGCGGTCGGGCGCCTGCAGCGCGGCGCGGGGGGCGGCGGCACGGTGGTGCAGGTCACGGTGAGCATCGGCATGGCCGACAGCGGCGTGGGCGATACCCCGCAGGCGGTGATCAAGGCCGCCGACCGGGCGCTGTACGCGGCCAAGGACGCCGGCCGCAACTGCGTGCGCGCGCACGGCCAGCAGCGGGTGCTGGCGGTACGCGGCGGGATGGCTCAGGGCAGCGCGTCGAGGTAGAACCAGCGGCCGTCCTCGCGGACGAAGCGGCTGTGCTCCTGCATCTTGACCGCGCTGCCGCCGCCGATCCGGTAGCGCGCGGTGAAGCGCACCTGGGCATGGTCGGCGTCGCTAAAGGTGTGTTCGTGCACGGTCAGGCCCAGCCAGCGGGTCCTGTGTCCGGCCGGGTCGTCCAGCGACAGCGTTTCGGGACGGGTGCTGGCATGCCAGCTTGCCAGCAGGTAGTCCGGCAGCTGCTTCACGTAGGCGCTGTAGCGCGAGCGCATCAGCGCCTCGGCATCGGGCGCGGCCTCACCGGCATGGAAGCGGCCGCAGCACGCGGCATAAGCCATCGGGCGGCCGCAGGGACAGGGATCAACATGGGTCATGGGCACATTGTGCCCGGACGCACCGGCTTTATGGCAGGAACACCAACGAAGGCCCGTAGCAATTCGTAGCGCCTGGCCATGCTTGGCGACCGCGCAACGCGCGGCACAACCGCCCGGAGCCGGTGTACTTACGATCGCCGTCGTGCTTCCGGCGTTTAGGGTTGAACGAAGCCGCGTGTCAGGCGTCGTGATCCCCGGACGGAGAGCAGCCGACTAACAGTCGGCTCTACCCAGTCGGCTCTACCCCCTACCGGTGGCCGGGCGTATGCTGGCGCGCTTTCCCTGACGATGCCCTGCCGTGTTCGAGCTGGTTCCCCCTGAACTGTTGTGGTTGGTGGCGATCGCCTTCATCGCCGGTCTGGTCGACGCCGCGGTGGGTGGCGGTGGGCTGGTGCAGTTGCCCGGGTTGTTCACGGTGCTGCCGCAGCACACGCCCGCCATGCTGTTCGGTACCAACAAGTTCAGTTCGATGTTCGGCACCGCGGCGGCGGCGTTCCGCTACGCGCGCAATGTGCGCTTCCCGTGGCGGCCGGTGCTGTTCGCGGCGGCCACGGCTTTCGTGTTCTCGTTCGCGGGCGCGACGGCGGTCAGCCTGCTGCCCAAGGACGCGGTGCGGCCGCTGGTGCTGGTGCTGCTGGTGGCGATGCTGGGCTACACGCTGTGGAAGAAGGACTTCGGCGCCCTGCACCGGCCGCGCGAGATCGGCCGCAAGGAGCTGGCCACGGCGTTGGCGATCGGTGCGGTGATCGGCTTCTACGACGGCTTCTTCGGCCCGGGCACCGGCAGCTTCCTGATCTTCCTGTTCGTGCGCTTCTTCGGGCTGGACTTCCTGCGCGCCTCGGCCGCCTCGAAGGTGGTGAACCTGGCAACCAATGTCGCGGCGATCTCGTTCTTCGTGCCGACCGGCAACATCCTGTGGCTGTTCGCGATCCCGATGGCCACCGCCAACATCATCGGCTCGGTGGTGGGCACGCGGCTGGCGCTGCGCGGCGGCACGCCGTTCATCCGCAAGCTGTTCGTGGGCCTGGTGGTGGTGCTGATCGCCCGGATGGGCTGGGACACGTTCGCCGGCTAGGCGACGTGCCCCGGGCCCTTGAGCCCGATCAGTCCTCGACCTCGGCCACGGCGCGGCTGCGCTCGGGCAGCTTGAGCCGCTTGCCCTCTTCGTCGTACTCGATCAGCAGCACGCCCGAGTCATGCCGGCCGCTGATCTCGACGAAGCAGGCGCCACCGATGAAGGGCTCCAGCGTCATCACCGACTTCAGCGGGGTGGCCACCACCATCTGGAAGCCGAAGTTCTCGAAGATGTTCATCGCCAGGGCGGTGAACTCGTTGTCGGCCTTGTCGAACGCTTCGTCCAGTACCACGGCGGCATAGCTGGGCAACTGGCTGTCGGCGCCGCCCAGCTGGTAGCGCAGCGCGGCCGCCAGGCAGGTGGTGGCCAGCTTCTGCCGCTGGCCGCCGGACTTGCCGGCGCCGCTGCGGTAGATCTCGACCTGCTGGCGGGTGGCGGCGTCCAGCTCGACGCCGATGAACTCCACATGCAGGCGCACGTCGAGCACGTTCTCGCGCCAGCGCCGGTCCTCGCCTTCCTGCGACCCCAGCCGCTTGACCAGCTCGCGCAGCACGGCGAACTGGGTCTCGGCGACGTCGCGCTCTTCGGTCTGGTGATGGGAAAGCACTTCGCGCAGGTGCTGGTGGAACTCGAGCACTTCCGGCAGGCGCCGGTCGCTGAGTTCGATGGTCAGCAGGGTGCCGCGGTTGAAGGGCACCTGCTCCAGCGACGCATTGACCTCGTCCAGGCGCTGGCCGATCGATTTGCGCGCCTCGGCGCTGTGCCGCTGCAGGGCCAGCAGGTTGTTCTTGCTCTGGTTCTGCAGCAGGTCGAAGAAGCGTTCCTCGTGCTGCGGCAGGCCATCGCGCTCCAGCCGCTGCAGGCGGGCCAGGAAGTCGTCGGCCGACGCCACCGAGGCGGTGAAGTCGCCGGACTCTTCCGGCCACGCCTGCGCGAAGCGCCGGAAACAGGCCACCAGCTGGGTCTCGACCCGGTGCACATCCTGCTGGGACGCCGCCAGGCTCTCGTTGATGCCCTTGCTGATCTCGCGCATGTGCGATTCCAGCGTTTCCAGGCTGAGCCCGCCGAAGGCATCCAGGCGCTTCTTGAGCCCCGCTTCCTGCGTGGCGCCCAGGGCCGGCAGCACCAGCGCACGGCTGCGCTGGCGCTGGGCATCGAGCTTGTCACGTTCTCGCGAGAGCTGGATGAGTTCCACCCGGGTGTCTTCGTAGGTGCGGCGTGCCTGCACGATGTCCGCGCGGGCCTGGTCGATCTGCTGCGCCAGGCGGGCCAGGTCGGCATTGCCCTCGCGCAGCTCGCGCAGTGCGGTGACGATGTCCTGCAGGCGCTGGACCGTCGTGGCGACGTCCACCTCTTCCCACACCACGTTCACCAGCTGGTGGCAGGCCAGGCGGCGCTCGTTGTCGAGGTCGCGCTGGCCGCGCAGCCGCACCACGTCTTCGTCGCAGGCCGCGATGCGCTGCGCCAGTTCCTGCGCCTCGCGACGGAACAGCGCCAGCTTTTCCTGGTTGTTGAAGCCCAGCAGCCAACGGCGGCGGTCGCCGATTGCGCTGCGGTCATCCTTCTCGAAGCGGTCACCGGGATGCTTGACCTGGCCTTCGCGCGAGATGCCGCGTTCGACGTCGCGCAGCTGCTTGGCATCCACGCACTCGTAGTCGAAGCGCTTGCCCAGCTCGCGGCGCAGCCACGGCTCGAACACGCTGTCGCGCAGCTCCAGCTTGTGCAGCAGCGAGCGCGCCGAGGGCGAGCGCGCAATCGCGTCGTCGTTGCGGCGCACGCGGTAATAGCTCAGGCGCATGCCCAGCTGGGTGCGATTCACCCAGGCGTTGACCTCGTTGTAGTGCTTGTCTTCGACCAGCAGCGACTGCGCGAAGCCGAACAGCACGCGCTCGATGGCGCCCTGCCAGGCGGCCTGGTCCTCGTGGACCTGGATCAGCTCGCCCACGAACGGCAGCGCGGCTTCGGGCACGCCGGTCTCTTCGGCCATCCGGCTGCGCAGTTTCTGCAGCGGCGCGGGAATGCTGGAGGGGTTGCGCTCCATCGCCTCCAGTTCCGCGCGGACATCGGCGAAACGGCGCGTATCGTCCTGCTTGCCGGCCTGGCGCTCGGCGATGGCATCGTCGAGCGCTGCCGCCGCCTGCTGGCGGTTGTCGAGTTCGCCCTGGGCGCGCCCGATCAGCGCGGCGAAGCCATGGGCGTCCTCGGGAAGTTCGTTCTGCAGCTTGGCCGCCGCCTGGCGGGCCTGCTCGCGCTTGGCGTGCCGGCGATCCTGCTCTGCCTGGGCACGCCCCTGTTCGCGTTCGAGTTCTTCGATACGCTCGCCACCCTGCTGGCGCCGCTGCAGCTCCAGCTCGGCCAGGTGTTCCTCATGGTTGCCCAGGGCCTGGCGGCGCTGGGCTTCTTCGCCCTGCAGCCCGCGGTTGCGGACGTCGATTTCCTGCAGCCGCTTTTCCAGCAACAGCTGCAGGCGCGATTCGCGGAAGCTGTCCAGACCCAGCTTCAGCGTCTCTTCGTCGGCACGCTGAAGGTTCATCGACTTCAGCTCGGCATGCAGCGCGCGCGCCGGCAGCAGGGTCTCGACCTGCAGCCGCGCGGTGACCACCGACTTGTGCGCGCCATCGAGTTCGGCGAAATCGCTGACCAGCCGTTCGGCGGCATCGAAGGTCTTGGGCGTATCCAGCATGAAATCGCGCAGGAAGACGTTCAGGTCGCCCAGGTTCTTGGCCGACTGCGTCTTGTGCAGCAGGCGCAGGGCCATTTCATTGTCGATGCCCAGCAGGTGGCGGAAACGCTCGGCATAGCCGGTAAAGCTGTCGAAATGGTGGACGTCGCCCAAGCGCTGCTTGAGCTTGCGCAGGTCCAGATCGAAGCCGCCCAGGTCCTTGGCGATATCGAAGGGACGCTCGGCGATCAGGTAGTGCTTGCGCACGTCGGCCGCCGCCGCGCCGTTGCCGGCGATCCAGAACAGCCGCACCAGGCTGACCACGCGCCCGTCGCCGGCGCGGTACTCCAGCACCACCGCCGTCCAGGTCGCGCCCTTGCGCAGGTACTGGGTGGCGATCTCGCCGGTGCCACGGTCCTGCTGGTCGGCCCACGCGCCGCGCACGTACGACACCAGGTTGCGGTCGCGGCCGCTGCGTTCGGCTTCGCGCGCGGCGGCGTTGAAGTCGACGATGGACGGCGGCACCAGCATGGCCGACATGGCGTCGAGCAGGGTCGACTTGCCCGAGCCGGAACGGCCGACGAACAGGAAGCCGCGCTCGGCGATCGGCACTTCGGTCAGGCCGTTGAAGGTGCCCCAGTTATGGACCTGCAGGCGGCGCATGCGGAACTGCTGCTGGCGCGGATCCGGCAGCCCTTCGGTAAACAGGGCGGGAGTGTTCTTGGAGATGGCCATGCGTTGTCGGTCGTTCCGTTCAGGCGTTGGCAGCGGGGGTGTCGCGCAACTGGCGGTACACCGACGAGAGCGCGGAGACATCCTCGGCGGAGAACAGCAGCTTCAGTGCGGGCGACACTTCGTGCCGGTCTTCCTGGCCCGCCAGGCGGGTCAGGATGTGGTTCTCTTTCATCTTCTGCACGGCAGACGCGACGCGGCGATTGAAGCCGGCGCGGTCGGTGGAGAGGTTCTTCTCATAGATGGCCAGGGCCTCGGCCATCTCGGTGTCGGCCACCACGGCGCGATTGCCGCGCGCGTCCGCCTCCGCCAACTGCTGGCGCAGGTACAGCAGCAGCACCGAGTCGATGAAGGTCAGCGGCGAGCTGCGCAGCAGCACCGGCGCTTCGACGTCTTCGGTGTCGGCCTGACGGGTGAAGGCCACGCCGCTGTCGCGGTCCAGCACCAGTTCCAGGAACAGGTCGGCCAGCGAGGAGCGGATGGCGGCCTCGTTGCGGATCAGGGCCGGCCACAGCTTGGCATGGCGCGTCTGGTCGATGCTGGGGCCGATCAACAGCTGGCACAGCGCGCGGCGCCCATCGAGCGGCAGGCGCCCGGTGTCGCCCAGGTAGTACACGTCGTTGTTCCGCCGCGGCAGCGGCGTGACCACGACCGGCTCGTCGTCCAGCTCGTGTGCGGCGCCGTCGACCGGCGTGGCGTCGTTGGAATCTTCATGCCAGCTCATGGCGTTTCTCCTGGGTGAACCAAACCAACGGAATACGGGCCCGCCGCCACTGTCCATCGCCGCTGCGCCAATGCGCGGTTTCCTGTTCGCCGTCCACCACCGTGCCATGGCGGGTGCCCAGCGACAGGTAGCCGATCACGCTGCCCAGCCCCTGCGGCGCCTCGCGCTGCGACAGGGCCTGGGCGATGCTCAGCGTCGGTTGAATGGCCAGCAGGTCGTGCAGGTCGCGGCGCAGCGTGCGGAAGTCGATCTCCGACGAGGCCACCAGGTCACCGACGCTTTCCAGCGAGATGCTGGCGGCATCGTTGCGCTGCACGCTGCCATCGACATGGGCGCTGCGCGGATCATGCAGCTTCCACTGCGACCACGAACGCAGGCGGCTGGTGGTCAGCTGCAGGTCGCGGCCGATGGGACGCTGCGCGGTGAATTCATCTCGCAGCGCCAATGCCTCGGACTGCGCCTGCTTGAGCAGCTGGTTGAGCCGGCGCTGTTCCAGATAGCCACGGCTCTGCACGAAGCCGCGCAGGCTGCGGGCGAAATGCTGCAGGACGTCGTGAACCTGGCCGCCACGGTCGAGCATGGTGCCGGTGAAGCCGCGCAGGAAGGCGCGCTCGTCGCGGTCCAGCTTGCGGGCGAAACCGCGCGCGAGCACGGTCTCCAGCGCCGCATCCAGCTGGGCGCTCTGTTCGGCGTCGTTGAGCAGCCGCCAGAACGCCTGGAAGCTGCGCCCGGCGTCGCTGTCGCCGATCACGTCCACGCCCTCGAACAGCCGGGACAGCACGTCGCCGCGCTCGCTCTCATCATCGATGATGCGTTCGCGGAATTCGCGGTTGAGCCGTTCGAAGTCGTCGCGGACGCGGCGGAAGTCTTCGGTGAGGTCGTCGGCCAGGCCGATGATCTGGCGCGCCCGCTCCAGCGCGCGCTTGCCGTCCAGGGTCACCACGCGGCCCACGCCGACCCGCGCGATCTCCGCGTCGATGCGGTCGCGCTCGTCGCGCAGCGCGGAAAGGCGTGCGTCAGGGTCCGATTCGGTCTGCGCGGCCAACTGCGAGAGCTGCTCGATGACCAGCGCCAACCGGCTTTCGGTGGCCGCCACGCGGCTCTGCTCCAGGCTGTCGGCGAAGCGGATCGCCTGCAGCGCCTGGGTGGACAGCTCGTACTGCTCCTGGTCGGCGCCCTCAGGCAGGCGCCGCTCCAGCCAGCCCTGTGCCAGCCAATGGGCGATATAGGCCTGGGCGGTGCGCGGCAGCTCACGCGACAGCTCGTCGCCGTTGAGCTGGTCCAGCGCGCGCTGCAGCCGTTCGTGCAGCGCTGCCGCCGGCAGGGTGCGCTCGCCGTCCATCAGCAGGCTCTGCAGCAGGCCGATGATTTCCGGGGCGTTGGCGGCGGCCAGCAGCTTCCACTGCGGCTGTTCGCGCAGGGCGCGGTAACGGGTGATGCGTTCGCGGTGCTTCATGCAGCCAGGACATCCGGATAGACGCCGCGCGGCCAAGCGCCGCGCAGCGGGAGGGGCATGGGCCCGGCACAGGCGTACCGGGCGCGCGAGGGTCTCAGCGCTTGCCGCCCACTTCGATGAAACGCAGGAACTCGGCGCGGGTGCGGGCATCTTCGCGGAAGCTGCCCAGCATCTTGGAGGTGACCATGCTCACGCCACGCTTGTGGATGCCGCGGGTGGTCATGCATTCGTGCGCGCCTTCCACCACCACGCCCACGCCGATCGGCTGCAGCACGTCCTGGATGCACTGGGCGATCTGTGCGGTCATCTTTTCCTGGACCTGGAAGCGGCGGGCATAGGCCTCGACCACGCGGGCCAGCTTGCTGATGCCCACCACCTTGCCGGCCGGCAGGTAGCCGACGTGCACGCGGCCGATGATCGGCGCCATGTGGTGTTCGCAGTGGCTTTCGTACTCGATGTCGCGCAGCACGATCAGTTCGTCGTAACCGGCCACTTCCTCGAAGGTGCGCTCCATGTAGGCGCGCGGGTCGTCGCGGTAGCCGCTGAACCAGTCGCCATACGCTTCGGCGACGCGCCGCGGGGTGTCCAGCAGGCCTTCACGGGTGGGATCTTCACCGGCCCAGCGCAGCAGGGTGCGCACGGCCGATTCGGCCTCGTCCTGGGTCACCGGGGTCGCGTCGTTGTCTTGTTTGCTCATTACATACAGCACCCGAAGGGGGGCGAGCATCGTACCCGACAGACCCCCCGGGCGTCCCCCGGGCGTTGTGCTGCGGTTGGGTCGGGGTATTGATAGGAGGAAAATTAGTAGTATCCTATCTATCTGCCATGAAACGCTCCCTCGACGAACGCACCCAGCTGCAGATGCAGCTCAGCTCCGGCCTGCTCCACTCAGGGCGGCAATGGCAGCGCCTGGCCGACCAGGCCCTGGGCAGCTACGGCATTTCGGCCGCCTGCACCATGCCGCTGCTGCTGATCGGCCGCGCCGGCGGGGGTATCCGCCAGGTCACCCTGGCCCAGCAGCTGGGCATGGAAGGCCCCTCGCTGGTGCGCCTGCTGGACAAGCTGTCGGCCAGCGAGCTGGTCCGCCGCGAATGCGACGCCAGCGACCGCCGCGCCAACCTGCTGTGGCTGACCGACAAGGGCGAGGCCCTGGTCAGCGAGCTGGAGGCCGAGCTGATCGGCCTGCGCCAGGACGTGTTCGGCGAGCTCTCCACCGAGGAACTGCGCACCGTGCTGAAGCTGTGGAAGCTGCTGGCCGATGCGTCCGACCGCGTGACGTAAGCCGCTGCCCTGCCCCACCTCCCGGTGTTGTCCCGCGACGCCGTGGCCTTCCCCTTTCCGCTCCCCTGCGAAGTTCCTGCCCCGATGTACGGTGAATTCAGTCTCTATGGTGTGTTCGTCCCGACCCTGCTCGGGCTGATGCTGCTGGCGTACCTGCTCAACAGCGGGCTGCGTCTGGTCCTGCAGCGCACCGGCGCCTACCGCCACATCTGGCACCCCGCCCTGTTCAACCTGGCCCTGTACATGATCGTGCTCGGCGGGTTGTTTTCCCTGATGCGTTGGATGCAATCGTGAACAAGATCCTCAAGCACACCTTCCCGGTCGTCCTGACCGTGGTTGCCGTCATTGCCGCGCTGCTGGTGCTGCGCCACCTGTGGTCGTACTACATGGACGAGCCGTGGACGCGCGACGCGCACGTCAGCGCCGACGTGGTCCAGGTCGCGCCGGACGTGTCCGGGCTGGTGGAAGCGGTGAAGGTGGCCGACAACCAGCCCGTCAAGCGCGGCGAGGTGCTGTTCGTGGTCGACCGCGCGCGCTACCAGATCGCACTGGAGCAGGCCCAGGCCGCCCTCGGCGAACGCCGCGCCACGCTGGAGCAGCTGCGCCGCGAGATCGCCCGCGACCGCAGCCTGCAGGACCTGGTGGCCGCCGAGGACGCCGAAGTGCGCCGCGCCAAGCTGCAGGCCGCACAGGCTTCCATGGCCACGGCGCAGGCCGCGGTGGACCTGGCCAAGCTCAACCTGGCCCGCACCGAGGTGCGCAGCCCCAGCGACGGGCACGTCAACGACCGCACCGTGCGCGCGGGTGACTACGTCACCGCCGGCCGCCCGGTAATGGCGGTGCTCGACACCGGCTCATTCCGCGTCGATGGCTACTTCGAAGAGACCCGCCTGCGCGGCGTGCATGCCGGCCAGAAGGTCGACATCCGCCTGATGGGCGAGGCGCAGCCGCTGCAGGGCCACGTGCAGAGCATCGCCGCCGGCATCGAGGACCGCTACCGCAGCGAAGGCTCCAGCCTGCTGCCGAACGTGACCCCGGCCTTCGACTGGGTGCGGCTGGCGCAGCGCATTCCGGTGCGCATCCATATCGACCGCGTGCCCGAGGGCGTGAACCTGATCGCCGGGCGCACCGCCACGGTCACGATCAAACCGGACGCCGCCACGACCACGCCGGCGCAACCGGCACGGGCGGCGCTGTGAACCGCCCGGCCCTGCAGCGCGTCGCCGTCGCACTCGCGCTGACCGCCAGCCTGGCCGCCTGCCGCACGGTCGGCCCCGATTACGCGGTACCGGCCGGCGCGGCATTCCAGCGGCCGGAGGCCAATGCGGCCTTCATCGACACCGCCAACCCGCAGGTGGCGCCGGGCGCCGCGCTGCCGGCCCGCTGGTGGGAGCTGTACCAGGACGCCACGCTCAACGGGCTGGTGGAGCAGGCGCTGCGCGACAACGTGGAACTCAAGGTCGCCGATGCCAACCTGCGCCGCGCCGCCGCCGTGTACGAGCAGGCGCTGGATGCCGGTGGCTTCGAATACGAGGCCGAGGCCGGCGTGAGCCGGGCGCAGCTGTCGGCAGAGTCGTTCCTGCTGGAACACGAGCTGCCGCCGATCAACCTGGCCGAGGGCAAGTTCGCGGTCTCCTACCAGTTCGACCTGTTCGGCAAGCTCAAGCGCGCCTCCGAGGCCGCGCGTGCCGACGAGCAGTCGGTGGCCGCCGCCATGGACCTGGCCCGGGTCTCGCTGGTGGCCCAGGTCGCCGGCAGCTATGTGGAGATCTGCCACACCAACCACGAGCTGCACGTGGCCGAGCATTCGCTGCAGCTGCAGCAGCGCAGCCGCGAGGTCACCCAGCGGCTGATCGACGCCGGCCGCGGCACGCCGCCCGAACTGGCGCGCGCCAATGCCCAGGTGGCGATGCTGGAAGCGGCACTGCCGCCGCTGCACGCGCAGCGCCAGGCGGCCGAATACCAGCTGGCCGCCCTGCTCGGCCGCACCCCGGGCCAGCTGCCCGAGGGCGTGGACGCCTGCAGCCAGGCCCCGACCCTGGCCCAGCCGCTGCCGGTGGGCGACGGCCGCGCGCTGCTGCAGCGCCGCCCGGATATCCGCCAGGCGGAGCGCAAGCTGGCCGCCGCCACCGCACGCATCGGCGTGGCCACCGCCGAGCTGTACCCGGACATCCGCCTGGGCGCCTCGCTCGGCGCGGCCGGCCTGCTCGCCGATTTCGGCGAGCCGCTGACCCAGCAGTGGTCGTTCGGCCCGCTGATCTCGTGGACGCTGCCGTCCTCGGGCACGCATGCGCGCATCCACGCCACCGAAGCCGGCGCCGATGCCGCGCTGGCCGAGTTCGACCACAGCGTGCTGCAGGCGCTGCGCGAGACCCAGACCGCGCTGAGCCGCTACGCGCACGACCTGCAACGGCTGCAGTCGCTGCAGCAGGCGCAGGCCCAGGCCGCGCTCGCCGCCGGGCAGAACCGCCGGCTGTACCAGGGCGGGCGCACGCCGTACCTGTCCAGCCTGGATGCGGACCGCACCCTGGTCTCGGCCGATGCCACGCTGGCCCAGCAGCAGGCGCAGGTGTCGCGCGACCAGATCCAGCTGTTCCTGGTACTCGGCGGCGGCTGGAATGCCGATGCCGTGGCCGCGCATGAATAACCGTACGCCCGCGCTGCTGCTCGACCGCCAGGCCTGGTTGTTTTCGGTCAAGACCTTCCTGGCCGCCCTGGCCGCGCTGTACATCGGGCTGGCCGGCAACCTCTCACGGCCGTACTGGGCGATGGCCACCGTCTACATCGTGACCCAGCCGATGCTGGGCCCGACCCGGGCCAAGGGCGTGTACCGCATCGTCGGCACGCTCATTGCGGGTGCGGCCACGCTGTGGATGCTGCCGCACCTGGTGGAGACCCCACTGCTGCTGAGCGCGGCGATGTCGCTGTGGCTGTCGGCGTGCCTCTTCATCGCCCTGCTCAACCGCGGCCCGCGCGGCTACGCCTTCCTGCTGGCCGGCTACACCACGGCCTTCATCGGCTTCCCCGCCGTGACTTCACCGGACACCATCTTCGACACGGTGGTGGCACGCAGCGAGGAGATCATCCTGGGCACGGTGGTGGCGGTGCTGTTCGCCTCGCTGTTCTTCCCCACTTCGGTGCGGCCGATGCTGCGCGCACGGATCGGCAGCTGGATGGGCGATGCGGCGCAGTGGTGCCGGCAGATCCTGCTGCGCGGCCAGGCGCATGGCCCGCGCAACCGGCTGGCGGCCGACCTGGTGCAGTTCGAGGCGCTGATCGAGTTCCTGCGCCGCGACGATCCGCGCCATGCCGGCGCGGCGGTGTCGATGGAAAGGCTGCGCGAACGCATGCTGCTGATGCTGCCGGTGCTGTCCTCCATCGCCGACCGGCTGGGCGCGCTGCGCACCGGTGGGCGCGCGCTGCCGCCGGGGCTTGAGCCGCTGGTGGAGGACATCGCGGCGTGGCTGGAACACCCCGGACGCTCCAGCGCTGGCGAATACGCCGCGCTGCGTGGGCGCATCCTGGCACTGAAGCCGGCCGTGGACGGCGAGCTGGACCACCTGCTGCTGGTCACCCTGCTGCTGCGCCTGGAGGAGCTGGTGGACCTGTGGCAGGACTGCGCCACCCTGCACGAGGCGATCGAACACGGCAGCGCGCCGCGCGACACCGCCCACTACCGCATCGCGGCCACCCGCAAGACCGACGCCCGCCACGTGGACTACGGCATGGCGCTGTTCTCGGCGGCCAGTGCCGGGGTGGCATTGATGGCGTACTGCGCGCTGTGGATCGGGCTCGGCTGGGAAGGCGGCGGCAACGGCGCGATGATGGCGGCGGTGGCGGCGGCGTTCTTCGCCGCGCAGGACGATCCTGCGCCGAGCATGCTGTCGTTCCTGCTGTGGGCATTCGTGGCCAGCCTGGTGGCGGGCGTGTACCTGTTCGGCGTGTTCCCGGCGGTGCACGACTTCGGCAGCCTGGCCCTGGTGCTGGCGGTGATCTTCCTGCCGCTGGGCCTGCTGCTGCACCGCCCGCAGACCGCGCTCATCGGCTTGCCGTTGACGGTCAACCTGGTGGCCCTGCTCAACGTGCAGAACACCTACAGCGCCAATATCCAGAGCTTCATCAACTCGGCCGTGGCGATGTTCATCGGCATTGGCTTCGCGGTGGTGATGACCCGCCTGTTCCGCTCGGTCGGTGCCGAATGGACCGCGCGGCGGCTGGTACGCCAAGGCTGGACCACGCTGGCCGAGGCCGCCGAAGGGCATGGCCAGCAGGACCGCCAGCAGTTCGCCGCGCGCATGCTGGATCTGCTGGGCCTGCTTGCACCGCGCCTGGCCGCGACCCCGCAAGGCAGCGACATCGCCTCGGTGGACATGCTCACCGAGGCACGCATCGGGCTGAACATCCTGCAGCTGCGCCGCGCGCGACACGGGCTGCCGGTGGCCAGTTCGCAGGCGATCGACGCGATCCTGGACGAGGTGGCCACGCACTACCGCGCCCAGGTGGCGCAGCGCCGGCCGCTGCCCGCGCCGCCCGCATTGCAGGCCAAGCTGGATGCCTCGCTCAAGCGGGTGCAGACGGTGGACGCCGGCAAGGCACGCGACGAGGCGTTGATGGGCGTGCTGGGCCTTCGCTATGGCCTGTTCCCCGAGCACGCGCCGGTAGCCGACGCCCCCGCAGCGGCGACGCTGCAGCCGACAGCGTGAGCGAAGGCGGCGTTGCGCCGCCTTGATTGAACGCGACAAACGCGTGCAACCGTGCGCGCGATGGCCGGGGTGCGCCGTGGCTATACAGCAGGTGCACCCGCACCGATGCGGTCCGTGGTGCCTGCCCACGGAGAACGCACATGCCTCTCGATGATCTGCACCCGGTGCACAGCCTCGGCTTGGCGCTGCCGCGCACGCCGCAGCGCCGCTGCGCGCCGCGCCTGTTCCGGATGGAGCAGCTGGGCCTGACCCCGGCGTTCCTCGACCTGCTGGCCGACCAGGCCGACCACCTGCCGTGGGACACCTGGGATGTGGCGCGGCGCCGCCGGCAGATGCTGGAGCGCTACCGCAGCATCCTCGACACGAACCAGCGCGCGCTGCTGGATGCCTGCGCCGGCGACGCCGCCGACCCCTCGTGGGCGGCGTTGCTGGGTGCGCTGCCGTGCGTGCTGCGCGAGGCGCTGCTGCGGTTCCGTCCCCACCGCCGGCGCAGCCTGCGCAAGTACCGGTTGAGCCGCCACGCGACCCGCTGCTGGCAGCTGCAGCCCCTGGCCGACACGCGTTTCGAGCAGCCGGCCGTGGACGGGCGCACCCCGGTGCGCGACTTCGCCGCGATGCCGCTGGCGCTGACCTACCACCCGGACATGCTGCGCTTTGTCAGTGGCATCGCCGAAACGATCCACGGCCAGTGCGGTGCCATCGCGCTGGAGATGGCAGTGCACCAGATGCTGACCCTGGCCGACGGCGACAGCGCGGTGGACCCGGCGCCGGAAGGTCTGCACCAGGACGGCGCGGACTACATCGTGTCCGCCCTGGTCGTCCGCCGCCGTGGCGTGCTGGGCGGAACCTCGCGGGTGCTGCGCGGCACCGCCGGCCCCGTGCTGCTGGAACGCGAACTGCAGGAAGGCGAAGGCATCTTCCAGCCCGATGCGGGTTCACCGCTCTGGCATGAGGTCTCGCCCATCCGGGTTGCCGCCGCAGGGCATCCCGGCCAGCGCATGATCCTGGGCATCGACGCCCATGTACTCGCGGACGCACCGGCATGAAGGCGCGGGTCGCACGACCGGCGGCGAATGGCCGCGGACCCCGGCGGCAGCCACCCTCCGCCTGGCGCGGGCGGATGCTGAAGCTGCTGCATCTGGTGGCGGAACAGGCGCTGCCGCTGACCATTGCGGGCGTGTCGTTCGTGATCGCGCTCGACGCGTGGCTGTCGGCGCGCCCGGTGCTGTGGGAGCAGCAGCGCGCGCTGGCCTCGGTGTCGATCGCCACCGAACTGGAGCATCGCGCCGACGGCGGCGTCGACAGCCGCAACACCATCACCATCACCAACGTGGGCGAGCTCAGCTTCGCCGTCCTCGATGTGCAGATCGGCATGGCCACCGAAGACGGCGTGCAGGCGGCGTGGCTGCAGAATTCGCTGCTACGCGAATCGATCGTGCCGTTGCCGATCGGGCTGCGCCCGTTCCACCTGGAGCCGGCGCGCGACGGTGCCAGCGCGCGCTATGCGTTCGACGACAGCCATTCGGGATGGCATGCGGTGGACCCGGGCCGCGCGGTGGAGCTGGTGTTCGTGCAGCCCCTGCACGGCGAGGGCCAGCTGGATATCAGCGTGGAGGTGTTCGCCCAGCCGCTGCGGATGGCCGCACTGGCCGAGCAGATCACCACCGAACGGGTGATTGCCGGGCACCGCCGCCACGTGTTTCCCGAATCCGGCGAAGGCGAGGTATCGGACCTGGGCGTGTTTCCGTACACCGCCTCCAGCGTGGTGCTGGTGCCGGCCGAGCCGGTGCATGTGGCGCGCGCGGCGCCGCCCACGCGGTTGCGTGCGAAACGCCGGAACGACACGGCAACACCCTGAAACAACGCGCCGCACCGTGCCGACACCGCCGTCCTATACCTGTGCTGCGCAGCGCTGTCGCTGCGCGTTGCCACGGAGGCTGCATGCACACCCCTGATCCCCCTTCCCCGCCGCCGGCCGATGCAGCCGAACGTGCACGTGCCTATCGCCAGCACTGCATTGCCGCGCTGCTGCGTGGCCTGGCGGTCCTGGTGGCGATACTGCTGTCGCTGCTGCTGGCCCTGTTCGCGCCCGCGCCTGCGGCACACGCCGCCGATGCAGCGCCGCGCGTCACCGCGCTGCACGGCCACCTCGAGCTGGACTACACGCTCACCGTCGAGGTGGCCAACCTGGCGCACTGGGCGATGGAAGGCGATCCGAAGCAACTGGTGCCCTTCATCGATGGCCGCGCGATCACCGGCAACACGCCCGAGGCGATCGACCTGGTGCACGGGCGCCTGCTGTTCCACCTGCGCATCAACGAGGACAACCGCGCGGTGTGGACCGACCTGCTCGGCGCGCCGGAAGGGCTGCAGCGGCGGGTGACGTTCAGCGTCGGCCCGGCCGACGGCGCGCCGTTCGATACCGTGCTCACCGGCGGCCAGCGGGTGCTGCTGACGGTGATCTCGCCGGTGTACGGCGGCATCGCGCTGGCGCTGGTGGTGGTGACGCTGGCGGTGTTCGTACAGCTGGCGCGCACCACCAGCATCATCCGCAAGCCCGGCCCCGGCGCGACCCAGCCCTACGACCTGGGCCGCTTCCAGATGGCGGTGTGGTTCTTCCTGATCTACCTGTCCTACACCGCGATCTGGCTGGTCACCGACGCCACCGACACCATCCATCCCTCGCTGCTGGCCCTGCTCGGGATCAGCGCCGGCACGGCGCTGAGCGAGGCGGTGATCGATGCCGGCGCGGCGCCCGCGCAGGATGCGCGCGAGGGCGGCCTGCTGGCCGAACGCGAGCAGCTGGTGCCTCAGCTGGGGGCGCGTGGGCGCTGGCAGGACCCGGACGCAGATGCTGATGCACGCGGCCGGCAGCAGGCGGCACGGCAGCGCGTGGCGCAGATCGACCAGCAACTGCGCACCTTGCAGCAGCAGGCACCGGAAGCGGTGTCGCAGGGCCTGCTGCATGACCTGCTCTCGGACGCACAGGGCTACCGGTTCGATCGCTTCCAGATCTTCGCGTTCACGCTGATCCTCGGCGTGATCTTCCTGTCCGACGTCTACAACAACCTGAGCATGCCCGAGCTCAGCCCGACCCTGCTCGGCCTGATGGGCCTCAGCTCCGGCACCTACATCGGCTTCAAGCTGCCCGACCGCCGCTAAGCACCCCGCGCCGCGCAACGACGCGGCGTGGCGACCTCTCCTGGATGCGCCCAGACCAACGAGGATCCGCAATGAACGCAATGACACTGAGCCCGCAGGGCGTGGAATGGCTCAAGCACGTGGAAGGTGAGCGCCTGCAGCCGTATGACGACCAGACCGGCAAGCCGATCGCGGCGTGGGTACAGGGCGCCACGGTGGGCTACGGGCACCTGATCGGCCGCGGCGAATGGGACCGGCTGGGCGGCGGGGTGAGCCTGGCGCAGGCCGAACAGCTGCTGCACCAGGACCTGCAGCCGTTCGAACAGGCGGTGGCACGCAGCATCACCGCGACGCTGTCGCAATGCCAGTTCGATGCGCTGACCATCCTCTGCTACAACATCGGCGGCGGCAATTTCGCGCGCTCGTCGGTGGTCAAGATGATCAACAACCCGCGCGCGGTCACTACCTTCGCAACGCTGGAAGCGGCGTGGAAGGCGTGGAACCGCTCACAGGGCAAGGTGATGCGCGGCCTCGACAACCGGCGCGCGGCAGAGTGGCGCATGTACAGCAGCGGCGCCTATACCCACTGGTAAGACACGGCAGCGGAAACATGGCGGCCCGCACTTCCTTCCGGAAGCACGGGCCGCGTTCATTGCAGGCAGTTCAGCGAGCGGCGCGGCCGAGCAGGCAGCCCGGCGTGCACTCGCCGTTGCCCGGGTCGATGCGCACGGCGATGCCCTCGCCCCGCGGCTGCACCACCAGCCAGCGGCCCACCAGGCGGTCGCAGATCGCGCCGCCGTTGCCGGGCAGGACGGCGAACCACGCGCCGTCGGCGGCGTTGCCTTCGAAGCGCAGCGGCAGCCGGCAGTTGCGCGGGCTGCCGTAGACGAGGTTGCCGCCGGTATCGCCCGGGTCGCGTCCGGCGAGCTGCACGGCCAGGTCCACCTCGGCACCGTCGGTGGTCTGCACGATGGTGGTCCAGCGTCCGTCCAGCGCGGCGTTCAACGTATCGGCGGCCTGCCCCTGCGCTGCTTTCCACAGCGGCAGGTTGGCCTCGCGCGCGCCGCTGCGCAGCTGCAGCCGGGCCGGTGAGGTGTCGGCGTCCAGCGTCATCCGCCCGGGATACCACTGGTTGCAGTAGCGGCCGCCGCTGCTGCCGGTGAGCTCGTAGCGGCCCGCGCCGCCGCCGGTGGGTCGCGCCTCCACCCGGCAGTTGCGCGGCTGGCCGAACACGATCTGCAGGGTATCGCTGCCCGGTTGTGGCAGCAGGCGCACCGACGACGGGCGCCCGTCGACGATGTCCACGCCAGCCCACGGCGTGGGCGTTGCGGCATCGGGGTTGGCCTGGGCGTGGGCCAGCAGCGGCGCGAACAGGGCCAACAGGGCCCAACGGGATGAAACGGGGTGGGTGCTCATGGCGTACTCCTGGGTGGAAAGACGCGCACGCCCGCCCGGAGGCGGGCGGACGCTCAGAAATAACGGGTCATCAGGGCGATGGCCAACGCCACCAGCCACAGGCAGGCCAGCAGGCGCTGCCGGCGGCGGCGACGGCGTGCGGCCGCCTGTGCGCGGCGTCGTGCCAGCAGCGGCGCCATCCACTCCTGCACCTGGCGGGCATCGTCGCTGGACAGCAGCAGGCGCAGGCGCTCGGGTCGGGCCATGTCAGTTCTCCGCGGTCGCGTGGGGATCCACGCTGAGGGTGCGCAGCAGCTGCCCGTCGAGCAGCAGCTCGACGTGGATCGGGGTGCCGCCGCGCAGGCTGATGGTGAGCAGGTGCTCGGCCGGTGCGGTGCAGGGGCACAGCGCAAGCAAGGGCAATGCGCCGTGGCCGCCGTCGAGTTCTTCCAGGCAGCAGTCGATCTGTACTTCCAGGCAGGTGGCCAGCACGCCGCGCGGCAGGACGAGGTCGGCCAGCGGTACCGGCTGCGACTGCCACTGCCCGTCCACCAGTGTGCTCACCGCCAGCGTCTGCCCGCTGCCCAGCCGCGCCTGCAGCCGGGCCAGGTGCGCACGCGCGCCCTGCGCGCGGCCATGGGCCAGTGCCGAGGCGAGCACGTGGATGAGGTCGTCAAGCCGATGGTCGGCCATGCGGCGGACTCCTGGTGGCCATGTCAGTCGGCCATCCACACCGGGCGTCTGGGGAAGCCCACGTGGTAGGCCAGCCACTGCAGCACGACCTGGTGCTCGCCGATCTGCAGGATGGTGAAACTGCGTTCGATGCCGAGGATCGAGCCCTTGGGCGTATCGCTCAGGCAACGGTTCAACAGGTCCTGGGCCTGGGCCAGGTCGGCGTCGGTCAACATCTGGGTCGGGTTGTTGCTGCCGACGACGATGCGCTTCACGTACTTCACGTCATTGAGATCGAACATGCGGGTCATCCTTGCGCTGGACATGCCGGACCCGCCGCGCCTGAAGGACGCGGCGGGTCATTCCGCGGTGGTGTTGGTGGCCACCGATGTGTGCCTGCCGATCAGGCCGGCACCGGCACCGGCGGGCCGATCTTGCGCGGCGCGGCGGCGGTCTGGAGGATGTCCAGCACGCGTGCCAGGCCTTCCGGCATGCCCTTGTCTTCGGCGTGCACGGCCACGGTGTACTTGGCCGAGTTGTCCGAGGTCCGGGTGTTTTCCTTGTGCGAGGCCACCGAGCCCTGGATGTTCACCTTGGCCGAGAAGATGCCCCAACCCACCTTCATTTCCGCCTGCATGCCGGCCGAGTAGTCCTGGCTCTCCTTGGCCGAGAACGACGACTTCACTTCCATTTCGAAGTTGATGTCCACGGTGTAGATGCTCAGGTTGGGCACCTTGACGATGGCCAGCAGCGGTACTTCCAGTTCGACTTCCTCTTCGGAGAACGGCTGGGCGTCCTTGGTGGCCGGGTCCAGGTTGTCGACCGGACGCTTGAAGCGGAACAGCGCGGTGCGCGTGCCACCCACGGCGTTGGGGTCGGTGTTGGCCGGGTCGGTGGGCGGCAGGAAACCGACCGAGCGGATGAAGCTGGCGGTGGCCTGGGCCAGTTTGATCTGCGAATCGCAGGCGGCAGTCAGCGGGCCGCCGATGAGGTCGCTCATCGGCAGGCCCTTGAACTGACTGGAGATGTTGACCAGTTCGTCGGGCATTGCAGTTCACTCCTGTGGAAAGGTGGACGACACCGGCCGCATCACGCGACCGGGTCGGTGCGGGTACTGCGGGATCACGTTGCTTTGATGGTCTTGAACACCCCCTGGCTTTGCGCCAGGTGGTTCATCAACCGCGCCGCGCCATCGGTCGGCTCGGTTCCTTCCACGCGCAACTGCACGTGTACGTTGCCCACGCCCTTGCCGCGGCCGGTATCCAGTCCTACGTGTCGCGCCGCCGGCCGCGGCGACTCCCAGGCTTCCGTCGCACCCGGCGCAGGTGGGTACGGATCCTCGGCACCCAGTTCCGCCAGGTCCGCGTTGAAACTGATCTCCACCTCCCGGATGCGCAGGTTGTTGGTGGACACCAGCGGCAACAGCGGCGCGCGGTACAGGTCCTCATCGCCTTCCTCGGCCTGCGGGTGCAGGGAGGGCATGCGGATGGTGACGCTCCGGGGCCGGTTGTCTTCGTCGAAGTAGTCGCGCAAGTGGGAAATCTGGTGCATCTCGATGCTGTCCTGGGCCTCGATGACGGCTCCGGCCAGCGCTTCGATCAACGTGTGGAATGACATGGTTCCGCTCATCTCGCCCTCGCTCCTGTTCGTGGATCCCTGCGATGCGCGAGAGGCGCAGATCGATGGTCGTGGTCCACGGGTTCATTGATACCCGCCGCCCCATACCGGCGTACGGCGGGGTGTTGCGCGGGGTTATCCGCGCGTTGCACGCGGTGTGCGCGCGGCGGTGACCGCCGCGCACGCACCGCGCATGCTCGACGGTGGCTCGCCGTAGTGATGGCGATAGGCACGGCTGAAACCGGAGAGGCTGACGAAGCCCACCGCATAGGCCACCTCGGACACATTGCCCTCGCCTTCGCGCAGCAGGCGTTGCGCCAGCTGCAGGCGCACGGTGCGGATCAGTTCGCCGGGCGGATGGCCGATGCTGGCCACCAGCTTGCGGTGCAGGCTGGTGCGCGACATGTTCAACGCCGACGCCAACCGGTCCACCGACAGGTCTTCGTCATCGGCGTGGTGTTCGATCCAGTCGCGTGCGCGTTCCACCAGCCGCGTGGCGGCGGTGCCATGCGGACGGATCCGGGTACGCGCCAGCAGCGCCTCCCAGGCCGTATCCACATCGACATCGGTGCAGCCCTGGCAGCTGCAATGCCCCATGCGCGTGAGCAGTGCCAGGCTCCACGCAAGCAGCCGACCATCGCCATCGTCGGCGCCTCCGCCTCCCGCCACCTCATGCCGGTGACGGGAAGACAGCTCCAAACCGCGTTCCAGTACGTCCATAGCCGTGCCGTCTCCTTAGCGTGGATTGCCCTACGGCGGAATGGGTTGTTCGCGACGCCGTAGTGCTTCGCGTACCGGTGTAACCGGAGCGGTGCGTAAAGATTTGGCGCCGCGTTGCAGATGCTTGTCACATCGTTGCAGGGCGCTTTCGTATCGGCAGGTTTGGCGCGACACTGGATCGGCTATGGGGAGCGCCATGCAGCGCGGGGCCGATTAACTGTGATGTATCTCACTTGTGAAGCGAGATGTGGAACACAGGATGCACGGTTTTATCACCATGGGCGGTATCCTGCCGTCCTGCATTTGTGCATGGAACAAGGTGAGCCGCAATGAGTTACGACCTGATGGTGTTCGACCCCGCCGTGGCACCGCGCGATGCCGCTGCCTTCCTGGAGTGGTACGACGCGCAGACCGAGTGGAACGAGAAGCACGAGTACGACGACCCGGCGGTGTCCGTGCCGGCCCTGCAGGCATGGTTCACGGCGATCATCGAGCACTTCCCGCCGATGAGCGGCCCGCTGTCCGATGACGAGGACGATCGCCCGGAGGTCACCGACTACAGCGTCGGTACCCACGTGATCTATGCCTCGTTCGAGGACGACGTGGCCGAAGAAGCCCATGGGCTCGCGCAGGTACTGGCCAACGCGCACCAGGTAGGCTTCTTCGATGCCAGCGGTGATGGTGCGATCGTGTTCCCCGACGGGACGGTGATTATTCCGGAATAACCGGAACAGCCGGGCATGGCCCGGCTCTACCAGAGCTGGCCTTGGGTTGGCTCTGCAGCAGGTTGATCTGCCGGGCTGCCTGACAGGCGCGTCGCCAGCCCGGAAATGCGGCTGGCATGCCGGGCCAGCGCCGCCTGCAGTACCTCGGCGCTGCCCAGCACGTGCAGCGCCTGCCTGGCGCGGGTCATGCCCGTGTACACCAGCTCGCGCGACAGCACGCGGTTGTCGCGACGCGGCAGCTGCAACCAGACCTCATCGAACTCCGAGCCCTGTGCCTTGTGCACGGTCATGGCGAACGCGCTTTCGTGCGCGGGCAGCGCGCCCGGATGGAAGCCGCGTGGCTGGTCCGGGGTCTCGCCGGGGAACCAGGCGGTGACCGCGCCGTGGGGTTCGGCCAGGCAGATGCCGATGTCGCCGTTGAACAGGCGATGGCGGTAGCTGTTTTCGGTGATCAGCAGCAGGCGGCCGTGGAAGTAGCCCGGCGCCATGCCCGGCCGCGGTACGCCGGCCAGCAATGCCTCGATGCGTGCGTTGAGCCCGCGCGCGCCCTGCGGCCCTTCGCGCACGGCGGTGAGCAGGCGTATGCGGCCGGCATTGGCCAGCGCCTCGGCAGGACTGGCCACCTCACCCAGCCCCCGCCAATGCGACAACAGGTGCTCGCGGTGCTGCTGCAGCGGATCGATCTGGTTCTCGTGGAAGTGCACGCCGGCCAGGCTGTCGGCGCGCAGCAGCGCCAGTGCGGCGGCGCTGTCGCCATCGCGGACGGCGTGCGCGAGCGGCGCCAGGTCCAGCGCGGTGGTCTGTCGGTAGCCACGCTGCAGCTGCACGCGGCGGCCACCGAAACGGGTGGCCGGCGCCACCGGTTGCAGGGTGGCCGGCGCCAGCAGGCGCTGCAGTGCCTGCGCATCGTCGGCCTGGGTGCCACGGCCATCGCCGCTGGCACGCAGGATCGCGCTGAGCACGTCGCCGGCTTCCACCGACGGCAGCTGGTCCGGATCGCCCAGCAGCACCAGCCGCGCCCCGGTCGCCACCGCCTCGACCAGCTTGGTCATCAGCGGCAGGTCGATCATCGAGGCCTCGTCCACCACCACCACGTCGAACGGCAACGGGTTGTCGGCGTGGTGACGGAAGCGCGGCGAATCCGGGATGACCCCGAGCAGGCGGTGCAGCGTGGTGCCGGTGCCCGGCATGGCGTCGCACAGGTCCGGCGCGATGCCGAGCAGGCGCAGGCGCTGCACGGCAGAGCGCAGGCTTTCGGCCATGCGTTCGGCGGCGCGGCCGGTGGGCGCGGCCAGGGCCACCCGCGGCAGCGGCTGGCCGGCCTGCACCGCCTGGGCGGCCAGCAACACCAGCAGCCGGGCGATGGTGGTGGTCTTGCCGGTGCCAGGGCCGCCGGTGACCAGCACCAGCGGGTGGCGCAGGGCCACGGCCGCCGCGCGGGCCTGGTGGTCGCTGCCCTCGCGCGCCTGCGGGAACAGCTGCGCGAACAGCGCGGCCAGCGCGGCCGGGTCGTCCTGCGCCAGCGGGTGGGTGGCGATGCGCTGCAGGCCATCGGCCAGCCGGCGTTCGTATTCGCGGTAGCGCCGCAGATAGAGCAGCCCGCCTTCCAGCACCAGTGGACCGTCGG
>NZ_JBOHXV010000048.1:0-36542 GCF_050737075.1 Stenotrophomonas sp.
GGCATGAGCCGCATGGATGCGGCGACTGAGCTTACATGGACGTACTTGCAGCGTCCCCCGCAAACCCGCACCGTCCCGCCAACTCTAGGAAACCGCTGGCCACCCGCTGTTCGCTCGAATGCATGAAGCAGCCGGGCAGAGCCCGGCTCTACGCGGAGCGTGCAATCCGAACGCTTCAGAGCGCAACGAGCGTTACGCCGTCCGCGCCAACCCCAACCGCACCAATCGCGCTTCGATGCGTTCGCCGAATGTCTTCGGTGCCTCCAATCCCATCCGCTGCAGGTAGACCACATCGCCGTCGCCGGCGGGCTGGGTCAGGGCGGCGAGCACCGTGCGCAGCTTCGCACTGCGCGTCTGGGTGTTCTGTTTCAACCAGCCCAGCGCCTTGACCAGGTGCTGCTCCACCTCCGTGAAGTCACTGCCCAGCGGGTAGTCGGGCAGCACGCCGGATTGGCGGAACGCCGCCAGCGAGGCGCTGACCGCACCGCCGGTATTGCGACGCGCCCAGTGCTCCGGTGCCACGAAGTCCGTGGCCAGCTTCTTCGAGGATTTCGCCGTCTGCAGCAGCGTCGCCTGGAAACTGGCGTCGGTGATGCCCGCCATGCCGATCACACAGTCCTCGTCGGTGAGGTTGCGCAGGTCGGCAATGCCGTATTCGTTGATGTAGATATCGCGCAGGTGGCGCGGAATCGTCGTGTGGCCATAGTTCCAGCGCACGTTCGACTGCAGCGCGCCCTTGTCCTCGCGCACCGCGCGGAACAGCAGCGCGCTGCGTGCCTCGGGCAATGCGTGGGCCATCGCCACGAAGTTGTACTGCCCGCCCACGCCCGATACCACGCGCCCGTCTTCCAGCGCGTCGGACACCGCCGCACCCAGCGCCGTGGCCATCATGCAGGAATTGAAGAAGCGCGCGTGCCGGCGCTGCAACCGCTCCAAGGTCTCATTGCCGCCGTAAAGCTGGTTGATCTCGCTGATGCGGCGCATCCCGATCGCACGGCGCTCGTCTTCGGGCAGCTCGCGCAGCCAGTCGTAGAACTCCGGCGAGCCCAGGTAGAACGCACCATGCAGATACTCGCCTTCCGCCTCGAGCGTGGCATGATCGATGGTCAGCGTGCTGCCGCTCTCGATGCGCTCCATCAGCGCCAGATCGTCGTGCACCTTGCGCCGGATCACACCGGTCTGTACCAGCCGGCGGAAGCCTTCGTTGAGCATCTCGCTGCAGCCGTACAGACCGATCTCGAACGGCTCCAGTCCGCCGCACTCCAGCACCGTTGGGTGGCTGGCCAGCGTCGGGTCCAGCGCGTGCAGGATCTGCCGGTAGCGCGCGTTGTCCGTGTGCCGCAGCACCAGCGCGTGGCTGATCGCGTCGGCGAGCGTGCCGATCCCGATCTGCAGCGTGCCGCCATCGCGCACCAGCGCGCTCGCATACAACCCGATGGCGTAATCCGCATCGCTGACCGGCTGGCGCGGCAACCCGAACAGCGCCGGGTAGGGGCCGGGCGGGGTGATCACCAGATCGAAGAACGACACGTCCACCGTCGCCGTCCCACCCAGGTAAGGCAGGTTCGGGTCGATCTCCGCGATCAGCAGCGGGCGCGGCAGGCCGCGCGCGGCCATCGCGTCCAGCGTGTCCTGGGTGATGTCGTTGTTGCACGACAGCGACAGCCGGCGGTCGTCCGGGCGCATCGCCACCTTCTGCACGATCGCATGCGGCGCGCGCTGCGCCACCGCGTCGGCGGCATGGGTGTAGTTGAGGCTGGTGTAGCCGCGCTGGGCCTGCGCCGATCCCAACAGCGCACCGGACTGCATGTAGAACTCTTCCACCTGCACATGCGCGGGCAGGCGGTCGCGCGCGACCGCGTCGGCATAGGCCAGGCGTGGGAAATCCGCCCCGAAGTGGCGCTCCGCGAACGGCGCCATGAAGCGCCCTTCCAGCCCACCCGGCGCAGGGCGGGGCGGGTTCAACGACAGGGCGGTGTAGATCTGCAGCGGTCGCGCCGGATCGTTTTCGACCCGGGCATACAGCGCGTTGAGCAGCCGGTGCGGCTTGCCCAGTGCCAGCGGCGCACCGATGCGCAGCGGCCCGTCAACACGCTGCAGCAGCCAGTCGGTTGCAGCGTCCAGGTCGGTGAGGTGCTCTGTCATGCGGTGCGTTCCTGCAAAGTCATGAACGCATTACAGCACTTCCGGTTTGAACGGACCGCGACGCGGGGGCTTGACATCGCCAAAGATTACGCGCGTAATCAATCCGTCGATTACGGGTGTAAATGATGAGCCAGATCAGCGAAGCCGAAGCCGTTGTCATGGAAGTGCTCTGGAACCGGTCGCCGTTGGGGGCCGACGAGGTGGTCGCCGCCCTTGCCAACCGCGACTGGGCCGAACCCACCATCAAGACCCTGCTCAACCGGCTGCTCACCAAGGGGGCGATCAGCGCCAGCCGCGATGGCCGCCGCTATCTCTACTCGCCGGTGCTGCAGCGGCAGAGCTGGGTGGCCGAACAGATCAGCGGGCTGGTCGACAAACTGTTCGCCGGCCGCGTCGCGCCCTTGGTGGCGCATTTCAGCCAGCGCGGTGAACTGAGCGCGCAGGACATCGCCGAACTCAAGAAGCTGATCCAGGACTTGGACCATGACTGAGCTGCTCGCCTCCCTGCTGCTGGCCAGCGTGTGGCTTGCCATCGCGGCCTTCCTGCTGGCCGCGATGCGCCCCGTGCTGCGCCGCCTGGGTGGCGCGGCGCTGGTGTACCGCAGCTGGTGGCTGCTGCCGATGGTGCTGCTGGCACCGCTGTTGCCGTTGCCCCCGCTGCCGCTTGCCGACAGCGCGCCGGTGCTGGCGCTGGGCGCAGCACTGCGTGCGCCCGTGCTGCCGGACGATGCGGTGCTGTGGCCAACCGTCCTGGCGGCGCTGTGGGTGGCCGGTGCGATCCTGGCCGTCGTCGTCCAGTGGCGCGGCCAGCGCCGCTTCGAACGCGGCATGGGCACGTTGCAGCCGCGTAGCGATGGCAGCTGGCAGGCCAGCGCCGACCCGGGCCTGCCGGCGTTGGTGGGGCTGTGGTCGCCGCGCGTGGTGGTGGGGCCGGATTTCGACCTTCGCTTCAGCGAAGCCGAACGCAGCTTGATCCTGCAGCACGAATTTCAGCACCGCCGGCATGGCGATCAGTGGGCCAATGCCTTGCTGGCAGTGCTGCGCTGCCTGTTCTGGTTCCATCCGTTGCTGCCATGGGTTTCGCGCCGCTTCCTGTGCGACCAGGAGCTGGCCTGCGACGCGCGCACGCTCGACACGCATCCGGCCTCGCGCCGGCTCTACGCCAACGCGCTGCTGAAGGCGCAGTTGGTCCACCCGGTTGCGCCCATGGCCTGCCACTGGCGCAGCCAACCGATGTTGAAGGAGCGAATTGCGATGATGAAGGAACACAAGCGCAAGGCATTGCCGTGGGTGACCGGCCAGGTCGTGGTGGTGGGGCTGTGCATGGGGTTGGGCGCGGTGGCCTGGGCCAGCCAGGGCAGCGCCGGCGGCAGCCCGACGATCAGCGCCGAAGCATTTTCCCAGGACGATGCGGCCTCGGCAGGCCTGGAGCGGCCGGTCACGATCGACAACATGCCGCCCCCCAGCTATCCACGCAGCGCGTTCGAGAACGGCCAGACCGGCAAGGTGGTGCTGCAGGTGGACGTCGATGCGCAGGGCAAGGCCACGGATGTGCGCGTACTCAGTGCCACCAACCCGGGCGTCTTCGACGCGGTGTCCGTCGCGGCCGCACGGCAGTGGACCTACCGGCCGGCAATGAAGGATGGCAAGGCGGTGGCGAGCGCGGTCCGCATTCCGGTGAACTTCGCCATGGACGAAACGGTGACCGAGTAGAGCCACGCCATGCGTGGCTGCGCGCTGCCCAACGAAGAACAGCCACGCATGGCGTGGCTCTACGAACGCCCGCCGCCCTGGATATTCGCCTTCACCGACGGGTGCATCAGCTTCGGCTCGGCCAGCGTCGCGTCGCGGGCCTTCCGGGTGGCCACGAACTCGGCCTCGCTCACGCCGTCATGCAGGTGGATGTTGCGCGCGCGCTGCTCGCCAATGGTCGTCTCGTTGGCCACCTCGCGCCCGCCCGGGCCGTAGTCGTGGCAGATGAACACACGGGTGGCATCGGGCAACGCGAGCAGGCGCTGGATGGAGCGGTACAGCAATGCCGCATCGCCTCCCGGAAAATCGCAGCGGGCCGTCCCGCCGTCAGGCATGAACAGCGAATCACCGGTGAACACCGCATCGCCGATCCGGTACGCCACGCTGTCACTGGTATGGCCGGGCACCGCAATCACCTCGGCGGCGATGTCGCCGATGCCGAAGTGTTCGCCATCCTCGAACAGGTGGTCGAACTGCGAGCCATCGGTCGGCACATCCAGCGCATAGCGCGGTGCGAACGTGCGCTGCACCTCCACGATGCCCTTGCCCATGGCGAGGGTCGCCTCGGGCCACTGGCCCTTCAGCCAGCGCCCGGCGCTGACATGGTCGGCATGGGCGTGGGTTTCCAGCAGCCAGCGCGCCTGCAGCGCGTGCTGGCGCACGTGCGCCAGCAGCGGTTGCAGCGGGCCGGCGCCGAGCGCATCGGTGTCCGGGTCGTAGTCGAGCACCGGGTCGATCACCGCTGCCTGCCGTGTTGCCGGGTCATGCACCACGTAGCTGAAGGTATGGCTGTCGGGGTGGAAGAAACTGGCAACATGCAGCGACATGACGGTGACCTCAGCGTTTACCCAATGTGTCGTTGAGCAGCACGGCCAGGCGTTCGCCGGCCAGGCGCAGCTCACTTTCCGCCACCGGCAGGTAGGTGGCGGCGTATTCCGCTGGAAGGGTACGCTGCGGCGGGTAAACGCCAGGTGCAATGGCGATGCGGCAGCTGGCTTCGGCCCACGTGACGGCGTCGACATCGATGCGGGAATGCTTGCCAACCTTGGGCGCGGGCAGGGCATTCAGGCGCTGGGTGTACTGGTCGTCGTCCAGCTTGAGCGTGTTCAGCATGCCGCTGTCCCACAGCGAGTGCAGGTTGGTACCGCGCCCGTTGAACTGTACCTGGAAGTCGTTGCCGCCCTTGTCGTGGCCGTAGCCGGCATGCATCGGCTGGTGGATGTCGCCGACGAAATGCACGACGAACTTCAAGGCCTGGGCCCGCTCGGCATCGGAGCGGCTGCGATCGCCGAGGATGGCGGTCTGGGCTTTCAGCGCCTCGACCACGCAGTTGCCGCCGCGGCAGTGGCGCTCAACCTCATAGTGGCAATCGTCTTCGCCGATGTTCACGTAGTGCCAGCCGGCCGAGCGCTTGCCCAGGCCGGGGTCCTTGGCGCGCAGTTCGTCGGCCCACGGCGCGATCGCGGCCAGGGTGGGGGTGGGCTCGTTGGCCAGCAGGCGGGCCACTTCGGCACGGGTCTGCGGGGTCAGGCGCGCTTCGGCGACGCGGGCAACCAACCGGTGGCCTTGAGCACCCCAGGCCAGGGCGTCGGTGGAGACGAGGGTGAGGGCCAGCACGAGCGCGCCGGTCGAAAGCAGGGAGGGCATTTTCATCGTCGGCATTCTAGCCGGCCTCCCGTCGGGCGGCTTGCCCCTATCGGGTGTGCTGGCGCCGCGCAAAAAAAATCCCCGGCCGGAGCCGGGGAAATGCGTTGCTGCGAGAGGTAGTGCCGTTTAAGTCGTGATCCGCCGATCAGAACTTGAACACGTAGGACACGCCGTAGACCAGCGGGTCGATGTTGACGGTGCCGAGCTTGTTGCCATCCAGCTTGACGTCGCTGTCGATGTCGATCCAGCGCGCGTCAACGCGCAGGGCGCCCTTTTCGCTGATCGCGCAGTCCAGGCCGAGGTGTGCGGCCAGACCCCACGAGTCGTCCAGCTTGAGGTTGCTGCCGGCCAAGGCGCCGCCGGTTTCTTCGCTGAAGAAGGTGGTGTAGTTCAGGCCGACACCGACGAACGGGGACACCTTGCCCTTGCTGTTGAAGTGGTACTGCAGGGAGACCACCGGCGGCAGGTGCTTGGTGCTGCCGACGCGGCCCAGGCCGTCGATGTTGATGTCATGCTTGAACGGCAGGGCGGCCAGGATCTCGATGCCCAGGTTGTCAGCGACGAAGTACTCACCGGTGATGGTCGGCTTGATGTCGCTGTCGACGTCGACCTTGAGGCCGCCGGCCAGGGTGCCGTTGCTGGACTTGGGGGCCACCTGGTGCACGCCGGCGGAAATCGTCCAGTCGCCCTTGGACTGGGCCATGGCGGGGCTGGCGGCCAGGACCAGAGCGGCGGCGAGGCTGGAGAGCAGGAGGGGGGAGGTCTTGCGCATGTGGCTGTCTCGTGGCGGGTGGAATGGGGCCAGTTTTCCCGTCCGCGCCGCGCCGCGCCTTGATCCGGATCAATCGGCGGTATTTGCGGTTGTAACCGCTTCCCATCCCGATTACGGGGGCCGGGGCGGGCCGGGCTTTGATAGAATGGCGGCCCTTTCCATCGGCGCCGCACTGTCGCGGCTGCAGGAGCTTGTGAACATGGCAATCAAGGTTGGCATCAACGGTTTCGGTCGCATCGGGCGCAATGTGCTGCGTTCGGCCGTGCTGAATTTCGGCAATGACATCGAAATCGTGGCCATCAACGATCTGCTGGAGCCCGATTACCTGGCGTACATGCTGAAGTACGATTCGGTGCATGGCCGCTTCAAGGCCGAGGTGGAAGTGTCGGGCAGCGATCTGCTGGTGAACGGCAAGAAGATCCGCCTGACCCAGGAACGCGACCCGGCCAATCTGAAGTGGGACGAGGTCGGCGTGGACGTGGTGATCGAATCCACCGGCCTGTTCCTGACCAAGGAAACGGCGCAGAAGCACATCGATGCGGGCGCGAAGAAGGTGATCCTGTCGGCGCCGTCGAAGGACGACACGCCGATGTTCGTGTTCGGTGTGAACGACAAGACGTACGCCGGCGAGGCGATCATTTCGAACGCGTCGTGCACGACGAACTGCCTGGCGCCGCTGGCCAAGGTGATCAATGACAAGTGGGGCATCAAGCGTGGCCTGATGACGACGGTGCATGCCGCGACGGCGACGCAGAAGACTGTGGATGGTCCGTCGAACAAGGACTGGCGCGGTGGCCGCGGCATTCTGGAGAACATCATTCCGTCCTCGACCGGCGCAGCCAAGGCGGTCGGCGTGGTGATTCCGGAACTGAACAAGAAGCTGACGGGCATGAGCTTCCGCGTGCCGACGTCGGACGTGTCGGTGGTCGATCTGACGGTGGAGCTGGAGAAGGAAGCCACGTACGCGGAGATCTGTGCCGAGGTGAAGGCGCAGAGCGAAGGCGCGCTGAAGGGCATCCTGGGCTACACGGAAGACAAGGTCGTGGCGACCGACTTCCGCGGTGAGACCCACACGTCGGTGTTCGACGCCGACGCCGGCATCGCGCTGGACAGCACGTTCGTCAAGCTGGTGTCGTGGTACGACAACGAGTGGGGCTATTCCAACAAGTGCCTGGAAATGGCCAAGGTCGTTGCCGCGAAGTAATCGCGACTTCGTGATCTGAAAGAACGGCGGACCTTGGGTTCGCCGTTTTTTTTGGGTAGGTGCCGACCGTTGGTCGGTACTCGTTTACGGTACGTGTCGCCGGCCTTCGTCCGGCTGCTGTTGGTTTTGGGCGAAGGGCCCTCGCCTGCAGGTTCTCTGGTTGGGGCCGGCGGGTGCGGGGGTACGGGACACGCTGCAAGTACATCCATGTAAGCTCGTTCACGCCATCCATGGCGCTCTACGGTCCCGTACCCCCGCACCCGCCGACCCTTCGACGCTGGGTCGGTGGCCAAGGGAAAAGCGGGCGCCGGGGTGCAGCGCCGGCGCTTGTCCCGCCGGCAGCCGGGTCTGTTTCAGGCCGCGCCCCCGATTCAGTTAGCATGTCCGCGTGCCGCTGGTGCCACGCTCGTCCAGGTGGGCCGTGGCGTTCCCTTGAGGATGACGCGGAATGGAAGCTTTGATTGTCCTGGCGGTACTGGTGCTGTTGGCCGTACCGGTGATGCTGGCGGTGGCGTTGGTGATGATCGCCGGTCTGCGCCGGCGTGTTGCGGCGCTGGAACAGGCGCGCTTCCCGGCGGCCGCGCCGGTGGCCGAACCGGTCGTTCCCGCGTCGGAGTGGGTGGAACGGCCCTATGCGCCTGCACCCGAACCTGCGCCATTCGCGACATCTTTGCCGGCCGAGCCGGTGGCCGTTGCGGAACCGGTGGTTGCCGCGCGGGAAGCGGTGGGGCCGCCGCCGCTGCCGCCGGCAGCGCCGCCCGAACCGTATGCGTTCGTGCCGCCGCCGCCGCCGCGTGGGCCGGATCTTGGCGACCGTATCCTCGGCACGATCAAGCGCTGGTTCACGGAAGGCAATGTGCCGGTGAAGATCGGCATGCTGGTGTTGCTGGCCGGTGTGGCGGCGCTGTTGAAGTATGCGAGCGACCAGGGCTGGCTCAATGCGCCGATCGAGCTGCGCCTGGCCGCCATTGCGGCCGGTGCGCTGGGCGGGCTGGTGTTCGGCTGGAAGCAGCGGGAACGGCGGCGGTTGTTCGCGCTGGCGCTGCAGGGCGGCACGATCGGCATTCTGTTGTTGACGATTTTTGCGGCGTTCAAGCGCTACGACCTGCTCGACCCCGGTCTGGCGTTTGCGATGAGCATCCTGCTGATCGCGGGGATGGGCGTGCTGGCAGTGGTGCAGAATTCGCGCACGCTGGCGGTGCTGGGCATCCTGGCCGGGTTCATGGCGCCGATCTGGCTGTCCACCGGCAGCGGCAATCATGTGGCGCTGTTCTCGTACTACGCGGTGCTCAATGCGGCGATCCTGGCCATTGCGTGGTGGCGGCCGTGGCGGGTGCTCAATCTGCTGGGCTTTGCCTTCACGTTTGGCATCGGCACGGCCTGGGGCGTGCTGCAGTACAACGCGGAGAAGTTCGCCAGCACGGAGCCGTTCCTGCTGCTGTTCTTCGCGTTCTATCTGCTGATTCCCATTCTGTATGCGCGCCGGCAGCCGGCGGAGAAGCGCGATCTGGTGGATGGCAGCCTGGTGTTCGGCACGCCGTTGATCGCGTTCTCGCTGCAGGCGGGCATGCTGCATGACGACCGCCTGCTGCTGGCACTGTGTGCGGTGGGGTTGGGCGCGTTGTATGCGGGCCTGGCGTGGGCGCTGATCCGGCGCGAGCGCTATGCGGCGTTGGGGCAGTCGTACGCGGTGCTGGCGGTGGGCTTTGCCACGCTGGCGGTGCCGTTGGCGTTGTCTGCGCGGGCCACGGCCAGCGTGTTCGCGCTGGAAGGCGCGGCGCTGGTCTGGCTGGGCCTGCGCCAGCAGCGGTTGCTGCCGCAGATCGCCGGTGCGCTGCTGCAGCTGGGCGCGGCATTCGGCTTCGTGGTCGGCGCGGACTACTGGTTGCACGACGCCACGGCGGTCGCCAATCCGACCTTCATGAGTGGGTTGCTGCTGGCCCTGGCCGGATTTGCGTCGGCCTTCAGCTACCGCCGTGCGGACCGCACGGAGCCGGCCGTCGTCTACTACGTGTGGGGCCTGCTGTGGTGGCTGGGCGTGGCGAGCCACGAGATCAGCCGCTTCGCGGCGGCCGACAGCCGCCCGGACGCGCTGCTGGGGGTGGTCGCGGTGACCGCCTGGATCGCGGCCGAGGTGCATCGGCGCATGCCGGCGCGCGCGCTGGTGTTCACCACGCTGGGCATGCTGCTGGCGGCGTTCCCGCTGGCGGTCTGGCAGGTGGATGCCCATGACCAGCCGTTCGCCGGGTGGGGGGCGCTGGCTTGGGTGGCGTTCGCGGCCCTCGGCGTGCGCGGCCTGTGGTGCCTGCGTGGCGGGCAGGATCGCGCGGCGATTGCCGCACAGTTCATCTGGTGGTTGCTGTGGCCCACGGTGCTGTCGCTGGCCGCGTCGTGGCTGGCCGACCGCTTCGCGTTGGCGCAGGGCTGGGCATTGGCCGCCACGCTGTTGCCGTGGCTGGCCGTGGCTGGCCGTTGCCGCCGTGTCGCTGCAGCGCTGGCGTTGGCTGGCGGTGCCGCTGGGCGAGCGTTTCGACGCCGCGCGGCACGCGTTGCAGGGAACGTTGTTCGCGGTGCTTGGCGTGGCCTGGCTCTGCTTCCTGTTCGCCCCGGGTGCGGCCGCGCCGCTGCCGTGGCTGCCGCTGGTGAATCCGCTGGAACTGGCACAGCTGGCCGTGTTGGCGCTGCTGGCGCGCTGGCTGTGGAGCGGCCAGGCACCGGCGTCGCTGCAGGCCCGCCGCATTCCGCTGCTGGCCGTGGCCGGCTTCGTCGCGCTGACCAGCATCACCCTGCATGCCGTGCACCACTGGGGCGGGGTGCCGTGGAACGACCGGCTGTGGTCGTCCACGCTGGCACAGACCAGCCTGACGGTGGTGTGGAGCGTGCTGGGCGTGATCAGCTGGGTGTGGGGCTCGCGCCGCGGGCAGCGCGCGCTGTGGCTGGTGGGCGCGGTGCTGATGGGCGTGGTGCTGGCCAAGCTGGTGCTGATCGACCGCCAGCACTTGGGCAACCTGCTCGGTATTTCTTCCTTCATTGCCTATGGCCTGCTGTGCACGGTCGTGGGTTACCTGGCGCCGGCACCGCCGCGTGCGCCGGAAACGCCTCAGGAGACGCCGCCGTGAAACGCCTTTTCCGTGTGATCGCTGCGCTGTCGCTCGTTTCCGCCGCCCCGTCCCTGTGGGCGGCCGATGCCCGCCAGGACTATCGCGAGCAGTGGCCGCTGCAGCTCTCGGCGCCGCAAGCCGGCGCCTACCGGCTGATGCTGGGCGAGGCGCAGTACCGCAGCGCGGTGTCGCCGCAGCTGGCCGATGTGCAGGTGTTCAACGCGCAGGGGCAGCCGCTGCCGTCGGCGCTGTTCTCGGCCGACCAGCCGCTGGCCCAGGCGGCGCAGTGGCAGGACCTGGCCTGGTTCCCGCTGCCGGCGCAGGGCGGCGGCGCGGGTGACGACCTGCAGTTGCTGACCGAACGCAATACCGATGGCAGCGTGCGCCGGGTCGAGGCGCGGCTGGGCCGCAGCGTGGGCAACGCGGGGCCGGGTGGCTGGCTGGTGGATGCCAGCGCACTGCGTACCGGCGTACAGGCGCTGCGGCTGGACTGGCAGGCGTCGCAGGCGCTGCAGGTGCGCGTGCGCGTGGATGCAAGCGACGACCTGCGTGACTGGCAGCGCGTGGCCGACGACGTGCCGCTGGTGGATCTGCAACACGATGGCCGCCGGCTGCAGCAGCGGCGCATCGAGATCGGCCGCCAGGCGAAGTACTTCCGCATTGTTCCGGTTGGCGGCGACGCGCCGCCCAGCTTGTCGGCGGTGCAGGCCGAAAAGGTGCCGCTCGCGCAGGCGATCGACTGGCAGTGGCGCTCGCTGACCGGCAGCGCGGGCAAGCCGGGTGAGTTCGAATACACGCTGGACGGTCGCTTCCCGATCGCCCAGGCCGACATCGCCACGGCCGACAACAGCGTGGTGCAGTGGACGCTGCTCAGCCGCGATGATGCCAACCAGCCCTGGCAGGTGCGTGCGGGCCCGTGGGTGGCCTACCAGCTGCAGGACACCGCGCAGCGCCGGCAGTCGCAGGCGCAGTCACTCGCGGTGCCCACGCGTGACCGCTACTGGAAGCTGACCGCGTCGCAGGCGCAGGTCGCCACCGCGCCCACCCTCAAGCTCGGCTACCAGCCCGAGGCCCTGGTATTCCTCAGCCAGGGCGAGGCGCCGTTCAGCGTCGCGGCCGGCAGCGTGCGCGCCGCCCGCAGCGATGCGCCGGTAGGCACGGTGATCGCGCAGCTGCGCGAACAGCAGGGCGCGCAGTGGCAGCCCGCGCTGGCCACGGTGCAGGGCGCTGCGCAGCCGCTGGCCGGTGACGCTGCCGTGCAGCCGGTGCGCGACTGGAAGCGTTGGCTGCTGTGGGGCCTGCTGGTGCTGGGCGTGCTGGTGGTCGGCGGGTTCGCCGTCAGCCTGCTGCGGCAGGGGGACCGTTCCAACGGGTGACGACCAACGGTCTTCACCCACCGTTACAATGGGCGTCTGCGCCGTGCGCGGCGCCCTTTCCTTTTCCGCCAACGAGTTGCTGCCCCATGTCCATCGTTCGCATGACCGACCTCAACCTTTCCGGCAAGCGCGTGCTGATCCGCCAGGACCTGAACGTGCCGATCGAAGACGGCCGCATCACCTCCGAGCAGCGCATCACCGCATCGCTGCCGACGTTGAAGCTGGCCCTGGAAAAGGGCGCGGCGGTAATGGTGACCTCGCACCTGGGCCGCCCGAAGGAAGGCGTGTGGAGCGAGGCCGACTCGCTGGCCCCGGTCGCGCTGCGCCTGTCGGCACTGCTGGGCGTGGACGTGCCGCTGGTGCGTGACTGGGTCGACGGCGTCGAAGTCGCCCCGGGTTCGATCGTGCTGCTGGAAAACTGCCGCATGAACGTGGGCGAGGGCAGCGATGACGAGGCCCTGGCGCGCAAGTACGCCGCCCTGTGCGACGTGTTTGTGATGGATGCCTTCGGTACCGCGCACCGCGCGCAGGCGTCCACCCACGGCGTGAACCGCTTCGCGCCGATCGCCGCCGGTGGCCCGCTGCTGATGGGCGAGCTGGACGCGCTGGCCAAGGCGCTGCACGCGCCGGCGCAGCCGCTGCTGGCCATCGTGGCCGGCAGCAAGGTCAGCACCAAGCTGGAACTGCTGGCCAACCTGGTCGGCAAGGTCGACCAGCTGATCGTCGGTGGCGGCATCGCCAACACCTTCATCGCCGCCGCCGGCCATGCCGTGGGCAAGTCGCTGTACGAACCGGACCTGCTGGACACCGCGAAGAAGATCGTGGCCGATGCCAAGGCGCGGGGCGCCGACATTCCGCTGCCGACCGACGTGGTGGTCGCCAAGCAGTTCCATCCCGATGCCGAAGCGACCGTCAAGGCGGTCGACGCCGTGGCGGAAGACGACCTGATCCTGGACATCGGTCCGCAGACCGCGCAGCACTACGCGGGGCTGATTGCCAAGGCCGGTACGGTGGTCTGGAACGGCCCGGTGGGCGTGTTTGAATTCGAGGCCTTCAGCCATGGCACCCAGGCGCTGGCCCAGGCCATCGCCAGCTCCCCGGCGTTCTCCATCGCCGGCGGTGGCGACACCCTGGCGGCGGTCGACAAGTACGACATCGCCGACCAGGTCAGCTACATCTCCACCGGCGGCGGCGCGTTCCTGGAATTCCTGGAAGGCAAGACCCTGCCGGCCGTCGCGGCCCTCGAGGCCCGCGGCGCATGACGCAGGGGGTAGTGACGACTGTTAGTCGTCAAGCTTCAGGTCCTGAAACCAAAGAAGAGCGAACAACGCTCTTCTTCGACCTCGACGGTACCCTCATCGATTCGGCGGTCGGCATCACCCAATGCGTGGCGCACGCGCTCACGCAGATGGGGCGCCCGGTACCGCCGCAGGAAGAACTGCGGCGCTGGATCGGCCCGTCGCTGCGCACCAGCTTCGCGCCGCTGTTCGACGATCCGGCCCAGGTCGAGCAGGCGGTGACGTACTACCGCGAGCGCTTCGACGTGGTCGGCTGGCGCGAGCACGAGGTCTACCCGCGCATCGGCCAGGTGGTGCAGGACCTGCACGCGCGCGGCCACCGGCTGGCGATCGTCACCGCCAAGAACGAGCCGCATGCGCGCCGCATCGTCGAGCACCTGCCGTTTGGCGCGTGCTTCGACGATGTGATCGGCGCCACCCCGGACGGCAGCCGCAGCGAGAAACCGCAGCTGGTGGCCGAGGCGCTGCGCCGGCTGCTGCTGCCCGCGCAGCAGTGCTGGATGATCGGCGACCGGCGCATGGACATCGAAGGCGCGCGCCACCACCAGATGCGCAACATCGGTGTCCTGTGGGGCTTTGGCGGTGCCGAGGAACTGCAGGCGGCAGGCGCGCAGCACCTTGCCGCCAGCCCGGATGCACTGCTTTCGCTGATCGACTGAACACGGCGGCGGCGTTCCGTACGCCGCCGCATGTCGCATGCGCGTCCACAGGCTGTCTACAAGACATCGGCGAAAGCCAGACGCCACAATGATGTAAACGTATTCATGGGACGTGAAGGGTGTGCTAATTTCACTCCTTTCCCGGGAGCCCATTTACCATGATTGAGCGTCAGCGCCGTACGAAGATCCTTGCCACCCTCGGACCGGCAACCGACCCGCCGGGCGTGCTGGAGGATCTGTTCCGCGCCGGCGTGAACGTGGTGCGCCTGAATTTCAGCCACGGCGATCCGTCCGGCCAGGCCAAGCGTGCCGCCGACGTGCGCGCCGCAGCGCAGCGGGTGGGTGTGGAAGTGGGCATCCTGGCCGACCTGCCGGGTCCGAAGATCCGCATCGAGCGCTTCACTGAAGGCAAGATTTACCTCAAGGCGGGCGACCGCTTCGACCTGGTCGCCTCCAGCAACCCGCCGCCGGGTGACACCACCCAGGTGGGCGTGAGCTACCTGGGCCTGCCGCAGGACGTGGTCGCCGGTGACGTGCTGCTGCTCGACGACGGCCTGATGCAGCTGCAGGTCATCGAAGTGCAGGGCGAGCGCATCATCAACACCGTGCTAAACGACGGCGCGCTGTCCGACCGCAAGGGCCTGAACAAGCAGGGCGGTGGCCTGTCGCTGGGCGCGCTGACCGAGCGCGACAAAGAGCTGATCGGCATCGTGGCCAAGATCGGCGTGGACTTCATCGCCGTCTCGTTCTGCCGCAATGCGCAGGACATGAACGATGCGCGCGCGATCGCCGAATCGCACGGCTGCTATGCCGCGCTGGTGTCCAAGATCGAGCGCACCGAGGCCATCGAGAACCTGGAAGAGATCGTCGACGCCAGCGATGTGGTGATGGTGGCGCGTGGCGACCTGGGCGTGGAAATCGGCGATGCCGAGCTGCCGGGCCTGCAGAAGAAGATCATCAAGGCCTCGCTGGCGCAGAACAAGGTGGTGATCACCGCCACCCAGATGCTGCAGTCGATGGTGGAAAGCCCGATCCCGACCCGCGCCGAAGTGCTGGACGTGGCCAACTCGGTCATCGACGGTACCGATGCGGTCATGCTCTCGGCCGAAACCGCCGCCGGCGCCTACCCGGTGAAGGCCGTGGAAGCCATGGCGCGCATCTGCCTGGGTGCCGAGCGCCAGTTCCAGACCGAGACCGACTTCGGCGCCTCGCCGCGCAACCTGGAACGTGCCGACCAGGCCATCGCCATGGCCACCATGTTCCTGTCCCAGCACGTGGGCGTGCGCGCGATCGTGGCCATGACCGAATCCGGCGGCACTGCCCGCTACCTGTCGCGCTTCCGTGCCTCGGCCCCGGTGTTCGCCGTGACCCGCCACGACGGCGCGCGCCGGCAGATGGCGCTGATGCGCGACGTGTTCCCGATCAACTTCGACAGCCGTGGCTTCACCCCGCGCGAAGCCGCGCGCGGTGCCATCCGCCTGCTGGTCGAAGCCAACCAGCTGCAGGCCGGTGACCGCGTGGTGTTCACCAGCGGCGAGCACATGGAAACCCATGGCGCCACCAACACCCTGCGACTGCTGGAAGTGGGTGAAGACGGTCGCGCCAGCGGGTTGGGCGACCTGTAATCGGATTTGCCGGGCTCTGCCCGGCATCGCGACCGACCACGACGTAGCGCCGGGCTCTGCCCGGCGCGCGCGACCGGCTGAAAGCGATTCCAAAATCCGTGAACGGCCAGTTCACGGAACGGCGGGTCTATAATTGCGGTTTTCCCGCACCCGCCACAGGAAATACATGAGCATCGAACAGCTGGCCGAAACCGCCCAGGCCATGGTCGCCCCGGGCAAGGGCATCATCGCGATCGACGAATCCACCGCTACCATCGCCAAGCGCTTCGCCAGCGTGGGCATCGAGAATACGGAAGAGAACCGTCGCGCCTACCGCGAGCTGCTGCTCACCACGCCGAAGCTGAACGAGCACATCTCCGGCGCGATCCTGTACGACGAAACCATCCGCCAGTCCACCAAGGACGGCGTGCCGTTCGCCAAGTACATGGCCGACAACGGCATGATTCCGGGCATCAAGGTCGACAAGGGCGCCCACCCGCTGGCCGGCTGCCCGGGCGAGCTGGTCACCGAAGGCCTCGACGGCCTGCGTGAGCGCCTGCAGGAGTACTACAAGCTGGGTGCGCGTTTCGCCAAGTGGCGTGCGGTCATCAACATCGGCGAAAGCATCCCGTCGGGCACCTGCATCGAGTCCAACGCGCACGCGCTGGCCCGCTATGCGGCCCTGTGCCAGGAATGCGGCCTGGTGCCGATGGTCGAGCCGGAAGTGATCATGGACGGCGACCACGACATCGAGACCTGCTACGAAGTCACCGAAGCCACCCTGCGTTCGCTGTTCGACGCGCTGTACCAGCAGAACGTGCTGCTGGAAGGCACCATCCTGAAGGCCTCGATGGTCATCTCGGGCAAGGGCTGCGATGAGCAGGCCGACGTCGAGGAAGTGGCCGAGTCGACCGTGATGTGCCTCAAGAGCACCGTGCCGGCGATCCTGCCGGGCGTGGTGTTCCTGTCCGGTGGCCAGGGCGACGAGCAGTCCACTGCTCACCTCAATGCCATGAACCAGATGGGCAACCTGCCGTGGCCGCTGAGCTTCTCCTACGGCCGCGCCATGCAGCAGGCCGCGCTGAAGCTGTGGGCCAAGGACACCAAGGCCAACGTCGCCAAGGCGCAGCAGACCGTGTACGACCGCGCCAAGGAAAACGGCCAGGCCGCACTGGGCAAGTGGAACGGCTGATCCACGCCGTTCGCATGCACTGAAAAAACGCCGGCCCAGTGCCGGCGTTTTTTTTTGCACGATATGCTCTGCATCGGCCACGCAATGTGCCCCGCCCGTAGAGCCACGCCATGCGTGGCTTCGCGGTGCCCACGTCCGTAGAGCCACGCCATGCGTGGCTTCGCGGTGCCCAACGAAGAGCAGCCACGCACGGCGTGGCTCTACCAGGAATTCATGACCATGCGCGCGGAATGGATGTTGCTGCTGTTCTTGTCCGCCTCAGGCGCGGCCCATGCCTCCGCCACGCGGGGCTTCGACGTGCTGCATTACGACGTCGCACTCATCCCTGACATCGCAGGCAAGCAGGTGGCCGGCACACAAGCGATACAGCTGCGCTCGGAAATCGCGGCATTGACCGAGGTCGTGCTCGACAGCGGCAAGCTCAAGGTCAGCGCGATCAGCGTCCAGGGCCGCCCGCAGCACTTTGCACAGCACGAGGGAAAACTGCAGATCACCCTCGACCACCCCCTCAAACGCGATGCGGTCGCAACGCTACAGCTTACCTACACCGGCAGCCCGCCGTACGGCCTCGAATTCGCCCCCGAGCGCGACGAGGTCTACACGATCTTCTCCACCAGCCAGTGGATGCCGTCGGTGGACGCGCCGGACGAGCGCGCAACCTTGCGCCTGTCGGTGACACTGCCGGCGGGCCTGCTCGCCACCGGCACCGGACGCGCGCTGCCGGTGAGCACCCTGGCCGATGGCCGGGTCGAACACCGCTGGCAGCTGGATACGCCGATGCCCGGCTACGTGTACGGCTTCGCCGCAGGGCGCTACCAGCAGGCGCAGGCCAGACACGCGGGCATCGCGCTGCGCTTCCTGTCCGCCGAGCGCTCGCCGGAACAGTTGCAGGCGATCTTCGCGCGCACCGGCGGCATGCTCGATTTCTTCGCCGCACGGGCCGGCCTGCCATATCGGGGCGACTACCAGCAGGCGTTGGTGGCCAACACCATCGGCCAGGAAATGGCCGGGCTGTCGCTGATGTCCGAAGCGTATGGGCAGGAGGTGCTGGATGACCCCGACCATGTCGCGTTGATCGCGCATGAGGCGGCACACCAGTGGTGGGGCAACCGGGTGACCTGCGCCGGCTGGGAGCACTTCTGGCTCAACGAGGCGTTCGCCAACTTCATGACCGCGGCCTACCTGCAGCAGTCGCAGGGCGAAGCCGCGTATCAGGCGCAGGTGCAGCGCTGGCGCAGCCGGTTGGAGGCGCTGCGTGCCAAGGGAGCCGATCACGCGCTGGTGTACGACAGCTGGAGTGCGCCTACAGGTGACGACCGGGCGGTGGTCTACCAGAAGGGCGCGTATGTGCTGCACCTGCTGCGTGCCGAACTGGGCGAGGAGGTCTTTTGGCGCGGTATCCGCGATTACACGCGCCACCATGACGGGCAGAGTGTGGTGACCGCCGATTTCCAGCGCGCGATGGAAAAAAGCGCGGGCCGTTCATTGCAGCCGTTCTTCGCGCAATGGGTGTACAGCGCCGCCCCGTAACGCCGCGCAGGGTTACCCCAGCGCGGCTGGCGGCAGCGACATTTCCAGCGTGGGCAGGAACGCCGTCGGCGTCGCCTCGAAGGGCTGGCCCTGCGCGGCCAGTGCCGACTGGTAGGCCTTGTAGGTGGCTGCGTTGTACGCCACCAGGATGATCCGCCGCGGCTCGCGGTGCGAACGTTGCCAGGCCACGGTTTCCGTCGCGGCGATCAGCGCGGCCTGGTGCAGCGGGTAGCCGAACACGCCGCAGCTGATGGCCGGGAAGGCGATCGACTGCAGGTCCATCTTTTCGGCCAGCTGCAGCGACTTCCAATAACAGTTGGCCAGCAGCGCCGGTTCATCCCGATGGCCGTCCTGCCAGACCGGGCCCACGGTGTGGAACACGTGGCGGGCGGGCAGGTTGTAGGCGCCGGTGGCGCGTACCTCGCCGGTCGGGCAGCGCACGCCGGCGCGAATCTGCGGCAATGCCTCGCATTCGGCCAGCAGCTGGGGGCCTGCGGCGCGATGGATCGCCCCGTCAACGCCCCCGCCACCCAGCAGGGACTCGTTGGCCGCATTGACGATCGCATCCACCGCCAGGGTCGTGATGTCGCCCTGCCACACTTCGATCTTCATGCGTACCGCTCCTTCTGATGCCCGGTCCATGCAACGGAATGTCACTCACCTGCCTGCACCGTACCGGGCAGGCAGTCTAGGCTGCGTCATCGTCGTCTCAGACAATGCGACCCGGCAGGCTTGGAACGACACGCCCACCTTGCGGCGCGCCGGCTTCACGGCAGATGAAGGCGGCCCCTGAACGCAGACGCCCACCGCAGGGGTGGGCGTCACCGTCTTCTGGAACAACGCAGCGGTCAGGGCAGGCCGGCCAGCCAGTCGTCGTCCGAGCCTTCGTTGATGTCGGCAAACAGCGGGGTGGAGAAGTAGCGCTCGCCGGTGTCCGGCAGCATCGCCAGCAGCACGCTGCCGGGTGCGGCGCGGGCCGCGATGTCCAGCGCGCTGGCCACGGTGGCGCCGGCCGAGATGCCCACGAAGATGCCTTCCTCGGCGGCGAGCCGGCGCGAGGTCTCGATCGCACGGGCGTCGTCGATGCTCAGCAGTTCATCGTAGACCCCCCGGTTGAGCACCTCCGGCACGAAGTCCGGGGTCCAGCCCTGGATCTTGTGCGGCTTCCACTCGGCCCCGCCGAGCAGCGCCGCACCCTCCGGTTCGGTGGCGATGATCCGCGTGTCCGGACGGGCCACCTTGAGCACCTCACCCACGCCGGTCAGGGTGCCGCCGGTGCCCCAGCCGGTGACGAAGTAGTCCAGCCGCTTGCCGGCGAAGTCGCGCAGGATCTCCGCAGCCGTCGTATTGCGGTGGTAGGCCGGGTTGGCCGGGTTGGTGAACTGGCTGGCCAGGAACCAGCCGTGTTCCTCGGCCAGCTCACGGGCGCGTTTGACCATGCCCGAGCCGCGCTCGGCCGCCGGGGTCAGGATCACCTTCGCCCCGTAGGCACGCATCAGCTTGCGGCGCTCGATGGAGAAGGTCTCCACCATGGTGGCCACGAACTTGTAGCCACGCGCGGCGGCCACCATGGCCAGCGCCACGCCGGTGTTGCCGGAGGTCGCCTCCACGATGGTGTCGCCCGGCTTGAGCACGCCACGGGCTTCGGCATCCAGGATGATGGCCAGCGCCAGGCGGTCTTTCACCGAGCCGCCGGGGTTGAACGATTCGACCTTGGCATACAGGGTGACGTGGTCGGGGGCGAGGCGGTTCAGGCGCACCACCGGGGTATTGCCGATGGTGTCCAGGATCGAGTCATACAAGGCCATGGGAATGCTCCACGGGAAAATAGAAGGTGTGCCACAGACAGGCTGCGGCGTCCGCCAGACCGTAGCGCCGGCATATGAGCGCGCGAAATGACCTGATTACCTTCATAAACAACATTTGGTTATAAGCTGGTGACGGCAACTGCCTTACAGTCCAGTAGCCCCTCCCTTCGCCTGTGCGCACGCCCATGACGCTGACCCAACTCCGTTACCTGGTCGCCATCGCCGACGCCGAGCTCAACATCACGTTGGCGGCCTCGCGGGTGCACGCCACCCAGCCCGGGCTGTCCAAGCAGCTCAAGCAGCTGGAGGATGAACTGGGGTTCCTGCTGTTCGTGCGCAAAGGCAGGAGCCTGGAGGCGGTGACGCCGGCCGGGGTGGAGGTGATCGGGCGCGCCCGCGCGGTGCTGTCCGAGGCCAACAACATCCGCACCTACGCCGCCAACCAGCGGCGTGAGAGCCAGGGCCAGCTGGTCCTGACCACCACCCACACCCAGGCGCGGTTCGTGCTGCCGCCGGCGGTGGCCCGCATCAAGCAGGCCTACCCGCAGGTCAGCGTGCACCTGCAGCAGGCCGCCGAAAGCGACGCGCTGGACCTGCTCAGCCAGGGCGACGCCGACATCGCCATCATCAGCACGGCCGGTGCCGAGCCCACGGCGGGCATCGCCATTCCGCTCTACCGCTGGCGCCGCCTGGTGCTGGTGCCGCGCGGGCACGTCCTGGACCGCCCCGGCGCCGCACCGGACCTGCAGGCGCTGGCGACCCAGCCGCTGATCAGCTACGAATCCTCCACGCGCGGCAGTTCCTCGCTGCAGCGCGCCTTCGCGGCTTCCGGGCTGACCCCCGACATCGCGCTGACCGCGCTGGATGCGGACCTGATCAAGACCTACGTGCGCACCGGCCTCGGCGTGGGCCTGCTGGCCGAGATGGCGGTCAATGCCAGCGACGAGGACCTGCGTTCCTGGCCGGCCCCGGCGCCGATCGATGAGTGCATCGCCTGGGCCGTGCTGCCGCGCGACCGGGTGCTGCGCGACTACGCGCTGGAGCTGGTGCATGTGCTGGCGCCGCAGATCGACACGCGCGACCTGCGGCGGGTGATCGACGGCAACCAGGAGGCCAACTGGCCGTTGCCGCCGACGTGGGAATCGTTGACGCAGACCATCACCGTCTGACGCCGCCCGACCAACGGTCGGGCGCTACCGATGTCGGCGCGGATGCCGGTAGGTGACGACCGTTGGTCGTCACGTCGCCCCTGCGACGCTTGGTCGCACGTGCCCGTTCAGGCGAAGGCTCGCCGCTACAATCGCACGGTGAACCGCCGCCGCCGCCCGTATGCCGTCCTGCTGCAGCTCGCCTTCGTGGCGACGCTGCTGATGGCGCTGGCGCCACTGGTGAGCCGCTGGCAACAGGCGCACGGCGATCCGGTGATGCTCATGCCCGGTGGCATGGCCCATGTGATGCCGGTTGAGGCTGCCGGCGCCGGCATGTCGCACCATGAGATGACCCCGCATGCGATGGCGGGGCATGACATGGCGATGCACGGTGCGTCGGTGCATGACATGTCCGATGAACCTGCTGCGGCGAACCATGCCGCACCCGCCGCAGCGGTCGACCCGCATGCCGGGCATGGCGAGGCCTGCGAGTACTGCATGATGGCCTCGCGGCTGATGCCGTGGCTGGCGGTGCTGATCCTGTTGTTGCCGGCGCTGCCGGTGATCGCGCCGACGCTGCTGCGCGCCGTCGCCCTCCCGCGCAGCCTGCGCTGGCCCGCCCACGCCGCACGTGGCCCCCCGCTTCACGCCTGAAACCGCCCCTTCGTCTTCCTGCTGCGCGACGCCGTCATGGCGCCGCGCGCCTGTGCGTTTTCCGGAGTTCCACCATGAAGCTTTCTTCCCGCAGCGCGGGCGCAGTGACGCGCCTGTCTGTTTCCCTCTCGCTCGCGCTGGCGGCGCTGCCGCTGCAGGCCGCCGGGCGCGACGATGCCCGCACCCTCGACACTCTGGTGGTCACCGCCAGCGCGCCGTCGTCACCGCTGCACTGGGTGACCGATCCCCGCCTGCCGCGCCAGCCCGTACCGGCCAGCGACGGTGCCGACTACCTCAAGACCGTGCCCGGCTTCGCGGCCATCCGCAATGGCGGCACCAACGGCGACCCGGTGCTGCGCGGCATGTTCGGCTCGCGCCTGAACATCGTCAGCAATGAAGGCAACCTCATCGGTGCCTGTCCCTCGCGGATGGACAATCCGCTGTCCTACATCGCGCCGGAGACCTTCGACCGGCTGACCATCATCAAGGGCCCGCAGAGCGTGCGTTGGGGTGCCGGCGCGTCGGCCGGCACGGTGCGTTTCGAGCGCGATACGCCGCGCTTCGACGCGCCGGGAATCGATGTGGACGCCAGCGCGCTGGTCGGCTCGCGCAACCGCAACGACCAGGTGCTGGACCTGACCGCCGGTGCATCGCAGGGCTATGTGCGGGTCAACGGCAACCGTTCCGAAGCCGACGACTACAAGGACGGCAACGGCGAGGTGGTGCCGTCGAAATGGCGCAAGTGGAACAGCGACGTGGCCGTCGGCTGGACGCCCGATGCCGATACGGTGCTGGAGCTGTCGGCCGGTACCGGCGATGCGATCGCACGGTATGCCGGGCGCGGCATGGACGGCGCGGCGTTCAAGCGCACCAGCTACGCGGCACGCTTCGAGCGCGACAACCTGCCCGGCGCGTGGGACACGCTGCAGGCCAACGTGTACTACAACGATGCCGACCACGTGATGGACAATTACACGCTGCGCACGCCGAATCCGGACAGCAGCATGCCCATGCCGATGGCGGCGAACGTGGACCGCCGCACGACCGGCGGCCGCATCGCCTCGGAATGGCGCTGGCAGGACATCGCCGTCGTGGCCGGTGTGGACGCGTTGGACAGCCGCCACCGCAGTCGCAACGGCATGGGCCGCAACACCTACCGGCAGACGCCCTGGTCGACCGATGCACGGCAGAAGAACCAGGGCGTGTTCACCGAACTCACGCTGGGCGAAGGCACGCCGCAACGCTGGGTGGGCGGGCTGCGCATCGACCGTGCCGAGGTGACCGATGAGCGCGCGACCAGCGGCATGATGGCGATGCCCAATCCCACGGCAGGGCAGCGCCGCCGCGAAGACCTGGGCAGCGGCTTCCTGCGGTTCGAGCGCGACGTCAGCAGCACGTTGACCACGTATGCCGGCGTCGGCCACAGCGAGCGCATGCCGGACTACTGGGAGCTGTTCTCGCCGACGATGGGGCCGGCCGGCAGCGTCAACGCCTTCAGCGCGGTGCAACCGGAGAAGACCACGCAGCTCGATATCGGCCTGCAGTATCGCGATGCGCGGGTAAACGCATGGGTGTCGGCGTATGCCGGACGCATTCAGGACTACATCCTGTTCACTTACCGCGACGGCGGCATGATGGGCAGCACCACGCAGGCGACCAATGCCGATGCGCGCATTGCCGGCGCCGAGGCCGGTGCGGAGGTCGCGCTGGGCGACGGCTGGAAGCTGGGTGGTACGTTGGCCTATGCCTGGGGCGAGAACCGCAGCGACGGCGGCGCGCTGCCGCAGATGCCGCCGCTGGAAGCGCGCCTGAGCGGCGGCTGGGAAGGCGCGCGCTGGAGTGCGGGCATGCTGGCCCGCGCGGTGACCCGCCAGAACCGGGTGGCGCCCGGGCAGGGCAACGTGGTCGCCCGCGATCTGGGCCCGAGCGCCGGGTTCGCCACGCTGGCACTCAATGCGGGCTACCGGATCAGCGACGCATTGCAGCTGAGCGCAGGCATCGACAACCTGTTCGACCGTGCCTACAGCGAGCATCTCAACCTCGCAGGCAGCGCCGATTTCGGCTTCCCGGCCGATCCGGTGCGCATCAACGAACCCGGTCGCACGGTCTGGATGAAGGTGAATTACCGGTATTGACGCGTAAATCAACAGCCTCACTCTGCGTGTTGATCGCGCTTTGGGCCGGCGGGGGCGGGTTTGCGGGGGACGCCGTAAACCCGTCCATGGGGGCTTGGTCGCCGCTTGCACGTGTGCGCTGTCCTGCGCACACGGCAAGACCGGGGTTGGGCTCCTGCCCAACCCGTCGGGCGCGTGCGCCCGACCCATGCGGCTCACACCCCCGCAAACCCACCCCCGCCGACCCCTTGACGCGTGGTCGGTGGCCGCAGTAATTCAACGGCAACGGCATTCATTGCTTCGTAGGGACACGCCATGCGTGTCTGCTTTTCCTTCAGTTCGCGACGCAAACCGACATGCGTTGACATACGCCGTTACATGGCGGAAAGGCCCCAGCACGAAAGGGGTTGCGCGCGTCACCCGGCGATGTGAAGGTGCCGGTAAACGCTTGGCACATATGTCTGACGCAGGCGATGGCTACACTTGCCGGTCGTGGAACATCAAGGGTTGTACTTCATGTCGGGACGCATCACCGCACGCATCATTGCCGGCCTCGGCCTGGTCATCCTGGCCGGGTGTGGCGGCAAGCAGCAAGCCGGCCGTCGGCAGGCCGACGTCGTGCCGGTGACCACCCAGGTGGTGCAGACCTCCGCATGGAGCGACACCCTGCAGGCGCTCGGCACGGCCAAGGCGCGTGAGTCGGTCACCATCACCGCCAAGGTCAGCGAGATCATCGAGACCGTGCACTTCGAAAGCGGCCAGCAGGTGTCGGCCGGCACGCCGCTGGTCACGCTGCGCGGCCAGGCCCAGGAGGCCGCCCTGCTGCAGGCCCAGGCCACCTTCGCCGAGGCCGACCAGCTCTACAAGCGCCAGCGTGAACTGGCCGCCCAGCAGCTCGTTGCCAGCGCCACCCTCGACACCCAGCGCGCCATCCGCGATGCCGCCGACGCCCGCGTGCGCGAAATGCAGTCGGACATCGGCGACCGCCGGGTCCGCGCGCCGTTCGCCGGGGTGCTCGGCATCCGCCAGGTCAGCGAAGGGTCGCTGGTCACGCCGACCACCGTCATCGCCACCCTCGACGACATCGAGCGCATGCACGTCGACTTCCAGGTGCCCGAGGCGGAACTGGCCTCGCTGTCCAAGGGTGACAAGGTCAGCGCCACCAGCGTGGCCTACCCGGGCCGCACCTTCGAGGGCGAGGTGGCCACCATCGACACCCGTGTCGATCCGGGCACCCGCGCCGTGACCGTGCGCGCCGACTTCATCAACGCCGACCACGCGCTGCGCCCGGGCATGCTGCTCGACGTGCGCATGTTCCGCCCCGAGCGCCAGGCCGTGGTGATTCCCGAGATCGCCGTGGTCCAGGTGGGGCGTGACTCGTACGTGTTCCGCGTCAAGCCCGACCACACCGTGGAGCGGCTGGACGTGGTCAGCGGCGCGCGCCGTTCCGGCGTGGTCGAAATCCGCGAAGGGCTCAAGGCCGGCGAGCGCATCGTCGTCGACGGCACCGGCAAGCTGCGTCCCGGCCTGAAGGTCAATGACAGCGCTGCGCCGGCAGCCACCCCGTCGGCCCCAGCGCCTGCCGCGTCGCCTGCGACACCCCCGGCCGATGCGCCGGCTGAAAAGGCCACTGACCCCGCACCTGCAGGCACCACCCGCGCCCCGACCGGCGCGACCGCCGCCGTGGCCCCGAGCGGCACCACCGGATGAAGCTCTCCAACATTTCCATCCAGCGGCCGGTGTTCGCCGTGGTGATGAGCCTGCTGCTGGTCGTGCTGGGCATCATGTCGTTCACCCGCCTGACCCTGCGCGAGCTGCCGGCGATCGACCCGCCGATCGTCTCGGTCTCGGTCGACTACACCGGTGCCTCCGCGGCCGTCATCGAGAGCCGCATCACCCAGGTGCTGGAAGACGCCCTGGCCGGCATCGAAGGCATCGACACCATCAACGCGCGCAGCTCCAACGGCCGCGCCCAGGTCAGCATCGAATTCACCTCCAACCGCGACATCGAAGCCGCCGCCAACGACGTGCGCGATGCCGTCAGCCGCGTGGCCGACCGCATGCCGGAAGAGGCGCGGCCGCCGGAAATCGCCAAGGTCGAGAGCGACGCCGACCCGATCATCTGGTTCAACATGACCTCCTCCAGCATGGACACGCTGGAGCTGAGCGACTACGCCGACCGCTACGTGGTGGACCGGTTCTCGAGCCTCGACGGCGTCGCCCAGGTCCGCATCGGCGGCCGCCAGCGCTACGCCATGCGCATCTGGCTGGATCGCGACCAGCTCGCCGCGCGCGGCCTCACCGTTGGCGATGTCGAAACCGCGCTGCGCAACGAGAACGTCGAACTGCCGGCCGGCCGCATCGAATCGGCGGACCGCGACTTCACCCTGCGCGTGGAACGCAACTACGTGAAGCCGGAAGACTTCGCGACCATCCCGCTGGGCAAGGGCGCCGACGGCTACGTCGTGCGCATGGGCGACGTGGCGAAGATCGAGCTGGCCTCGTCCGAGCGCCGCGCGTACTACCGCAGCAACGGCGAGCCGGGCATCGGCCTGGGCATCGTCAAGACCTCCACCGCCAACTCGCTGGACGTCGCCCGCGTCGCGCGCGCCGAGGCCGAGCGGGTAGGGCAGACCCTGCCCGAAGGCACCCACATCTTCGTGGCCTTCGACAACACCACCTTCATTGAAGCGGCCGTGGACCGTGTGTACGCCACGCTGGTGGAAGCCATGCTGCTGGTGCTGGTGGTGATCTGGCTGTTCCTGGGCAGCTTCCGCGCCGCGCTGATTCCGGCCGTGACCGTGCCGGTCTGCCTGGTCGCCGCGTTCATCGCGCTGTATGCCTTCGGCTTCTCGATCAACCTGCTCACCCTGCTGGCGCTGGTGCTGTGTATTGGCCTGGTGGTGGACGATGCCATCGTGGTGGTCGAAAACGTGCAGCGCCGCATCGATCTGGGCGAGCCGCCACTGGTGGCCTCCAAGCGCGGTACCGCGCAGGTCGCCTTCGCGGTCATCGCCACCACCGCCGTACTGGTCGCCGTGTTCCTGCCGGTCGGCTTCCTGGAGGGCAACACCGGCCGCCTGTTCCGCGAACTGGCCGTCGCCCTGGCCGCCGCCGTGGCGCTGTCGGCGTTCGTGTCGCTGACGCTCACCCCGATGATGGCCTCCAAGCTGCTCAAGCCGCATACCGGCCAGCCGCCAAAGGGCCTGCACGGGCTGATCAACCGCAATCTGGATCGCGTCTCCGCCGCGTATGGTCGCGTGCTCGACAAGCACGTGGGCAAGACCTGGATCTACGCGGTGGTGATGCTGCTGTCGCTGGCCGCCAGCGCGCTGCTGCTCAAGGTGCTGCCCTCCGAACTGGCCCCGGCAGAAGACCGTGGTTCGTTCCAGATCATGATCGACGGCCCCGAAGGCGCCGGCTACGACTACACCGTCGGCCAGGTGCAGCAGGTGGAGAAGATCGTGGCCGGCTACGTCGGCGACGACAAACCGATCGTGCGCGCCAACCCGCGCGTGCCCGGTGGCTTCGGCGCAAGCGAAGAAATGCACACCGGCCGCATCAGCGTGTTCCTGCAGCCGTGGCGCGAACGCACCACCGCCACCCCGGAAGTGGCCGCCGAACTGCAGAAGGATCTGGATGGCATCCGTGGCGTGCGCGTGCGCACCCAGGTCGGTGGCGGCCTGGTGCGCAGCCAGGGGCAGCCGTTCCAGATCGTGCTGGGCGGGCCCGAGTACGCCGAGATCGCGCAGTGGCGCGACCGCATGCTGGCGCGCATGGCCGACAACCCCGGCCTGGTCGGTCCCGATTCGGACTACAAGGAAACCCGGCCGCAGATGCGGGTGAACATCGACCGCCAGCGTGCGGCCGACCTGGGCGTGTCGGTCACCGCGATTGGCTCAGCGCTGGAAACCATGATGGGCTCGCGCCGCGTCACCACCTTCGTCGACAACGGCGAGGAGTACGACGTGCTGGTGCAGGCCGGTCGCGAAGGCCGCGCCACGCCGGACGACCTCGCCGCCATCCGCGTGCGCGCCACCAACGGCGAACTGGTGCCGCTGTCCAACCTCGTCACGCTCAGCGAAGTGGCCGAGGCCGGCAACCTCAACCGCTTCAACCGCCTGCGCTCGATCACCATCAGCGCCGGCCTGGCGCCGGGCTACCCGTTGGGCGAGGCCATCGCCTGGGCCCAGCAGACCGCGCGCGAGGAACTGCCGCAGCACGCGCAGATCGACTGGAAGGGCGAATCGCGCGAATACCAGAACGCCGGCAGCGCCGTGCTGCTCACCTTCGCCATGGCGCTGCTGGTGGTGTACCTGGTGCTGGCCGCGCAGTTCGAGAGCTTCATCCATCCGCTGGTGATCATGCTCACCGTGCCGCTGGGCGTGCTCGGCGCGCTGCTGGGCCTGTACGTCAGCGGGGGGACCATCAACCTGTTCAGTCAGATCGGCATTGTCATGCTGGTCGGCCTGGCGGCGAAGAACGGCATCCTGATCGTCGAATTCGCCAACCAGCTGCGCGATGAAGGGCGCGACGTGCACCGCGCCATCGTCGAATCGGCGATGGTGCGCCTGCGTCCGATCCTGATGACCTCGATTGCCACGGTGGTCGGCGCGATCCCGCTGGTGGTCGCCGGCGGCCCGGGCTCGGCCAGCCGTGGCACCATCGGTATCGTGGTGATCTTCGGCGTCACCGTGTCCACCTTCCTGTCGCTGTTCGTGGTGCCGGCGTTCTATGCGCTGCTGGCGCCGTACACGCGCTCGCCGGAAGCCGTGGCCCGCGAGCTGGAGAAGCAGGAAGCCGATACGCCTTCCGTAGGCGGACATGCCTGACCGGTCGCCGCGGCTGCAAGGCGACGGATTCGTGCTGCGCCCCTGGCGCAGCGACGATCTGGACGCCTTGTTGCGGCATGCCAACGACGAGGCGGTTTCGCGCGGCCTGCGTGACCGCTTCCCGTTTCCGTATACGCGTGAAGACGGCGAAGCCTTCCTCGGCGGCCGCATCCTGGCCCCGGGCACGCTGAGCCTGGCCATCGAGATCGACGGTGCCGCCTGCGGCAGCATCGGGGCGCAGCCGGGCGTGGCCGAGCGTGGGCACACGGCCGAACTGGGCTATTGGCTGGGCCAGGCCTATTGGGGGCAGGGCTGGATGTCACGCGTGGTGGGGCTGTTCGCGCCGTGGGCCATGGACGAACTGCGCCTGTTCAGGCTGCAGGCCGAGGTGCTGGGTTTCAACGAAGGCTCGGCCAAGGTGCTGCTGGGCAACGGCTTCCAGGAAGAGGGCACCGCCCGCTGCGCCGTGTTCAAGCGCGGGGAGCTGCACGATCTGCGGCGGTTTGCCCGCGTGCGTGACCGGCTGCCCTGAGGGCCGCGCAAGAGATCGGCCCTATCGGGCTGGCGCTCGATGATGGAGAATCGAACCGGTCCCTTCCAGCCGACGGGACGTCCTTCATTTTCCGCCGACTGGAGAGAGCGCGTGGAAGCAGTAGTTGATTTCATCAATGGCATCATCTGGAGCAAGGCACTGATTTTCCTGTGCCTGGCGGCCGGCCTGTATTTCAGTGTGCGCACCCGCTTCATGCAGCTGCGCGGCTTCGTCGAAATGTGCCGCCTCACCGTGCAGGGCGAAAAGTCCGAGGCTGGTGTGTCATCGTTCCAGGCACTGGCCATGTCCATGGCCGGCCGCATGGGCATCGGCAACATCGCCGGTGTGGCCACCGCGATCGCCTTCGGCGGTCCCGGCGCGATCTTCTGGATGTGGGTCATGGGCTTCCTCGGCGCGTCGACCTCGTATGTCGAGTGCACCCTGGCGCAGATCTACAAGGTCAAGGACGCCGAAGGCCGCTACCGTGGCGGCCCGGCGTACTACATCGAAAAGGCGATGGGCCTGAAGTGGTACGCGATGGCCTTCGCCATGGCCACCATTGTGGCCGCCGGCTTCCTGATGCCGGGCGTGCAGGCCAATGCCATTGCCGACAGCATCATCAATTCCTGCCGCGGCGGCGCCCTGTGCGGTCCGCTGGACGGCCAATTCATGGGCATGGAATCGGTGCAGGCGCTCAAGCTGGGCATCGGCATCGTGGTGGCCCTGCTGCTGGGCGTGGTGATCTTCGGCGGCGTCAAGCGCATCGCCAACTTCGCCGAAGTGGTGGTGCCGTTCATGGCCGCAGGCTTCATCCTGATGGCCATCGTCATCATGATCCTCAACTATGAGCGCGTGCCGGACATGTTCCGCACCGTGTTCAGCAGTGCGTTCGGCGCGCATGCGGCGTTCGGCGCCATGATGGGCCTGGCGGTGGAGTGGGGCGTCAAGCGCGGCATCTATGCCAATGAAGCCGGCCAGGGTACCGGCCCGCATGCGGCGGCCGCCTCGGAAGTCTCGCACCCGGCCAAACAGGGTTACGTGCAGGCCTTTGCGATCTACTTCGACACCATGATGGTGTGCACCGCCACCGCGTTCCTGATCCTGGCCGCCGGCACCTACAACGTGTACTCGCCCGTGGCCGGTGCCGAGCCGGTGTTCGCCGGCCTGGCCGGTGTGGCCGAAGGCGCGGGCTACGCCCAGGCGGCGGTGGAAACCGTGCTGCCGGGCTGGGGTTCGGGCTTCGTGGCCATCGCGATCTTCTTCTTCGCGTTCACCACCATCATGGCCTACTACTACATGGCCGAGACCAACCTCAGCTACCTCAACCACAACCGCAAGCGGCCGTTGACGGTGCTGGCGCTGCGCCTGGGCATCATCGCCATGGTGGTGTTCGGCGCCTTCCACAACGCCAAGATGGCCTGGGCGCTGGGCGACATCGGCGTGGGCCTGATGGCCTGGTTGAACATCGTCGCCATCCTGATCGTGCAGAAGCCGGCCATGCTCGCGCTGCGCGACTACGAACGTCAGAAGAAGCTCGGCCTGGATCCGACCTTCGACCCCGATGCATTGGGCATCAAGAACGCCGATTTCTGGCGTCATCGCAAGCTGGAGCAAGCCCGTAGTGAATGATCCCTGGAAGAATGCCCGCCGGCCGTCCGCGCGACCGCCGCGGGCCACCCCGCTGCCGCCGCGCGAAGGCGGCACCCCGCCACCGCCGGGGCGCGGCAACGACGAGCTGCGTCTGTACGGCTGGAATGCCGTGCAGTCGCTGTTTGAGCGCCGCCCGCAGGCCCTGCGCAAGCTGTACCTGGCCGAAGAACTCATCCCGCGCCTGCAGCCGCTGCTGAAGTGGTGCGTGGCCAACCGCGTGGGCTACCGGGTGGTGGAGGAAGGCGACCTCAACAAGCTGGCCGCCACCACCCACCACGAAGGCGTGGTGGCCGACGTGCTGCGCGCGCCGATGATCGCGCTGGACGAGTGGCTGGCCGCGCTGCCGGCCGACAAGCCGGCGCTGGCGCTGTGGCTGGATGGCGTGGGCAACCCGCACAATTTCGGCGCCATCCTGCGCTCGGCGGCGCATTTCGGCGTGGCCGGTCTGCTGCTGCCGCCCGATTCCACCCTGGCCCTGTCCGGCGCCGCCGCGCGCGTGGCCGAAGGTGGCGCCGAGGCGGTGCCGCTGGTGCGGCTGCCGGCACTGCCGCAGGCCATGCAGGCACTGCGTGACGCTGACTTCGGCCTGGCCGCAACGCTGGTGGAAGGCGGCGCGGATCTGTTCAAGAGCACGTTGCCGGCGCGGCTGGTGTACGTGATGGGCGCCGAAGGCGAAGGCATGGATCGCGCGCTCGCGCAGACCTGCGATCTGCAGGTGTCCATTCCCGGCACGGGTGCGGTGGAAAGCCTCAACGTGGCATCGGCAACGGCGGTGTTGTTGTCGCATTGGTACGCACAGCGGTAGGCAACGACCGTTGGTCGTTGTGCGCTTGATCGGGGTGACGCATGCAAGCGCTGCCCTACGCGATGTGATCGACTTCTCCAATGGAGCGGTGCTTACAGTCGATTCGGATTTTTCGCATAGTGCGTAGCCTTAGCGCTGCGTCACAGTGCAAAGCGGCGCTGTACTGTGTAGGTGAGGAGAGACACCCACCCAGTGCGGCGCCGTTGTCCGGATCACGGTCAGTCCGTGTCGCTCACCGCGTGGGGTGTGATGAATCCCGGTAGCCCGGCCATTGATGGCCGGGCTTTTTTTTTGTGCAGCGCTCACGCCGATTGAAAGAACTCCGAGGTGGCGGGACGTCCTGTCTCGTCGCGACAACGTTTGGCGTGATGCGCTCGTATGTGGGTGCCTCCGCGCACAGATTCGAATAGTCGCGGAATTTGCTGATTTTTCCTTGCGTGCTTCCTGTGCAGATTGCCTGTGCGGCGGCTTGTTCTGCCGCATCACTACTGCTACCAAGGAAGCTCTACATGTCACCCCATGCGCTGCGTTCCCCACGCCTGATTTCCATCGCCCTGATCGCCGGCCTGTGCATGCCTGCACTCGCCGGCGCCGCCGAGCACAGCCTGGACGGTGTCAACTTCACCGGTCCGTTGATTACCCCGAACCCGGCTGGCATGCCCAAGGGCAACGCCTATGTCGAGCCCTATCTGATCCGCGTCAACAGCGACAGCTACTACGACGATGACGGGCGCCGCCACGACAGCGGCGAACGCAGCAGTGCCTGGGTAACCGTGCTGCCAATCGCCTACGGGCTGGGCCAGCACGTCACCGCCCAGATCAACCTCAGCGCCGCGCGCGCTGAAACCGGCGACGCGCGCAGCCGCGGGTTCCGCGCCGGCGACACCACCGCGCAGGTGCAGTACCTGCTGCAGGCGCCCAACGAAGACGGCACGCGCCCGGCCATTGCGGTGTCGCTGAGCCAGCGTTATGCCACCGGCAGCTATGACCGCATCGACGGCAACCCCCTCAACGCGCAGGGCGACGGCGTGCAGCGCACCACCTTCGGGCTGGGCATGCAGCAGGTGGTGTGGCTGCCCAATGGGCGCCCGCTGCGTTGGCGGGGTCAGCTAAGTGCCAGCCCGGCGCCGGCGCGTGTGGCGCTCAACGATTCCAGCGTATACGGCACCCCGCACGGATTCCGCGGCAACATCGCGCCCGGTTCGCTGCTGGGCATTTCCGCGGCGGCCGAGTACAGCTTCAATTCGCGCTGGGTCGGCGTGTTTGAATTCGCGGCCAGCCGGCAGAGCGATCGCCAGCTCAGCGGCTACGCCCCCGGCGAAGACGGCGCGGCGCAGCGCATCGACCTGCGCCTGCCAGGCAGCCGCAACCTCACGCTCGCGCCTGCCGTGGAATACCACTTCAGCCCGAACGTGGGCCTGATTGCCGGCGTCGAATTCACCGTCGCCGGTCGCAACACCGGCAGTTACATCAATCCGCAGGTTGCCTTGGGGATGTTCTTCTGATGCCGGCAGGGAGTGGATCATGAACCTCGAAGAGATCGTCGCCCGCATTCTGGGCATCGTGTGGAGCCCCATGCTGGTCACCCTGTGTCTGGTGGCCGGCCTGTACTTCAGCGTACGCACCCGCTTCATCCAGCTGCGGGGATTGCCGGACATGCTCAGGCTCATGTTCCAGGGCCGCAGTTCCGCATCCGGGGTGTCTTCGTTCCAGGCACTGAGCATGTCGCTGTCCAGTCGTGTGGGCGTAGGTAACATCGCCGGTGTGGCGATCGCCATCGCCTACGGCGGACCCGGCGCGATCTTCTGGATGTGGGTCGTTGCCTTCCTCGGCGCCTCCAGCGCCTTCGTCGAATCCACGCTCGCGCAGATCTACAAAGAGCGCGACAGTGCCGGCATGTACCGCGGTGGCCCGGCCTATTACATCGAAAAGGGCCTGGGGCAGCGCTGGTATGCCGTGGTGTTCGCGCTGAGTACCGTGGTCGGGTGTGGCTTGATGCTGCCGGGTACCCAATCCAACGCCATCGTCAGTGCACTCGACGAAGCCTGGGCCATTCCCGGCTGGGTCAGCGCCGCCGCTATCGGCATGGTGGTGGCACTGGTGATCTTCGGTGGCGTGCGTCGCATCGCACAGGTCGCCCAGGTGATCGTGCCGTTCATGGCATTGGCCTACCTGCTGGTGGCCGGCCTGGTGATGGTGCTCAACCTGGACGCCGTGCCGGAAATGCTTGCCCTCATCATGCGCAGTGCGTTCGGTCAGGATGCGGCGTTCGGCGCCATGATCGGCACCGCGATCCAGTGGGGCGTGCGCCGTGGCGTGATGTCCAATGAAGCGGGGCAGGGCACCGGTGCACATCCGGCGGCGGCAGCAGAGGTCTCGCACCCGGTCAAGCAGGGGCTGGTGCAGGCGTGCTCGGTCTACATCGACACCATGGTGGTGTGCAGCGCTACCGCGTTCCTGATCCTCTCCACCGGCACCTACAACGTGTATGACCCGTCCGCGCCGTCGCAGTGGCTGGTGGCGAACGTACCGGCGTTGGAGGCAGGCCCGGCGTTCGTGCAGCACGCGGTGGAATCGGTGTTGCCCGGGTTCGGCAAGTCCTTCATCGCCCTGGCGATCCTGCCGTTCGCGTTCACCACTATTTTGGCGCTGTACTACACCGCCGAGACCAACGTGGTGTATCTGGGCCGCAACCGTCCCTCGTGGTTGGCGATGATGCTGTTCCGGTTGGGCTTTATCGGCGCCCTGCTGTATTCGGCGTTGAACACCGCCACCGTGGCCTGGTCGCTGGGCGACATCGGCGTGGGGCTGATGAGCTGGCTCAACATCGTCGCGTTGCTGCTGCTGCAGAAGCCGGCGTTGGCGGCATTGCGCGACTATGAGGCGAGCCGCAAAGCGGGCAGGGACCCGGTGTACCGCCCCGAGCCACCGCAACGGCCCACCACCTGCGTGTGGACAAGCGCGGTCCCGGCAACCGAGCGGCGGTAGAGCCGTCTGTTAGACGGCTGCTTCAGATGTGCGGTAGAGCCGTCTGTTAGACGGCTGCTTCAGATGTGCGGTAGAGCCGTCTGTTAGACGGCTGCTTCGGAGCCAGCGGACTAACAGTCCGCTCTACCGCCGCTCTACCGCATCGTTACCCGCTCTGCCGAGTGACAGCGCTTCGCGCTTTCACTCGTTGGGCGGCGTGGTCGCCTTGGCTTCGCTGCCGAAGTTGCCATCCGCTTCCGCCGCCAGATAGGCAAACACCGCATACGCGGCCACGTTCTGCGCCAATGCCGCCGGGTCGATCTTGTCCAGCGTGTCGTCGGCGGTGTGGTGCAGGTTGAAGTAGTCGGTTCCGTCCTGCGCCAGCCACGCCCACGCGCCACCCTTGGCCGCCAGCGGACCCACGTCCGGACCCGGGCCGCCCTTGTCCGCGACGTACTCGATGCCCAGCGGCTTCAGCACTTCGGCAATCTGCCGGGTCGCCTCGCGCGAATGCGCCGGGTTCGGCGAGCCGGTGTTGAACGCATAGATGCGGCCGGCACCGAAATCACTCTCGGCGGCCAGCTGGTGCAGCACCACATCCTTGGCATGCGCCTCGGCGTAGGCCTTGCCGCCATACAGGCCCTGCTCTTCATTGGCGAACGCCACCACGCGGATGGTGCGCTTCGGTGCCTGCTTGAGCTCGCCGATCAGATGCCCGGCGGCCATCGTCAGCGCCACGCCGGCGCCGTCGTCGATCGCGCCGGTGCCCAGGTCCCAGGAATCGAGATGACCGCCGATCACCACCACTTCCTTGGGCAGGCTGCGCCCGGTGATTTCACCGATCACGTTGTACGAGGTGGCCGTGCCATCCCAGCCGCAATCGAGGCTCAGTTTGATCGTGGTCGGGCCCAGTGCCACCAGCCGCGCCAGCTGGTTCGCATCCGGCACCGACAGTGCGGCAGACGGCACCGGCGTCAGGCCATCATCGAAACGGGTGATGCCGGTATGCGGCACGCGGTGGGAATCGGTACCGGCCGAACGCATCACGAAGCCTACGGCACCCTTGCGGATCGCCTCGGACGGGCCCTTGCTGCGCACCGCGCCGCCCTTGCCGTAGTCGCGGCCATCGCGGTAAGCGGTCATCTGGTAATCGACGAAGGCGATCTTGCCCTTCAGCGAACCTTCGGGCGCGGCCTGCAGCGCGGCCAGGTCGGCGAAGCGCACCACCTCGGCCTCCACCGTACCGCCCGGGCTGCCGCCCAGCGCGGTGATCGTCAGCGGTTGGGCGTGCTTGCCGACCACGTGGGCCTGTTCACTGCGGCGTTCCCACTTGGGGAACGTCACCGGTTCCTTCCATACCTTGTCGAAGCCCAGTGCCTTGAACTTGGCTTCGGCCCAGGCCACCGCACGGGCATCGGCTTCGCCGCCGGCGATGCGCGGACCGATCTCGGTCGTCAGCGATTCGACCACCTTCCAGCCGGTGTCGTCCTTCAGGGCCTGCTCGCGCAGTTCCGCGGCCGTGGCCAGCGACTTCGGCGGCAGGGTGGTGGTGCCGGTCGCCGCGAAGGCCGGGGCGGCGAGCAGGGCGAGGGAAGATGCGATGGCAAGGACGCGGCGACGCATGGGACGGACTCCGGGGAACAGGGCTCAAGCCCCCGAGCTTAGCAGCCTGCCTGCGCCGCACATGGGCGGGAGGTCATGGTTGGGCAGACGCTGTTTTCCAAATGCGCGCGAGCATCGCGCGCCCTTCGG
>NZ_JBOHXV010000049.1:0-35714 GCF_050737075.1 Stenotrophomonas sp.
GGGGTGGGTTTGCGGGACTGTAGAAAACATGGATGTTTTCTACAAGCCTACAAGGACGTATTCACGGCGTGTCCCGCCAACCCACCGCCGCCGGCCCAAACCAGAGACATTCGCAGACCAGTGCTCTCAGCAGCAATGCGTGAGCGCGCAAGAAGCGCCCACGCACTACCGTGTACTTACTTCACCACACCACCACTCAACACCATCGGCGTGGTCTGCAGCGGCTCGTTGGCCGAGCGCGAGAGCTGCAGTTCGTAGCGGCCTTCGGCGATCTTCCACTGCTTGTCGGCCGTGTCGAAACTGGCCAGCGCCTTGGGTTCGGCTTCGATGCGGATCCGGCGCGATTCGCCCGGCTGCAGCATGACCTTCTGGAAACCGATCAGGCGGATCGGCGTCGTGCTGCCTTCGGGCAGCTTCAGGTACAGCTGCGCCACGTCCGCGCCGGCCACCTTGCCCGTATTGCGGATGTCGACCGTGGCCACCAGCCGCTGGCCCATCGCCGTGTAGCTCAGATTGTCGTACTGGAACTGCGTGTATGACAGCCCGTGGCCGAACGCGAACTGCGGCACCAGGCCCTTCGCCGCGAACCACTTGTAGCCGACGTTGGCACCCTCGATGTTGTAATCGATCGTGTCGTCCGGCTTCTGCTTCGGATTGAAGCCCAGGCCGTTCACGTGCGGGCGCGGCAGCTGGCTGGCGTCCACCGGCCAGGTCACCGGCAGGCGGCCGGAGGGGTTGACCTTGCCCGTCAGCAGCGCCGCGATGCCTTCACCGCCCCGGATGCCCGGGTACCACGCCTGCAGTACCGCCGGCACCTGCTGCAGCCACGGCAGTTCCACCGGGCCGTTGGTTTCCAGCACCACCACCGTCTTCGGATTGGCCTTGGCCACCCCGGCGATCAGCGCGTCCTGCTTGTCGGGCAGCTGCATGTGCGGCAGGTCCACCGATTCGGCCGACCACTGCGTCGCGAACACGATCGCCACGTCCGCGGCCGCTGCAGCGCGCGCCGCCGCTGCCACATCGCGGCCGTCCACGTACTCGATCGTCGCGTCCGGCCGTTCCGCACGCAGTGCCTCCAGCGGCGACGACGGATGGAAGATCACCGGGCCCGGCCAGGTCGTCGGCAGCACGCCCGGCACCGCATTGGTGCCCTTCGCCGTCCAGCCCACCATCGACGAACCACCGCCACCGATCACACCCTTGTCCGCGTGCCCACCGATGATCACGATGCGCTGCACGTCCTTGCCCAGCGGCAGCAGATCGCCGGCGTTGCGCAGCAGCACGCTGCCCTCTTCCACCGTGCGCTGCGCGGCCAGGAAGCCGGCTTCATCGTCGATCGGCACGTGCTGCGGCGGCAGGTCGAAATTGCCGTGCGCGAACATCGTGCGCAGGATGCGCGCCACCATGTCGTTCAGCCGAGCCTGCGGCACCGTGCCACCAGCCACGGCCAGGCGCAGCGGTTCGTCGAAGAACACCGCCTTGTCGAACACCTCACCCGCCGATTGCTGGTCCAGGCCGGCCAGCGCCGCCTTCGAACCGCTGTGCACGCCACCCCAGTCGGACATCACGAAGCCGGGGAATTTCCATTCCTGCTTGAGCACCTCGTTCATCAGGTAATCGTGTTCGCAGCCGTAGATGCCGTTGATGCGGTTGTACGAGCACATCACCGAACCGGGCTTGCCCGCGTCCAGCGCGATCTCGAACGCCAGCAGATCCGATTCGCGCATCGCCTGCTCGCCGATCTCCGCGCTGTGGAAATTGCGCGAGGTTTCCATGTCGTTGAGCGCGAAGTGCTTCATCGTCGAAATCACGTGCTGGCTCTGCACGCCGCGGATCGATTCGCCGACCAGGCGGCCGGCCAGCACCGGGTCTTCGCCGGCATATTCAAAATTGCGCCCGTTGCGCGGGTCGCGCTGCAGGTTCACGCTGCCGGCCAGCAGGATGTTGAAGCGCTGCTGCCAGGCCTCGCGGCCCATCGTGGCACCGCCGGCAAAGGCGATGTCCGGGTTCCAGCTCGACGCGGTCGCCGGGCCCGAGGGCATCGCCGTGGCATGGTCGCCCTTGCGGATCCCGCCCGGGTTGGTCACGCCCACGCCGGCATCGGCCGACTGCTGCGACGGAATGCCCAGCCGCGCCACGCCAGGCACGAAACCGGCCGAACCAACCGCGCCTTCCGGCAACGGGCCGCCGTCCTTGCCCAGCCCGAAGTAGCTGTGCAGCATCTGGAACTTCTCATCCACCGTCATGCGTGCCACCAGCAGCTTGGCGCGTGCATCCGCGGTGAGGCCGGTGTCCATCCACGGCGTGTCACCGCCCGTGGGTGCGGTGTAGTCCAGCGTCAGCAGCTGGCCGGCAGTGTTCGCGTCGCTGCCCAGGCGCAACTTCACGGACTGGGTGCTGGCCGCGTTGAACCCCGTGCTGTAACCGGTGCCCTTGGCAATGGCGGTGAAGCCAGCGGCGGTCGCCGTATCGGCATCGGTGCCCAGCAGCACGGCCGGTGCGCCGAGGCGCGAGCCGTCCACCAGCGCCTTCACCGGCGCGGCAGCGGCACCGCTTGCCTGGGTGTACAGCGCCACCACGTTGCGGCCGTCATTGAGGCGCAGGTAGTTCAGGCCCGGCGCTTCCACGCCCGACTCGGCTTCCACCGGCAGCCGCGAAAGCACGATGCTGCCGCGCTGCTCGGCTGCCGCCGGATCGGCGCTGACGAAGCGGTAGGTGTAGCCCAGCTGGTCGGCCAGTGCCGCCAGCGGGTCCGGCGCATGCGCGGTGGCCGAGGTGTCGGCCGGGCGGACCACGTTGCCGATGGTCAACGCATCCACGTCCAGCGCCTGCAACTGCGCAGCGACGTCCTTGGCGTCCAGGTAATCGGGCGCCTTCTCCAGGGTCAGCACGGTAAAGGCGGCGCCACCGGCGATGGGGGCGGCGGCCAGTGCGGAGGCCGACAGCGACAAGGCGATGGCGGCCGTCAGGGCCAGGGGCTTTGTAATCGTTTTCATAAGCGGGCGAAACACCTTTGCTGACGCAGAAAATCCAGGGAGTCTTGCCGCAGAAGGGTGCAGCGCCGTCATGGCGGATGCCGAGGCGTTTCCGCAGCCGGCATCGGAACTACACAGGTGCGGCAGCTACGACCAGGCCCCTCCGCCCGTCGCTACAGCCACCCCACCTGCAGGGCGCCGTCACCGGCACCCATCCCGTGAAGAGTCGTCCACCGCGTTCATCCGTGTCAACAGCGCGTTCAGGTTCAGCCGAGCTGATCCGGCTTGATCACCTCGGTCTCGGCGGGCGCCACCGGCCGTCCGTCGGCGTCGCGCGGGAGCAGCGGCGCCAATGCCCGCCCATCAGCGATCACCTGCAGGTGCGAACGCGGTTCAGCCGGGTCGAACAGGTAGCCCTCGCCCCACTGGCGCAGCGCCACCACCAGCGGGAACAGCGCCTGGCCCTGCGGGGTGAGCACATAGTCGTGATAACGGCTGCCATCGGCGGCCGCCTGCTGGGTCAGCACATTGGCGTCCTGCAGCGCCTGCAGGCGCTGGCTGAGCATGCTGCGCGACATCCCCAGGCCGCGCTGGAAATCACTGAAACGGCGCACGCCATCGAACGCGTCGCGCACGATCAGCAGCGACCAGCGATCGCCGATCCGGTCCAGCGCGCGCGCCACCGGGCAGGTTCGGTTGAGGTCTTCACTCATGGGATCCTCCTGTGTAGTTTCATTTTAGAACCAAACGGCGCAAACTCAACTGGTTCTATTTTGAGACCATCAATGTCTGCCTCGCTCCCCCTGCCCCGCCTCGCCTCCTCGCTGCTGCTCCTGTTCGCCTGTGCCGCCGGACTGAGCGTGGCCAACGTCTATTACGCCCAGCCGCTGCTCGATGCCCTGGCCGCCGACCTGCACATCGGCGTGGCCTGGATCGGCGCGGTCATCGCCGCCACCCAGCTCGGGTCGGTGGCGGCGCTGCTGTGGCTGGTTCCGCTGGGCGACCGGATGGAGCGGCGGCGGTTGATGCTGCTGCAGACCTTTGCCCTGGTGCTGGCGCTGCTGTGCGTGGCGGCTGCGGGCGCGGCGCTGGGCTTGCTGCTGGCCATGCTCGCGGTCGGCCTGCTCGGTACCGCGATGACCCAGGGGCTGATCGCCTACGCCGCCGCCGTCGCCGCGCCGCATGAGCGCGGCCGCGTGGTCGGTGTTGCGCAGGCCGGGGTGGTGGCCGGCCTGCTGCTGGCGCGGGTGGTCGCCGGTGGCGTCGCCGACCTGGGTGGGTGGCGTGCGGTCTACCTGCTTTCCGCCGCCCTCATGGTGGTGACCGGCGTACTGCTGTGGCGGTATCTGCCAAGCCTGCCGATGCCGGCAGCATCGTCCCGGATATCGCTGCCTGCCCTGCTGCGCCGCACCCCGGTGCTGCGCCGGCGCGGCATGCTGGGGCTGCTGATGTTCACCGCCTTCGGCCTGTTCTGGAGCAGCATGGCCTTGCCCTTGAGTGCGCCGCCCTTCCGGTTCGGGCATGCCGCGATCGGTGCATTCGCGCTGGTCGGTCTGCTCGGCGCGCTGGCCGCCGCACGCAGCGGGCACTGGAGCGACCGCGGGCACGCCGACCGGGTGTCGCTGGGCGCCCTGCTGCTGTTGCTGTTGAGCTGGTGGCCACTGTCGGCGCTGCACGCCGGGGTGGGCTGGCTGGTGCTGGGGGTGCTGCTGCTCGACCTGGCCGTACAGGCCCTGCATGTCACCAACCAGAGCCTGATCCTGGCCGCCGCGCCCGCGCAGGCACAAGCCCAGGCGATCGCGGCCTACATGCTGTTCTATGCCGCCGGCAGCGGGTTGGGCGCGCTGGCGGGAAGCGCCCTGTATGCCGCCCATGGTTGGGGGGCGGTGTGTGGGGCCGGGGCGATGGTGTCGGCGTTGGCTTTATTCAGCGCGGTCATGGGTAAGGGGCGTCACACATGAACGACGACGCTATTAGCAATTTTGCTAATAGCGGGTAGCATGTCGCTATCGACCCTTTTCAGCCGTTGCCGACACCTTCATGCCCCGGTTTTCCGCCCGCGCTCACCTGTTCCAGCCCACCGGGGCGGTGCGCTGATGGGCGCCGTCATGGCCCTGGAACAGCTGCTGGAAAGCCGCCAGGTCTGGCGCGGGCAGCCGCGCGGGACCGGAACGGTGGCCGCCCACCCTACCGGACATCCCGCGCTGGATGCGCGCCTGCCCGGCGGTGGCTGGCCGCCGGCGGCGCTGTCGGAGGTGCTGCTGGCCGCGCCCGGCCAGGGCGAGCTGGCCTTGGTCTGGCCGACCCTGGCCCGGTTGAGCCAGCTGCGGCAGACCGTGGTGCTGATCGCTCCCCCGCACCTGCCGCACGCGCCCGCCTGGGCCGGGGCCGGCGTGTCGCTGGGCCAGCTGCAGGTGGTGCATGCCACGCCGCGCGAGGCATTGTGGGCGGCCGAACAATGCATGCGCTCGGCCGCCTGTGCCGCGGTGCTGTGCTGGCCCGGCCATGCCGACGACCGCGCGCTGCGCCGGCTGCAGGTGGCCGCCGAAACCGGGCAGTGCCTGGGCCTCGCCTTCCGTGACGCCCGTCAGGCACGCAATCCCTCTCCCGCGCCGCTGCGCCTGCAGTTGGACGCCGGCCAGGTGCGGGTACTCAAGTGCCGTGGCGGGCAGGCACCGGCGCAGCCGTTGCCGCTGGCCGTGGCGCATTGAGGCGCCGCCATGCAGTGGGCCTGCCTGTTGCTGCCTCAACTGGCGCTGGACGCCGCCCTGCGCCAGCAGCCGGATCCGCGCGCGCCGCTGGTGCTGGTCACCGGCCCCACGCAGCGCCGGGTGCTGCACGCGGTCAGCCCGGCCGCCCGCCAACTCGGCCTGCGCCGCGGCATGCTGCTGTCGGCCGCGCAGGTGCTGACCCGCGACATGCTCACGGTGGATTACGACCCGCGCGCCGAACAGGACACCCGCCAGCTGCTGGCCAGCTGGCTGTACGGCATCAGCTCGCAGGTAAGCCTGGCGTTTCCGCATGCGCTGGCCCTGGAAATCGGCGCCAGCCGCGCGTTGTTCGGTGACTGGCCCGCCATCGAACGGCGCCTGCGCGAAGGATTGAAGGAGCTCGGTTTCCGCCACCGCCTGGTCGCCGCGCCGAACCCGCACGCGGCCTGGGTGCTGACCCGCGTGCACGCGCAGCTGGGCGTGGATGCGCACGGGCTGGAGGCGGCGCTGGCACAGATCCCGATCGACCGCAGCGGGCTGCCGGCCGAGGCCGTCACGGTATTGGTCCGTTCCGGGCTGCGTACGCTGGGCAGCGCCTTTGCATTGCCGCGCGACAGCCTGGCCCGGCGCTTTCCCGCGCAGGTACTGAGCCACCTGGATGCGCTGCGCGGCATCGGCACCCTCACGCCGCTGCAGTACTTCCGCCCCCCGGACCGGTTCGATGCGCGCATCGAGTTCGAGTACGAGATCGAGTCCACCCAGGCGCTGCTGTTCCCGCTGCGCCGCCTGACCGCCGACCTGGCCGCGTTCCTGTGCTCGCGCGATGGCGGCGCGCAGCAGTTCGACCTGTGGTTCGAGCACGAACAGCATCCGGATACGCGGCTGACCGTTGGCCTGCTCGCCCCCGAACGCGATGCGGCGATGCTGTTCGAACTGGCGCGCAACCGCGTCGACCACCTGCGCCTGCCCGCCGGCAGCCGTGGCCTGCGCCTGCAGGCCGAGCACCTGCCGCCGTTCGTGCCGGCCGCACGTGACCTGTTCGACCCGCGCCCGCAGCAGGCGATGCCGTGGGAACAGCTGCGCGAACGCCTGCGCGCGCGGCTCGGCGACGATGCCGTGCAGGGCGTGGGGCTGCGCGCCGAACACCGCCCCGAGCGCGCCACCGGCCCCGGCGCCCCGGCGACCAAAGCCCCACCGCCCGCGCTGCCGCTGCGCCCCGGCTGGCTGCTGGCCCACCCCCAGCCGCTGTACGATCCGGACCTGCGCATTCTGTCGGGCCCGGAACGGATCGAATCGGGCTGGTGGGACGAGGACGATGTGCGCCGCGATTACTACGTGGTGGAAACCGGCCTCGGCCAGCGCGGCTGGGCCTACACCGCCGCCGGGGCGCGGCATGGGCCATTCATGCTGCACGGCTGGTTCGCATGAACACCGCCCTGCCCGACTATGCCGAACTGCATTGCCTGTCGGCCTTCAGTTTCCAGCGCGGCGCCTCCATCGCCGAGGAACTGTTCGCACGTGCGAAGGAACAGGGCTACCAGGCCCTGGCAATCACCGACGAATGTTCGCTGGCCGGCATCGTGCGCGCCTGGCAGGCCGCGAAGAAACACGAACTGGCGTTGATTACCGGTGCCGAGTTCCAGATCGAAGACGGCCCCAAGCTGGTGCTGCTGTGCACCGACCAGGCCGCCTATGCCGGCTTGTGCCAGCTGATCACCACCTGCCGCCGGCGAGCGCCCAAGGGCGAATACCGCTGCCTGCGCGAGGACTTCGATGCCCTGCCCGACAGCCTGCTGTGTTTGTGGCCGGCGCGTTCGCCCAGCGCGGCCGATGCAGCCTGGCTGCACGCGCGCTTCCCGCACCGGCTGTGGCTGGCGGTGGAGTTGCACCGCGGTGCCGACGACGTGGAGCGGCTGGAATCACTGCTGGAATTCGGCTACACCCACGACCTGCCACTGGTGGCCAGCGGCGATGTGCACATGCACGTGCGTCGCCGCCGCGCCCTGCAGGACACGCTCACCGCGATCCGCCAGCATTGCACCATCGCCGATGCCGGCTGGCACCTGTTTCCCAATGGCGAACGCCACCTGCGTACCCGCCAGGCCCTGGCCGCGCTGTACCCCGCCGAGCTGCTGGAGGAAACCCTGCGCGTGGCCGAGCGCTGCCGGTTCGATCTCTCCCAGCTGCAGTACACCTACCCGCGCGAGCTGGTGCCCGAGGGCCATGACCCGGCCAGCTGGCTGCGCGTGCTGGTGGAAGACGGCATGCGCTGGCGCTGGCCGAACGGGGCCAGCGCCACCCAGCGCAAGCAGATCGAACACGAGCTCGGGCTGATCCACACCAAGCAGTACGAGTCCTACTTCCTCACCGTGCACGACATCGTGCGCTTCGCCCGCAGCCAGCAGATCCTGTGCCAGGGCCGCGGTTCGGCGGCCAATTCCTCGGTCTGTTTCGTGCTGGGCGTGACCGAGATCGACCCCAGCCACATGGAACTGCTGTTCGAGCGCTTCATTTCCGCCGAGCGCGACGAACCGCCGGACATCGACATCGATTTCGAACACGAACGCCGCGAGGAAGTGCTGCAGTACGTGTTCAACCGCTATGGCCGTGAACGCGCCGCGCTCACCGCCGTGGCGATCAGCTACCGCGGCCGCAGCGCGGTGCGCGACGTCGCCCGCGTACTCGGCCTGCCGCCGGACCAGGTCAACGAACTGGCCGCCTGCCTGGACCGCTGGAGCAGCCATGAGCCGCTGCCCGAGGCCCTGCGCGAACGCGGCTTCGACCCGGACACGGCATTGATGCGGCGGGTGGTGGCGCTGACCGCCGAACTGGTCGATTTCCCGCGCCACCTGTCCCAGCATCCCGGCGGGTTCGTGATTTCCGAGCACCCGCTGTCCACGCTGGTGCCGGTCGAGAATGCGGCCATGGCCGACCGCACCGTGATCCAGTGGGACAAGGACGACCTGGATGCCACCGGGTTGATGAAGGTCGACTGCCTGGCGCTGGGCATGCTCACCGCCGTACGCAAATGCCTGGCGATGCTGGAGGCGCGCGGGGCGCGCGGCCAGGACGGACGCGTGCTGGCCATGGCGTCCCTGCCGGCCGATGACACGCCCACCTACGACATGATCTGCCGCGCCGATACGCTGGGCGTGTTCCAGATCGAATCGCGCGCGCAGATGGCCATGCTGCCGCGCATGCAGCCGCGTTGTTTCTACGACCTGGTGATCGAAGTGGCGATCGTGCGGCCCGGGCCGATCCAGGGCGACATGGTCCATCCTTACCTCAACCGGCGAAAGCGGCTCAAGGAAGAAGGGATCGAAGAAATCGACTACCCGCCCGAACTGGAAAAGGTGTTCAAGCGCACCCTGGGCGTGCCGCTGTTCCAGGAACAGGTGATGCAGCTGGCAGTGGCCGCGGCCGGCTTCAGTCCGGGCGAGGCCGATGCGTTGCGCCGTTCGATGGCGGCGTGGAAACGCCACGGCGGGCTGGAGCCACACCGCGACAAGCTGCTGGCCGGCATGGCGGAGCGCGGCTACAGCCGCGAATACGGCGAGCGCCTGTTCGAGCAGATCAAGGGCTTCGGCAGTTATGGCTTCCCGGAAAGCCACGCGGCCAGCTTCGCGCTGATCACCTATGTGAGCTGCTGGCTGAAGTGCCACCACCCGTCGGCGTTCGCCGCCAGCCTGATCAACAGCCAGCCGCTGGGCTTCTACACCCCCGACCAGATCCTGCAGGATGCGCGCCGCCATGGCGTAGCCGTGCTGCCGGTGGATGTGCGCCACAGCGACTGGGATTGCACGCTGGTGACGGCCACGCAGGCCGATGTCGTGCCGGGCATCCGGCTCGGCCTGCGTATGATCGACGGCTTCAGCGAAGCGGTGGCCGACGAGGTCATGCAGGCCCGCGCACGGCAGGCCTTCGACAGCGTGGCCGATCTCAGCCAGCGCGCGCGGCTGGACCGCCGCCACCAGGGACTGCTGGCCGACGCTGGCGCGCTCAAGGGGTTGAGCGGGCACCGCCACCGCGCGCGCTGGGATGTGTCGGGCGTGGAAAAGCCGCTGCCGCTGTTCGACACCGTCCGCGCCACCGCCGACCCGGTCGTGGCGCTGCCGGCGCCGAGCGCGTTCGAGGACATGCAGGCCGACTACAACAGCACCGGCACCACCCTGGGCCAGCACATGGTGTCGTTCATCCGCGCCGAGCTGCAGGCGCGCCGCTGCCAGCGCTCCGACGAACTGGCGCAGCTGCCGCACGGGCGCAGCGTGCGCTTCGCCGGGCTGGTACGCATGCGCCAGCGCCCGCAGACCGCCAGCGGGGTGACCTTCCTGACCCTGGAAGACGAAAGCGGCATGGTCAACGCGGTGGTCTGGCGCAAGACCGCCGACCGCCAGCACCGCGTGCTGGTGGAGGCGCAGCTGATGCAGATCGATGGCCGGCTGGAACGGGTGGATGGTGTGCAGCACCTGATCGTGCAGCGCATGCACAACCTCGACGCCCTCATCGACGGCGTGCGCACCCACAGCCGCGACTTCCATTGATCGACCGGCCGCAACCCGCCACGTAGAGCGGGGCTCTGCCCCGCTGAAAGACCGGGGCTCTGCCCCGCTGAAAGGCCGGGGCTCTGCCCCGCTGCCGTGACCGCAATCCGCCACACCGTAGAGCGGGGCTCTGCCCCGCTGCTGTGACCGGCTTCACGCTGGCGACAGATACAGACTTTCCCGACTGGTGTCGTGAATGCCGCTTCGGCTATCGTCGCTGCCATCCAAGGATCCGGAGCCGGTCATGTCGCGCGCACTCACCCTCACCACCCTGGCCGTGTCCAGCCTCGCGCTGCTCGTGTCGGGCTATACCGCCGTGCGGCTGCACCAGAGCGAGTCCGACCAACGCGTCATCACCGCCCGCGGCCTGATCATCCAGGACGGCAGCGGCCAGGCCCGGGTCATCCTCGGTGCCCCCCTGCCCGATCCGCTCAGCAAGGGAGTCTCGCAGGGTCCGCGTGCCTCGCCCTTGTCCGGCATCGCACTGCTCGGCGCCGACGGTTCCGAGCGTGGCAGCTATGGCACCGCCGATGTAGGCGACGAAGCCACGCTGACCCTCGACGATGCCAACGGCACCACCGAAGTCTTCAAGATCACCGCCAACCCCGACCGCGGCGCCACCCTGGTGATCAAGCACCAGAACAACACCGGCGCCATGCTCACCTCCTGGCAGGGCAAGCCCGAGCTGATCTTCCTCAACGACAACGGGCAGTCGCATTACATACGGCCGGGGACGGCTGCGGCGCCCTGATCCGCGCGCCGGGCGGTTCGTCGGCGTGCAAAAATACGTGCCGTGCCTGTTCCGGAATACGCCATGTCCATCGTTGCCCCCTCCTGGCCGCAGGCCACCTCCGTTGAGGACTTCCGTCGCAACCTGGACGCGGTGCAGGCGCGCATTGCCGCTGCGTGCGCCCGCGCCGGGCGCGACCCGGCCGGGGTGCGGCTGCTGCCGGTCAGCAAGACCGTGGACGAGGCCCGCCTGCGCCTTGCGGTGGCCGCCGGGTGCACCACGCTGGGCGAGAACAAGGTGCAGGAAGCCAAGGGCAAGGCCGAGGCGATGGCCGACCTGGGCGTCCAGTGGTCGGTCATTGGCCACCTGCAGACCAACAAGGTCCGCGACGTGGCCCGCTTCGCCAGCGAGTTCCAGGCGCTGGACAGCCTGCGCGTGGCCCAGGCACTGGACCAGCGGCTGGCCGCGGAAGACCGCGTGCTGGACGTGTTCGTGCAGGTCAACACCTCCGGTGAGGCCAGCAAGTACGGCCTGGATCCGATCGAAGTGGCCGATTTCCTGCAGCAGTTGCCGGCCTTCACCCACCTGCACGTGCGCGGGCTGATGACGCTGGCCCTGTTCTCCTCCGATGCCGAGCAGGTACGGCCGTGTTTCGTGCGGCTGCGCGACCTGCGCGACCGCCTGCGCCCGACCCTGCCCGCGGGCATCCAGCTGGATGAGTTGTCGATGGGCATGTCCGGCGATTTCGAAATCGCCATCGAGGAAGGCGCCACCGTGGTCCGGGTAGGCCAGGCCATCTTCGGTGCGCGCGCAACACCGGACAGCCAGTATTGGCCCACGCCAGCCGGTTGATCTGGGTCCGCGCGCAAGAACGCGCCGTTACCCCGACGGCGCCACCAACGCCTCCATATGCTTCGCATGCTCCACCGCCTGCGCATGCAACCACTCACGAAACGCCAGGAACCCCTGATGCGTTGACGAGCGCGGCGGATACACCAGCCAATGCGACCAACGCGTCTTCAGGCGGTGCGGCGACAGCGCGATCAACTGCCCCGAATCCAGCAGCAGCCGCGCCCGCGTCACCCGCCCCAGCGCCACGCCGAACCCATCCAGCGCCGCACGGTGGTGCGCCTCGGAATCATTGAGCATCGCCACATACCGCGCCGGCGCCGTATCGCCAACCAGCGCGAACCAGCGGTGCCATTCCCCATCGGGATCGCCCAACAGCGGCCACTGCGACAACGGCCGCGCGCCCACCCCGCCCATGCGTTCCACCAGCGACGGGCTGGCCATCGGCATCAACCACTCGTCGAACAGCGGCTCGGCATGCAGGCCGGTCCACTGCCCGGCCCCGACCCGCAGCGCGGCATCCACCTGCAGTTGCCGCTCGAAATCGGTCAGGCGCTCGCTGGACTCCAGGTTGAACTCGATCTGCGGCTGCGCGGCCACGAACGAACCCAGCCGTGGCACCAGCCAATTGGACGCCATCGACGGGAGCGCACTCACCGTCAGCACCCGGTCGTGCCGCGCCGCGAACGGCTGCAGCGCCTGTGCGATGGCATCCAGGTGCGGCCCCACCTGCTCCAGCAGGCGCTGCCCCTCCGGCGTCACCCGCACGCCGCGCGGCTGCCGCTGCAACAACGCATAGCCCAGGCGCTGCTCCAGCTGGCGCATCTGGTGGCTGAGCGCGCTGACCGTCAGGTTCAGTGATTCGGCCGCGCGGGTCAGGTTGCCCATGCGGGCGGCGGCGACGAAATTCTGCAGCGGCTGAAGCGGGATCCGGGACATGATGACTTGAATCCAGTTCAAGTGAGGGTTGCAAAACGATCGCTTTTTCGTTGCCCATCCTGCCCCTATCGTCAATTCCACTCAAGTGGAGGACGGTCATGAACATCTACGCTGGCTTGTTGTTCCTGCAGGGTCATATCGCCGATGCAGGGTTGGCGCGGCGGCTGGCGGAGCCGGCAGAGGAGGCGTTGGAGACCGAGGTGCCGGCGATCGATGTCGCTGCCACGCAACAGAATCACGTTCGGTGTGTGGACGGCGACACGTGCCGGCACGGCGCCGCCGTTTCCTGAGCCTAGGGGGCCGGGCTGGCGTCCGGCAGCAGCCGCGGCCGCCCCTCGTACCATTCGCGCGCGCCGGCCAGGTGCCAGCTGCGCTTGCCGCCGTCCATCTCGATGCCGGCGCCGAGCAGCCCCCAGCGCAGGTACAGGTCGCCGCGGCGCTGCGCCTGCTCCATATCGAGCCGCGCGCGCAGCGACAGCCGCGCGTTCTCCGCTGTCAGGTCATCCACCACCAGGTGTTCGCGGCGCCAGCGCAGGTGCCCGCTGGCCTGCACCTCGCCCGAATCGAGCAGGCCCAGCACCCAGCGCGGGTATTCGCTGCGCTGTGCGAACACGCCGAGCAGCGGCCCGGCATCGCGCAGCCGCAGGTCGGCCCGTGCGTCCACCTGGAACGGCGCCTGCGCATCGATATGCCCACTGCGCAAGGTCGCCTCGCCCCACCAGCCCGCCTTCGCCGTGTCATCGCCCACCTGCACATTGCGCAGGCTGAAGGTGGTGCCGCCCAGATCGAACTGGCGGCTGTCGAAGTCGGCGCGCTGCACGCGTGCTTTTACCTGTGCGTCACCACGCAGGGCCATGCCGGCTACCTGCATGCGTGCGCCGGTGCCGCGCAGGTCTGCCCGCCCCTGCCCGACCTGCCCGGCACTATCCAGCGTGACGTCGCCACTGAGCAGCCCGGTGCCGCCCAGCAGCCGCATGCTGTCATTGCCCACATAGCGGTTGTAGGCGGTGAGGTCCGGCACCCGGGCGTTGTCGAAATGCAGGCGCGCGCGCATGCCGTCGCGCAGCTGCTGCAGCCGCGCGTCACCGCGCAGGGTCAGCGCCATCGCCTTGCCATCGAACAGCAACGCCTTGGGTGCGTCCGTCGGCGCCGCACGGAACTGCGGAATATCCACCTGCAGCTCGGCCTGCGGCGGCGCCCCATCCACGATCCGTCCCACCGCCCGCGCCTCGCCCAGCATGCGCACGCCGGCCACCTCGGCCACCGCGGCCACCTTCGGCACATTCAACGTGCTGCCCGGCGCCAGCTGGCCGTCGGCGATGCGCAGATCGCCCTCCAGCAACCCACCGCCGTCCAGGTGGAACCACGGCTTGCGCACGAACAGGTCCGAAATCCAGTTCAACGACTCGAACTTCCACGCGCCACGCACCTGGCCGGACAGGCGCGGCAGCAGCTCGGCCGGTGCCTCGAACGGAATCCTGCGCCCGGTCACGCGCAGGTCGGCGTGCAGTTCGCTGCCGGTTTCCGGGTCGCGTGGCAGCCGCGCCTGCACCCGCATGTCCTGCGCCACGTCCAGCTGCAGCGACAGCAGGCCACGGTCGGGGGCGTGCACGCCGGCATGCACCGGCACCCGCCAGACCACCCGGCTGCCGGGCTGCAGCACGCCGCGGTCCATCACCACGTCGGCCTTCAGCCGCGCCTCGGCCGGCACACTGCCTACCTTGACGTGCGGACCGGCGGTATCGATGTTGATCGCCTGGCTGCGCGCATCCACCTGCAACTGCGCCCACAGAATGCCGAACTTTCGCAGGCCGGGCGCGTCGTCGCGATAGTGCCGCGGGTAGTGGAAGCGCGCGGCCAGATGCGCATCGTCGATGACGTTGACGCCGTCGTAGCTGACCGTGGCCTGCTCGAAACCGGCGGTGGAATCGAACAGCTCCGACGGCCCGCCGCGCAGCTGCTTGAGGAAACCGACCGTGCCGCTGCCCTGCCCGACCACCAGCAGCTTGCCGAAGCGCCCGCTGCGGATGCTGTCGCTGTGGATCGCATCGAAGTGCAGGGTCCAGCCGCGATCGCTGCGCGGCGGCGGCGGAATCGCCTGCTCGACACGCTCCACTTCCGATTCCACGCCGCTGGCGTCGATCCGCGGAATGCGTACTTCGCGCCGGAACAGCGCCGTCAGCGAGATCCAGGCGCTGGCCCGGTCGGCACGGAAGATATACACGGTATGGTTGGCCTGCCCGCGCATGCGGATGTTCCAGACCACCGCATGGCCCGGCAACAGGGTCAGGGCCGCGCCGGTCTGCATCGTGAACTTTTCAGGTTTGCGGTTGGTGACCGCATCGAACAACGGCGTGTTGAGGAACACGTTGCCGGCCACGAGGTACAGCGCATACAGCGCAAGCAACGACAGCAACGCCACGCGCCATGGCCGGGGCCAGCGCCGGACGCGCTCGGGAATCAGGGGCATGTGGATAGGTGACGAAGCACGAAGACGCGCTCACTATCGGCAATGCCCCGGTGTGACCGTGTGAATGCTTGTGCCGGCAGGCGATCCCGACGCTTCAGCCACGCAGGGCGTGGCTCTACAGCAATGCTCCGGCGTGGCTGTGTGAATGCTTGTGCCGGCAGGCGATCCCGACGCTTCAGCCACGCAGGGCGTGGCTCTACAGCAATTGCCCGGCGCGGCCGCGTGAACGGTGTCAGGGCGTGGCGTTACCCGGCGCGGCGCTCCGGGTCCCAGGCGGTCGGCTGCCACAGCTCGAGCTTGTTGCCGTCCGGATCGAGTATCCAGGCGAAGGACCCGTTCTCGTGCGTCTCGGGCCCGCTGACGATGGTCACCTCGGCCTGGCGCAGGTTCGCCAGCAACCCGTCCAGATCGTCCACCCGGTAATTGACCATGAAGGGCGCGTCGCTGGGACTGAACCACTGGCTGTCAGGTTCGGCCAGGGCCCAGACCGTGAGCCCGCCGTCGTTGGCGGTGTCGTCGGGCCAGCGCAGCACCGCACCCCCGAAGTCTTCCAGCGTCATGCCCAGGTGCTGCTGGTACCACGCGGCCAACGCGGCACGGTCGCCGCGACTCTTGAAGAAGATCCCACCGATTCCGGTCACCTTTGCCATCGCGATCTCCCCACGTGCGTGATGCCCCGGCGGGCCGCCGCGGGCTGGATGTGGCCGATCGTATGCGCATGGGCGCAGAAATGAAAACGGCAGGCCGGTATCCCGGCCTGCCGTTGACGGCTCAACATAGCAGCGCGATCAGAAGCGGAACTCACCGCCGAGGCTGATCGTATCCACGTCCACGTCCACGCCGTTGAAATCGGCCTGGCGGCGGTCGTAGTTCAGGCTCAGGCCCCAACGGCGGTTGAAGTCGTAGCCCAGGTTCACGCCGTAGTACGGCTTGGTCGAGCTCTCGTCGTCAATCACGTCGAAGTCGTCTTCGCGCACCTGCGCGGTCATGCGCGCGATGCCGGCGCGGGCGCCGACGAAGAAACCGGTGTTGTCGGCGCCAAAGTTCTTCTTGGCCACCAGACCCACGCCGATCGAGACCAGGTCCAGCTGCTCGTCGTAGCCCAGGTCCTTGTTGTAGAGCGAGCCGACATGGCCTTCGACGCCAATGTTCGGCGTGAACCAGTAGCCGCCGCCGAGTACGGCTGCGGTATCGGACTCGCTGGCGCGGTAGCCGCCGACGCGGACTTCGGTGTCGCTGCTGCCCAGCTCGCCGCGGACAAAGGCGTGGCCGGCCATGGCATCGGTCGACAGGGTGGCCAGCGCGATGGCGGCGGCCAGGGTCACGTACTTCTTCATTCAGATCCTTCCAAAAGTGGTCTGCCCATCTGGGCGGCGCCACTTTGCCGCGCATTCATGTTTATGTCAATTTTATGTTAATCGGATCTTCACGCCTCAGACGAAGACACCGCCACCACTGGACAGCAGCCCGCCTTATCGTTTATCAATAAATAGACGGCCATTGGCGGCCGTCCATTCCGGAGGCACCGTGGCACGCAGTACCGACCGACACTCCCCGTCGGGCGACATCACCCAGTTCACCCACATCGCCATCCGCGCCGTCATGGGGGTGTGCTGGATCGGCATCCTGGCCGCGCTCTGCGCCCTGCCCGTGGTGTATTTCGACCGCAGCTGGCTGCTGCAGGCCGCCGCGGTCGATGCCGCGCACGCACAGGCCACGCACCTGTTCGCCCACTTCGCGCTGGGCCTGCTGGCAATCATCGTGCTGCTGACCACCGGCCTGGTGTTCCTGCGTCATCTGGCGCGCTTCGTCCGCGCCGTCCTGGGGGGCCACCCGTTCGCCCACGGCCACGCCGTGCGCCTGCGCCGCATGGCCTGGCTGATGCTGGGCATGGAACTGCTGTCCATCGCGATCGGCCTGCACGCCAGCTGGATGGGGCCGGGCTTTGCATGGATGGAAGTGGGCGGCGGCATGTCCATCACCGGCCTCATCGCCGTGCTGATGCTGTTCGTGATGGCGCGCGTGTTCGACGCGGGTGCCGCGATGCGCGACGACCTCGACGGCCTGGTCTGATGGCGGTGGTCATCACCCTGGACCAGATGCTGCTCAAGCGCGGCATGACCCTGTCCGAGCTGGCCGTCCGGGTGGACATCACCCTGGCCAACCTGTCGATCCTCAAGACCGGCAAGGCCAAGGCCATCCGCTTCTCCACGCTGGATGCCATCTGCCGCGAACTGCAGTGCCAGCCCGGCGACCTGCTGGCGCATGACCCCGACAGCGTCGCCCCGTAACGCCCCCCTTTCGTAACCGAAGAGAAGACCTGTAATGGACTGGCTGGCTGACCCCAACATCTGGATGGGGCTTGCAACCCTGGTGGTGCTCGAAATCGTCCTGGGCATCGACAACCTGGTGTTCATTGCGATCCTTGCCGACAAGCTACCCCCGCACCAGCGCGACCGCGCCCGCCTGATCGGCCTGGGGCTGGCCCTGCTGATGCGGCTGGTGCTGCTGGCGGCGCTGGCCTGGATCATGAAGCTCACCGAGCCGCTGCTGGACCTGTTCGGCCACAGCTTCTCGGGACGCGACCTCATCCTGCTCGGCGGCGGCCTGTTCCTGTTGTTCAAGGGCACCATGGAGCTGCACGAGCGCCTGGAAGGCCGCGAGCACAATGAAGGCGGGGCCAAGGTCTACGCCGGCTTCGCCACCGTGGTGGCGCAGATCGTGGTGCTCGACGCGGTGTTCTCGCTCGATTCGGTGATCACCGCCGTCGGCATGGTCGACAACCTCGGCGTGATGTACGCCGCGGTGACGATTGCGATGGCAGTGATAATGCTGGCCAGCAAGCCCCTCACCCGCTTCGTCAACCGCCACCCCACGGTGGTGGTGCTGTGCCTGGGCTTCCTGCTGATGATCGGCTTCAGCCTGGTCGCCGAGGGCCTGGGCTTCAAGATTCCGAAGGGCTACCTGTACGCGGCGATCGCCTTCTCGATCCTGGTGGAGGCGTTCAACCAGTGGGTGCGCTTCAATCGCGAGCGCAATGAACAGCGCGTGCCGTTCCGCCAGCGCACCGCCGACGCCGTGCTGCGCATGCTTGGCGCCTCCCCGGCGCAACAGCGTGATGGCGATGATGCGCACGACGCGGGTACCGACGAAGAGCGCCTGGAACCGGCCGAGCAGGACATGATCCGCAGCGTGCTCGGTCTGGCCGAACGCCCGGTGTCCAGCGTGATGACCGTGCGTGCGGATGTGGAATGGATCGACCTCAGCCGCGGCCCGGAACATGCCATGGAACGCCTGGTGGCATCGCCGCACACGCGCATGCTGGTGGCCGAACGCGATCTGGACCAGGTGCTGGGCATCGTGCAGAGCCGCGACCTGCTGGCCGGCGTGCTGCAGGGCAAGCCGTTGCAACTGCGCGAAAGCCTGCGCGCGCCCGCCTACGTGATGTCCAATGCGAGCGTGCTGCAGGCGCTGGAGATCATCCGCGAGCACCCGGTGCCCGTGGCGGTGGCCGTCGACGAATACGGTTCGGTCGAGGGCCTGGTCACCGCCAACGACCTGCTGGCGGCCATCGCAGGCGACCTGGCCGACACCCAGGACGCGCGCTACGGCATCGAGGCGATCAGCGACGGCAGGTGGGAAGCCGACGGCGCGCTCACGCTGGACGACCTGCAGCGCTTGGCGGGCATTGCGCTGCCGCGCCAGCGCGGCTACCAGACGCTGGCCGGGCTGGTGTTGCAGCACCTGGATCGGCTGCCGGTCGAAGGTGATGCGGTCGAGCACGCCGGTTACCGCCTGGAGGTGCAGGCCATGGACCGCCGCCGGATCACCCGGCTGCGGGTCCACGCGATGCCCTGAGCCTGTCTTACTGCGGGGGCAGCTTGGCCACGACCTTGAACTCCACGTCGAAGCCGCTCAGCCAGGTCACGCCTACCGCGGTCAGCGTCGGGTGCGGCGCCTCGCCCCAGTATTCGGGCACGATCGCCCAGACCCGTTCCAGGATGCGGTCGGGGTCGATCATGAAGACCGTCACATCGACCACGTCGGCGAAGGTGCACCCGGCCGCGGCGAGAACCGCATTGAGGTTCTCGAACAGGCGATGCACCTGCGCCTCCAGCCCGGGTTCCGGCGAGCCGTCCTCACGGCTGCCGACCTGGCCGGACACGAACAGCAGGCCGTTGGCGCGCACGGCCGGGGAATAGCGGTAGCGCTGGTACAGGTCCTGCCGGCCGGGGGGAAAAACGACGTCACGGGTGGTCATTGCAGTCTCCAGGGGCCGGTGGCCCAGTGATGTGATGCCGTCACGGTAAGCGCCGCGCCGGCCCTTGATAAACGACCGCGACTGACCATCACTGTTTGTAGAATGCAAACAATTCCCCGCAGGAGTGCAGATGGACCGGTTCGATGCCATGCAGGCCTTCGCCCGGGTCGTGGAGACCGGCAGCTTCACCAGGGCCGCGCAGACCCTGCACATGAGCCGTACCACCGTGACCCAGCTGGTGCAGCAGTTGGAGGCACGGCTGCGCGTGCGCCTGCTCAACCGCACCACGCGCCAGGTCAACGTCACGGCCGACGGCGCGGCCTACTACGAACACGTCGCCCGCCTGCTGGCCGCGCTGGACGATGCCGAAACCAGTCTGTCCAGCTTCGCGGCCAGCCCACGCGGCCGGCTGCGGGTGGATGTGCCGGCGCCGCTGGCGCGCTTCCTGCTGGTGCCTGCCCTGCCCGGCTTCCATGCGCAGTACCCGGACATCCAGCTCGATCTGGGAGTCAGCGACCGAAACGTGGACCTGATCGACGAAAACGTGGACTGCGTGATCCGTGGCGGCGTGATTGCCGACACCTCGCTGGTCGCGCGCCACATCGGGGACCTCCAGGCCGGCCTCTACGCCGCGCCGCGGTACCTGGACACCGTGGGCGTGCCTGAGCATCCCAAGGCGCTGGAAGCGCCGCCGCATCGCATCGTCGGCTACCGCGGCTCGCGCCGCGCAGGTGCGATGCCGTACACGCTGCATCGTGGCGCGGAAACCCTCACCGCCAACGGCCACCACGTGCTGACCGTCGACGACGGCAACGCGTATCTTGAAGCCGGCGTGGCCGGGCTGGGCGTGCTGTGGCTGCCCGATTATGTGGCCGCCGCGCATGCGCAGCGCGGTGAACTGCTGCGGGTCCTCACCGACTGGCAGGTGGCGCCCATGCCGCTGCACATCGCGTTCCGCCCCAACCGCCACGTCAGCGCCAAGCTGCGCGCGTTCGTCGATTGGGTGGCAGCATTGATGGCCGAGCACGTGCCGGTGATCGGGCGCTAACCCTGCGTCGCGTTGCGGCGCGGCAGCGGCGCGATCACCAGCGCGTCGCCGGTGCACACATCCACATCGCGATAGATTGCCGTGCGGCCGTTGCGGAACTGCAGGCGCAGGTCGAAACGGCAGCCGCTATCGGCCAGACGCACGGTGGTGGTGTCGCCGCCGCCGGCCAGCATGTCGATGGCGCGCGGTTCGAACGTCGCCTCGCCGGCGGGGGCCACCGCGACGGCGACCACGCTGTCATGCGCTCGGTTGATCAGGGAGAGGTAGCGCGCCTCTTCCGCCTGGGCGGTGGTGGCACACAGCAGCGCGGCGATCAGGGCAGGACGAATCAGCTTCATGGCAACGGCTCCGGCAGTTGAGGTTGCCTGCATCACGCGCCCTGCCGCGTGGGGCCGCCACCGATCCGGGACGAATCGTCGCCGTGGCGGGACCAATCGTAATGGGCCCTCATGGCGCTTCTCCGCGCCCTGCCACGCGCCTAAGATGGCCCTGCCCCGCCGTGCCGGGCGCTCCGGATACCGGCCATGAACGTTCGCCTTGGCAGCACCTCGATCAGCCTCTCCCGCTACCTCGTCCTGTGGACGGCGGTCGTGCTCGTCTTCGCCATCCAGCGTTCGCTCAGCGATGGGCTGCATGGCCCGAGCTGGCCGTTCATCGATCACCTGCGCTGGGCGATGATCCAGTGGTACACCTGGGCCGCGCTGGCGCCGCTGGTATTCCGGCTCGCCGAGCGGCATCCGATGAACCCCTCCCGGCGCTTTCGCGGACTCGGGGCCCAGGTGCTGGCCAGCCTCGCCGTCACCTCCGCGGCGATGGTCATTGGCGCGCTGGCCTCCACCCTGTTCGAGCCCAGCGGGTTCTTCGAACAGCTGTGGTACTTCATCGCCCAGCACTTCGCCACCGGCATGCTCACCTACTGGGCCCTGTTCGCGATCCAGCAGGCACTGCACTTCCATGCCGAGAAGGCGCGCCGCGAGGTGGAAGCGAGCCGCCTGGCCACCGAACTGGCACAGTCACGGCTGCTCGCACTGAAATCGCAGCTGCAGCCGCATTTCCTGTTCAACACGTTGCACGCCATCATTACCCTGCTCGACGAGGACACCCTGTCGGCCGAGCAGATGCTGCTGCGCCTGAGCGAGCTGCTGCGCGCGTTCCTGGAGGATTACGACGGCCAGGAGATTCCGCTGCGCCAGGAACTGGACCTGATCGAGCTGTATCTCGGCATCCAGCGCGTGCGCTTCAAGGACCGCCTCACCACCCGCACCTATATCGCCTCCGACACCCTGGACTGCGCGGTGCCCAGCCTGTTGCTGCAGCCGTTGGTGGAAAACGCGGTGCGCCACGGCATCGGCCAGCGCGTGGGCAGCGACGTGATCGAGATCGAGACCCGGCGCGAGGGCGACGTACTGTGCATCGAAGTACGCAACCGCAACAGCACGCTGGCACCGGAGTCCGCTGCGCCGGACGGGCACGGCATCGGCATGTCCAATACCCGCCTGCGCCTGAAGGAGCTGTATGGCGACAACGCCGACGTGCGGCTCGACATGATCTGGCCCGAGGGCGTGGTCTGCCGCGTGCGCCTGCCGTTCCGCGCGCTCGAATCCGACGATGAATCGCCCGAGTTCGGCGCGGTGGTGACACCGGCATGAGCATCGGCGTGCTGGTGGTGGACGACGAGCCGATCGCGCGGCGCGCGATCGTGCGCCTGCTCGCCGAGGACCCCGAGCTTGAACTGCTCGGCGAATGCGGCGATGGCGTGTCGGCGGTTGCCGCGATCCGCGCGCAGTCGCCGGACCTGGTCTTCCTCGACATCCAGATGCCGGCGATCACCGGCCTGGACGTGGTGGCCACCATCGGCGCCGAGCGCATGCCGGCCACCGTGTTCGTGACCGCCTACGAGCAATATGCGGTGAAGGCCTTCGAGGCCAATGCCGTGGACTACCTGGTGAAGCCCTTCAGCCGCGAACGCTTCGCCGCCACGCTGCAGCGTGCCAAGCAGCGGCTGTCGAGCGCGGGCGGTACCAGCGCGCAGGCCTCGGCGCAGCTCCTGCAGGCGCTGGAGGCGCTGCGCCAGCGCGATGAGGTTCTGCAGCGCATTCCGGTACGCGTGGACGAGCACGTGGTCCTCATCGACGTGGACGACATCGTGTGGATCAAGGCCGCCCGCAACACGGTGGAGATCCACCTCGCCGGTGGCATGCATGAACACCGCGGCACCATGGCCGCCCTCGCCGCCCGGCTCGATCCGCGCCACTTCGCCCGGGTGCACCGGTCGGCCATCGTCAACATCCGCCGGGTCAAGGCGATCCACCCGTGGTTCAACGGCCACCACGTGGTCACGCTGGATACCGGCCAGCAGTTGCGTATGAGCCGCTACCAGAACGAGGCGTTCCTCAAGCTGGTGTCCACGCGCACCACGCCGTAGCGCCGGGCTCTGCCCGGCTGCCTATCTTCGGTGGGTCTGCAGCCACGCATGAATCACGTCCCGTCGTAGCGTAGGGTTCCGCGCGCATGGCGATGCGTTCATCGAACCGGCGCCCGTCGGTCATGGGGCGCGGCGTGGCTCTACCGTGTTGTGGTGCGCTCGTCGGCGCGCAGGGTCAGCACCTCCACCCCATCGGCGGTGACCAGCACGGTGTGCTCGCTCTGCGCCGAGAGCTTGCCGTCGCGGGTGGTGACGGTCCAGCCGTCCTCGCTCATGTCGATCGCCGCGCGGCCCTGGTTGATCATCGGTTCGATGGTGAAGGTCATCCCTTCTTCCAGCACCTCCCCGGCGCCGCGCTTGCCGTAGTGCAGCACCTGCGGTTCTTCGTGCATCTCGCGGCCAATGCCATGCCCGCAGAACTCGCGGACCACGCTGTAGCCATGCGCCTTGGCATGCTGCTGGATGGCAAAGCCGATATCGCCCAGCGTTGCACCCGGCCGCACCACCGCGATGCCTTTCCACATCGCGTCGCGGGTCACCCGCACCAGGCGTTTGGCCTGGAAGTCGACCTCGCCGATCAGGTACATCTTGCTGGAATCGGCGATGTAGCCGTTCTTCTCCAGGGTGATGTCCAGGTTCACGATGCTGCCGGCGCGCAGTATTTCGTCAGCGGAAGGAACCCCGTGGCAGACCACGTTGTCCACGGAACTGTTGAGCACGTAGGCGAAGCCGTACTGCCCCTTGCTGGCCGGTCGCGCGTGCAGCTCATCGACGATGAAGCGCTCCACCCAGTCGTTCACCTGCAGCGTGCTCATGCCCTCCAGCGGCAGGCGGTCCAGTGCCTCGAACACCGAGGCGAGCAATCGTCCGGACGCCCGCATCAGCGCCTGCTCTTCAACGGTCTTGATCACGCCACCGCCACCCGCAGCGCGCCCGGATCCACCCCGGCCGCCCGCAGTTCGCGGTTCACGATCTCCTGGTAGCTCATGCCGGGATTCATCTCGCACAGCATGCCGACCTTGATCCAGAAACCGGCCTTCGCATTGATCGAGCGCCCGGAAACGCCGCTGGCGCGGCGCAGGTTGTCGTGCAGTTCGTCGTCGATATTGACGATGCCCATGGCAAAGCCCTGAATACGGAATATACATATCATATACGATTCGTATATTCCCAACCAACCCCGCTCAGGTCCAGGCCGGGTCCGCCGTGAAGTCGATGGTCAGCCAGAACTCGCTGCCACGCGCGTCGAGTCGTTCGGCGATCTCGTCGCGCAGCGCGTCCACATTGCCGATGGTGCCGATCACGGTATCCGGATGGGTCAGGATATGGATCTCGACAAAGCGCATGCGCCCCATCTTGGCTACGTGGCTGGTGAAGTCCAGGTAGCCATGCTCGGCCACGAACTGCTTCATCACCGTCTGCACGCGCGCGTCCAGGCTGTCGGGCGCCACCTGCAGCACTTCGCGCATCGCCTTCCAGGCGCCCCGCAGCGGCACCGGCAGCACCGCGATGCTGATCAGCGCCAGCACCAGCGGATCCAGATAGGGAATCCAGTGTTCGTGCTCGCCGCCGCGCAGCATCAGTGCGATCACGAAGGCCAGCACCACCGCCAGGCTCATCATCCCGCTCAGCAGCCAGGCGCGTACGTCCAGCCACAACAGCGCCGACTGCAGCCGGATCGCGCGGGTGCGTACGAACGCGGCCATGCCCAGGTTGCTCACGCACAGCAGGCTGGCCCACATCAACGCCGGTCCGGCCTGGACCGCGTGGCCGCCGGTGGTGAGCCCGATGATGGAATTAGCCACCGCGTAGATGCAGGCCAGCGCCAGGATCGCTCCCCCGAGCGCCTCCACCATCGGCTCCAGATGCCAGTAGCCGTACTGGAACCGCGAACTGCCCTCGCGCCCCAGCAGCCGCAGCACGGCCAGGGCCACCAGCGTCAAGGCGACGTCGACCAGGCTGTACACCCCGTCGAACAGGATCGCCTGCGACCCCACCAGCAGGCCACCGGTGAAGCCGGTGGCGCTGACCGCCACCGTTACCCCGATCGAGAATTTCAGGACCCGCTGTTCGCGTGTTGTCTCCATCACCTGCCGAAGACCCCGGTCATGACTCAGGTCTTCAGCACCTCCACCTTGTAGCTCGGCACGTCGCCGTCACGGTCGATGATAAGCCCGTGCACGTCCGACTCGAAGCCCGGGAAGCGTGCGTTCTGCTCGCGGGCGATGCGCAGCGACTGGATGATCGGCTCGTCGGCCGCGCCAAAACGCTCGCCGGGCATGATGGTCGGAATGCCGGGCGGGTACGGCACCAGCATGGTGCCGGCAATGCGTCCGCTGACCGCCTCGATGTCGACCCGTTCGATCTGCCCTCGAACGAGATGATCGTAGGCCTCGGCCGGGGTCATCACCGGTTCGGGCAGGTCCACGTACATCGCGCGCATCACCTGGGCCACTGCAAACTCGCGGTTGAACCCGTGCAACGCGCTGCACAGGTCGCGCAGTCCCCAGCCCGCGTAGGCGACCGGGTAGTCGGCGGCCAACGTTGGCAACGCGCGGGTCAGCGGTGCATTGCTGTCGAACAGCTCCTTGAAGGCCATCAGTTCGGTGACCAGCGTGCTCCACTTGCCCTTGGTGATGCCCATCGAGAACAGGAACAGCACCGAGTACAGGTTGGTCTTCTCCACCGTGATCCCGCGCGTCCACAGGAACTTGCTGAGCACGGCCGCGGGAATTCCCAGCTCACCGAGATCCCCATCGATGGACAGCCCCGGCGTGAGCAGGGTCACCTTGATCGGATCGATCAGCACGTAGTCCTCGACCAGGCCGTCGAAGCCATGCCAGTGCGCATCCGGCTGCAGATACCACTCCGCCCGCTTGGCCACCATCGGCGCGGGCGCATCGCCCTTGGCCAGCGAGCGCTCCAGTTTGTCCGGCTGCCATACGCTGAACCACCAGTCGTCGCGGCCCAGGTCCTCGCGCACGTGCAGCATGGCGCGGCGGAACGCGATCGCCTCGTCGTGCATCTCCTGCACCAGCGACTCGCCGGCCGCGCCTTCCATCATCTTCGAGGCCACGTCGCAGGCCGCGATCACGCCGTAGTGCGGGCTGGTGGTGGTGTGCATCATGAACGCCTCGTTGAAGCGCTCGGCATCCAGCGTGCGCGTGGCCGCGTTGCGCACATGGATCATCGAGGCCTGCGAGAACGCGGCCAGCAGCTTGTGGGTGGAATGGGTGGTGAAGATGATCGCGTCCTGGCCACGCGGCTTACCCTTGGCCATGCCGTAGTGGTTCTCATAGAACGGATGGAACGCGGCATACGCGTACCACGCCTCATCGAAGTGCAGGAAGTCCACCGCGCTGCCGATTTCATCGGCGATCTTCTCGGCGTTGTAGCACAGCCCGTCATAGGTGGAGTTGGTCACCACCGCGATGCGCGGCTTGGAGCCGGCGCGGAACGCCCTGCTCGCCAGCGGATTGGCGGCGATGGCCTGCTGCAGGGCCTCGGGCGTGAACTGGTCCAGGCTGATCGGCCCGATGATGCCGTGCGCGTTGCGGCTGGGGGTGAAGTACACCGGCACGCCGCCGGTCATGATCAGCGAATGCAGCAGCGACTTGTGGCAGTTGCGGTCGACGAACACCACGTCGCCACGGCCCACCGTGCCATGCCAGACGATCTTGTTGGCGGTGGAGGTGCCGTTGGTGACGAAGAAGGTGTGGTCGGCGCCGAAGTTGCGCGCCGCTTCGTCCTCGGCTTCCTTGATGGGCCCGCTGTGGTCGAGCAGCGAGCCCAGCTCCGGCACCGAGATGGAAAGATCGCTGCGCAGCGTGTTCTCGCCATAGAACTGATGGAAGGCGCGTCCCACCGGCGACTTGGTGAAGGCCACCCCGCCGGCGTGGCCCGGCGTGTGCCACGAATAGTTGGATTCGGCGGTGTGGTGGATCAGCGCCTTGAAGAACGGCGGCAGCAGTTGCCGCATGTAGTCCTCGGCCGCGCGCATCACCTGGCGGGAGATGAAGCTCTTGGTGTCCTCGAACAGGAAGATGTAGCCGTGGATGTACTTGAGCAGCTTGCTGGGCACCTTTTCGATGGTGCGGCGCTCGCCGTACAGGAACACCGGCAGGCCAGCGCGGCGCGCGCTCTGTTCGCGCAGGAAGCCCAGCAGACGCTGGAACTCACCGGGCTCGTCCTCGGTGCCATCGATGGAGATCAGCACCGCCGAGGCCGCCACATAGGTGCGGGCGCCGGCCTGCGCGTCGGCCAGGGTGAGCCCGCACAGCACGCGCTGCTCGCTGGCGCGCAGCTCCTCGACCAGCGCACGGATCAGGATGCCGCCGATGCGCGGCGATTCGTAGTCGGCATCGATGACGATGACCGGGTAATCCAGAGACTTGAAGTACACAGCATTTCTCCTGGGGGAAGGTCACGAAAGCGTCGTGCTGCCGGCGGTGCCCAGCGGCGGCAGCTGGCCACGCTGGCGGCGGCGCTCCTCGCTGAAGAACGGGTAGAACACGGTGATGAACAGCACGAACAGGAAGGCGTACTGCACGATGCTGCCGGAGGAGCCGAAGATGGCCCACAGGCAATACACGACGGTGATGCTGGTCAGGAACCAGAAGGCGCCGGTATGCACCAGGGTGTGCGAACGCTCGACCACGAAGTAGCAGGCCACGCAGGAATAGATGTACGGCAGCAGGGTCAGCACCACCGCCGCCGAGGTGATCACGTCGAACTGCGCCGAGGCGGTTTCCGAGGTGGAGGTCACCAGCACCGCCAGGGTCATCAGCACCGCCACGATCAGCACGCCCTTCACCGGCACGTCGTCCTTGTTGGTCTTGCTGAAGATGCCCGGGAACAAGCCGTCGTCGGACGCGGCCTTGGCGCTCTGCGCGGTCAGCAGGATCCAGCCACCCAGCGAACCGGCGGCGCCGACGAACGCGCACAGGCTGACCAGCGCCCCGCCCCAGCCGCCGACCGCATTGGCCGCCGCCAACGCGAACGGTGCGTCGGACACCTGCAGGTCACCATTTGGCACCATGCCCATGATTACCGACGAGCTGGCGATGTAGGCCACGGCCGCCAGGAACACGCCGGCCAGGGTGGCGCGCGCCACGTTCTTCTCCGGGTTCTCGACCACGCCGGCGGTGACCGATGCCGATTCCACACCGATGAAGGCCCACAGCGTCAGCGCGGCCGCGCTGGAGATCGCACCGAAGTTGGATTCGCCTGACACGTTGTAGGCGCCCTTGAAGATGGTCGGGTCGAAGAAGAACCAGCCGAAGATGGCGATGCCCAGGATCGGCACCAGCGCGAAGCTGGTGGTCACCGTCTGTACCCGGCTGACGAACGCCGGGCCGATCACGTTGGCGAAGCTCAGCGCCCACACCAGTGCCAGCACCGCGATGCAGCGTGGCAACGGCTGGGACAGGATGGGGAAGAAGTAGCTGAAGTAGCCCACCGCCGCGATCGGGATGGCCACGTTGCCGATCCAGTTGGCGAACCAGTAGATGGTGTTGGTCTGGAAGCCCATGTACGGCCCGAACCAGTCGCGCGCGTAGGCATAGGGACCGCCGGCCTTGGGCGCCAGCTTGCCCAGTTTGGCGAACACGAACGCCAGCAGCAGCGCGCCGGCGGTGGTCACCAGCCAGCCCCAGATGGAGGCGGTGCCGATCTTGGCCAGGCTGGAGGGCAACAGGAACACGCCCGAGCCCATCATGTTGCCGGCCACCAGGAAGGTGGCGCCAACCACCCCGATTTTCTTCGCTTGCGCCATGACGGTCTCTCCGCTACTTGATGAAGTTGTATTGCAGGCTGCCCTGCAGTCGCATCGTGTCGCCGCGTTGCCCATCCTGTTGTTCAAGCTGCCCGTACAGCAGTTCCATGCCCATCGTCCATGACGGTGCCGGGCTCCAGATCAGGTTGAAGACGCCGTAGCGGCTCTGCCGGAACGCGTCCGCCGCCAGCGCGGCGTTGCGCGCCATCGTCAGCTGGCCGTAGATCAGGTTCGACCGCCACAGCGGCGACCAGTAGTGGGTGTAGCCAACGAAGCCGCCCTGCAGTGAGAGCGCGTGCAGGCGACCGTCCAGCCCGATCACTGCGTCCAGCCCGGAGCCGGTCAGGTCGGCGGTATAGCGGCTGAGGCCCTTGCCGCCCAGCAGGCCGAACAGCACCAGGTCCTGTTCGCCCACCGTGGCCGAGCCACTGAGCTGCGCGCCGCCACCGAAGCGCCGGTCGTCGCGCTGGTCGCCGTCGTAGCCGAGGCTGCGTGCCACGCCGCCGAGTTGCAGGTGACCCCACTCGCGCTCCATGCGCGCGGTGACGGTCACGTCGGGCAGCCGGTTCGCCGACACCGTGTCGTCGGTGGTGCCGGCCAGTTGTGCGTCGGGATCTTCCGCCGCCACGGTCAGCGTGTTGCCCTTGCCCATCGCGAAGCTGTGGTGGATACCGGCGACCAGCAGGTAGCCGGCCCCGCCGGGCCCGGCAAAGTCGAGCGTATCGGGCAGGCTGTCGGCATCCATGAAGGTCGCGTAGCCGTAGCCGGCGTACGTGTTGCCGAGCTGGCCGTAGGCATGCCGCAACCGGAACTGGTAGCCGTCGCTGCTGCCGAAGAAGTCGTTCTCCAGGTAGAAGCGCAGGTTGCCGCGCGTGGTCGGGCGCCGCGCTTCGAAGCTGAAGCGGGTCTGCTTGGCGTGCAGGTTGAAGTTGGACACATCGCGGTGGCTGCTGCCCACCGGGATGGACGAGGTCACGAACTGGTCTTCGTCGCCCGCGGCACGCGCATCGGTGATCGCATCAAGCTTGGCGTAGCCGCCGATGCGGATCAGCGTGTCGGTATTGGGGATCGCGAGGAAGCCCTTCAATTCCGGGTCGGTAGGCCCTGCCGCACTGTCGGGGCGCGAAGCCGCCGACGAGGGGTCGGCCACCGAGTCGCGGGGTGGCAGGATCGCGTGACCGGTGCCGGGCACCTGGGTGCCGACGGCCTGGGTCAGTGTCGCGGCGGGTGCAATGGCGGTAGGCGCGACGGCGGCCAGCGCCGGGCGTGGCGCAGGCGTCTTGCCCTCGGCCGTTTCCAGCGCATCGAGGCGCTGCTCCATCGCTTCCAGGGTCTGGCGCAGGGTACGGATGTCCTGCCGCAAGGCATCGGCGGAATCCTGCGCGTGTACGGGTGCGGCGAACATCGCCATCGCACCGATCAGCAGCACTACAGAGCAACGCATGACGTCCTCCCTGAACCGCAGACGATTCTGCCGTTCAGGGTCGACACGCTTGCGCGTGGGCCTTTCCGGCAACCCGGTACTGCATCGCAGGAGAACAACGACCGCAGCGAATCCGGCGATCCTTTCCTATCGCCGTACTACCGTCGGCAGCTCACCCGCGTGGGATTCCCTCCTCATCCCGGGCGGCGCGCTGGACAACCGCGTGCCAGCGCCCTGAGTAGCAAGCGCGAGGTGAGTGTTCCGTGAAGTTGACGCGAAAATGCAACACCCTGGCAGTAACGCCGTGGTGAACGTGATTCAGATCACGTAACGCACTGATGAGATCACGCGACACCCTGACCGGCGCGCCGCGTGTTGCGCAGCGTCGATCAACGCGGGCCCATCACCTTTTCCATGTCCTCGCCCTGCGGCATGCCGGACACGCGCTGCACGACGCCGTGGGCGTCACGGAATAGGATGCCGGGCGTGCCCTGGAAGCCCAGTTCCACCATCAGCACCTGGTTGGCGTCGAGCTTGTTGGCCAAGGCCGGCGTGATCGTGGCGGCCGGCTTGATCCCGCCCTTGCTGAAGTCATGCTCGTTCTGCAGGAACACCGCGCTCGGGTTGGGCGCACCGAGGATCGCGGCTGCCTTGGCCGGGCTGTCCTCGCGGATCACGCCAACCATCACGTGGCGAAGCTGGACCTTGCCGCTGTCCACCCATGGGCGTGCGGCCTCCCAGAAGCGGTGGCAGTACGGGCAGTTGGCGTCGCTGAAGGTGTACACCACGCGCGGCGCGTCCGAACGCCCGTCACGCACCCACGCGCTGCCGTCCAGGCGCGACCAGATCCGGTCGGACATCGGCTTGGCCACCAGCTTGTCCAGCGGCCCTGCGCCGACATCCTCGCCCTTCTCGTTGAAGAGCGTGCCCACCATCACATTCTTGCCGTCGGAGGTGACGTACGCCGCCGCCGGCTGCTGCCCGCCGACCACGCCGGCAAAGCCGCGCAGGCCGCCGGGCGCATCGAACTCGCCGATCACCTCGAACCCCTGCTTCTCAATGCCCTGCAACACTGCCGGCCGCGTGGCTGCGCCGGCAGATGCCGCACTTTTCGGCGCCGCCGGCGTCTGCGCCTGGCTGCACGCTGCCACGGCCATCAACAGCGATGCAGCCAACACGGAGCCCAACACGGGCGAAGTCTTCAGCAACATGGCAACTCCTAGGGTTCGAGAACAACAATCGAACCACAGGGTAGTCGATACGGCGCCTGGTGCAGCGCTCAGGCCGCCGAGCGCAACGGTTCGGACGCCTGCCGCGTGGGCGGCATACGCGAACGCTCGCGACGCTGGGCGAAGATCTGGCGGCGGTAGCGCGCCGGGGTGACGCCGACGATGCGCAGGAACAGGCGACGGAACGCGCTCTGGTCGGAGTAGCCCACCGTCCACGACACTTCGTCGACAGCGCCACCGGCCTGCAGCAGTAACTGCGCCTTGGCAATGCGCAGCCGCTGGCAGTACGCGATCGGGCGCAAGCCCGTGGCCTTCAGGAAGCGCCGCTGCAGCGTGCGCGGCTCCAGCCCGGATGCCTCGCAGATGTCCTGCAGGGTGACGCCCCGGGCCGCGATGCGGTGCAGCCAGCGCTGCGCCTTCAAAACGCCGCGGTCGCCATGGGCGAAGTTGGGGCTGAAGCGCTCCAGGTCTTCCTGCACGCCGCGCGGAATGACCAGCTGCAGCTGCTGGATCGCCGCGCTCATCACGTTCTGCCCGTAGATCCGCGCCAGCAGGCGCAGGCTCAGGTATTTCCACGCGTCCGGGCCGGACGCGGTCATCAGGTCGCCGTCGTCCACCAGCGCACGCTCGCTGGGCTGCCAGCTGGGAACCACCGAGGCCAGCGACGGGGACCGCGACAGGTCCGGCACGCTCACCGAACGCCCGCTCAGCACCCCTGCCGAGGCCAGCAGCAGGCCACCCTCCTCGCAGCCGGCCAGCAGGCTGCCGGCATCGTGGCTGTCGCGGATCCAGTTCAGCATGCGCTCGTCGGGCTGCATCAGCGGCCAGCTGGGTTCATTGCCGGGAACCACGATCACCGCGGGCGGGGTGTCGCCGAACAGTTCGGCCCCCGCCACGCGCTGCATGCCATGGCCCCGCGTGGACAACGTCCAGCGGGTCACCAGCATGCGCGCACCGGTCCGTTTGCCGGCGGCGGCGGTACGGTTGCAGCGCTGGGCAAGCTCGGAAAGCACCGGCGCGGCGGCACGAAGGCTGCCCGGGTACTCCAGCACGGCAACTTCCATCAGGGTCGGGGACGACTTGAGGGCGGACAACGAAGGGGGGGAAGAGGCATCCATGACAACGCTCCTGGAACGGCTGCTGAGACCGGCAAACCCTGCGAGGTCAAGGCTTGGCGGCAATTCCAATGGAGCGTACGGAGCGCCTTTCGTGGCAGCTATGAAACTAGTTGTAATTTTGGCCCGGTAACGACATAACGCCGGAAAACGTCAAAACCCTTGACTCTTGACCAGACTCCAGGGTTCACACTGGCCACCTGCACCCCGCGAGACCGCCATGAACATCGGACAACTCGCACGCCAGGCCGGCGTGCCCATCGACACCGTGCGCTACTACGAGCGCCAGCACCTGCTGCCCACCGCCCAGCGCAGTGCCGGCGGCTACCGGGTCTTCAGCGACAGCGACCTGACCCGCCTGCAGTTCATCCGCCGCGCCAAGGCCCTGGGCTTCAGCCTGGACGAAATCGGCGAGCTGCTGGACCTCAGCGACCAGCGCGGCCAGGACATGGCACAGGTGCGCGACAGCGCGGTGCACAAGCTGCGCGACATCGAGCAGCGCATCGACGAACTGCAGCGCATGCATGCCGCGCTGAAACAGCTGGTCGACGCCTGCCCCGGCCATGGCGGGCTGGAGCAGTGCCCGATCCTGGCCGCACTGACGGAGCCGCGCCAATGAACAGCTCCCCCGCGCACGGCCACGCACCGCGTGGCGGCAGCTACTGCGGCAGTCACGGCGCGAACGATGCGGCAACGGTGAAGGACCTGGTGTGCGGCATGGACGTCAATCCGGCCACCACGGCGCATCACGCCCGTCACGACGATACGGACTACCACTTCTGCAGCGACGGTTGCCGGCGGAAATTCATCGCCGACCCGCAGCGCTATCTGCACCCGGCCGCGCACGTGGCCGAGCCCGTGCCGGCCGGCACCCGCTACACCTGCCCGATGGACCCGGAGATCGTGCAGGACCGTCCGGGCACCTGCCCGATTTGCGGCATGGCGCTGGAACCGATGATGCCGAGCCTGGACGACGGCGAAAACCCGGAGCTCACCGACTTCCGCCGTCGCTTCTGGTGGAGCCTGCCACTCAGCGTGGCCACCATGGCGCTGGCGATGCTGGCCATGACCCCGCTGCTGCACTGGCTGGCGCCGGACGTGCGGGTCTGGATCGAACTGGCGCTGGCCACCCCGGTGGTGCTGTGGGCCGGCTGGCCGTTCCTGCAGCGCTGGGGCCAGTCGATCCGCAACCGCAGCCCCAACATGTGGACCCTGATCGGCACCGGCGTGCTGGCCGCCTACGGCTACAGTGTGGTGGCCACCGTCGCGCCGTCGCTGTTCCCGCCCTCGTTCCAGCAGCACGGCCATGTCGGGGTGTACTTCGAAGCGGCGGCGGTGATCATCTCGCTGACCCTGCTTGGCCAGCTGATGGAGCTGCGTGCCCGCGCGCAGACCTCGGCGGCGATCAAGGCGTTGCTGGGCCTGGCGCCCAAGACGGCGCGTGTGCTGCGCGACGATGGCCTGGAGGAAGACGTGGCGATCACCGCGCTGCACCCCGGCGACCGCCTGCGCGTGCGTCCCGGCGAGAAGGTGCCGGTGGACGGCAGCGTGCTGGAAGGCCGCTCCAGCGTGGACGAATCGATGCTGACCGGCGAACCGGTGCCTGTGGTCAAGACCGTGGGCGATGCGGTCATCGGCGCCACGCTCAACGGCACCGGCAGCCTGGTGATCCGCGCCGAGCGGCTGGGTGACGACAGCATGCTGTCGCAGATCGTGCAGCTGGTGGCGCAGGCGCAGCGCTCGCGCGCCCCGATGCAGCGCATGGCCGACAAGGTCGCCTACTGGTTCGTGCTGGCCGTGCTCGGCATCGCCGTGCTGACCTTCTTCGCTTGGGGCCTGTTCGGTCCGGCGCCCTCGTGGACGCATGGCGTGCTCAGTGCGGTGGCGGTGTTGATCATCGCCTGTCCCTGCGCCCTGGGGCTGGCGACGCCGATGACGATCATGGTCGCTACCGGCCGCGCGGCGCAGCATGGCGTGCTGTTCCGCGATGCCGAAGCCATCGAGTCACTGCGGGGTATCGACACGCTGGTGGTGGACAAGACCGGCACCCTCACCGAAGGCCGCCCGGCATTCCGCGACGTGCAGGCCGTGGCACCGTTCACCCCGGACGATGTGCTGCATTGGGCCGCGAGCCTGGACCAGGGCAGCGAGCACCCGCTGGCGGCGGCCATCGTGACCGAAGCACGGCGGCGCGGCCGGCCGCTGGCAGCGGTGACCAAATTCGATTCGCTCACCGGCGTGGGCGTGCGCGGCACCGTGGCGGGCAAGGCGTTGCTGCTCGGCAACGCTGCGCTGATGCACGATCACGGCATCGCGCTCGACGCACTGCAGGCAGATTCGGAAACGCTGCGGCATGCCGCAGCCAGCGTGATGTATCTCGCGGTGGACGGTGCGTTGGCCGGCCTGCTCGCCGTCGCCGATCCGATCAAGGCATCCACCGCCGAGGCGATCGCGCAACTGCAGCGCGACGGGCTGCGCATCGTCATGGCGACGGGCGACGGCGAGGCCACCGCAGCGGCGGTGGCGCGCGAACTCCATCTGGACGAAGTGCACGGCGAGATGCGCCCGGCCGACAAGGCCGCGCTGATCCGTACGTTGCAGTCGCAGGGGCGCAAGGTGGCGATGGCCGGCGACGGCATCAACGACGCCCCTGCCCTGGCCAGTGCCGACGTCGGCATCGCGATGGGCAACGGCACCGATGTGGCCATGTCCAGCGCCCAGGTGACGCTGGTCAAGGGCGACCTGCGCGGCATTCTGCGTGCGCGCCAGCTGTCCACCGCCAGCGTGCGCAACATGCGCCAGAACCTGGGGTTTGCCTTCCTCTACAACGGGCTCGGCATACCTGTCGCTGCCGGCGTGCTGTATCCGTTCGGCATCGCGTTGTCGCCGATGCTGGCGGCGGTGGCGATGAGCCTCAGCTCGGTATCGGTGATCAGCAACGCACTGCGTCTGCGTCACCAGCGCCTGGCCGATGCATGACGTTTGTGCGCGGCACGCAGTTCAAGCAATGGATGAAGAAATTGTTGCAATTTTCTCTTGCCAATCGAAAACACCGTCGCTATGATTTCGCTCCTCACGACGTGGGGCCATAGCTCAGCTGGGAGAGCGCCTGCATGGCATGCAGGAGGTCGGCGGTTCGATCCCGCCTGGCTCCACCACTCCAATCATTAGGCCGATTGGAAGGTAGTGAACACAATTCAAGCTTTAAGTGCGTCCCCATCGTCT
>NZ_JBOHXV010000050.1:0-35113 GCF_050737075.1 Stenotrophomonas sp.
AGCGAAAGCAAGGGCAAGCCCCTGCGCGCCATCCACATTGCCGAATCCATCATGGCAACCGTCGCCCCGCTGTCGGCACCCAAGAGCAGCCCCGACGCGCGCTTTCGCCAGGCTCACCACGCGCTTCGTGACAGCTCCAGGGCCGGCCACAGCCACGTCCTGATCATCGAAGAGGCACACAGCCTGTCGATGTCCACGATCAAGCACCTCAAGCGGTTCCGCGAGCTGAAGGATGGGCTCCGCCCGCTGTTGGCGATCATCCTTCTCGGTCAGCCCGAATTGCTTACCAAGCTCTCCGAGCACAACCCGGATGTGCGCGAGGTGGTGCAGCGCATTGAAATCATCACGCTACAGCCGCTGGACAACGAGCTGGAGCCGTACTTGGCCCATCGCTTCAAACGCGCCCAGGTGCCGCTGGAGAAGGTGATTGATCGCAGCGGGATTGAGGCCCTGCGCGCCAAGTTGGTGCCGCCGCGCGGTGCGGGCTCGCTGCTGTACCCGCTGGCGGTGCAGAACGCGCTGACCGCTGCGATGAACCGTGCCGCCGACCTGGGCGTGCCCCTGGTCACCGCCGACGTAATTCGGGGGGTGTGACATGGCCGTCCCTTCACTCAAGCGCTGCAAGGCTCTCAAGCGCAATCGCCAGGAGCATTCGGCCATGTCCAAGCGGCATCCGCAACAGGTGCCGACCGGCCAGATCTACCCGGCCGAAACTGACTTCGTCCGGGTCAATCACGGTAAGTCCAAGGATCCGCGCACCGGGCTTGTGTACGACCTCGACCGCACGCCTGGCGGCTTGCCGATGATCACATCCGGCCGGACCGGCAAGATCTGGAACATCAGCTGGGATGACCTGGTCGATCTCGCCGTCGCCGCAGGCATCGACAAGGGAGCCGACTGATATGCAGCTGGCCCTGCTGCCGCAAGAGCTGTCGCTACAGACAGTGCTCTCGCAGCTGCAGGGCCGCCGTGGCGCCGCCAACGGCATCACCGCACGCGACCTGGTGCAACAGATCACCTCGCGGGTCAACGCCGCCGATGAACGTCGCCTGCGCCAGATCATTGAGCAACTTCGCCGGGATGGGCATCCCATCTGCGCCCATCCCGCTCACGGCTACCACCTTGCCGCCAACGCGGCCGAACTGGACCGCGCCTGCACCTTCCTGGTCGGGCGCGCCATGACCTCCCTGGAGCAGGTCAGCGCAATGAAGCGCGTGGCGCTCCCGGACCTGTACGGACAACTCGGGCTCACCCAGCCCGCCACCGACAAGGAATCCAATCATGAGTTTTGAACGCGAGTCCGACCTCCTTCTTGCCGCTTCCAACACCGCGCGCGAGCTGGAAAACGCCGGCATCCGAGTGCTGTCCCATTACAGCAACGGCCGTCGCCCCGTGCTGATCATCGACCGTCCGCCCCCGATGGCGCAGGGCCACCTCAAGCGTCACCACCCCAACGGCACTGGCGGTCGCGACAACGTCATGGCCGCCGAGTACCAGGGCCTGCAGCTGGAATGGACGCAGCGCACCCCGCAGCTGCGGGAGGTGGCGCATGGCTAACCGTGGCCAGTTCCTCGTGGTGCCCGCTGAGTGGGTTGGAGGCGATCCTTTCGCCGACCAGGACAAGGCAATCGAAGACGCCGAACTGCGCAGCAAAACCGATGGCAAGCATCGTGCTGTCGTGTATGTCGTGGCGCGCACCAAGCCGGCCCCGGCCCCGGTGATTGTGCTGACCCGCATGGAAGACGGCGTCACCCAGCCGCAGGTGGTGCAACCATGACCGACATCCCGAGCATCACCCTGCAGCATGCGATCGCGGCCTCCCTGGGAAGCGCCATCGTCGGGTATTCCGAGCTGGCCGACCGGATTATGGCGCATGGATTCCAGTACCGGGGCTACGTCACCAACGCCATCGGCATGGCTTTGCGCTGCGGAATGATCCAGCGTGTGGGCGGAGGGCTGGCGCGGAACTACCGGCTCAACCTGGATTGGAAGATCGACCCAACTGCGTTGGCTGCTGCACAGGCTCAGCGTGCCCGTGGCACTGCGACTGAGACTCGACCGAAGCCCGGGTCGAGCCAGCCTCCGTCAATGGACTACGTCGGCCCGGCATTCGGTGAAGGTCCGCTGGCGCCCTCGGTGGGCACGGTCTGCCTGTCGCAGGAAGAACTGGAGGGCGAGCTGCCGCCCTACATCGGCGGGCGCATCGTTGATTCGCTTCACGACCGGTTTGACGAAATATTCCGGGGGATCGAGTAGCCATGAAGCGCTCGCCTGGACGCCCCCGCAACGACCGCCTGCGCGCCTTGCGCTTTGCTCTATGGGCGCAGGATCGCAGCCCGAGCGAAATCACAGTGCATCTGATCTCTGGCCTGTTCGACATCTCATACGAAGCGGCCCGCCAGTGGCGAAACGATTGGCTCTTGGCCATCAGCCCCATAGAGGTCGAGGGCGTTCCCGTGCCTCTCAACGTTTTCGCGCGGCATTCCATGCCGATCAACGGCATCCCTCAAGGAAAGACCCCATGACCACTCAGCACATCCCTGACGGCTACCGCGAGGACCGCAACGGTCGCCTGGTTCCCGAGGAACAGATCAAACCGATAGACCTGGCGCGCGACCATCTGGTCGATGAAAAGATCCAAGGCGCGCTGGAGCTGAGAGACCTGCTTCGCGCCTTCAAGCGCGGCGTGTTTGACGATATCGCTGCGCTGGTCCAGCTCAGCGGTGAGCAATATGGCGCCCGCATTGGCGGCGATAAGGGCAACGTCACCCTGATGACTTTCAATGGCCGCTACAAGATCGTGCGCGCCATCCAGGACTCGATCCAGTTTGATGAGCGCCTGCAGGCCGCCAAGGCACTGATCGATGAATGCCTCAGTGACTGGACCCAAGGTTCCCGCGCCGAGCTTTGCACGCTGGTCAACAACGCTTTTCGCGCTGACCAGGACGGCAGTATTAAGACCGCCGAAGTGCTGTCACTGCGCCGCCTGCAGTTCGATGACCCGCGCTGGAAACAGGCCATGACGGCGATCAGCGACGCGGTGACGGTGGTGGGCAGCAAGACCTACGTGCGCTTCTACCAGCGCGATGAGCGCGGCCAGTACCAGCCGATCTCCCTTGACGTGGCGGGGGTGTGACATGCCGAAGATCCAGGACACCTGCACCTTCCGCCTCACCGGCGTCCACGGCAGCCTGACGGGGAACACCTTGGCTCTGGCCGTGGCGATCGCCGATGAAGCGGCTCGCTCTGATATCGAGATCTACGCCCAATCGCGGTGGGTCGATGGGCTCCAGTTCTTCGACTGTATGGTCGATGCCCACCGGGATGCTGACTGGAAGACCCGGGCCGATGCCATTGCCCGGGCACTGCGCTACATCGAGGCGCGAGGTGATGTCTTCCCTTGGAAGTTGAAGCGGCACATCGCCCAGCCGGGCTGGGTGCATTTTGCGGAGACGGATGAAGGCCACGACGATACCCCCGGCCCGCGCGTCCTCTGTGCCAACTGCGACCTGCCCACCGACTGCCTGGGATCGCCCCTGTGCGGTCCGTGCGCCCAGCAGGCGGTCGGTGCGATGTCTGTGTCGCTCGCCGAGGCACGGCGCCAGTTGGATCGCTCGGTCGCATCGTTCATTCGTGGTCTGCATGACCCATCGACAGTGCGTGCTGTGGCCAGCGCGATTGCGCGCGAGGTGGGTCATGGAACGGCCCAAAGGTGCGAAGCACAGGCGCAGGCAGCGGTCCTGGCCATTACCGGGCTGGTTCAACATCCTGCCGTGGTGGTCGACCTTGGTCCCGTAGCGGAGGTGCTGCCGTGATCGCCTACTGCTGGGCCACCGGCCTGATCGAGTTCGGTGATCAAGTTCCGGAAGGAGCGCTTTCCATCGCCAGTGGTGCCCCACAACTGCTGCGCGCTGTGATCAGTGTCCGTGCGCGCCACGGCAAGGGGGCCAGCGAGGGCAAGCTGCTCGTTCCTGGCGTACCTGAAGCGCCGAGCGATCAGGCAAAGGGCGACGCCCTGCAGGCCTGGCTCGCATGGTGCGCGCAGCTCCCGAAGGGACTGCGCTGGAGCGCAATGGCTGACAGCCCAAGCCAGCCTCAAACTACGGAGGTCCCCCATGTTCATGCGTAACCTTGTGCTGTTCCGCTTTCCCATCGCCACCGATTTCTCAGAGGTGGACACCCTGCTGCCGCAGGTGTTGCTCAAGCCGGTGGGTCCGCTAGAAATGAATTCCCGTGGCTTCATCTCGCCGTTCGGCCGTGAGGAAAAGGCAGTGTTCTCACACCGCATCGGTGATGCGCTGTGGCTGACCGTGGGTGGTGAAGACAAGATCCTGCCGGGCGGGGTGGTCAACGACATGTTGGCGCGCAAGCTGGAAGAGATCGAGGGAATGGAAGGCCGTAAGCTCGGAGGCCGGGAGCGCAAGCGCCTCAAGGACGACCTCCTGCACGAGCTGATGCCGCGCGCCGTGGTGAAGAGCTCGCGGACCGATGCGCTGATCGACCTGGGCCACGGTTTCGTGGCCGTAGACAGCTCCAGCCGCAAGACCGGCGAGAGCGTCGTGTCCGATATCCGTGGCCTGCTCGGCAGCTTCCCGGCAATGCCGCTGAACGCCGAAGTGGCGCCGCGCACGATCCTGACCGGCTGGATTGCCGGCGAGGCGCTGCCGACCGGGATTAGCCTGGGCGAAGAATGCGAGTTGAAAGACCCGGTCGAGGGCGGTGCGGTGGTCAAGTGCCAGCACCAGGAACTGCGCTGCGACGAGATCGACAAGCACCTGGATGCCGGCAAGCAGGTCACCAAGCTGGCCTTGGTGTTCGAAGACAGCCTGTCCTTCGTGCTCGGCGACGACCTGATCGTGCGCAAGCTGAAGTTCCTGGACGGCGCGCTTGATCGGCTCGACGACGACGACGGCCGCCGCGCAGAGCTGGATGCCCGCTTCGCCCTCCAGAGTGGCGAAGTCCGCCGTCTGTTCCTGCTCTTGGAGCAGGCCTTTCGCCTTTCTACTGTGAACTGAGAGCCATGACCATCAAACGCTACAAGGTTGAACAGGATTGGGGTGATGCTGAGGTTACCCTCGACGTCGACCATGACAAGCTGACGCCGGAACTGGCAACGCTGATCAATACCTTCTGGACGGGGGCCGATGAGCGCTTGGACAGCACGGATGGCGACGTAGTGCTTGCCGTGATCAAGATGGCCGCAGCTGAGTACCTCGGTTGGGTGTTGGACGTCAACTCCAGCTATTCCAACGAAGGCATGGAGCGCGAGTTCGACGACCTTGAGGGCTGGCCTGCGAGGGACGAACGCGGCATCCGTCTGGTTGATTGGGATGGTCGGCCTGATCTTGATCCCGACGGTCTCAAGGTGACGGAGCTGGAGGTGGGTGGTGGCTGATCGCCAGGCACCGTTGACCAAGAAATCGCAGGTTCTGGCTGTGATTGAGGCCGGTGGCCGGGTTGCGCAAGCAGCCCGGCCTGGCCTGTATCGGCTGCTGAACCGTGCCGGCCAGGAAGTGCCCGCGTGGCAGACCGCTATCAAGGCGGCACATGCGGCCCTCACCGACCAGGTGAAGCCATGACCCCTACGCGCAAGGCTGGGGACGCCCGTAACCGGGTGCTGGCAGCAATCCATGCCGGTGCCAAGAAGCTGGGCCTGCCTGAAGATGTCTACCGTGACCTGGTCGAGCGCGTCTCAAAGGAACACGGCCAAGCTCAGCGCAGCGCCGGCAAGTGCGATCGCCGCCAGCTCGACGCGATCGCCAATGAACTGCGTCGCCTAGGCGGCATTCCAGCCAAGGCCGCCCAGGCGGCCCAACAGTGGGCTGGCCGCCCCAAAGGTGAGCTGCCGCCACAGTTGGCCAAGATTGAGGCCCTGCTGGCTGACGCCGGCCGGGAGTGGGAGTACGCGCACGCTGTGGCTCGCCGCATCTGCCGCGTCGCCCGCCTGGAATGGTGCAGCCCCGCCCAGTTGTCCAAGGTAATTGCCGCCCTGCAGATCGACGCGGACCGTCGTGCTCAGCGGGAGAGCACACCTCGATGAGGTCGATGGAAGCCCGGCGCAACGAACTGCTGGCCAGCGTGGCGACCACCGCCGCCGCTGAAGCCAGTACGCTCGGTATTTGCGATAGCCAGGCTGAACAGATTGGCGCTGCGGTGGCTGACGCCCTGGCCGATAGCTGGGGCGGACAGACGATCTACTTCCCTCAAGACGCCTCGTTCAAGATCAGCCCCCGTGAGCGGGCACTGCTGGACGCCCATCGTCGCGGCACCACTGTTGCGAGTCTGGCCCGCCAATATAAGATGTCTGAACAGGGTGTCCGCAAGCTGCTCCGCCGGGCCGCCACCCGGGACCGGAACCTGGATCAACTCAGGCTATTTGACCCGGCCCCTTGATTGCACCAGGCGCAATGTCGTTTCATGGTGTTCCGCCCATGACCGTCTTCTTCCGGGTTCTTCCGGCTAGATATCTCGGTGCGTCCCCCTGATATATCTCACCCCTGCACAACTGTCGAAGCTGCGGCTGCGGCCGCGGCTACGGCTGAGCAAGCTACGGAGGCTGTGGAGGAGCCGGTGGCGGTGCTGGTTGCGCCACCGTTCGGGCCGCTTCTGGATCGCATGGGACCGTGACAGGTACCGACCAACGGTCGGTACCTGCCGGCGGAGCGGTCGGCCGGAACGAAAAAGGCCCCGCAATGCGGGGCCTTTTCTGTTTCGAATGCGGCGCCGGTCAGCGCTTCATCGAACCGAAGAACTCGTCGTTGGACTTGGTGTTCTTCATCTTGTCGAGCAGGAACTCCATCGCGGCGATTTCGTCCATCGGGTGCAGCAGCTTGCGCAGGATCCAGATCTTCTGCAGCAGCTCCGGTTCGATCAACAGGTCTTCGCGGCGGGTGCCCGAACGGTTGATGTCGATGGCCGGGTACACGCGCTTTTCGCCGATGCGACGGTTCAGGTGCACTTCGCTGTTGCCGGTGCCCTTGAACTCTTCGTAGATCACCTCGTCCATCTTGCTGCCGGTCTCGACCAGCGCAGTGGCGATGATGGTCAGGCTGCCGCCTTCTTCCACGTTGCGTGCCGCACCGAAGAAGCGCTTCGGGCGGTGCAGCGCGTTGGCGTCCACACCACCGGTGAGCACCTTGCCGGAGCTGGGCACCACGTTGTTGTAGGCACGCGCCAGGCGGGTGATCGAGTCGAGCAGGATCACCACGTCCTTCTTGTGTTCGACCAGGCGCTTGGCCCGCTCGATCACCATTTCGGCGACCTGCACGTGACGTGCGGCGGGTTCGTCGAAGGTGGAGCTGATGACTTCGCCGCGCACGGTGCGCTGCATTTCGGTCACTTCTTCCGGGCGCTCATCGATCAGCAGCACGATCATGTGCACTTCCGGATGATTCGTCGTGATGGCCGTGGCTACCTGCTGCATCATCATCGTCTTGCCGGCCTTGGGCGGGGAGACGATCAGCGCACGCTGACCCTTGCCCTGCGGTGCCATCAGATCGAGGATGCGGCCGGTGATGTCTTCCGACGAGCCGTTGCCGCGTTCCAGCGTGAAGCGCTTGCGCGGGAACAGCGCGGTGAGGTTCTCGAACAGGGCCTTGTTCTTCGACGCTTCCAGCGGCTCACCATTGATGGTGTCCACGATCGACAGCGCGAAGTAGCGCTCGCCGTCCTTCGGGAAGCGGATGCGGCCGGACAGGTGGTCGCCGGTACGCAGGTTGAAGCGGCGGATCTGGCTGGGCGAGATGTAGGTGTCGTCCGGACCGGCCAGGTAGCTGGCTTCGGCCGCGCGCAGGAAGCCGAAGCCGTCCGGCAGGATTTCCAGCACGCCGTCGGCGGCAACGCCGTCGCCGTGGCGGGTCAGCACCTTGAGCAGGGCGAAGATCACGTCCTGCTTGCGGGCGCGGGCCACGCCTTCGGAAATCTGCAGCTGCTCGGCGATGTCCAGCAGCTTCTGCGCCGGCATGCGCTTGAGGTCGCTCAGCGAATAGACCGGGAAGCCTTCCGGCACGTTGGCCTGCTGGCTGCGCACGAACGGCTGCTGCTCGCCGGTGTCCTGCGGCATGCCGTCGTCGCGGAAGCCACCACCACCGCCGCCACGATTGCGGTCGCGGTCGCGGCGGTTACGGAAGCGGTCGCGGCGGTTGCCCTGGCCCTGGCCGTCGTTTTGATTCTGATTCTGGCCTTGGCCCTGGCCCTGCTTGTACGGATTCTGGCCGCCCTGGGGGTTGTTGTTGCGTTGGCCGCCGTCGCCGGCGTCCTGGCCACCGGCCTGCGGGGCCGGGGCATCGCCGCTGGAAGCGGCCGGTGCCTGGGGCGCCTGCTGCGGGGCTGCGGGTGCAGCCGGCGCCGACGCGTCAGGCGCGGCAGCCAGGGGCAGGGCATTCTGGGAAGGAGAAGAACCGGTGTCGGCGCTGCTGGCAGCGGCCTTGGCGACGCGCGGCTTGCGCACGCGCTTCTCGGCGGGCGCGTCGGCGCTCCCGGGTTCGGAAGTAGTGATATCGGACAAGTGCTGAATTCCTCGCTGGAAGGTGCGAGCGCCCGGCAGGGGCGGCGAACGTTGGGAAGGGATTCTGGAAAGAAACGTCGTCCAGAAGATGCGGCGCGCGAATGCGGCCGGATGTGCCGACACTAACACCGGCTCGCGGCAGTGCGCAAGCCGGGTGGGGCAGGGTCATTCATGCGGGCGTGGGGCCCGCGGGGCAGCCGGGGTGGCCGGCTGCCGGGTGGCTCAGGCCAGGGCCTTGTCGAGCAGGCCAGCCAGCTGGGCCTTGCCGACGGCGCCGATCTGCTCGCCGACCTTTTCACCGTCCTTGAACACCACCAGGTACGGGATCGAACGCACGTGGTACTTCGCCGCCAGCTCGCGCTGTTCATCGACGTTGACCTTGGCGATCTTGGCGCGGCCGTCATAGGCGTCGGCCAGTTCGTCCAGCGCCGGGGCGATCATCTTGCAGGGGCCACACCATTCGGCCCAGAAATCGACCAGGACCGGCTCTTTGGAGTTCAGTACGGTGCTTTCGAAGTCAGCGGTGCTGACATGTACAACCTTGTCGCTCATCTTGGTCTCTCGTATTGGAGTGCACCCGGCCGGGCCGGAGGGGTTGAACCTGGACGGGGCTGGGCCCCGTCCCCGTCTGCTGCCTCGTGGCCGCGCGGGCGACCAGCGGTGCGTCCGGTGGATGCCTGGACGCTCACGGCCGGCAGTGTACCCCTATCGTCGCGGGGTGGCAGGCACGGGGTGGAAAGAATCATCCTGTGATTGCCATCGCGCTTTGCCGGGGCTGGCTGGACCTATATGCGGGTGGTGGTTTGGCGGATCCAGCCCGGAAGGGCGGGGCGTTCAACTGGGGGTCGGGGGGGTGAACGAGGGGTTGACGGGCTTCCGGGGCAGCCACGCAGGGCGTGGCTCTACCCGGTTGCACGTTGTCGCTTAGGGGTGTGAGACTTGACATCCCGGTTTGCCGGCCGCTTTGCGCTAAACTGGGTCATTGTGCGGCGCCCGAGGACCGGTAGGTCCGGCCTCCGCCTTCCCTGGCGCAGGGCCCTCAATGGCGACGGTGCCCCCAAGATTGCAAGCCACCCGTGCACGCTGCCGGGCTGGCCTTACCAAGACGGACTCATGAGCGACAAACCGCTGACCGATTTGACCTTCTCCTCCTTCGATCTGCATCCGGCCCTGCAGGCCGGTCTCGAAGGCGCTGGATTCACCCGCTGCACCCCCATCCAGGCACTGACGCTGCCGGTGGCACTGCCCGGCGGCGACGTCGCCGGCCAGGCCCAGACCGGCACCGGCAAGACGCTGGCCTTCCTGGTCGCGGTGGTGAACCGCCTGCTGACCCGCCCGGCGCTGGCCGACCGCAAGCCGGAAGACCCGCGCGCGCTGATCCTGGCGCCGACCCGCGAACTGGCCATCCAGATCCACAAGGATGCGGTGAAGTTCGGCTCCGACCTGGGCCTGCGCTTCGCGCTGGTTTACGGCGGTGTGGACTACGACAAGCAGCGCGAGCTGCTGCAGCAGGGCGTGGACGTGATCATCGCCACCCCCGGCCGCCTGATCGACTACGTCAAGCAGCACAAGGTGGTTTCGCTGCACGCCTGCGAAATCTGCGTGCTCGACGAAGCCGACCGCATGTTCGACCTGGGCTTCATCAAGGACATCCGCTTCCTGCTGCGGCGCATGCCCGAGCGCACTGCGCGGCAGACCCTGCTGTTCAGCGCCACCCTCAGCCACCGCGTGCTGGAGCTGGCCTATGACCACATGAACGAGCCGCAGAAGCTGGTGGTGGAAAGCGAATCGATCACCGCCGCCCGCGTGCGCCAGCGCATGTACTTCCCGGCCGACGAGGAGAAGATTCCGCTGCTGCTGGGCCTGCTCTCGCGCAGCGAAGGCGCGCGCACCATGGTGTTCGTCAACACCAAGGTGTTCGTCGAGCGCGTGGCGCGCTCGCTGGAGAAGGCGGGCTACCGCGTGGGCGTGCTGTCCGGCGACGTGCCGCAGAAGAAGCGCGAGAGCCTGCTCAACCGCTTCCAGAAGGGCCAGCTGGAAATCCTGGTGGCCACCGACGTGGCCGCGCGCGGCCTGCACATCGACGGCATCAAGTACGTCTACAACTACGACCTGCCGTTCGACGCCGAAGACTACGTGCACCGCATCGGCCGTACCGCCCGCCTCGGTGAGGAAGGCGATGCCATCAGCTTCGCGTGCGAGCGCTATGCGATGGGCCTGCCGGACATCGAAGCCTATATCGAGCAGAAGATCCCGGTGGAGGCTGTCACCAGTGAGATCCTGACCCCGCTGCCGCGTCCGGAACGCGCGCCGGTGGCGGCAGGCGAAGAGGGCGACGAGAACGAGAGCGTCGGCCAGATCTTCCGTGAAGCGCGCGAAGCGCGTGCCGCCGAAGAAGAGCGCCGTGGTGGTGGTCGTTCGTCCAGTGGCAGCCGCACCGCCGGTGGCCGTGGCGAACGCAGTGGTGAGCGCAGCGGCGAACGCAAGCCGCGCCCCCCGCGCAAGCCGCGTGTGGAAGGCGAACAGCCGGCCGTTGCCGTCGAAGGCACCGCACCCGTAGCGGCTGCAGCGGCCCCGCGTCCGCCGCGCGCCGAAGGCGCACCGGAAGGTGCGGCCGAGGGCGAACGCGCGCCGCGCAAGCGCCGTCGTCGTCGCCACGGCCGTCCGGTCGAAGGCGCCGAGGGTGCTACCCAGTCGGTCACGCCGGTGCAGGTCACCGCCAAGCCGATGCGCAACACCGCACCGGCCGCCGACCCGGGCGCAGGCTTCCTGACCCGCATCGGCCGCAAGATCCGCCGGATGCTGTCGGGTTCGTAACGACCCACGGGCGTTACCTACCCGCGCCTGACCCGATCAACGGTAGCGCCCTACCGTTGGTCGGGCGACCGGTGATCCCCACGCTGCCGCGCTCCTCCTGCATAATCGGAGGAATGAGCGTCCTGCGTTTTGACAATGTCAGCAAACACTATGCGGGCGGCCACCAGGCACTGGTGGACGTCAGCTTCGACGTCGCGCCCGGGGAGATGCTGTTCGTCACCGGGCATTCCGGCGCCGGCAAGAGCACCCTGCTCAAGTTGATCCACCTCGACGAGCGGCCGAGCCGTGGCGCCGTGGTGTTCGACGAGCGCAACCTGCTCAAAGTCCGCGGTGGCGACATTCCGCGGCACCGGCGCACGGTCGGTGCGGTCTACCAGGACCACCGCCTGCTGATGGACCGCAGCATCGCCGAGAACGTCGCCCTGCCGCTGATCCTGCGCGGTACCCGCCGTGCCGACATCGCCAAGCGCGTGCGCTCGGTGCTGGAACGCATGGGCCTGGGCCACCGCGAAAAGGCGCTGCCGTCGCAGCTGTCGGCCGGTGAACAGCAGCGCGTGGGCATTGCCCGGGCGATCGTCGGCGAACCCAAGCTGCTGGTCGCCGACGAACCCACCGGCAACCTCGACCCCACCCTGGCGGCGGAAATCATGGCGCTGTTCGCCGAACTGCCCGAGCGCGGCACCAGTGTGCTGGTGGTCAGCCACGACCTGGCGCTGCTGCGCGCGATGCGCAAGCGCGTGCTGATCCTCGACCACGGCAAGCTGATCGACGACATCTCGCCGCAGGACCTGGCCGAATGAGCACCGCCACCAACAAGGAAGCCGCCGCCCCGTCGCGGCTGGGCGTGTGGCTGCACCACCACGGCCACAGCGTGGTGTTCAGCCTGGGCCGCGCCTGGCGCAAGCCGTGGGCCACCCTGCTCACGGTGATGGTGATGGCGCTCGCGCTGGCCCTGCCGCTGGGCCTGTCGATCGCGCTGGACAACCTCAAGCACTTCGCCGGCAGCGTGCAGCAGTCGCGCGACATCAACCTGTTCCTCAAGACCGACGTCGATGCGGCGGCGGCCAAACAGGTGGCCGATACCCTGCGCGGCCGTGCCGACGTGGCCGGCGTCACCCTGCGTTCGCCCGACGAAGGCCTGGCGGAACTGCGCGACAGTGCGGGGCTGGGCGAAGCGATCGATGCGCTGCACGACAACCCGTTGCCGTCGCTGCTGATCGTCACTCCTGCCAATGGCACCGACGACGCCCGCCTGGCGCAATCGCTGGAAGGGCTGCCCCAGGCCGACCTGGTCCAGCACGATGCACTGTGGCGCAAGCGCCTGGACGCGTGGCTGGGCTTCGGCACGCGGCTGGTGCAGGTGCTGTCGGCACTGCTTGGACTTGGCGCCGCGCTCGTGGTGGGCAATACGGTGCGACTGGACATCCAGGCGCGCCGCGACGAAATCGGCGTGCTGCAGCTGCTCGGTGCCAGCGACGGCTTCATCCGCCGTCCGTTCCTGTACCTGGGCGCCTGGTACGGCCTGGGCGCCGGTGCGCTGGCCCTGGCCCTGGTCGGCATCGCCGGGCTGGCCCTGCGCCCGCCGCTGGCCGCGCTCTCGCAAAGCTACGCCAGCCCGTTCGTGCTGCATGGGCTGGACCTGCTGCATTCATCGCTCGTGCTGGTCGGCACCGTCGTGCTGGGCTGGCTGGGCGCGTGGCTGGTGACGGGACATTTCCTGCGCCAGACCCGTCCGACCGAAACCTGAGGCCCGCATGCGTCCGCAAGTACTGAAGCACCTGGTCGACGATGCACCGCGCGTCATGGTGGTCGATGGTTCCAAACTGGTTCGCCGCCTGATCGCCGACGTGCTGCAGCGCGAGCTGCCGGCGGTGCAGGTGGTGGGCTGCGCCAGCATCGAAGAGGCGCGGATGGCGCTGGAGGCGGGCCCGGTCAACCTGGTCACCACCTCGCTCACGCTCAGCGATGGCGACGGCCTGGCGCTGGCGCGGCTGGTGCGCGAGACCGCCGGCCAGGCTTACGTGCCGGTCATCGTGGTGTCCGGCGATGCGCAGCAGCATCTGGAGCAGCGCCGCTTCACCGACTACGTCACCGACTACTTCGACAAGGCGCTGGGCCACGAGGCGCTGGCCACCTTCATTCGTGGCTATGTGCAGCCGGAAACCATTCCTGGCGCCACCATCCTGTATGTCGAAGACAGCCGCGTGGTGGCCGAGGCCACCAAGCGCATGCTCGAACGCCAGAGCCTCAACGTGCTGCACGTGATGACCGCCGAAGAGGCGTTCGCGCTGCTGACCGCCGAGTCGCTGGGCCGCAGCAGCCACCGCATCGACCTGGTGCTGACCGACGTGACCCTGAAGGGCGAACTCAGCGGCCGTGACGTGGTGGAGCGCGTGCGCGTGGATTTCGGCTACGGCAAGCGCCGCCTGCCGGTGCTGGTGATGACCGGCGACGGCAACCCGCTCAACCAGTCCGGCCTGCTGCAGGCCGGTGCCAATGACCTGGTGCAGAAGCCGATCGAAGAGCGGCTGCTGGTCACCAAGGTGCTGTTCCAGCTGCGCCTGGCGCGACTCAACGACAACAAACCCGCGGTGCGATGAACGACGACGTACAACCGAGCATCCAGCTCGAACCGAGCTGGAAGACACGTATTGGGGACTATCTGCTGCGGCCGGAGATGCGCGAGCTCGCCGGCTTCCTGCGCCAGCGCAAGGCGGCCGGTGCCCACGTGTTTCCGCCGGGCCCGCAGATGTTTGCCGCCTTCGATGCCACGCCGTTCGAGCAGGTGAAGGTGGTCATCCTGGGCCAGGATCCGTACCACGGCGCGGGCCAGGCCCATGGTCTGAGCTTTTCGGTGATGCCCGGCGTGCCGGTGCCACCGTCGCTGCTGAACATCTACAAGGAACTGGAAGCCGATCTCGGGCTGCCGCGGCCGGACCACGGTTGCCTGCTGCCCTGGGCACAGCGCGGCGTGCTGCTGCTCAACGCGGTGCTGACCGTGGAAGAGGGGCAACCGGGCTCGCACCAGAAGCGCGGCTGGGAAGGCTTCACCGACCATGTGGTGGATACCCTCAACCGCGAGCGCGAGGGCCTGGTCTTCCTGCTGTGGGGCAGCTACGCGCAGCAGAAGGGCAAGGTGATCGACACCGGCCGCCATCGTGTGCTCAAGGCGCCGCATCCGTCGCCGCTGTCCGCGCATCGGGGCTTCCTGGGCTGCAGGCATTTTTCCACGGCCAACCAGTACCTGGAGCGACGCGGCGTGGGCCGCATCGACTGGTCGCTGCCGCCGCGCGCCGCAATCGCGCAATCGGTGTAACGACCCACGGTCGTTACCTACCGGCGTAGTCAGGGTGAAAGCCTGACGTATTCGCCCCGTAATTAATCGTTCAACATTTCGATGATGGCGCGGGCCATCTGGCGCTTTCGCGGCGGCATGCGACGCAGCAGGGAGAGAATCTCGGTTTCTTGGGCGGTACGCGCCGCGTCGACTGAGGTTTCTTCCGACATGGTTAAGTCGTTTCCGTCCTCGGGACGCCCCGGTCCACGTCCGGTCGCCAGCCATTCAAAATAGACTTGCGTCACAATTGCGACGCAGGCAAGGTGTTGAACACTGGGAAACGTGCCGCCCTCCCGTTCCCATTGCGCCACGGCACTGCGGCGTACGCCGGCCTCCAGCGCCAGCTGCGATTGCGATAGCCCTGCGGTCAGGCGTGCTCGTCTGATTCTGTCGCACATGGCCTGCATGTAACGCCCCCTTTCCCTGTTTAGTAAGTATTGCTTCCCTGAAATTCTTTTCTTCTGTGTACAGAATTGCTTTCGCTCACCTCTGTAGCAAGGGTTATAGCCGGGCGCCGGCCCGCCAGCAAGCGCCACTCCCCTGCATTTTCACGCCGTCTTGTTTGACGGAATTTCCATGGCCCCGCATTAATCGGCAAAACCGGGGCTGAACGTAGATTACGTCGGGAACCGGACATCGGCACAGCGCGATCAGGGAGGCGACGGAGTAAATCCGCCGTCACGGTCGAACTCTGCCCAAAAAAATGTCTGCGGAGACGAAACGTATGGTTAATGTGAAAGGCGTGAACGTTTCGTCAGTGCGTTGGCAGGCGCTGTTGCTGCTGACCGTGCTGGCGGTGCTTTCCTGCCTTGGCCGGGCCTACGCGCAGTCAGCCTGCACGGCAGGCGCCTGCGTCAGCGCCGGGCCCCGCCTGGCCTCGGTCGATTCCACCCAGAGCCCGATCCTGAATCTGCTGTTCGGCGCCTTGCTGCCCGGCACCACCCTCAACCTGAGCGTGGCCGACTGGAACAACCTGGCCGGCGCCAACATCAACCTCAACGCCCTGCTGACCCAGCTCAACGGCGGCGTGGTGGTCAGCGATCCCAGCCAGGTGCTCAATACCAACATCACCCTGGGCCAGCTCCGCGCGGCGATGGTGCAGGTGCTGCAGGCCGACGGCCAGACCGCGGCGGCCAACGTGCTCAACGCGCTGCCCCTGGGGGGCGCCGGCACGTCCGGCAGCATCCGCCTCGCCGACATCCTGCAGATCGCACTTCCCACCGGCTCGCTCGCCACGGTGCGCCTGAACGTGCTGGACCTGCTCACCGGCGGCGTGCAGCTGTACAACTTCCGCAACGTCCTCACCACGCCCACCCCGATCACCGTCAATACGGCCGCACTCGGGCTCAACGGCGTGGCCAACGTGCGCCTGTGGGTGCAGGTGGTGGAACCGCCGGTCTACAACTGCGGTGCGGTCGGTGCGGCGTTCCACAGCGCGGCGATCCGCATCAAGCTCGATCTGGACCTGGTGCAGGGGCTGAACACCGGCACGCTCACCGCCGCGCTGAGCGGGCTCAACCTGCTGGGTGTCTCGCTGTCCAACACCAGCATCAGCGCCGATGTGCTGCACCTGCAGGTGTACGCCGACGTCGCGCGCGCCGAAGGCTCCATCTCGGCGATCAACCTGGTCGGCAGCGCGGTTACGCTGCAGGCGCGCCCGGGTCTGGTCAATCTGTACGTCGGTCAGATCAGCGACGCCACCTTCTTCAACCGCAGCACGGTGCTGACCAGCACCGCGCTCAGCCCGGCCACGCTCACCTCGCTGAGCGTCAAGGTGCGGGTGTCGGCCAACATCCTGGGCATCGTCACTCCCATTGCCGATGTCACCATTCCGCTCACGGTGAGCATCAGTGGCTACGCCACCGCCACTCCCGGGCTGCAGAGCGCCAGCTTCACCGGCCCCTATCCACAGACGCGCACGTTGACGGCCGGCACGGTGAGTGCGGCGACGCTGGTCTCCACGCTGGCCAACTCACTCAACATCCAGGTCACCAGCGGCAACCCGGTGGTCACGCTGCTCGGCGGCATCTCGTTGCCGTTGCCCGTGGCCGACCTGGTCAACGGCATCGTCAATACGCTGTTGACGCCGATCCGCACCCTGGTCAACGCGCTGGTCACGCCGGTGCTGACCTCGCTGCTGGGGGGTGTCGTGGACAACCTGCTGGGCCTGCTCGGCATCCGCGTGGGCCAGGCCGTGTTCACCGTCGAAGGCGTCACCCAGGCCTGCGCGGCGACGCTGCAACTGGTGAAGGTGCTGCAACCCACCAGCGACACCGGCCTGTTCAACCTGTCCATCACCTACAACGGCAGCACCGTCGGCTCGGCCACCAACGTGGGCAACAACGGCGCCACGGCGGCGGTGATCACCGTGCCTGGCGGCAGCTATGCGCTGGCCGAGGCTGCGGCGGCCGGCGGCACACTCGCGCGCTATGCCAGCAGCTGGCAATGCGTGGATCAGAACAGCACGGTGGTGTCGTCCGGTACCGGCGGCACGTTCACGCTGCAGGCGCCGGCAATGACCGCCACGGCGGTGACCCTGGTGTGCAGCATCACCAACCGAACGCGCCAGGCAGATCTTTCCATCACCAAGAGTGATGGCAGCAGCACCTACACGCCGGGTGGCTCGGCGACCTACACGCTGGTGGTGCGCAACAACGGGCCCGACCCGGTCACCAACGCGATCGTCGCCGACACCCTTCCCAACGGCACCACGCTGCGTGGCGCATGGACCTGCAGTGCCACCACGGGCAGCGCCTGCGCTGCGGCCAGCGGCGGGGCGGTGGGCGGTGCCGCGGTCAGCGTCGGGGTGAACCTGGTCAATGGCGGCCAGGCAACGATCAGCGTGCCAGTGAGCTTCAGCAACAACCCCGGCGCGTACTGACGCGCCGGGCAATACGACCGATGGCGAGGGAATGATCCCGCGCCGTGGATTCACGGATACAGCGTTGCCGGCGGGCCTAAGAGGCCCCACGGCGGCTTTGGAGGGGGAACGCATGGCAACAACCGGCACACACGGCAGGGCACGCATGGCTTCGGCCGGCATCGCGTACGCGGTGGCCCTGTTGGCGGTGCTGCTGTCGCCATCCGTCTCCGCACAGAGCTACCCGAATCCGCTGAGCAACACCGCCACGGTCACCGCGCCGGTGGATGTCGGCGACCCGACACTGGGCAACAACACCGCCATCGACGCCAACGCGCTGGCGCTGCAGGCGCAGCTCAGTGTGACCAAAACGCTGCTGAGCGCGTCCCCCGTGGCCGCCGGCGGCGCCGTGCAGTACCGCATCCAGGTCAGCAACGCCGGTCCCTCGGCGGCCAGCGCCGTGGGCGTGGTCGACACCGTGTCCGCGTTGCTCACCAACGTCACCTGGACCTGCCAGCCCACCACCGCCGCCTCGTCGTGCGCGTTGGCCAGCGGTGCGGGCAACGCCATCAACGTGCAGGTCAATGTCGGGGTAGGCGACAGCGTCGTGCTGCTGGTCAACGGCAGCGCGCCCACCTCCACGCCCGCCACGGTGCCGGCCAACAGCGTGTCGCTGGTGCTGCCGCCGGGCACGACCGACCCGACCCCGGGCGACAACAGCGCGACCACCCCGGCGGTGCCGGTGCAGGCCAACGCGCTGATCGCCAACAACGACACCTTTGCCACGGCCATCTCCTCGACCACGGGCGGCAACACGCCCAGCGTGCTCACCAACGACACCCTCAACGGTGCACCGGTGAACGGGGCCAACCTGATCATCGCGCTGCAGAACGCGCCGGCCGGCTTCACCATCAACGCCGCCGGTGTGATCGCGGTCCCCGCAGGGGCCGCCGCTGGCGCCACCGCGCTGACCTATCAGATCTGCGAGAGCGCCTCGCCGACCAACTGCGCCACCGCTACCGCCAGCCTCATCATTGCCCCGACGGCGGTGAATGACAGCTTCAACGCTGTCGGCGGCAGCGCGTCGTTGAGCGGCAGCGTGGCGGCCAACGACAACGCGCCGGCCGGTGCGGTGTTCAGTGCGATCGGCACCCCGCCGGCCGGGCTCACCATCGCCAGCGCCGGTACGTTCACCTACGCGCCGCCGGGCGGCATCGTCGCGCCGAGCGCATTCCAGTACCAGGTCTGCCTGCCGGCACCGAACGCCACGGTCTGCGCCACCGCCACCGCGGCGATCGTGGTCAACGCCAATGCGCTGGTTGCCGTGGATGACACGCTGACCCCGCCGATCGCACCCGGTGTCGGCGGCCTTACCGCCAGCGTTCTGCAGAACGACACCTTCAACGGCGGCGCGGTGCCGCAGGCGCAGGTCACGCTGAGCCTGATCGGCGCGCCGACCGGCTTCGCCATCAACGGCAACGGCAGCATCCAGGTGCCGGCGACGGCCGCGGCCGGCCCGCTCGCGCTGACCTACCGGTTCTGCGAAAACGCGTTGCCGGCCAACTGTGCGACCGCCACCGCCAACCTGGTGGTCAGCCCCGACGCGGTCAACGACACGGTCACCACGCCCGGTGGCGGCCAGCCCGCGACCGGCAGCCTGGCGGCCAACGACAACATCGCCAGTGGCTCTACCTACACCCTGGGCACCGCGCCGACCCGTGGCACGGCCGTGGTCAATGCCGACGGCACCTTCAGCTACACCCCGCTCAACGGCAACACCGGGCCGGACAGCTTCACCTACCAGGTCTGCCTGCCGGCGCCGAATGTCGGTGTGTGCGACAGCGCCACGGTCAGCGTGAACGTCGCGGCGAACCAGCTGGTCGCGGCGAACGACGTGTTCGCCACGCCGCTGCAGCCGGGGACCACCACCACGGTGAGCCTGCTGGGCAACGACACGCTGAACGGCGCGGCGGTGGTGCCGGCGGCGGTGACGTTGACCCTGAGCGGCGCACCGCTGGGGTATGCAACCAATGCCGCCGGGCAACTCTCGATTCCGGCCGGTGCCGGCGCTGGCGCGGTCGGCTTCAGCTACCAGCTGTGTGAAGTGGCCACGCCAACCAGCTGTGCCACCGCCACTGTGCAGCTCGTGATCGCACCCGATGCGGTCGACGATACCTTCGTGGCCACCGCAGGCGTCGCCTTCAACGGCAGCGTCACCGGCAACGACAACGCCGGCGCCAACGCGCAGTTCAGCCTGCTGGCCGTGGCCGCGCATGGCACCGTCACCGTCAATGCGGATGGCAGCTTCATCTACACCGCGCAGGCGACCTATACCGGTCCGGACACCTTCCGCTACCAGCTGTGCCTGCCGGCGCCGAACAGCGGCGTGTGCGACGCGGCGACGGTCACCGTGAACGTCGCTCCCGGCGTTGTCGTCGCCAGCAATGATGATTTCACCGCCACGCCGCTGACCAGTGCGGGCGGCCTGACCGCCAGCGTGCTGGCCAACGACACCTTCAACGGCGCGCCGATCACGCCGGCGCAGGCCGCGCTGTCGCTGATCAATGCGCCGCCGGCCGGTTACACGCTCAATGGCAATGGCCAGCTGCTGGTGCCTGCCGGTGCGCCGGCCGGTCCGATCAGCCTGACCTACCAGCTCTGCCAGGCAGGCACGGGCAACTGCGCCTCCGCGACCATCGCGGTGGTGATCGCGCCCGATGCCGTGGCCGATGCCTATGCCACCCAGGTGGCCACCCCGGTGAGCGGCAACGTGTCGGTCAACGACAACGTCGCCGCCGGCACTACCTTCGCCATCAGCGGTGCGACGCCGCCGGGCCTGGTGTTCGCTGCCGACGGCAGCTTCACCTATACCCCGCCGGCGCAGTTCACCGGCACCACCACCTTCAACTACCAGGCCTGCCTGGCGGCGCCGTTCGCGGCTGTGTGCGATATCGCCACGGTCACGCTGAACGTCAATGCCGGCACGCTGGTCGCCAATCCGGATGACTTCCGCGGCGCCATCATCAACCCGGCCACCGGCGGCACCACCAACAGCGTGCTGGCCAACGACACCATCAACGGCGCGGTCCCTCCCGCACCTGCACAGGTGATACTGAGCCTGGTGGGTGCACCGGCAGGCTATGTGCTCAACAGCAACGGCACGATCTCGGTACCCGGCGGCGCGGCGGCCGGTGCGGTCACCTTCAGCTACCAGCTGTGCGAAGCGGCGTTGCCGACCAACTGCGACACGGCGGCGGTGCAGCTGCTGCTCGCGCCGGTGGCGGTCAATGACAACTTCAGCACCCAGGCCGGCGTGGCGCTGACGGCCAGCGTGGCAGGCAACGACAACGTGCCCGCCAACAGCAGCTTCGCGCTCAGTGGCGCCGCACCTGCGGGCCTGGTGTTCACCGCCAATGGTGGTTTCACCTACACCCCGCCGGTGGGAACGCAGGGCGTGGTCACGTTCGCTTACCAGGCCTGCCTGCCCGCACCGAACGCGGCCGTCTGTTCGGGCGCGACGGCCACGCTGAACGTCAATGCCGGCACGCTCGTTGCCAACGACGACGATTTCCGCGGTGCACCGATCAATCCCATGGTGGGCGGCACCACCGTCTCGGTGCTGGCCAACGACAGCCTGGATGGCACGTCGCCGCCGGCGTCGGCCAACGTGCTGCTGAGCCTGGTCGGTGCGCCGTCCGGCTACACGCTGGCCGCCGACGGCACCGTGAGCGTTGCCGCCGGTGTGCCGGCGGGCGCCGTGACGCTCACCTATCGCCTGTGCGAAACCGCGCTGGACAGCAACTGCGATTCGGCGCAGGTGCAGCTGCTGGTGGCGCCGCTCGCGAGCGCCGATGTGTTCTCCACGCCTGCGGGGCAACTGCTGGCCGGCAATGTCGGCAGCAACGACAACGCGCCGGTGGGTGCGGTGTTCACCCTCACCGCCGCCGCGCCTGCCGGCTTGCAGTTCGGGCCGGACGGCAGCTTCCTCTACACGCCGCCGGCAGGGTTCACCGGCCCGGTCGCGTTCACCTACCAGGTCTGCCTGCCCGCACCGGACACCGCACAGTGCAGCACTGCCGGTGCCGTCATCAACGTCAATGCCGGCACATTGGTCGCGCGGGACGACGACTTCAGCGCCACCCCGTTGGCTCCGGGCAACAACAGCCCCACCAGCGTGCTGGTCAACGACACGCTGGACGGTGCCACGCCGCCATCGTCCGCCAACGTCATCCTCAGCCTGGTCGGCGCACCTGCCGGGTATGCGCTGGACATCAACGGAATACTGCAGGTGCCCGCCGGCGCTGCCGGTGGCGCCACGGTGCTGACCTACCAGGTCTGCGAAACCGTGCTGCCGAGCAACTGCGCCAGCGCGACCATCCGGCTGGTGGTGACCCCGGCGGCCAGCGACGATGCGTTCTCGACGCCTGCCGGGCAGGCGCTGAACGGCAGCGTCGGCAGCAACGACAACGTGCCTGCCGGTGCGCTGTTCACCCTGACCGGCGCCGCGCCGGCCGGGTTGACCTTCAACGCCGACGGCAGCTTCCTGTACCTCGCACCGACCGGCACCGTTGGGCCCATCAACTTCAGCTACCGGGTCTGCCTGCCGGCGCCGAACGGCGCGCTGTGCGCCACGGCCAACGCCGCCATCACCATCACCGTCGGCACGCTCGCGGCGGTCAACGATGATTTCAGCACCGCCCCGATCAACCCGGTGAGCGGTGGCAGCACCGCATCGGTGCTGCTCAACGATTCGCTCAACGGCGCCACGCCGCCGGCCGCCGCCGATGTGCTGCTGTCGCTGCCCGGCGCGCCGGCCGGCATCAGCATCAACGCCGACGGCACGGTAACCGTGGCCGCCGGCACCGTCGCCGGCGCCAGGAATCTCAACTACCAGCTGTGCGAAGCGGCGGCACCGGGTAACTGCGCCATCGCGGCGCTGCGCCTGGTGGTCGCCCCGGCGGCCGTGGACGATGCGCTGTCCACCTCGGTTGGCGTTGCGCTCACCGGTTCGGTGGCCAGCAACGACAACGTGGGCACCGGCGCGCAGTTCAGTGTGTCCGGCGCCGCCCCGGCCGGGCTGGTGTTTGCCGCCGATGGCACGTTCACCTATACGCCGCCGGCAGGGTTCAGTGGCCCGGCCACCTTCACCTACCAGGTCTGCCTGGCCGCGCCCGATGCGGCGGTGTGCAGCACCGCCAATGCAACCATCCACGTCAACACCGGCACCCTGGTGGCGGTCGATGACACCTTCGCCACCCCCATCGCGCCGGGCACGCCGTCGCCCACCGTGCTGGCCAACGACACCCTCAACGCCGTCACGCCGCTGCCGGCCGATCTACTGCTCTCGCTGATCGGCGCGCCGACCGGCTTCACCATCGCCGCCGATGGCACGATCAGCGTCGCCACCGGCACGCTGTCCGGTGCCACCACGCTCACCTACCAGATCTGCGAAGCGGCCGCGTCCACCAACTGCGCTACGGCAACGGTCGCCCTGGTGATCAGCCCGGCGCCGGTCAATGACGTGTTTGCCGTGCAGGCCGGCCAGACCCTCAATGGCTCGGTGTCGGGCAACGACAACACGCCGATCGGTTCCGCCTACACGCTGCAGGGCACGCCCCCGGCGGGCGTGACGTTCGCCGCCGATGGCAGCTTCAGCTACACGCCGCCGGCTGGCACCACCAGCCCGACCAGCTTCACCTACCAGGCCTGCCTGCCGGCACCGAATGGTGCGGCCTGCGGCACGGCCACGGCGACGTTGAACATCAACAACGGCACACTGGTGGCGCGTGACGATGCGTTTGGTGCAGTAGCACCTGGCGGCATCACGCCCAGCGTGCTCGGCAACGACGTGCTCAACGGGGTGAGCCCGCCGGCCGCCGCCAGCGTCGCGCTGTCGCTGGTCGGAGCGCCCGCCGGTTTCACGCTCAATCCCAACGGCACGCTGTCGGTCGCGGCCGGCGCACCGGCTGGTGCGATCACGCTGCGCTACCAGATCTGCGAAACCGCCGCGGCGAACAACTGCTCCACCGCCGACATCGCGCTGGTGGTACGCCCCACACCGGTGGACGACGTCATCGCCGTGCAGTCCGGCCAGGCCAACACCGGCAATGTGTCGGGCAACGATGGTCTGCCCGCCGGCTCCACCTGGAGCGTGGCGGTGCCGCCGCAGGGCCTGGTGTTCAACAGCAACGGCAGCTTCACCTACACGCCGCCGGCCGGGACGATCGGTCCGGTGACCTTCAGTTACCAGGCCTGCCTGCCGGCACCGGACGCGGCCGTGTGCGGCAACGCCAACGCCACGCTCAACATCGGCGTCAATGCCGTGGTGGCCAACGACGACACGTTCGCGGTCCCGCTCGGCGCCGGCTCGGTCACGCCCAGCGTGCTGGCCAACGATTCGCTCAACGGCGTCACCCCGCCTGCGGCGGCGGCCGTGCAGCTGCTGCTGGTGGGCGCACCGACCGGCTTCGTCATCAACAACGACGGCACCGTGCAGATTCCCGCCGGCACCACCGCGGGCGCCACGCTGCTGACCTATCAGCTGTGCGAAAGCGCGTCGCCGACCAACTGCGCCACGGCCGCCATCCGCTTCGTGATCGCGCCCGCGCCGCAGAACGATGCGTTTGCAGTGCAGGCCGGTGGCACGCTCAACGGCAGCGTGGCCCTCAATGACAGCATGCCGGCCGGTTCGCGCTGGGCCGTGCAGGGCACCGCTCCGGCGGGCCTGGTGTTCAATGCCGATGGCAGCTTCACCTACACTCCGCCGGTGGGGACCACCGGTGCGGTGACCTTCACCTACCAGACCTGCCTGCCGGCGCCGAACGGTGCCGTGTGTGGCAATGCCACCGCCACGCTCAACGTCAACCTGGGCACCCTGGTGGCCGGCGACGACAGCTTCACCGGCGTGGCACAGGGCGGCTCCACCCCGAGTGTGCTCGGCAACGACGCGCTCAATGGCGTCAGCCCGCCTGCGGCGGGCAGTGTGCAGCTCACCCTGGTGGGCGCCCCCGGCGGCTACACCATTGCGGCCGACGGCACGATCGCCGTGCCGGCGGGGACCATGGCGGGCACGGGCACGCTGACCTACCAGATCTGCGAGACCGCCGCGCCGGGCAACTGCGATACCGCAACGGTGACCTTGGTGATCAACCCGTCGCCGGTGGACGACGCCTATGCGGTACAGGCCGGCGGCACCATCAGCAACGGCAACGTGGCCGCCAACGACTGGATGCCGGCCGGTTCCACCTGGGTGGTGCAGGGCGCCACACCGGCCGGCCTGGTGTTCAACGCCGACGGCAGCTTCACCTACACCCCGCTGCCGGCCACCGTGGGCCCCGTGGTCTTCACCTACCAGACCTGTCTGCCCGCGCCCAACGCCGCCCTGTGCGGCACCGCCAACGTCACGCTGAACATCAACTCCGGCACCTTGGTGGCCGTCGATGACACGCTCACCGGTGTCGCCGCCGGTGGCACCACGGCGAACAGCGTGCTTGCCAACGATGTGCTCAATGGCGTGACGCCGCCGGCGCCGGCCAACGTGATCCTGAGCCTGGTCGGCGCGCCGGCCGGTTTCGGCATCACGCCTGCGGGGGCGATCACCGTGGCGCTCGGCACCGTGTCCGGTCCGACCACGCTGACGTACCAGATCTGCGAAGTGGCCGCACCGACCAACTGCGATACCGCCAGCGTGACCGTCGTGGTCAATCCGACCCCGCAGAACGATGCCTTCACCGTGCAGGCGGGGCAGACGCTGCGCAACAGCGTAGCGACCAACGACAACCTGCCGGCTGGCGCCAGCTTCACCGTGCAGGGCGCACTGCCTGCGGGCCTGGTATTCAACACCGATGGCACGTTCGCCTATACCCCGCCGATCGGCACGACATCGCCGGTGAGCTTCACCTACCTGGCCTGTCTGCCGGCACCCAACGGCGGGCTGTGCGCGCCGGCGACCGTCACGCTGAACATCAGCAACGGCACCCTGGTGGCGGGCAACGACACGCTCAGTGGCGTGGTCCCGGGCACCACCTCCGCGGCCAGCGTGCTGGCCAATGACAATCTCAATGGGGTATCGCCGCCGGCCGCTGCCGACGTGGTGTTGACGCTCATCGGCGCGCCGGCGGGCTTCGCGATTACCCCCAGCGGCACCATCACCGTGTCCAGCGGCGTCGATGCGGGCCCCACCACGTTCACCTACCAGGTCTGCGAAGCGGCGGCGCCGGGCAACTGCGCCACCGCAAGCGTGACCGTGATCGTGACGCCCACGCCGCAGAACGACGCGTTCTCGGTGCTCGCCGGGCAGAGCCTGTCCAGCAGTGTGGCTGGCAACGACCGCATGCCGGCCGGCTCGAGCTGGGCCGTGCAGGGCACCCCGCCGCCGGGCCTGCTGTTCAACCTGGATGGCAGCTTCACCTACACCCCGCCGGTCGGCACCCCCAGCCCGGTGGCCTTCACCTACCGCACCTGCCTGCCTGCGCCGAACAACAACCTGTGCAGCACCGCCACCGCGACGGTCAACGTCAACAACGGCACGCTGACCGCGGGCGATGACACCCTGGCAGGCGTGTTGCCGGGTGCGACCACCGGCGGCAGCGTGTTGGCCAACGACAGCCTCAACGGTGTCAGCCCGCCGCTGCCCGCCAACGTGGTGCTGAGCCTGGTGGGCGCGCCGGCCGGCTTCAGCATCAACCCCGATGGCACGATCGCGGTCGGCAGCGGCGTCGTTTCGGGCCCGACCACCATCACCTACCAGATCTGCGAAGCGGCCGCGCCGGCCAACTGCGATACCGCCAGCGTCACCGTGGTGGTGACGCCGGCACCGCAGAACGATGCGTTCGCCGTGCGGGTGGGGCAGACCCTGGCCAACACCGTCGCCGCCAACGACAGCGCGCCGATGGGCGCGGTGTATACGCTGCAGGGCGCCTCGCCTGCCGGCTTCGCCTTCACCGCAAGCGGTGCCTTCACCTACACCCCGCCGGTGGGCGCGGTGGGCCCGATCAGCCTGACCTACCAGGTCTGCCTGCCCGCACCGAATGCCAGCCTGTGTGGCCAGGCGTTCATCACCATCAGCATCAACAACGGCCAGCTGGTTGCCGGCGACGACACGCTCACCGGCGTCGCACCGGGTACCACCTCCGTCGCCAGCGTGCTGGCCAACGACAGCCTCAACGGCGTCACTCCGCCGGCGCAGGCCGATGTGGTGCTCAGCCTGGTCGGCGCGCCGAGCGGCTTCACGATTGCGCCGGATGGCAGGATCAGCGTCGCCATCGGCACGCCGTCGGGCGCTACCCCGCTGACGTATCAGATCTGCGAAGCCGCGGCACCGACCAACTGCGATACCGCCAGCGTGACCGTGGTGGTCGGCCCGGCACCGCAGAACGACGCCTTCACCGTGCAGGTCGGGCAGACGCTGAGCAACACGGTGTCCGGCAACGACAACATGCCGGCGGGTGCCGCGTACACGCTGCAGAGCACACTGCCTGGGCTGTCGCTGGCGGCCACCGGTGCGTTCACCTACAGCCCGCCGGGCGGCACGCCCAGCCCGACCGGCTTCACCTACCAGACCTGCCTGCCGGCGCCCTATGCGACCGTCTGCGCCACGGCGACTGCCACGATCAACATCAGCAACGGCAGCCTGGTTGCCGGTGCGGACGTTCTGCCCGACGTGCTGCCGGGGACGACCTCGGCCACCAGCGTGCTGGCCAATGACCAGCTCAACGGCGTCAGCCCGCCGGCGCCCGCCACGGTGCTGTTGACCCTGGTCGGTGCGCCGCCTGCCTTCACCATCAATGCCGACGGCACGATCAACGTGGCGGCCAGTGGCGTGGTGTCCGGTGCCACCGTCCTCACCTACCAGATCTGCGAGGCGGCCGCCCCGGCCAACTGCGCGACCGCCAGCGCCACCCTGGTGGTCACCCCGGTGCCGCAGGCCGATGCCTACACCGTGCCGATCGGGCGTCCGACCACCGGCAATGTGGGGTCCAACGACAACGTGCCTGCCGGGGCGGTATTCACCGTGACCAGCGGTGCGGTGCCGGGCCTGGTCTTCGACGGCACGGGCGCGTTTACCTACACGCCGCCGTCGGGCACCACCGGGCAGGTGAGCTTCACCTACCGTGTCTGCCTGCCGGCGCCGTACAGCGCGCAATGCGGCGATGCCACCGTCACGCTGACCCTGTCCGGTTCGGCCAACGTGGTGCTGGCAGTCAACGATGACTTCACCAGCACCCCGGTGGACCCGTCGGTGGGCGGCACCATCGCCCGCTCGGTCCTGGACAATGATTCGTTCAACAACGTCTCGCCGCCGCCGGTCGGCAGCGTCATCGCCAGCCTGACCGGCAGCACGCCGGGCTACACCATGAACAACCTTGGCCAGATCATGGTCGCGGCGGGTGTGCAGGCCGGACAGGTGCAGCTGGCCTACCAGCTGTGCGAGAACGGGGTGCCGACCAACTGCACCACCGCCATTGCCACCGTGCGCGTGCAGGGCCCGGTCGGGGCACTGCTGGCGGTGGACGACAGCGGCGGCCCGGTGGGCCCGGCAGGGCGGGTACGGCTGTTGAACGTGTTCACCAACGACACCTTCAACAGCGCACCGCTGGATCCGGCGCAGGTGAGCTTCACCCCGGTCGCCACCAATGCGCTGACTTTCAGTGCGGATGGCTGGGTGAGCGTGGCGGCCGGCCTGCCGGCGGGCAGCTACACCACCACCTACACGCTGTGCCTGGTCAACCAGCCCACGGTCTGCGACAGCGGCACGGTCACCGTGACCGTGATCGCCGCCGAACCCGGGGTGGATGCGGAGGATGACCGTGTGGAGCTGCCGCAGGACGGCGTGATCGAGATCGACGTGCTCGGCAACGACCGCGTCAACGGAACGCCGATTGATCCGGACAGCGTCACCCTGAGCATCGTCACCCAGCCGCCGTACGGCACGGCCACGGTGCTGCCGCGGGCCCGCATCCGCTTCGCCGCGCTGGCCAACTTCTCCGGTGTGCAGAGCTTCGACTACCAGGTCTGCGACGTTGCCGATCCGGCCATGTGCGCCACGGCGACCGTCACCGTGACGGTCGACCCGAACGTGCTGAGCCTGGGCGATGATGCGGTGAGCACCAGCGGCTCCGGGCCGTTGCTCATCAACGTGCTGGCCAACGACAGTGCGCGCGCTGCGCCGCTGGACCCGGCGTCCCTGCAGGTGGTCGTGGCACCCACCCATGGCGCCGTGCAGTGTGCCAACGGTGTGTGCACCTACACCCCGACGGCGGCTTTCGCCGGTACCGACAGCTTCCGCTACCGCATCTGCGACGTGTCCATCCCCACGCCGCTGTGCGCCGAAGCCAACGTCTCGGTGACGGTGGCGGGTGAACAGGCGGTCCTGCGCCTGACCAAGGTGGCGGCCAAGCGCAGCGCGCAGATCGGCGACCTGGTGCGTTACACGGTCACCATCGACAACGTCGGTGAGGTCGATGCCAACGGCGCCACGCTGCTGGATACGCTGCCGCCAGGCTTCACCTTCGTCAGCGGCGGCTTCGCGGTACAGGATGCGGACAACGATGCGCGCACCAGTGGGGTTCAACCGCTGCGTATCGATGGCATCGATATCCCGGTCGGCGAACGCGCCACGGTGGTGTACTACCTGCGTGTCGGTGCGGGCACCGGTACCGGTGTGCACACCAACCGCATCACCGCCATCGATGGGCAGAACCGCACCATCGGCAACGTGGCCTCGGCGGATGTCGATATCACCACCGATCCGCTGCTGGACGAAAGCCTGATCGTGGGCAGTGTGTTCGACGACCGCAACGGCAACGGCATCCAGGATGACGGTGAGCGTGGCATTCCCGGCGTGCGCGTCGCCGCAGTGGAAGGCCTGCTGATGGAGACCGACGCGTTCGGTCGCTACCACCTGCTCGGCATTCCTGGCGGTCAGGCGCGCGGGCGCAACTTCATCCTGAAGGTCGACCCGTCCACCTTGCCGGCCGGTGCGCAGTTCACCACGCCCAATCCGCTGGTCCGCCGGATCACGCCCGGGCTGCCGGCACGCTTCGACTTCGGTGTGCGGATGCCCGACGGTGCCCTGCGCAGCGGGCCCTCCGCCGGCGCCGGGGTACCACGGCCGGCGCACATCGAGCTCGGCGATGCCCTGTTCGCGCCGGGCAGTGCACGCCTACCGGCCGACCGCAGCGCGGTACTCGCCAAGGCCGCGCAGGCGCTGGAAACGCATGCGGGGGGACGACTGACATTGACCGCCACCGCGGCGCAGTCCGCACTTGCACAACAGCGCGCACGCGCGCTGCAGACGGCCCTGCGCCCGCTGGTGGGCGATGCCGTTGCCGCCGCCACCACCATCGATGTGCTCGCCGCCGATGGCAGCACGCTGCATTCGCGGCGCCTCGATGATCCTCCCGCGTCTCCTGACGGACCCGACAGCTCGCTCAGGGAGGGGCGCTGACAGCATGGACATTCTTCTGAGCCCGACTCCGATTTCCTCCCGTTTCGCCGTACGCGTGGCAGGCGTGCTGTTGCTGGCCGCGTCGCCGGCCTTCGCCCAGCAGGCTCTGCCGGCCGATCCGCCCGCGTCGGTTCGCTGCGAGGGCGACAGCTGCCGCAGTGATGACGGCCTGCTCATGCGCATCCGCGACGATGCCGATGCACCCGTCGTGGGCGCCGTGCCGCAGGGACCGGCGACAACACCGGATGTCGCCACGCCCAATGGCCAGTTCATGGCCGAGCTGCCCAACGGCGGTGTGGTGTGGGCCACCGAGGATCCCACCATGGTGCCGCCCAGCCTGAGCGTGCAGGCGGCCGCCACGGTGCCGTTCGAGAACGGCCGGATCGTGCGACCGCTGCGCTTCCACAGTTACAACAACTACGCCTCCTTCATCCAGAAGCTGGAGGTGACGCTGTACCGCGGCACCGATACCGACCTGGTCACCCCGTTGGCGCGCATCGAACTGCCGGCGGACTACGTGGGCGATGCGGAGTGGAACGGCGAGGTCCCGGCGCAGATCAAGCTGCGTACCGGCGATGACCTGATCTATGTCGCACGCGCCTACGGTGCCGGCGGCGCCTTCGACGAAACCCGCATCCAGCGCATCCAGCTGGTCACCCCGGAAGACTTCGACCGCGGTCTCCAGGTCACCCGCGACAACGTGCAGAAGACCCTCGGCCAGGCCCTGGACGGCGAAGGCGCGCAGGACCTGCAGGTCAGCAACAGCATCTACGGCCAGAGCATGCTGCGGCTGCAGAACATCCCGATCCACGGCTCGCGCGTTCGCCTGTACGGGCGTGGCCTGGAGCCCAACAGCCGGGTCCGCATCAATGGTCAGGACTTCCCGGTCGATCTGGAGCAGAAGTTCGCCGCCGAGTTCCTCGAGCCGGTCGGCCAGCACCGCTACGACGTCAACGTGGGCTCGCGCGATGTACCTGATGCGCAGCGCCAGCTGGACGTGGACGTCACCGGCCGCTACCTGTTCCTGGTTGCCATCGCCGACGTGACCCTGTCCAAGAACAGTGCCAGCGGCAACGTGCAGCCGCTGGCGGCCGACAACCGCGACGACGACGGCTTCCTCAGCGAAGGGCGGTTGGCGTTCTACCTGAAGGGAAAAATGCGTGGCAAGTATCTGGTTACCGCGCAGGCCGATACCCAGGACCGCGAACTGAAGTACCTGTTCCGCGATTTCACCCAGGCCGACGCGCAGGACGTGTTCCGCCGCCTGGATCCGGACCTGTACTACCCCGTGTATGGCGACGACTCCACCACCTACCGCGACGTGGACACCCAGGGTCGTCTGTACCTGCGCGTGGACTGGGACCAGAGCCAGGCGCTGTGGGGCAACTTCGCCACCGGCATCACCGGCACCGAATACGGCCAGTACGTGCGCTCGCTGTACGGCGGCGCGTTGAACTGGCGTTCGCTCGAGGCAACCCCATTGGGCGAGGCGCGCTCGCAGTTGAAGGTATTTGGTTCGGAGGCGCAGTCCGCGCCGGGCCACAGCGAGTTCCTCGGCACCGGTGGCAGCCTGTACTACCTGCGCCATACCGACGTTCTGCCCGGTTCGGAGCAGGTGGTGCTGGAAGTACGCGACCGCACCACCGGCCGCACCGAAACCCGCGCGACGCTGCAGGAAGGCGTGGATTACGAGATCGACGATCTGCAGGGACGGCTGATCTTGACCCGGCCGCTGGCGCAGCTGACGCGCGAGAATGTTCGCAGCATCACCCGCGACATGCCGCTGGATGGCTACGACCAGTTGCTGCTGGTGGACTACGAATACGTGCCGCTGGGCTTCAGCAGCGACGACGTCACCTACGGAGCGCGTGGCCGGCAATGGCTGGGCGACCACGTGGCGATCGGCGGCACCTGGATCGACGAAAACCGCAGCGGCGAGAACTACAGCCTGAAGGGCGCCGACCTTACCCTGCAGGCGGGTCGCGGCACGTATCTGAAGATGGAACAGACCCGCACCGATGCCACGGCTGCACCGGTGTTCTATTCGGACAACGGCGGCCTCAGCTTCATCCGTCGCAACCCGTATGAAGGCCGCCGCTCGGGCACGGCCAGTGCCGTGGAAGCGCGGGCCAACCTGCGCGAACTGGGGTGGACCGCGCAGGACTGGAGCCTGGGTGCCTGGTGGCGCGACGTGGACGCGGGCTTCTCGGTGGCGCGCCAGGACACCGGCGAGCCGATCCAGGAATACGGCGCGGAGTTCCTCGGCTACTTGAACGACGACTTCAGCCTGTATGGCCGGCATACCCGCACCGAGCAGGGCGAGCTGGCGTTGGAGCAGACCCAGCTCACCGCGGAATGGCGGCTGGGCAACGACGGCCAGCTGTCGGGTGAGCTGCGCCGCGTGCGCGAAGAGCAGCAGACACAGGACGTGGATGCGCTGCTCGCCGCGATCGGCTATCGCCAGCGCTTCGGTTCCTCATGGGAGCTGTACAGCACCGGCCAGGTCACGCTGGACGACGACGGCGGCGCCTACGAGAAGAACAACCTGCTGACGCTGGGCGCGCGCTATCTGTTCGGTGATCGCAGCAGCGTGGGTGCGGAAGCCAGCACCGGCAGCCGCGGCAACGGGGCCAAGGTCGACGCCGAGTACCGCATGGCGCCCGACCACAGCCTGTACGGCAGTTACAGCTACAGCACCGACCGCACCGGCACCGACCCGCTGTTCGACACCGGCCTGCAGAGTGGCTGGACCATCGGCCAGCGCTGGCGCCTGAGCAACCAGGTCAACGTCTACAACGAGAGCCAGTACCTCAAGGACCGCCGCCAGGACAGCGCCGGGCTGGTGCATACCTTCGGCATGGATTTCTATCCCGCACAGGGCTGGAACCTGGGCTTCACGCTGATGGACGGCCAGCTCGACTCCACCGCCGGCCGCATCGACCGGCGCGCATACAGTGTCAGCGGCGGCCGCACCGACGCGGTCACGCAGTGGAGCAGCAAGCTGGAATACCGGCATGACAGCGGTGCCGAGCAGCGCGAGCAGTGGGTGACCACCAACCGCCTGCTGTACAAGCTCAACGAAGACTGGCGCTTCGCGCTGCGTGCCAACTACGCCGACACCGACGACCGCATCAACCCGGTGGCCGACGCCAAGCTGGTGGAGACCAACGTGGGCTTCGCCTGGCGCCCGCACGACAACACGCGCTGGGCGGGCTTCGGCAAGTTCACCTATCTCTACGACGTGGCGTCGCTGGGGCAGGAGGGCGGCAATCTGTATGACCAGCGTTCGCAGGTGCTGTCACTGGAGGGCATCCGCCAGCTCGGCGTGCGCTGGGAGCTGGCCGCCAAGCTGGCTTCGCGCTGGGGCGACTACCGCACCGGACGCGGTGAGGGTGCCTGGCTGGACAGCCGCGCCGATTTCGCCGCGCTGCAGCTGCGCTACCGCCTGTTCGCCGAATGGGAAGGCCTGGCCGAACATCGCTGGTTGAAGGTGCGCGATGGTGGTGCGCGCAAGGGCTGGCTGCTGGGCGTGGACCGTCGGGTGGGGGAGAACTTCAAGGTGGGCGTGGGGTACAACTTCACCGAGTTCAGTGATGACATGACGGAGCTGCGGTATGACCAGCAGGGGTTCTTCTTGAATATGGCTGGGTATTATTAGGTTTGGTGTTGTGTGGGGGGCCATTCGTTGGCTTCGTCATTGTCTGGCCTGCCACCCACCTCCTCCGTCATTGCCGGGCCTGCCACCCATGGGGTGGCACTACCGGGCATTTCGCTCTTGCTTCGGTTGGTTTGGCTTTGCTTTGCTTCTGCCGCGGTAGAGCCACGCCCTGCGTGGCTGGCGGGATCACCGGGCAGATCGGACACCCGCTGGGTAGAGCCTGGCCATGCCTGGCTGGGGGCCGCAGGCCCCTTCTTTGGGCTGACGTTCATGTCGGCGGGGCCTCAGGGCTGAATGCCTGGCAACGTTTTCATGCTGAATGGGCTTGGGGATGTGGGATTGTCCGGCCCAAAACGACGCGGACGTGACGTTTTCTCTCGTATCGTCCTGATTTACAAGGAAATGTGGTGTCGGCGCGGTGCACTCGCCACTGTCACCATTTCGCGGTAGTTATCCGGGTGATCTGCGCCAGTGTTGCACCCATAGGACGCTGGAACTTTTTAACCCTTTAGCAGTCCAAATCCCGGACTGCTAAGATGAAGACTATGAGCCAGAACATGTCTACTGCCCTTGTGGCAAACAATCTTCCGATTCCCAGTGCGCTCGGTTCGCTGGACGCCTACATCGGCGCCGTGCACCAGATCCCGGTGTTGACGGTCGATGACGAGCAGGACCTGGCGCGCCGCTTCCGCGACGACCAGGACCTGGACGCCGCGCGCGAACTGGTCCATTCCCACCTGCGCTTCGTGGTGCACGTTGCCCGTGGCTACAACGGCTACGGCCTTGCGCTGGGCGACCTCATCCAGGAAGGCAACATCGGCCTGATGAAGGCCGTGAAGCGCTTCGACCCGGAAATGGGCGTGCGCCTGGTGTCGTTCGCCGTGCATTGGATCCGTGCCGAAATGCACGAGTTCATTCTCAAGAACTGGCGCATCGTCAAGGTCGCCACGACCAAGGCGCAGCGCAAGCTGTTCTTCAACCTGCGCAAGTCCAAGACCCGTCTGGGCTGGATGAACGCGGCGGAAGTCAGCGCGGTGGCCAAGGACCTCAACGTCTCCGAACGCGAAGTGCTGGAAATGGAGTCGCGCCTCTCGGGTCGCGATATCGGTTTCGACGCGCCCGCCGATGAAGACGAAGAGCGTGCACCGCCGTCGCCGGCCGCCTACCTGATGGCCCAGGACGAAGATCCGTCCATGGCCTACGAGCGCGCCGACAGCGAAGACAACCAGCTGCAGTTGCTGCGCGAAGGCCTGGCCGAACTGGATGCCCGCTCGCGCGACATCATCCGTCGTCGCTGGCTGGACGCCGACAGCAAGGTCACCCTGCAGGAGCTTGCAGATGAGTACGGCGTCTCGGCCGAACGCATCCGCCAGGTCGAGGCGAACGCGCTGAAGAAGATGAAGGCGCTGTTCACCGCGTAAGCCGGTGGCACTGCACCCAACAAAAAACCCGGCGATGCCGGGTTTTTTGTTGCAGCACGCTCACCG
>NZ_JBOHXV010000051.1:0-34973 GCF_050737075.1 Stenotrophomonas sp.
GGGCAGAGCCCCGCTCTACGCGTGCCGGGTCTCAGCCGCCCTGCTTGCGCACAATCGCCATGGCTATCTCCAGCGACTGCTCATAGTTCAGGCGCGGATCCACCGAGGAGCGGTACGCACGCTCCAGATCGCGCTCGGTCAACTCGCGCGCGCCGCCGGTGCATTCGGTCACGTCCTCACCGGTCAGCTCCAGGTGCACGCCGCCCAGGCGGGTACCGGAAGCGGCATGCAGGTCGAACGACAGTTCCACCTCACTGCGCACGTTGTCGAAACGACGGGTCTTGTACCCATTGCTGGTGCTTTCGGTATTGCCATGCATGGCATCGCACACCCACAGCACGCGGCGACCATCGCGCTTGACCGCCTCCAGCAGCGGCGGCAGCTTGTCGGCAATCTGCGCCGCACCCATGCGATGGATGAAGCTCAGGCGGCCCGGCTCGTCGTCCGGGTTGAGCACGTCGATCAGGCGCAGCAGCTGGTCCGGCTGCACCGACGGCCCCACCTTGATGGCAATCGGATTACGCACGCCACGCAGGTACTCGACATGCGCGCCATCGAGCGCGGCGGTGCGCATGCCGATCCAGGGGTAATGGGTGCTCAGGTTCAACCAGCCCTGCTGGCGCGGCACCTGGCGGGTGAGCGCCTGTTCGTAGGGCAGCAGCAGCGCTTCGTGCGAGGTGTAGAAGTCGATGCGATTGAGGTTGTACACCTGCGCGCCCGACAGCGTCTCCATGAAGCGCACGGCGTCGCCGATCGACGACACCATCTTCTGGTAGTCGGTGGCCAGTGGCGAATGGCGCACCCACTCGAGGTTCCAGTATTCGGGGTGATGCAGGTCGGCGAAGCCGCCATCGATCAGGGCGCGCAGGAAGTTCATGGTCATGGCCGAGTGCGCGTGGGCCTGCAGCATCCGGCGCGGATCGGGCAGGCGCGCGGCCTCGGTGAACTCCGGCGCATTGATCACGTCGCCGCGATAGCTCGGCAGGGTGACGCCATCACGGGTCTCGGTATCGGCAGAGCGCGGCTTCGCATACTGCCCCGCAAAGCGCCCCACGCGAATCACCGGCTTGCGCATGCCATGCACCAGCACCAGGCTCATCTGCAGCAGCACTTTGAGCCGGTTGGAGATGGTGGTGGACTCGCAGTCGCTGAAGTTCTCGGCGCAGTCGCCACCCTGCAGCAGGAAGCGCTTGCCTTCCTGCGCGTCGGCCAGCTGCTGCTTGAGCGACAGGATCTCCCACGAGGTCACCAGCGGCGGCAGCCGCTTGAGCTCATGCAACGAAGCATCCAGCGCCACCGGATCCGGATAGGTCGGCATCTGCAGCGCGGGCCGGCCGCGCCAACTCTCCGGCGACCAGTCGGTCGGCACGGCAGCGAAGGTAGGGGCACGGTCGGAAGCAGTCATCGCAGTATCCAGTCAATCAGCAGGGGTAAAAAATCAGTGGCGACGGGCGGGTCGACGGAACGACACCACCAGCGCCCAAATGCCAAGCAGCGCGAACCAGACCACGCTCCACATCGGAATGCTCATGCCGAGGAAGGTCCAGTCGATGTTGCCGCAGTTGCCGGTACCGGTCAGGACGGTGCGGAACACCTCGAACGGCCCCATGGTCTCGCTCAGGAATGCCAGCGGCGGCCCACAGCTCGACCCCAGGTCCTGCGGCAGCAGCTGCACATACACATGCCGCGCGGCAATGCCGGCACCCACCGCCGCCGCGATGAACGCGAGCACGCCGTAGGTCATCCGCCCCGGCCGGTCGCGCGGCCCATGCAGCGCACCAATCAGGAACAGCAAGCCCAGCGCGGCAAACGCAATCCGCTGGAAGATGCACAGCGGGCAAGGCTCCAGCCCCATCTTCAGCTGCAGCCAGATCGCATAGCCGATCAATGCCGCACAGATCAGGAACCCCAGCAGAAACTGGGCGCGGTAATTCCAGCGCAATGGATTCATCGCCAGCACACTCATGTTGGTCAGGCACCAAGATTAACAGGCCCTCACGCTGTACAGGCTGCGACCTTCTGCCGTATGTCGGCGTAGATGGCCATACAGAGTGTTTCGGGTTTTGGGCGGACAGCCGCGCAGCCGAGCTGTTCACTGCCCGGCCGCGCCGGGTGCGGGTTTGCGGGGGACGCCGCAAGTACGTCCCTGTAGGCTTCGTCGCCGCATCCATGCGGCTCAGACCCCCTCAAACCCGCCCCCGCCGCGTCCCCGACAGTACATCGGTACTCATAGGGCCCACCGGCTCTTCGTGGGAGGTCGTAACGTCAGGGAAGCCGGGCAATGCCCGGCCCCTCTTCGGCAGCGACGTCAACGGCAGCCGGGCAAAGCCCGGCTCTACGGCTGGCGAAGACGGGCCGGGCGTGCCCGGCTTACCGGCAGGTCGCGGCCTCCCATGCCCGGCCATGAGGCCACGCACTAACCGACCACGTTTCGGGGTCGCGGCCGGGGTGGGTTTGCGGGGGCATGAGCGGCATGGATGCCGCGACTGAGCCTACACGGACGTACTTGCGGCGTCCCCCGCAAACCCACACCGGCCGCGGCCGGACCGATAGCACACCGGCGTGCAGCTGTTCGCGCACAACCACCAGCAGCCGGGCAGAGCCCGGCGCTACGGAGCAACAAGCAACAGGCAACAAGCGGCAGGTAGCGAGCGGAACCCAGGCAACAAAAAACCCGGCGCTGGGCCGGGTTTTTTGGGAATCTTTGGTGTTGCGCGTCGATTACTCTTCGACGGCTTCAGCCACGGCGGCCGGACGGTCGACGAGTTCGACGTAGGCCATCGGAGCGTTGTCGCCAGCGCGGAAGCCGCACTTCAGCAGACGCAGGTAACCGCCCGGACGGGTCGCGTAGCGCGGGCCCAGGGTGGAGAACAGGTTGCCTACGGCTTCGTTGTCACGCAGACGGGCGAAAGCCAGACGGCGGTTGGCGACGGAGTCGACCTTGGCCAGCGTGATCAGCGGCTCGGCGACGCGGCGCAGTTCCTTGGCCTTCGGCAGCGTGGTCTTGATCAGCTCGTGCTTGAACAGCGAGGCAGCCATGTTCTTGAACATTGCTTCGCGGTGCGCGCTGGTACGGTTGAACTTACGGCCAGACTTCATGTGACGCATGGGATGTAATCCTTTAAAGAATGTTGGATCGGTTGGGTATCGCTGTCGCCTTCCTGGCGTTGCTGCTTGGACTGCGGTTGGTCCGGTGCCGGCCCTCCTGGCCGACCGTCACCGCAGGCTATGGGCCTGTCGGTGCGAGGTACTGCGGGTAAAGCCCCCGCACCCGAAGGTGCGGGGTGAAACCTGCGCGCTGGATCAGCCGAGCATGCCGTGCTGGGCGACACCGGCCGGCGGCCAGTTCTCCAGCTTCATGCCGAGCGAAAGGCCGCGCTGTGCGAGGACTTCCTTGATCTCGGTCAGCGACTTCTTGCCGAGGTTCGGGGTCTTGAGCAGTTCCACTTCGGTCTTCTGGATCAGATCGCCGATGTAGTAAATGCTTTCTGCCTTCAGGCAGTTCGCCGAACGAACCGTCAACTCCAGATCGTCGATCGGGCGCAGCAGCACCGGATCCACGCCGTTGTTGGCCGGCTTGGCTGCACCGCGGTCGCGGTGGGTGAAGTCACCGAAGACCGACAGCTGATCGCTGAGGATGTCGGCGGCGGTGCGCACGGCTTCCTCGGCATCGATCGTGCCGTTGGTTTCGATGTCCAGCACCAGCTTGTCCAGATCGGTACGCTGTTCGACGCGGGCCGCTTCCACCGAGTAGGCGACGCGACGGACCGGCGAGAACGACGCGTCCAGGACCAGACGACCGATGGCACGGGTCTCTTCGTCCGGACGACGACGCGCGGCGGCCGGCTGGTAGCCGAAGCCACGCTCGATCTTCAGACGCATGTTGACTGCCGTATCCTTGGTCAGGTGGCAGATGACATGATCGTTGTTGAGGATCTCGACGTTGTGGTCGACCTTGATATCCGCAGCGGTCACGACACCCGGACCCTGCTTGGACAGCGACAGCGTAGCGCTGTCACCGGTATGCATACGGATCGCCACGTCTTTCAGGTTGAGCAGGACTTCGAGAACGTCCTCCTGCAGGCCTTCAAGGGTGGTGTACTCGTGCAGCACGCCGTCGATCTCGACTTCCGTGATGGCGAAGCCCGGGATGGACGACAGCAACACGCGACGCAGGGCATTGCCCAGCGTATGCCCGTAACCACGCTCCAACGGTTCGATAACGACCTTGGCGCGGGTGTCGGTAATGCGTTCGATCTGCGGACCGCGAGGACGCAGAACCTGATTGGCGGTAACCGTCATGTTGCGGGTTCTCCTAGTGAATCCCCGGCCGTCGCCGGGGATTCTCCGATGTGAATTACTTCGAATACAACTCGACGATCAGCGCTTCGTTGATATCCGCAGGCAGGTCCGCACGATCCGGAACAGCCTTGAAGATGCCGGCAAACTTGGCCGCATCCACTTCGATCCACGACGGGCGCAGGTCATGCGTGCTGGACACGGTCAGGGCTTCCTGAACGCGCATCTGCTTGGCAGCCTTTTCGGACAGTGCAACAGCGTCGCCAGCCTTGACCTGGTACGAAGCCAGGTTGACCGACTTGCCGTTCACAGTGACGCCGCGGTGCGAGACCAGCTGACGAGCAGCCGGACGGGTCACAGCGAAGCCCATGCGATAGACGACATTGTCCAGACGGGTTTCCAACAGCTGCAGCAGGTTCTCGCCGGTGTTGCCCTTCTTGGTCGAGGCCTTCTTGTAGTAGTTGCGGAACTGACGCTCCAGCAGGCCGTAGATACGCTTGACCTTCTGCTTTTCACGCAGCTGGGTAGCGTAGTCGGACAGCTTGCCCTTACGGGCAGTGGCGCCGTGCTGGCCGGGCTTCTGCTCCAGCTTGCACTTGGAGTCCAGCGCACGGGCCGGGCTCTTGAGGGAAAGGTCGGCGCCTTCGCGGCGGGCGAGCTTACAGGTAGGACCGATATAACGAGCCATTTCTTATCGCTCCTTTAGACGCGACGCTTCTTCGGCGGACGGCACCCGTTGTGCGGGATTGGCGTCACGTCGATGATGTTGGTGATCTTGTAGCCCACGTTGTTCAGCGAGCGCACGGCCGACTCACGACCCGGACCCGGGCCCTTGATGCGGACTTCCAGGGACTTGACGCCGTAATCCAGCGCGGCACGGCCGGCTTTCTCGGCAGCCACCTGGGCAGCGAACGGGGTGGACTTACGCGAACCGCGGAAGCCAGCGCCACCGGACGTCGCCCACGACAGAGCATTGCCCTGGCGGTCGGTGATGGTCACGATGGTGTTGTTGAAAGAAGCGTGGACGTGGGCGACGCCGTCAGTGACGACGCGCTTGATCTTCTTCTTGGTCTTAGCGACGGGCTTAGCCATTTCTTAGGTCCCTTACTTCCTGATCGCCTTGCGCGGGCCCTTGCGGGTGCGGGCGTTGGTACGGGTGCGCTGACCGCGCAGCGGGAGGCCGCGACGGTGACGCAGACCGCGATAGCAGCCCAGGTCCATCAGGCGCTTGATCGCGATACCGATTTCACGGCGCAGATCGCCTTCCACGATGTACTTGGCCACTTCCGAGCGAAGACGCTCGATTTCCGGCTCCGACAGATCGCGGATCTTGGTGGTCGAGGTCACGCCTGCGGCGTCGCAGACCTTCTTCGAACGGGTACGGCCGATGCCGTAAATGCTTTGCAACCCGACCCAGACGTGCTTCTGGGCTGGCAGGTTGACGCCTGCAATACGCGCCATGACGCGGTTCTCCAGCTGAGTGATGGCCGACAGCGCACCCAAGGCGCGCCGATCCGGCAGGATGGATCAAAAAAGTGAACTAGCGATACTAACAAGGTTCCGGTTTACATGGAAGCCCGTGAAACCTGAAAGGTTTCATGAACTCGGCCCAGGGAGTGTGCCCAGGCTCCGGCGCCGGATCAGGTTGACCCCGGAAGCGATCCTTTCAGACCCTCTTCCGGCGCCGCCCGCGCTACTCCCGCGCGGGACGACCCGATCTCACCCCCACCCGGAACCGCTGCGGGGGCCGCCCTTCGTTTGTGTGGCCAGGTCCGCGAAGCGGAGGACCATCACGTCAGGAAGACGATAGTGTAACAGGCCAATCAGCCGCGGGCAAAACCGCCGCGGTTGCCGCCCTTCAGGTTGGCCTTCTTCAACAGGCTCTCATACTGGTGCGACATCAGGTGCGCCTGGATCTGCGCAATGAAGTCCATCACCACCACCACCACGATCAGCAGCGAGGTGCCGCCGAAGTAGAACGAGGCGTTCAGCTGCGTGCGCATGATTTCCGGCAGCAGGCAGACGATCACCAGGTAGGCCGAGCCGGCCGCGGTCAGGCGGGTCAGCACGCCGTCGATGTAGTCGGCGGTGGCCTTGCCCGGACGGATGCCCGGAATCAGCGCGCCCGACTTCTTCAGGTTGTCGGCGGTTTCCTGCGAGTTGAACACCAGCGCGGTATAGAAGAACGCGAAACCGGTGATCAGCGCAGCGAACACGATCATGTGCAGCGGCTCGCCCGGACCCAGGGCGTTGGCCACCTTCTGCAGCCAGGTAGCCGAGCTGGCCTGGCCGGACCACATGGCCAGGGTGGTCGGGAATGCCAGGATGCTGGAGGCGAAGATGGCCGGGATCACGCCCGCCATGTTCAGCTTCAGCGGCAGGAACGAGGTCTGGTTCATGTACGCGTTGCGGCCACCCTGGCGACGTGCGTAGTTCACCGTGATGCGGCGCTGGCCGCGTTCGACGAACACCACGAAGAAGGTGAAGGCCAGCACCACCAGCACGATCAGCAGCAGCTGGATGAACTGCAGGTTGCCGTCCTGGTAAGCCTCGAAGGTGTGGATGACCGCACCCGGGAGACCCGCCACGATACCGGCGAAGATGATCAGCGACACACCGTTGCCGATGCCGCGCTCGGTGACCTGCTCGCCGACCCACATCAGGAAGATGGTGCCTGCGGTCAGCGCGACCACGGCGGTGAGCACGAAGCCCATGCCCGGCGCGTAGACAACCGGCGCGCCGCTCGGCGACAGCTGGTTCTGCAGCGCCAGCGCGATGCTGCCGCCCTGCACCACCGCCAACAACACGGCGCCGATGCGGGAATATTGGGTGATCTTGCGACGGCCGGATTCACCTTCCTTCTGCAGCGCCTTGAGCGCCGGGAAGATGTGGACCGCCAGCTGCATCACGATGGATGCCGAGATGTAGGGCATCACGTTCAGCGCGAAAATGCTGAAACGGTGCAGGGCGCCGCCCGAGAACATGTTGAACATGTCCACGATACCGCCGCCCTGCGCCTGCATGAGCGCAAGCATGGCATCAGGATTGACGCCCGGCACCGGCACATAACAGCCAATGCGGTAGACGATCAACGCCCCGACGACGAACAGCAGACGCTGGCGAAGTTCCGTGAACTTGCCGAGCCCGCCGCCCAGGTTACCAATGCCAGCTTGCGCCATGTCTTACTCCTGTACGCTGCCGCCGGCAGCTTCGATCGCGGCCTTGGCACCGGCCGTTGCTGCGACGCCCTTCAGGGTGAAGGCCTTGGTCAGGCCGCCCTTCATGACGATCTTGGCCTGCTTGGCCGAGGTCGGGACCAGGTTCGCAGCGCGCAGCGCGGCGAAATCGATCTCACCGGCTTCCAGCTTGTCCAGCTGGTAGGACAGCACTTCGGCAGTGTCCTTGGCGATCTTGGAACGGAAACCGACCTTCGGCAGACGACGCTGCATGGGGGTCTGGCCGCCTTCGAAGCCTGCCTTGATCTTGCCGCCACCCTTACGGGCGAACGAACCCTTGTGGCCGCGGCCGCAGGTCTTGCCCAGGCCCGAGCCGATACCACGGCCCACGCGGGTGCGCTCTTTGCGCGCGCCCGGTGCCGGGCTCAGTTCATTGAGATGCATGGTCATTGGATTATTCCTCAACCTTGACGAGGTAGTGGACCTTGTTGATCAGACCGCGAACCTGCGGGCTGTCCTTCAGTTCACGTACGCTATTGAGCTTGCCGAGGCCAAGCGCCTTCACCGACAGGCGGTGACGTGCCTGGGCGCCGCGCAGGCCGCCAACCAGACGGACCTTGATGGTCTTGGTGTCATTAGCCATGGTTGAGATCCTCCACCTTCTTGCCGCGCTTGGCCGCAATGCGGGCCGGCGACTGCATTTCGGACAGACCCTTCAGCGTGGCGCGAACCAGGTTGATCGGGTTGCGCGAACCGACGGCCTTGGCCAGCACGTTCTTGACGCCAACGGCTTCCAGCACGGCGCGCATGGCACCACCGGCGATCACACCGGTACCTTCCGAAGCAGGCATCATGAACACGCGAGCAGCGCCGTGGCCCGACTTGACCGGGTGCCACAGGGTGCCGTTGTTCAGATCGACGTCGGCCAGGTTCTTGCGAGCCTGCTCCATCGACTTCTGGATGGCGACCGGCACTTCACGCGCCTTGCCGTAACCGAAACCGACCTTGCCTGCGCCGTCACCGACCACGGTCAGTGCGGTGAAGGTGAACTGACGACCGCCCTTGACGGTCTTGCTGACGCGGTTGACCGCGACCAGCTTCTCGATCATGCCGTCGTCGACTTTCTCTTCGCGGTTACGGTCGCGATCGCGACCCCGCTGCTGACGTTCTTCTGCCATGTTGATTCCTTGATTGATTGAGTATGTACGGCTCAGGGCCGCTTATAGCTGTGAAGTGGAGCGGTGGATCGAGCGCCCCTGCAGAAGAAGGACGTCGCCCGGCACAACCCGTGCCGGCAGGCAGGCGGAAGCGGGGACCAGCCCCGCTTCCTTATCCCTTAGAACTGCAGGCCGCCTTCGCGGGCTGCATCGGCCAGTGCCTTGATGCGGCCGTGGTAGCGGTAGCCCGAGCGGTCGAAAGCGACCTTCTCGATGCCCGCAGCCTTGGCGCGCTCGGCAACCAGCTTGCCGACCTTGGCGGCGGCGTCGCTGTTCTTGCCATTCTTCAGGCCTTCCTTGACGTCGGCCTGGGTGGTGTTGGCCGCCGCCAGCACCTTGGAGCCGTCGGCGGTGAAGACCTGGGCGTACAGGTGCTGACCGGTGCGCAGCACCGACAGACGCGGCACGCCGAGGACACGGATGTGTGCGCGGGTGGACTTGGCGCGACGCAGGCGAGCAATGTTCTTGTTCATGATCTTTTTCCTTGAAAGCTGAAGGGAAAGAGGGCGTTCCCGCTGGAAGACCGCACACGGAGGTGCGGGCTCCTACGAGGGATTCGCCATTAAGCCTTCTTGGCTTCCTTACGAATGATGACTTCGCCGGCGTACTTCACACCCTTGCCCTTGTAGGGCTCCGGCTTGCGGTAAGCGCGGATCTTGGCGGCAACTTCGCCCACCAGCTGCTTGTCGGTGCCCTGGACCAGAATTTCGGTCTGGGTCGGGGTCGACAGCGTGATGCCTTCCGGAGCGACGTACACCACCGGGTGCGAGAAACCGAGCGACAGGCTCAGGTCCTTGCCCTGCATGGCAGCACGGTAACCGACGCCGACCAGCTCGAGCTTGCGCTCGAAGCCATCGGTGACGCCCTTGACCATGTTGGCCAGGATCGCGCGGACGGTGCCGGTGAGGGCCAGCAGGTCGTCATTGCTGGCGGCCAGGGTGGCAACGCCGTCGTTGACGGAGATTTCAACGCCAGCAACCTTCGGCAGGCTCAGGGTGCCCTTCGGGCCCTTCACGCTGACGGATTCCGGCTGGATGTTCAGTTCAACGCCCTTGGGCAGGTTGACCGGCTTCTTGGCTACGCGGGACATAGTAGTTTCCTTCTCGCCTTAGGCCACGAAGCACAGGACTTCGCCGCCGACGCCCAACTGGCGCGCCTGCGCATCAGTCATGATGCCCTTGGAGGTGGAGATGATGGAGATGCCCAGGCCGTTCAGGACCTTCGGCAGCTCAGACTTGCCACGGTACTGGCGCAGACCCGAACGCGAGAAGCGCTTCAGGGTCTCGATGACCGGCTTGCCTTCGAAATACTTCAGGACGATTTCAAGTTCGGCCTTGTTGTTTTCAATCTTGGTCACGCGCAGGTCGGTGATGTAGCCTTCGGCCTTCAACACTTCTGCGATTGCAACCTTGATCTTGGAGGACGGTGCCTTCACCGTCTGCTTGCCAACCGCGGCCGCATTTTTGATGCGTACCAGCAGGTCGGCGATGGGATCAGTCATGCTCATAGTCGATACCTTTGAGTGCACCGATATCCGCTTTCGCGAAAATCTTGCTATTTCTGAAATGGGCCTGGAGGCCCTTCGTTCTTGTTCAGTAGAGCCATTTGGATGACAGCCGACTAACAGTCGGCTCTACCAGTCGGCTCTACCGGTCGCCGTTACAGCGCCCTACCCCACCGTTACTGCCAGTGAGACGCGGGAGTATACGACAAAAAGAGCCCGACCAGGGTCGGACTCTTCAAGTTGGGGTGAACCTGAACAGGCTCACCCCATACAGCAGGGACGAATCCCTTACCAGCTGGCCTTGCGCAGGCCCGGCACGTCACCGCGCATGGTGGCTTCACGCAGCTTGTTACGGCCGAGGCCGAACTTGCTGTAGACGCCACGCGGACGGCCCGACAGTTCGCAGCGGTTGCGGTGGCGGCTCGGCGACGAATCGCGCGGCAGCTTCTGCAACTTGACCACGGCGTCAGCCTTTTCGTCGTACGAAGCGGTCGTGCTGGAGATGATCTTCTTCAGCTCTTCGCGCTTGGTCGCGTACTTGACGGCCAGCTTGGCACGCTTCAGATCGCGGTTGACCATGGAGGTCTTTGCCATTTCGAATTCCTCGACGTATCAGTTACGGAACGGGAACTTGAACGCTGCAAGCAGCGCCTTCGCTTCCGCATCGGACTTGGCGGTGGTGGTGATGGCGATATCCATGCCGCGGATCGCGTCGACAGCGTCGAAGTCGATTTCCGGGAAGATGATCTGTTCCTTCACACCCATGTTGAAGTTGCCACGACCGTCGAAGGAACGACCCGAGACACCACGGAAGTCGCGCACGCGCGGCAGCGAGATGTTGATCAGGCGGTCCAGGAACTCATACATCTTGGCGCGACGCAGCGTGGTCTTGCAGCCGATCGGCCAGCCGTCACGGATCTTGAACGAAGCCACCGACACGCGGGACTTGGTCACGATCGGCTTCTGGCCGGAGATCTTGGACATGTCGGCGACGGCATTTTCCAGGATCTTCTTGTTGGTCGCGGCTTCGCCGACACCCATGTTCAGGGTGACCTTGACGAGGCGCGGGACCTGCATCGGATTGGTGTAGCCGAACTGCTTCATCAGCGCCGGCACCACTTCTTCCTGGTAGAACTTTTCGAGACGGGAACTCATCTTCTCATTCCTCAGGCGTCAAGCGCCTCACCGCTGGAGCGGAACACACGCAGTTTGCGTCCATCCTCCAGCACCTTGAAGCCAACGCGCTCGCCCTTGCCCGAAGCCGGGTTGAGCACATTCACGTTGGAGATATGGATCGACGCTTCACGCTCGACCACGCCGCCGGCAACGCCTGCCTGCGGGTTCGGCTTGGTGTGGCGCTTGACGATGTTCACGTTGGCGACGATCACACGATCGCCGTCGACGCGGACGATTTCGCCCTGCTTGCCCTTGTCCTTGCCGGTGTTGACGACGACCTGGTCGCCCTTCTTGATACGGTTAGCCATGATTATCTCCTGTCGCTCACAGCACTTCGGGAGCGAGCGAGACGATCTTCATGAACTTCTCGGAACGAAGTTCACGCGTCACCGGTCCGAAGATGCGGGTGCCGATCGGCTCTTGCTTGTTGTTGAGCAGGACCGCAGCGTTGGCGTCGAAACGGATCAGCGAACCGTCGGCGCGACGCACACCCTTGCGGGTACGCACCACGACGGCGTCGAACACTTCACCCTTCTTGACCTTGCCGCGCGGGATCGCATCCTTCACGGTGACCTTGATGATGTCACCGATGTGTGCGTAGCGACGCTTGGAGCCGCCCAGCACCTTGATGCACATCACTTCCTTGGCACCGGAATTGTCCGCGACCTCGAGGTAGCTCTGCATCTGGATCATGAGTCAGATCTCCTTATTGAGCTGCGCGCGTGATGACTTCCACCACACGCCAGTTCTTGGTCTTGGACATCGGAGCAATCTCGGTCACGCGCACGACATCACCTTCGTTGCAGGTGTTGTCGGCGTCGTGAGCGTGCAGCTTGGTCGAACGCTTCAAGTACTTGCCATACAGCTTGTGCTTGACCAGGCGTTCCACCAGCACGGTGACCGTCTTGTCCATCTTGTTGCTGACGACACGGCCTTCGACCGTGCGCAGCGCGTTGTTTTCAGTAGTGTCGCTCATCGCGGCCATCCTTACTTGTTGCTGCCGAGCAGGGTCTTGACGCGAGCAATCTCGCGGCGGACCCGGCGGGTTTCGTGAGTCTTCGGCAGCTGTCCGGTGACCTGCTGCATACGGAGCGAGAACTGCTCCTTACGCAGATCGGTCAGGTGGGACTTGAGATCGTCAGCCGACTTTTCGCGAAGTTGTTTGATATCCATCACATCACCGTCCGGGTCACGAAGGTGGTGGTCACCGAGAGCTTGGCAGCTGCCAGGCGGAACGCCTCGCGTGCAACGCTCTCATCCACACCTTCAATTTCATAGATCATGCGGCCGGGCTGGATCTGGGCGACCCAGTACTCCACGTTGCCCTTACCAGAACCCATTCGCACTTCGATGGGCTTCTTGGTGATCGGCTTGTCGGGGAACACTCGGATCCACATCTTGCCACCGCGCTTGACGTAGCGGCTGATCGAGCGGCGGGCCGCTTCGATCTGACGCGCGGTCAGCTGACCGTGGGCGGTTGCCTTCAGGCCGTACTCGCCGAAGCTGACAGCGTTGGCGCTCCAGCTCAGGCCATCGTTACGGCCCTTGTGTACCTTGCGGTACTTGGTTCGCTTGGGTTGCAACATTGTCGTTACCTCGCTTCACGGGCCGGGCGCTGACGGTCACCGCGGTCACCGCGATCGTTACGATCGTTGCGCGACGGGGTGTCGTCCTGCTTTTCCTGGCCAACCTGGGAGAAATCGAAAACCTCGCCCTTGTAGATCCAGACCTTGATGCCAATGATGCCGTAGGTCGTCTTGGCTTCAGCGAAGCCATAGTCGATGTCGGCACGCAGCGTGTGCAGCGGCACGCGGCCTTCGCGGTACCACTCCGAACGGGCAATTTCTGCACCATTCAAGCGGCCACCGACGTTGACCTTGATGCCCAGGGCACCGAGGCGCATCGCGTTGCCGACCGAGCGCTTCATTGCACGGCGGAACATGATGCGACGCTCCAGCTGCTGCGCGATCGACTCGGCAACCAGCTGCGCGTCCAGCTCGGGCTTGCGCACTTCGGTGACGTTGATGTGCGCCGGGACGCCCATCATTTCGCTCACTTCCTTACGCAGCTTTTCGATGTCCTCACCACGCTTGCCGATCACCACGCCCGGACGGGCGGTGTGGATCGTCACGCGGGCGGTCTTCGCCGGACGTTCGATGAGAATCTTGCTGATGCCGGCCTGCGCGAGCTTCTTGCGCAGCATGTCCCGCACCTTCAGGTCGGCCGCCAGGTAACCAGCGAACTCGCCCTTGTTGGCGTACCACTTGGAGTTCCAGTCCTTGGAGATGCCGAGGCGGATACCAATCGGATGAACTTTATGACCCATGGTGTTTTCCTTTCCGCTTACTTGCCGGCGCCCACAACCACAGTGATGTGGCTGGTGCGCTTGAGGATGCGGGTACCGCGGCCTTTCGCCCGCGCCATGAAACGCTTCAGGGTCGGACCTTCATCTACCATGATGGTCTGAACCTTAAGCTCGTCGACGTCGGCGCCCTGGTTGTTCTCGGCATTTGCAATAGCCGACTCCACCACCTTCTTGATCAGGTGGGCAGCCTTCTTGTCCGAGAACTTCAGCAGGTTGACCGCACGCTCGGCCGGCAGGCCGCGCACCTGGTCAGCGACCAGGCGGGCTTTCTGCGCAGAGATGCGCGCGGAGCGCAGGATTGCTTTCGCTTCCATTGTCATCTCTCCTTACTTGCCCGACTTCTTGTCACCACCGTGACCCTTGAAGGTCCGGGTGATGGCAAATTCGCCGAGCTTGTGGCCGACCATGTTCTCGTTGACGAGCACCGGAACGTGGTTCTTACCGTTATGAACGGCGATGGTGATGCCTACCATTTCCGGCAGGATCATCGAACGGCGCGACCAGGTCTTGATCGGCTTCTTGCTACCCGCAGCGGCCTCCACCTTCTTGACGAGGTGGTGATCGACGAACGGGCCCTTCTTGAGTGAACGTGCCATGGTCGATTAGCCCCTACGATCGCGGACGATGAATTGCTGGGTGCGCTTGTTATGGCGCGTCTTGTAACCCTTGGTCGGAACACCCCACGGGGTGACCGGATGCGGATTACCCTGGCCGGCCTTCGCCTCACCACCACCGTGCGGATGGTCAACCGGGTTCATGGCAGCACCACGAACGGTCGGGCGGACACCGCGCCAGCGCTTGGCGCCAGCCTTGCCCAGCTTTTCCAGGTTGTGTTCGTCGTTACCGACTTCACCGATGGTCGCGCGGCACTCGACCGGCACCTTGCGCATTTCACCCGAGCGCAGGCGCAGGGTGGCGAAGAGGCCTTCACGAGCGACGAGCTGCACGGCAGCGCCGGCGGCACGCGCGATCTGTGCACCCTTGCCCGGCTTCAGTTCGATGCCGTGGACAGTGGTACCGACCGGGATGTTGCGCAGCGGCAGGGTGTTACCGGTCTTGATCGGCGCATCCGAACCCGCGATCACCTGGTCACCGGCCTTCAGGCCCTTCGGTGCGATGATGTAACGGCGCTCGCCGTCGACGTAGCACAGCAGGGCGATATGGGCGGTGCGGTTCGGATCGTATTCGATGCGTTCCACGCGCGCCGGAATGCCTTCCTTGTTGCGCTTGAAGTCGATGAGACGGTAATGCTGCTTGTGGCCACCACCGATATGACGGGTGGTGATGCGGCCGTGGTGGTTACGACCACCGGAATTGCTCTTCGGCTCCAGCAACGCAGCGTGCGGTGCGCCCTTGTGCAGATCGGGCGTAACCACGCGCACGGCCGAACGGCGGCCGGGGGAAGTGGGCTTGAATTTCATCAATGGCATGGGATGTACCTCAGGCCTTGGCCGTTACATCGATGGACTGGCCATCGGCGAGACGCACGTATGCCTTGCGCCAATCGCCGCGGCGGCCGGTGCGGTTACGGAAGGACTTGTTCTTGCCCTTCACGTTCAGCACGTTGACCGCTTCGACCTTGACGTCGAACAGCTGCTCAACCGCGGCCTTTACATCGGCCTTGGTGGCTTCGTTCGAGACTTCGAAGACATACTGGTTGGAATGTTCCTGCAGGCGCGCGGTCTTTTCGGAGACTCGCGGAGCACGCAGCACGCTGAAGATTTTTTCGTTGCTGTTCATGCCAGCCACTCCTCGACCTTCTTGACCGCGTCAGCGGTGATGACGACCGTGTCGGCACCGACCAGCGACACCGGATCCAGACCCTGGACGTCACGCACTTCCACGTAGGGAATGTTGCGGGCCGACAGGTACAGGTGCTCGGTGGCTTCCTCGGTGACGATCAGCGGGCGCTTGCCCACTTCCAGGCCGGCCAGCTTGGCGATCAGAGCCTTCGTGCTGGTCGCTTCGACATCGAAGGACTCCACGATGGTCAGACGGCCCTGACGGTTCAGCTCGGACAGGATCGCGCACATGGCGGCACGGTACTGCTTACGATTGACCTTCTGCTCGAAGCTGCGCGGCTTGGCCGCGAAGGTGACACCGCCGCCGACGAAGATCGGAGCCGTCAGTGCGCCATGACGCGCGCCGCCGCCCTTCTGCTTCTTCGACTTCTTGGTGGTACCAGCCACTTCAGAGCGAGTCTTCTGTGCCTTGGTGCCGGCGCGACCGGCGTTGCGGTAAGCAACGACGACCTGGTGAACCAGATCTTCGCTGAAATCGCGACCGAACACGGCATCGGAGACCGAGACCTTGTTGTTGCTACCCGTGATAACGAGTTCCATCGTCATCTCTCCTTATGCCTTGCTAGCCGGACGAACGATCACGTCACCACCCGCTGCGCCAGGCACGGCACCACGGATTGCGATCAGACCACGTTCGACATCGACCTTCACCACTTCCAGGTTCTGCGTGCTCTGCTGCACCGAACCCATGTGGCCGGACATCTTCTTACCCGGGAAAACGCGACCCGGGGTCTGGCGCTGGCCCAAGGAACCCGGCGCGCGATGCGACAGCGAGTTACCGTGGGTTGCATCGCCCATACGGAAGTTGTAGCGCTTGATGGTGCCCTGGAAGCCCTTACCCTTGGTGACACCCTGGACGTCGACCTTCTGGCCAACTTCGAAGATGTCCGCCTTGACTTCGCCGCCAACGGCGAAATCGCCGAGCTGCGCGTCTTCAACGCGGAATTCCCACAGGCCACGACCGGCTTCGACCTTCGCCTTGGCGAAGTGACCGGCTTCCGGCTTGTTGACCAGGGCAGCGCGACGCGCGCCGACAGTCACCTGCACGGCGCTGTAGCCGTCAGCTTCGACGGTCTTGATCTGCGCGATGCGGTTCGGGGTAGCTTCAATCAGGGTCACCGGGATGGCCTGGCCATCTTCGGTGAACACGCGGCTCATGCCAGCCTTGCGGCCCACGAAGCCCAACGAATATTTCTTCGTCATGGTCGTAGTCCTCAGGTCAGCTTGATCTGAACGTCGACGCCGGCAGCCAGTTCGAGCTTCATCAGCGCGTCCACGGTCTTGTCGTTCGGATCGACGATATCGAGCACGCGCTTGTGCGTGCGGGTCTCGTACTGGTCACGCGCGTCCTTGTCGACGTGCGGCGAGACGAGAATGGTGTAACGCTCGATCTTGGTCGGCAGGGGGATCGGGCCACGCACTTGCGCGCCGGTCCGCTTTGCCGTTTCAACGATCTCGCTGGCCGAACGGTCGATCAAACGATGATCGAACGCCTTCAGCCGAATCCGGATCTTTTGGTCCGCCATGGCGGTGGGTTCCTTCGTTAAAAGAGCGACGGACAAGGCCTCTGGGTTGCCTTGTCCCATGAATATCCTGAATGCGGACGCCGCACATTCCTGCGCGGCGACAAGATCTTTCCATAGACCTCAAAAATCGAGGCAGACCGGTCTCCCGATCTGCCCAGACAAAAAGTATAGCGCGCATACAACGCGGCGGTCAACAGGGGACCTGTTGACACTGCCTGAATGGCGCGACCCTTCCTGGTCTGGGGAACACGAGGTGCGTCCTGCGCCTCTTTTCCCGTTTTTTCAACACCCCGATGCCCTACCCAGGCAACATCGGGGCGCAGAGTCTAGCAGATTACTTGACGATCTTGGAGACCACGCCGGCGCCGACGGTACGACCGCCTTCACGAATGGCGAAACGCAGGCCTTCATCCATCGCGATCGGGTGGATCAGGGTCACGACCATCTTCACGTTGTCGCCCGGCATCACCATCTCGACGCCTTCCGGCAGCTTGGCGGCACCGGTGACGTCGGTGGTACGGAAGTAGAACTGCGGACGGTAGCCGTTGAAGAACGGGGTGTGGCGGCCGCCTTCATCCTTCGACAGCACGTACACTTCGCCTTCGAACTCGGTGTGCGGCTTGATCGAACCCGGCTTGCACAGGACCTGACCGCGCTGGACGTCGTCACGCTTGGTGCCGCGCAGCAGCAGACCGGCGTTGTCGCCTGCCTGACCCTGGTCGAGCAGCTTGCGGAACATTTCCACGCCGGTGACGGTGGTCTTCTGGGTATCGCGGATACCGACGATTTCGATTTCTTCGCCGACCTTGATCACGCCGCGCTCGATACGACCGGTCACCACGGTGCCGCGGCCCGAGATCGAGAACACGTCTTCGACCGGCATCAGGAATGCCTTGTCGACGTCACGCTCCGGGGTCGGAATCCAGGTGTCCAGCGCATCGACCAGCTTGATGATGGCCGGCACGCCGATCTCGCTCTGGTCGCCTTCCAGCGCCAGACGGGCCGAACCCGAGATGATCGGGGTGTCATCGCCCGGGAAGTCGTACTTGCTCAGCAGCTCGCGGACTTCCATTTCGACCAGTTCCAGCAGCTCGGCGTCGTCCACCATGTCGGCCTTGTTCAGGAACACGACGATGTACGGCACGCCGACCTGACGCGACAGCAGGATGTGCTCGCGGGTCTGCGGCATCGGGCCGTCAGCAGCCGAACAGACCAGGATCGCGCCGTCCATCTGCGCAGCACCGGTGATCATGTTCTTGACATAGTCAGCATGGCCCGGGCAGTCGACGTGGGCGTAGTGACGGTTGGTGGATTCGTATTCGACGTGCGCGGTCGAGATCGTGATGCCACGGGCCTTTTCTTCCGGCGCGGCGTCGATCGCGGAGTAATCCTTGAATTCGCCACCGAAGCGCTCTGCGCCGATCTTGGTCAGCGCAGCGGTCAGCGTGGTCTTGCCATGATCGACGTGACCGATGGTGCCGACGTTGACGTGCGGCTTGGTGCGCTCGAACTTACCCTTTGCCATTGTTGTCTACCTTGAATATCAGAAAGAGGGAGGTAAAGACCTGAGCTTACGCTCAGGCCTTCTTGATCACGGTTTCGGCGATGTTGCTCGGCGCCGGCTCGTAGTGGTCGAATTCCATCGTGAACGTTGCGCGACCCTGGGTCTGCGAACGCAGCGAGGTGGCGTAACCGAACATTTCGCCCAGCGGGATCATCGCGTTGATGATTTCGGCCGAACCGTCACCGGTCACGCTCGAACCCTGCAGCATGCCGCGACGACGGCTGACGTCGCCCATCACGTCACCCTGGTAATCGCTCGGGGTCACGATTTCGACCTTCATGATCGGCTCCAGCAGGACCGGCTTGGCCTTGTTGAAGCCCTGCTTGAAGGCCATCGACGCAGCCAGCTTGAACGCCATTTCCGAGGAGTCGACGTCATGGTACGAGCCGAACACCAGCTTGACCTTGACATCCACCACCGGGAAGCCCGCCAGCGGACCGCTGGTGATGGTTTCGCGCAGACCCTTTTCGATCGGGGCGATGAATTCCTTCGGAATCACGCCACCGGTGATGTCGTTGATGAACAGGAAATCATCCTTGATCAGCGCCGAGATCTTCGGATCGGCACGGTCTTCAGCGGTGATCGGCGACAGCTCGATCACGACGTGACCGTACTGACCCTTACCACCGGACTGCTTGGCGTGCTTGTAGTCCGACTTGACGTCGGCCAGCTGGATGGTTTCGCGGTAGGCCACCTGCGGCTTGCCGACGTTGGCTTCCACGTTGAACTCGCGCTTCATGCGGTCAACGATGATGTCCAGGTGCAGCTCGCCCATGCCCGAGATGATGGTCTGGCCGGATTCTTCGTCGGTCTTGACGCGGAACGACGGATCTTCCGCAGCCAGACGACCCAGCGCCAGACCCATCTTTTCCTGGTCCGACTTGGTCTTCGGCTCGACGGCCATCGAGATCACCGGCTCCGGGAACACCATGCGCTCCAGGATGATCGGGTGGTCCTGCGAGCACAGCGTGTCGCCGGTGGTGGTGTCCTTCAGACCCACGGCCGCGGCGATGTCACCGGCCAGCACTTCCTTGATCTCTTCACGATCGTTGGAATGCATCTGCAGGATGCGGCCGATGCGCTCCTTCTTGCCCTTCACCGAGTTCAGCAGCTGGTCGCCAGCATTCAGCGTGCCCGAATAGACACGGAAGAAGGTCAGCGCACCCACGAACGGGTCGGTGATGATCTTGAAGGCCAGGGCCGAGAACGGCGCCTTGTCGTCGGACTTGCGGCTCAGCGCGATGGCTTCGTCGTCCACGTCGGTACCGGTCACGTCCGGCACGTCGATCGGCGACGGCAGCAGCTGCACCACGCCGTCCAGCATGGCCTGCACGCCCTTGTTCTTGAACGCCGAACCGCAGTACATCGGCACGATGTCGGTGGCCAGGGTGCGCACGCGCAGGGCTTCGACGATCTCGGCCTCGGTCAGCTCTTCGCCGCCCAGGTACTTTTCCATCAGCTCTTCGCTGGCTTCGGCAGCCGCTTCGATCATGAAGGTACGGGCCTCTTCGGCCTCCGCCTTCATGTCGGCCGGAATGTCCAGGTACTCGAACTTCATGCCCTGCGAGGCTTCATCCCAATGGATGGCCTTCATCTTGATCAGGTCGACCACGCCCTTGAAGCCTTCTTCAGCGCCGATCGGCAGCTGCATCGGCACGGCGGTGGCGCCCAGCTTGGCCTTCAACTGGCCAACGACCTTGGTGAAGTTGGCGCCGGTGCGGTCCATCTTGTTGACGAACGCAATACGCGGCACCTTGTACCGGTTGGCCTGGCGCCACACGGTTTCCGACTGCGGCTGCACGCCACCGACGGCACACAGCACGAACACCGCACCGTCGAGCACGCGCAGCGAGCGCTCCACTTCGATGGTGAAGTCGACGTGCCCGGGGGTGTCGATGATGTTGAAGCGGTGCTCCGGCAGGGACTTGTCCATGCCCTTCCAGAACGCGGTGGTGGCAGCGGACTGGATCGTGATGCCACGCTCCTGCTCCTGCTCCATCCAGTCCATGGTGGCGGCGCCGTCGTGCACTTCACCGATCTTGTGGCTCTTGCCGGTGTAGAACAGGATGCGCTCGGACGTGGTGGTCTTGCCGGCATCGATGTGGGCCATGATGCCGAAGTTGCGGTAACGCTCGATGGGAGTGGTGCGGGCCACGGGAGCCTCTCAATTTCTTGGAATTCGGATGGCCGAACGCCGCCTTTCGGCGGCCTTCGGATTGGCGCAGCCCTTCTGGGGCCGCGAGGCAGCACCTTGATGGTGCTGCCGTGCCTGTTTTACAAGGCCGTCAAACTCACCAGCGGTAGTGGGCGAAGGCCTTGTTGGCTTCGGCCATGCGGTGGGTTTCTTCGCGCTTCTTGATGGCGCCACCACGGTTTTCCGAGGCATCCAGCAGTTCTGCAGCCAGCTTCTTCGGCATGGTGTTTTCACCACGCTTACGTGCCGAGTCGATCAGCCAGCGCATGGCCAGGGCCATCTTGCGCGACGAACGCACTTCGACCGGCACCTGGTAGGTCGCACCACCGACACGGCGGGACTTCACTTCGACCGACGGAGCCACGTTGTCCAGAGCCTTCTGAACCAGCTCGATGGTGTTCGGGTTCTTTTCGCCGATCACATCCATGGCGCCATAGACGATCTTTTCAGCGACCGACTTCTTGCCGCTCAGCATCACCATGTTGATGAAGCGTGCGATGGTTTCACTTCCGTGCTTCGGATCCGGCAGGACAGAGCGCTGCGGCGTATTACCTTTACGAGACATGTGTACTTTCCCTTAGCTCTTCGGACGCTTGGCGCCGTACTTGGAACGGCCCTGACGACGCTTGGCAACGCCCGAGGCGTCCAGCGAACCACGAACGGTGTGGTAACGCACACCCGGCAGATCCTTGACGCGACCGCCACGGATCAGGACCACGGAGTGCTCCTGCAGGTTGTGGCCTTCGCCGCCGATATAGCTAATCACTTCTTCCTGGTTGGTCAGGCGGACCTTGGCAACCTTGCGAAGCGCCGAGTTCGGCTTCTTCGGAGTGGTGGTGTACACGCGCGTGCAGACGCCACGGCGCTGGGGGCACTTTTCAAGAGCCGGGGAGGCACTCTTGTAAGTGGTTGCCTGCCGCGGCTTGCGGACAAGCTGATTGATCGTCGCCATCAGTAAGTTCTTCTGAGAGAGGCCAATGAAAAGACTGGCCATGAATGCGGATATGTGCGAGCAGGCGATAAACCGGCCTGCTGAGACAGACGATTGTAGCAACCCGGCGAAAACGCAGTCAACCGCGCACGCGCCAAGCCAGCCCTGATCCCGGGCCGTTACAGGGGAGCCTTTTCCATGCCCCCCGTTCAGGTTGTCAAACCAGCCCCCTTTCGAGGACCGGCCGGCATCCTACCTCATCGGCGGCGGTTACGCCACCCATGAGGCCGGTTCGGCACCACCAACGGGGGTGCCCTACCCCTTCGAATGTCGTCCGACCAACGGTCGGCCGCTACCCGAAGGTGGTCCGGCCCGAAGGCCGGACCGGCTTTCTCATTCCTCGCCGGCAGCCGATTCGGCTTCGGTCGATTCCACTACCACCGGGGCGACCGGAGCCACCTCAGCCACGACCGGCGAACCGGACAGCTGCTGCATTTCCGAATCGGTCAGCCCGGAGGCGTTCTTGCGACGGTTGGCGTGGTACGCCAGGCCGGTACCGGCCGGGATCAGGCGGCCGACGATGACGTTTTCCTTCAGGCCGCGCAGGTTGTCCGAGGTGCCGCGGACGGCAGCTTCGGTCAGCACGCGGGTGGTTTCCTGGAACGAAGCCGCCGAAATGAACGACTCGGTGGCCAGCGACGCCTTGGTGATACCCAGCAGGACCGGGTCGAAACGGGCGATCAGCTCGTTGCGGGTGGTCAGGCGTGCATTTTCCTCGATGACGCGCTGGCGCTCGGCCTGCTCGCCATTCAGGAACTTGCTGCTGCCCTGGTCGGTGATCTCGACCTTGCGCAGCATCTGGCGGGTGATGACCTCGATGTGCTTGTCGTTGATCTTCACGCCCTGCAGGCGGTACACGTCCTGGATTTCCTTGACCAGGTAGGCAGCCAGCGGCTCGACACCCAGCAGACGCAGGATGTCCTGCGGGCTCGGCTCGCCGTCCACGATGGTCTCGCCCTTGGTCACGTGTTCACCTTCGAACACGATCACCTGGCGGTACTTCGGAATCAGCTCTTCGTGTTCCGAACCATCGGTGTCCTTGATGATCAGGCGCTGCTTGCCCTTGGTGTCCTTGCCGAAGCTGATGATGCCCGAGCGCTCGGCCAGGATCGCCGGATCCTTCGGCTTGCGGGCTTCGAACAGATCGGCCACGCGCGGCAGACCACCGGTAATGTCGCGGGTCTTGGACGCTTCCTGCGGGATCTTGGCGACCACGTCGCCCACGCCGACGGCGGCGCCGTCCTGCAGGTTGACGATGGAGCGCGGCGGCAGCAGGTACTGGGCCGGCAGATCGGTGTTCGGGATGGTCAGGTCATTGCCCTTGGCATCCACGATACGCACGATCGGGCGCAGTTCCTTGGCCTGCGAGCCACGACGCTTCGGATCGGTGATTTCGCGCGAGGCCAGGCCGGTCAGTTCGTCGGTCTTCTCGGTGACGGTGACGCCGTCGATGAAGTCGATGAAGCGGATGAAACCAGCCACTTCGGACACGATCGGGTGGTTATGCGGGTCCCAGTTGGCCACGGTCTGGCCAGCCTTCACTGCATCGCCGTCCTTGGACGCGATCATCGAGCCGTACGGCAGCTTGTAACGCTCACGCTCACGGCCGTGCGCATCCAGCACCGAGATTTCACCCGAGCGCGAGACGGCAACCAGCGAGCCATTGGCGTGCTCGACCGACTTGAGGTTGTTGAACTTCACCGAACCGGTGGTCTTGACGGTGATGTTGTCCACCGCAGCCGCACGCGATGCCGCACCACCGATGTGGAACGTACGCATGGTCAGCTGGGTACCCGGCTCACCGATCGACTGTGCGGCGATGACGCCGACCGCTTCACCGATGTTGACGATGTGGCCACGGGCCAGATCGCGGCCGTAGCAGCGACCGCAGACACCGAACGCCGAGGCGCAGGAGATCGTCGAGCGCACCTTGATGCTCTGCACGCCGGCGTCTTCGAGCTTGGCCACCCACTGTTCGTCCAGCAGGGTGTTGCGGGTCACGATCGGATCTTCATCGTTGCCCGGCAGGAACACGTCCTCGGCCACGACGCGACCCAGCACGCGCTCCTTCAACGGCTCCACGACGTCGCCGCCTTCCACGATCGGGGTCATGGTCAGGCCTTCGGTGGTACCGCAATCCACTTCGGTGATGACCACGTCCTGCGCCACGTCGACCAGACGACGGGTCAGGTAACCCGAGTTGGCGGTCTTCAGCGCGGTATCGGCCAGACCCTTACGGGCACCGTGGGTGGAGTTGAAGTATTCCTGTACGTTCAGGCCTTCACGGAAGTTCGCCTTGATGGGCGTTTCGATGATCGAGCCGTCCGGACGCGCCATCAGGCCACGCATACCGGCCAGCTGACGGATCTGCGCCTGGCTGCCTCGTGCACCGGAGTCGGCCATGATGTACAGCGAGTTCATCGACTTCTGGTCGATGGTCTCGCCCTTGGCGTTGACCACCTTCTCGGTACCAATGGTGTCCATCATCGCCTTGGCGATGCGTTCATTGGTACGCGACCAGATGTCGACCACCTTGTTGTAGCGCTCGCCAGCGGTGACCAGGCCCGACTGGTACTGCTCCTGGATTTCCAGCACTTCGGCTTCGGCCTCGGTGAGGATGCCCTTCTTCTCGTCCGGGATCAGCATGTCGTCGATACCGATCGACACGCCGGCGCGGGTTGCGTAGGCGAAGCCGGTGTACATCAGCTTGTCGGCGAACACGACCGTGTCCTTCAAGCCCAGCTGACGGTAGCTGGAGTTGATCAGGCGGCTGATGTTCTTCTTGGTCAGCTCGGTGTTGGCCAGCGCGAACGGCAGGCCTTCCGGCAGGATTTCAGCCAGCAGGGCGCGACCGATCGTGGTGTCCACGATCGAGGTCTTGTTCTGCTTGTTGCCTTCCTCGTCGGTCACCACTTCGGTGATGCGGACCTTGACGCGCGCGTGCAGTTCCACCACGCGGTTGTCGTAGGCGCGCTTGACTTCGGCGATGTTGGCGAAGGCCATGCCCTCGCCCTTCTTGTTTTCCAGCGAGCGGGTCATGTAGTACAGACCCAGCACGACGTCCTGCGACGGCACGATGATCGGCTCGCCGTTGGCCGGCGACAGGATGTTGTTGGTCGACATCATCAGCGCACGCGCTTCCAGCTGGGCTTCCAGCGAGAGCGGCACGTGGACGGCCATCTGGTCACCGTCGAAGTCGGCGTTGAACGCGGTGCAGACCAGCGGGTGCAGCTGGATGGCCTTGCCCTCGATCAGGACCGGCTCGAACGCCTGGATGCCCAGACGGTGCAGGGTTGGCGCACGGTTCAGCATGACCGGGTGTTCGCGGATGACCTCTTCCAGGATGTCCCAGACTTCGGCTTCTTCGCGCTCGACCAGCTTCTTGGCGGCCTTGATGGTGGTGGCCAGGCCACGACGCTGCAGCTTGGCGAACACGAACGGCTTGAACAGTTCGAGCGCCATCTTCTTCGGCAGGCCGCACTGGTGCAGGCGCAGGTACGGGCCGACCACGATGACCGAACGGCCCGAGTAGTCGACGCGCTTGCCCAGCAGGTTCTGGCGGAAGCGACCCTGCTTGCCCTTGATCATGTCGGCCAGCGACTTCAGCGGGCGCTTGTTGGTGCCGGTGATGGCACGGCCGCGACGGCCGTTGTCCAGCAGCGCATCGACCGATTCCTGCAGCATGCGCTTTTCATTGCGCACGATGATGTCCGGCGCGTTCAGCTCGAGCAGGCGGCGCAGGCGGTTGTTGCGGTTGATGACGCGGCGGTACAGGTCGTTCAGGTCGGAGGTCGCGAAGCGGCCACCGTCCAGCGGCACCAGCGGACGCAGGTCCGGCGGCAGCACCGGCAGCACGGTCATGACCATCCACTCCGGACGGTTGCCCGACTCGAGGAAGGCTTCGACCAGCTTGATGCGCTTGGTGAGGCGCTTGAGCTTGGTTTCCGAACCGGTGCTGGCGATCTCTTCGCGCAGGCGGGTCATTTCCGACTGCAGGTCGATGGTGCGCAGCAGTTCGTACACGGCCTCGGCGCCCATGGCGGCGTCGAAGTCGTCACCGTGCTCCTGGCGGGCCTGCAGGTACTGTTCTTCGGTCAGCAGCTGGCGGCGCTCCAGGGCGGTCAGGCCCGGCTCGGTCACCACGTACGCTTCGAAGTACAGCACGCGCTCGATGTCACGCAGGGTCATGTCCAGCATCAGGCCGATGCGCGACGGCAGCGACTTGAGGAACCAGATGTGCGCGACCGGCGAGGCCAGGTCGATGTGACCCATGCGCTCGCGGCGGACCTTGGCCAGGGTGACTTCGGTGCCGCACTTTTCGCAGACCACGCCGCGGTGCTTCATGCGCTTGTACTTGCCGCACAGGCACTCGTAGTCCTTGACCGGCCCGAAGATGGCGGCGCAGAACAGGCCGTCACGCTCCGGCTTGAAGGTACGGTAGTTGATGGTTTCCGGCTTCTTCACTTCGCCGAAGGACCACGAACGGATCAGGTCCGGCGAGGCCAGCGCGATCTTGATCGCGTCGAAGTCCAGCGTCTGGCGCTGCTGGTTGAAGAGGTTGAGCAGGTCTTTCATGGTGTTTCTCCGAAAGGAGGAAATCTTTGTCGATGGGCTGTCAGGTCACATCCGGCGGCGCGGCTGCCGGGGCAGCCGCGCCTGCACGATCAGTTGTCTTCCAGTTCCATGTTGATGGCCAGCGAGCGGATTTCCTTCACGAGGACGTTGAAGGATTCCGGCATGCCCGCGACCATCTCGTGCTCACCGTCGACGATGTTCTTGTACATCTGGTTGCGGCCCTGCACGTCATCGGACTTCACCGTCAGCATTTCCTGCAGGGTGTAGGCCGCGCCGTAGGCTTCCAGCGCCCAGACTTCCATTTCACCGAAGCGCTGGCCACCGAACTGCGCCTTGCCGCCCAGCGGCTGCTGGGTAACGAGCGAGTACGGACCGGTCGAACGGGCGTGCATCTTGTCGTCGACCAGGTGGTTCAGCTTCAGGTAGTGCATGTAGCCCACGGTGGTGTGGCGATCGAATGCCTCACCGGTACGACCGTCGAACAGCTGGGTCTGGCCGCTGAGCGGCAGATCCGCCAGGGCAAGCATGTGCTTGATCTCGGCTTCGGTGGCACCGTCGAACACCGGGGTCGCCATCGGCACGCCGTCGGTCAGGTTGCCGGCCAGGCGCAGCAGCTCCTCGTCGCTGAACTGGGTCAGGTCGACGTGGTTGGCGTGCTGGGTCTTGTCGTGGTTGTACACGTCGTCCAGGAACTTGCGCAGTTCGCTGATCGCGGCCTGCGCCTCGAGCATGCCCTGGATCTTGCGGCCCAGGCCCTTGGCGGCCCAGCCCAGATGCACTTCCAGGATCTGGCCGATGTTCATACGCGACGGCACGCCCAGCGGGTTCAGCACGATGTCCACGGTTTCGCCCGAGGCCATGTACGGCATGTCCTCGACCGGCACCACGTTGGAGACCACACCCTTGTTGCCGTGGCGGCCAGCCATCTTGTCGCCCGGCTGGATGCGGCGCTTCACGGCCAGGAACACCTTGACCATCTTCAGCACGCCCGGGGCGAGGTCGTCACCGGCGGTGATCTTGCCGCGCTTGTCGGCGAAGCGACGCTCGAATTCCTTCTCGTGCGCCTGGATCTGCTTCTGGGCGCGTTCGATGGCTTCCGAGGCGTCCTCGTCCTTCATGCGCAGCACGAACCAGTCAGCCTTCTTCAGGCCGTCCAGGTAGGCGTCGGAGATGACGTCACCCTTCTTCAGGTTGGTACCACCGTTGGCCACCCTGCCCACGATCTGCGAACGCAGGCGTGCGTAGATCGCCGCTTCAAGGATGCGGAACTGGTCGTCGAAGTCCTTCTTGACGCGCTTGATCTCGTTTTCCTCGATCTGGCGCGCACGCTTGTCCTTCTCGATGCCGTCGCGGGTGAAGACCTGCACGTCGATGACGGTGCCGTCCATGCCCGGCGGCACGCGCAGCGAGCTGTCCTTAACGTCGGAGGCCTTCTCGCCGAAGATGGCGCGAAGCAGCTTCTCTTCCGGGGTCAGCTGGCTTTCGCCCTTCGGCGTGACCTTGCCGACCATGATGTCGCCGGCGCGCACTTCGGCGCCGATGTACACCACGCCGGACTCGTCGAGGCGGTTCAGCGCCTGCTCGGAGACGTTCGGGATGTCGGCCGAGATTTCCTCCGGCCCCAGCTTGGTGTCACGCGCGACGCAGGTCAGTTCTTCGATGTGGATCGTGGTGTAACGATCCTCTTCCACCACGCGCTCGGAGAGCAGGATGGAGTCTTCGAAGTTGTAGCCGTTCCACGGCATGAACGCGATCAGCATGTTCTGGCCCAGGGCCAGTTCGCCGATGTCGGTGGACGGACCGTCAGCCAGCACGTCGCCACGCGCCACCACGTCGCCCACTTCCACCAGCGGACGCTGGTTGATGCAGGTGTTCTGGTTGGAGCGGGTGTACTTGATCAGGTTGTAGATGTCCACGCCGGCGTCGGTCGCGTCGGTGATCTCGGCTTCGTTCACCTTGACCACGATGCGGCCAGCGTCGATCTGCACGATATCGCCGCCACGACGGGCGTTGACGGTCACACCCGAGTCACGGGCCACGGCGCGTTCGATACCGGTACCCACCAGCGGCTTCTGCGCACGCAGGGTCGGCACGGCCTGGCGCTGCATGTTGGCGCCCATCAGTGCACGGTTCGCGTCATCGTGTTCCAGGAACGGAACCAGCGCGGCGGCGATCGACACGGTCTGCATCGGCGAGACGTCCATGAAGTGGACCTCTGCCGGCGGCTTCAGCAGCGACTCACCCTGGAAACGGCACGGCACGAACTGCTCGGTGAGCACGCTCTTGGCATCGGTCAGGGCGTTTGCCTGGGCGATGACGTACTCGTTTTCCTCGATGGCCGACAGGAACTCGATCTCGTCGGAAACCTTGCCGTCGTGCACCTTGCGGTACGGGGTCTCAAGGAAACCGTACTGGTTGGTGCGGGCGTACACGGCCAGCGAGTTGATCAGGCCGATGTTCGGGCCTTCCGGCGTTTCGATGGTGCAGACGCGGCCGTAATGGGTCGGATGCACGTCGCGCACTTCGAAGCCGGCGCGTTCGCGGGTCAGACCGCCCGGGCCCAGGGCCGAGACGCGACGCTTGTGCGTCACTTCCGACAGCGGGTTGTTCTGATCCATGAACTGCGACAGCTGCGAGGAGCCGAAGAACTCCTTGATGGCCGCGGCGACCGGCTTGGCGTTGATCAGCTCCTGCGGGGTCAGGCCTTCGGACTCGGCCATCGACAGGCGCTCCTTGACCGCGCGCTCGACGCGGACCAGGCCCACGCGGAACACGTTCTCGGCCATTTCACCGACCGAACGGACGCGACGGTTGCCCAGGTGATCGATGTCATCGACCACGCCACGACCGTTGCGGATCTCGGTCAGGACCTTGATCACTTCCAGGATGTCGGAGCTGTCGCCGTGCTCGGCGACCAGGCGCTTGGACTCTTCGTCGTTGCGCTCACCGAAGTACTTGCGATCGTAGAGCACGGCTTCGCCGGTGACGGCCTTGCGGCCGACACGGCGGTTGAACTTCATGCGGCCGACCGTGGACAGGTCGTAGCGCTCGAAGGTGAAGAACAGGTTGTGGAACAGGTTCTGCGCGGCATCCTTGGTCGGCGGCTCGCCCGGACGCATCATGCGGTAGATTTCGACCAGGGCTTCCAGCTGGGTCTTGGTCGGATCGATGCGCAGGGTGTTGGACAGGTACGGGCCACGATCCAGGTCGTTCACCCACAGGGTGCCCACGGCGTCGACGCCGGCCTTGCGGAAGGCCTGCAGCTGTTCGTCGGTGATTTCGTCGTTGGCCTGGGCCAGCAGCTCACCGGTGTTGGCATCGACCACGTCGTGCGACAGGATGCGGCCGACGATGTAATCGTCCGGCACGGCCAGGGCGGCAATGCCCGAGGCTTCCAGCTGCTTCACGTGGCGCGCGGTGATGCGCTTGCCAGCTTCGACGATGACCTTGTCGCCGTCGGCCAGGTCGAAGTTCAGGGTCTCGCCGCGCAGGCGCTCGGCCACCAGTTCGAGCTGCACGCCTTCATCGGGATTGATGTGGAACGTGTTGATCTCGAAGAACTCGGCCAGCATTTCTTCGTTGCTGTAACCCAGCGCACGCAGCAGGATCGACACCGGCAGCTTGCGGCGACGGTCGATACGGGTGAACAGGGCATCCTTCGGGTCGAACTCGAAGTCCAGCCAGGAACCGCGGTACGGAATGATGCGGGCGCTGTACAGCAGCTTGCCCGAGCTGTGGGTCTTGCCACGGTCGTGGTCGAAGAACACGCCCGGCGAACGGTGCAGCTGCGAGACGATCACGCGCTCGGTACCGTTCACGATGAAGGTGCCGTTGTCGGTCATCAGCGGGATTTCGCCGAGGTAGACCTCCTGCTCCTTCACGTACTTGATGGCCTTGGTCGACGACTCGCGGTCGTAGATCACCAGGCGCACGGTCACGCGCAGCGGCGCGCCGTAGCTCATGCCGCGCTGGCGGCACTCGCGCTCGTCAAACACCGGGTCGCCAAGCTTGTAGCCGACGTATTCCAGCGCAGCGTTGCCGCTGTAGCTGGCGATCGGGAACACCGACTTCAGGGCCGCGTGCAGGCCGAGATCACGGCGCTTGGCCGGATCCACGTTTTCCTGCAGGAATTCGCGATAGGAATCCACCTGGATGGCAAGCAGGAAAGGCACTTCGAGGATCGAGCGCTGCTTGCCGAAATCCTTGCGGATACGCTTCTTTTCGGTGAACGAATATGACGTCATGGGGTCTCACCTTGGCTGTGCGGGCCCCGCCATGGAGGCGTGGCCCGAAGGGAACATGAAAATTGTCAGTTGGAAGTCGCTGGTATTGCCGGCACCAGCACGCCTTCTCCCGCTACTTCCAACTACCAACTCGCCGGCCTGGGCCGGTAATTCGGTGGAGCAGACGACTAACAGTCGTCTCTACCGTTGGTTCTACAGCTGTTGCCGCAACAACGACCAAAGGCCGGGGGCTTACGCCCCCAGCCTTGGCTGCATCGCCGTGTTTCGATGGCGACGCAAGGAAGTGCTTACTTGACTTCGACAGTCGCGCCAGCAGCTTCCAGGTCCTTCTTGAACTTGGCAGCGTCGTCCTTCGAAGCGGCTTCCTTGATCATGCCGCCAGCTTCTGCCAGGTCCTTCGCTTCCTTCAGGCCCAGGCCGGTGATGGCGCGAACGGCCTTGATGACTTCGACCTTCTTATCGCCGGCCGACTTCAGGATGACGTCGAATTCGGTCTGCTCTTCAACAGCGGCAGCCGGACCAGCTGCAGCAGCAGCGGCGACCGGAGCAGCGGCGGAGACGCCGAACTTCTCTTCGATGGCCTTGACCAGCTCCATCACTTCCATCAGGGACTTCTCGGCGATGGCGTCGACGATCTGTTCGTTGGTAAGGGACATTTTGATTACCTTTGGATAATTTTCTGGGTTCAGGTTCCGTCAGGAACCACGTAAACAGCGACTCAGGCGGTTTCGGCAGCCGGCTCGGCAGCGTCGGCGGTTTCGCCACCGTTCTGCTTGTCGCCGATGGCCTTGATGGCGCGGGCGAACATCGTGACCGGCTCGGTCAGGACGCGGGCCAGCATGGCCAGGGCCTGGTCGCGGGTCGGCAGCGATGCCAGCACGTCGACGTGGCTTGCCGGGAACACTTCACCACCAATGGCAACGACCTGCGGAAGCAGTTTGGCGTTGTTCTTGGCGGCTTCCTTGATCAGGCGACCGGCTGCGCCGGGCTCCTCAAGCGAGAACGCGAACAGCATCGGACCGGTGAACTTGTCCGTTGCACATTCGAACTCGGTGCCCTTGACGGCGCGCTCGGCCAGCGTGTTCTTGACAACCTTCAAGAAAACGCCGGTTTCGCGGGCCTGCTTGCGCATCGCGGTCATCTGGGAGACCGTGGTGCCAGCGTAATGGGCTGCGATCAAGGAGTGAGCCTTGGCAGCGACGTCCGCAACCTCGGCCACTACTTCTTGCTTCTGGGACAGATTGAGAGCCATTGCACTCCTCCAATTGAACTCCGCTTACGGCTCCTGCCGTTTGCGGTCCTGGGCGGCATCCGTCCTGGACGCCGGGAACATCGGGTTGATGTTCCAAGGGTGGGCCGTTCTAGACCTGGATGGCCAACCTGGGTGAACCCAGACGTGCGTGAACCAGAAAAACTCCAGAAGGGCACCATCTACGCAGGGTGATTCCCGAGGGAATCCATTAAGCGATCGGTACTGCGCCGGCGGCGACTCCCTGCCAATGCGAGCATCCCTGCCCGTCGCCGGTATGTAACGACCGCGCCTGCGGTCTTTGACGGCTTCTCCGCGGGCGAGCCCGCTCGGATGCCTTCAAAATTCACGGGCAGGCGACCGAAGCCGCCTACCCGCTTGAAACGATTACTTCAGGGTCAGCGACGAGGTGTCGACGGTGACGCCCGGGCCCATCGTCGAGCTGACCGACACCTTCTGCAGGTACAGGCCCTTCGAGGTAGCCGGCTTGGCCTTGATCAGGTCCAGCAGCAGCGCCTGCAGGTTCGACTTCAGCGCGTCTTCGGCAAAGTCGGCCTTGCCGATGGTGCAGTGGATGATGCCGGCCTTGTCGGTGCGGTAACGCACCTGACCCGACTTGGCATTCTTGACGGCTTCGCCCGGGTTGGCCGACACGGTGCCGACCTTCGGGTTCGGCATCAGGCCGCGCGGGCCGAGCACGGTGCCCAGCTTACCCACGACGCGCATGGCGTCCGGGGTCGCGATGACGACGTCGTAGTTCAGATCGCCGGCCTGCATCTTCTCGGCCAGGTCGTCCATACCCACGGCTTCCGCGCCAGCGGCCAGGGCTTCGTCAGCCTTGGCACCGGCCGGTGCGAAGACGGCAACGCGCACGCTCTTGCCGGTACCGGCCGGCAGCACGGTCGAACCGCGCACCTGCTGGTCGGACTTCTTGGCGTCCACGCCCAGGCGCACAGCGACGTCGAAGGACTCGACGAACTTGGCCTTGGTAGCGGTCTTCAGGATCTTGATTGCGTCTTCGAAGGCATATGCCTTGCCCGGGACGACAGCGGCCTTGATGGCCTTCTCACGCTTGGTCTGTGCCATCTTCTTAACCCTCTACCACAAGGCCCATGGAACGGGCAGAACCGGCGATCGTACGCACTGCGGCGTCCAGGTCGGCGGCCGTCAGGTCAGCTTCCTTCGCCTTGGCGATCTCTTCCAGCTGCTTGCGGGTGACCTTGCCGACCTTGTCGGTGTTCGGGCGCTTGGAGCCCGAGGACACGCCAGCGGCCTTCTTCAGCAGCGTCGTTGCCGGCGTGCTCTTGGTGATGAAGGTGAAGGTACGGTCCGAATAGGCGGTGATGATCACCGGAACCGGCAGACCCTGCTCATGCTTCGCCGTGGCGGCATTGAAGGCCTTGCAGAATTCCATGATGTTCAGGCCACGCTGACCCAGCGCGGGACCGACCGGCGGCGAGGGGTTGGCCTGACCGGCCTTCACCTGCAGCTTGATGTAACCAACTACTTTCTTTGCCATGTGAATACTCTCCGGGTGCTAGCGCCTTACGACCACAGGCTCCCCATCGGACCGGGAATCTCGCGTCCCGGCATCGCGTTTTTGAATTCACGCAGAAGGCCACCTCGCGGCGGCCCTTGCTTTTGCCAGCTTCCTGGCAGGAAGCCGCGCACTATATCAGGTTTTCGGTGCCCAGCGTGAATGCGCGGGCCCGTAGAGCGGGGCTCTGCCCCGCTGATCCGGTAATGCCGCCGGGCAGAGCCCGGCGCTACCGCATCAGACGGCCTTTTCGACCTGGCCGAACTCGAGCTCGACCGGGGTGGCGCGACCGAAGATCAGCACCGAGACGCGCAGACGGCTCTTCTCGTAGTTGACCTCTTCGACCACACCGTTGAAGTCGTTGAACGGACCTTCGGTGACGCGCACCATCTGGCCTGGCTCGAACAGGACCTTCGGACGGGGCTTCTCGATACCATCCTGAACGCGGTCCAGAATGGCAGCAGCCTCACTATCCTGAATAGGGAGCGGGCGATCTGCGGTACCGCCGATGAAGCCCAGCACCTTGGAAGTTTCCTTCACCAGATGCCAGCTTTCGTTGTCGATGCGCGGAATGCCGTTCTCGTCGTGGGTCTCGATCTGGACCAGGACATAACCGGGGAAGAACTTGCGCTCGGAACGGCGCTTCTGGCCGGAGCGCATTTCAACCACCTCTTCGGTCGGGACGAGGACGTCACCGAAGAGTTCCTGCTTTTCCTGAAGCTCGATGCGGGCGCGCAGGTCCTGCGCCACCTTCTTTTCGAAGCCTGAATAGGCGTGAACGACATACCAACGCTTCACAGGTTTCTCCTTATCGACCCAGGAACAACTGGATCGCTTTCTGAATCAAGAAATCAAAGCCGCCGAGCAGCAGACTGAGGATGATCACGACGACCATCACCACCCAGGTCATGCGCATGGCTTCCTGGCGCGTCGGCCAGACCACCTTGCGCAGCTCGAAACGGGATTCGGAAAGGAATTCACGCGTGTCGCGACCCTTGGCGGTCATCAGGAACACGCCGAGGCCGGCCGCAAGGCCAACCGCAACACCCAGGCCACGCAACGGGCCGGACCAGGCATTCTGGGACGCATGCTCGGGCATGCCGAACCAGAACCAAGCAAAAAGACCCGCAAGTGCCAGGAGCACTGCGGCGGCGTATTTGACGATGTCACCTCCGGTGGAGGTGTCCTTGGAATGCTCGATCTTGCTGTTCATCCGGCTCTGGCTGCTGAGGCGGCATGGCCGCTGGAAGGGAGAAGTGGCACGCCAGGAGGGACTCGAACCCCCAACCTGCGGTTTTGGAGACCGCTGCTCTGCCAATTGAGCTACTGGCGTACTGAAAAACTGCCTTCCCTTAGACGGCGAAGGCGGACCGAGGTTCCCGGCCCGCCGTTCGCGAGACCGGCAGCGCTGTGCTGCCGCCGGTGTTGCAGATTACTTGACGATCTTGGAGACCACGCCGGCGCCGACGGTACGACCGCCTTCACGAATGGCGAAACGCAGGCCTTCATCCATCGCGATCGGGTGGATCAGGGTCACGACCATCTTCACGTTGT
>NZ_JBOHXV010000052.1:0-34636 GCF_050737075.1 Stenotrophomonas sp.
AGGCCAACCTGGTCCAATACGCGGGTGATACTTTATTTTCGGTCTCTCGAGCTAAGACAGCGTTACCTCAAAGTCACATCCACATTGTCGTAGAGCTTATGATCAGGGATCAGGTTAAAGCCCTGAAAAATAAAGCCAATCTTCTCGCTCCTGATCCGGCTGCGTTCGCGATCGCCCATTCGAGATACATCCCGTCCGTCCAGTACGTACGAGCCCGATGTGGAATCCTCAAGAAGACCAGCGATGTTGAGAAACGTCGATTTTCCAGAGCCGGACGGACCGGTGACCGCCACAAACTCACCCTCCCGTACATGCAGGTCCAGTCTCCTGAGTGCATGCGTCTGCACCTGTTCAATTTGAAACACCTTGCTAAGTCCGTGCATCTTGAGCATGTTCCACCTCGTCGACTTCAGGAACCCGCCACCGGGCGAAAATTGGTTTGGTCACAGCGACCTGATTGCTTGAACGGGGGTAATGGCTGAGGCTTTCAGCGCCGGAACCAGAACTGCAGCCTGGCCCAACAACCACAACACGATGGCACTGATCGGCAAGTAAGCTAGCGGAAGCTTCGGCAACTCGTAGAATCTCATCAAACCAAGATTCATCGCGCAGGACAGGATCAGGCCGACCGTGATGCCTATGCTCACGATAAGGAAGTTCTCAATCTGGAAGTAGCGCAGAATGTCGGATCGGGTTGCGCCCAAAGCACGTCGGATACCGATCTGCCTTCTACGTTGCTCTACCCAGTAGCTTGCCAAGCCCACGATCCCCAGTGCAGTAGCACCAAGAAGCGCGATGATCACTGCGGCAAGCAGCCCCATCATCACCTTGGCGCTGCGGAAGTAGTCAGACCTGAGTTCAGAGAGCGGGCGACTGGCGGAATGATCGAAAACTACCTCAGAGGCAGCGGTTGACACCGCCGTTCCGACCTGTCCAAAGATGCGAGGAAGGTCTTCCGGCCTGGCTCGCACAACGTACCTGCCGACGAGCTGCGGCCCGGCGACAGCTGGAACGATGAGCGACCAGTCATTGCCCAACGCCTCTCCGCCCCCCGGCTGAGAGACCACAAAGTGATCGACGACACCGACCACCGTGAAGCGGGTGCCAAATGTCCAGAGGCTGCGGCCAACTGCGCTTTCTCCAGGCCAGTAGCGATGAGCCAATTGCTGAGTCATGAGGACGTTTGCATTGGAGGGTACGTACTGTCCAATCGGGGCATACTCGGCTGGCTCTGGCATACGACCAGCTACCACGGTCATGCCCAGCGAAGTGAGAGCTACGGCGTCCCCAAGATAGATGTCGAGAACTCCGCCGTCGCGCTCGAGGGCCTCATCAGTACTCACGCCGGCACGAACCCCTGGCTCCCCGAAGGGCACAGCACTAATGACGCCCACAGACTGCACGCCCGGGATCGCCTGAATGGCACCTACCATCCGAGCGTTGATGTCAGCGGCGTTGTCCGTGCTGAATCCCACGATCTGGACGACACCAAGAGAAGACTCCTGCACACCGCTGATGAGATTGAGTGCTCGACGCTTCTCCATGAACATGAAGATGGCGTTGGACAGCACGGCACACGCCATGGCGATTTCCATGGCGATCAAGAATGTGGCCAATCGGTGCTTTCGCAACGCAGCGACGACGATTCCGACTTGCATATCGCTCTCCCTCAAAGCAGTTTGAGCTGGGCGATCGGCTGGATGGAACTAGCTCGGTAGGCAGGGATAGCCCCCGCTAGAAGACTGGCGGCCAAGGACAGGATGAATGTGGCAACGAACATGACGACGTCCAAGTGCACTTGGTCGGCGTACGCCACCGGCTGGCTGCGAATGGTCCACAGACCAAGCAGCGTCAATGCCAAGCCCAACACGCCTCCTGCAGCTCCAATGACGCCGGCCTCGACCAGGCACTGAATGAAGACAGCTATCCTGCTTGCCCCCAACGCACGCCGAAGCCCTATCTCTCCGCTGTGCCTCATGAATTTTGCGAGCAGCAGACCGACTACGTTTGCCAGGCAGACCAGGAGGAACGCAAAGGCCAGAGCTGCCTGCACTTTGACTTCACTGGGGACGACCTGATTGAAGTCCAACCACCCCATCAGGGATCTCAAGCGCGTATTGTCGTCGTGCTTGATGCGTCCAAGGCGTTTCTGCTCAGCAGCATAGTTACCAAGAAATCGGTCGTATGCCTGGACACGCCCAGTGCCGACCAGCTTCACCCATAGCGCGACCGACACGCAAGGTGCGCTTTCAAGAACACCAGGGCGATCAGGAGTGGCCCAGCAAGTGAAAGGCTGGAAATCGCCATGGTTGATCTCAATGCTGGCTGACAGTGGGAGGAACACATCGTCCACCGTTCCGTAGAATCCGGACGTTTCACCGCCAGAGAATCGCCCGCCCCGGATCTTGTAGAACACGGGCGATGGGCGCCATGGCCCGAGGACACCCATGATCTGCAGGTTCGTGTCTTTGACTCTGATGGTCTGACCGACGCTGTTGGCGCCGCCGAACAGTTGCCGGTTAAGGCGATCTGAGATGACCGCGACTCGGCTACGGCGCACGTCATCCTCGTCCACCCACGGGCGCCCGTACTGCAGCGGCACGTCAAACATCGAAAAGAAGTCTGACGTTGTTGAGATCGAGGAGATCATCATCGGCGCCGCACCTGAGATTGCGGACCGCACCCTGACCGGATTCGAAACGACCATCGTTTGACTATCGGCCTGCTTGGAGGACCAAAGGTCGTAGGCGGTCCTGTAATCCATAACGTCATAGGGCTCGCGCCCCTTGGATCCTGGATTAACATCGACCTGCGGGTAATAGATGTCACCACTCTTTCCAGAAAGAGGGTCACCAGACAACAGATGCATGACGGTAAGCGTAGTCATGCTAGCCCCTATCCCAATCGCGATCGCCAGGATCATCAGTCCGGTGACGACCTTGTTCCTTGCGACATTGTGTAGCGCGACTTTCAAGTAATAACCAATCATACTGGCAGTACACCTGTACCGTTACCATCCATTCCAGGTCGCGCGCTGCAGCGCACCTGTGTCGGCGGCAGCTCATCAGCAAGCGCAGTTACGGCACGTGGTGACTTCAGATCATGCGTCCCGTCGAAGAGATCGCGGTACTGGCGCCCGCCGTGCATGATCATCACCAGAGTCCTGTCCTTTGTGATTGCCATGATCCACTCCATGGCGACCTTCTGGGCGCCAGCATCCAAGTTCGCAAGTGGCTCATCCAGAACATAAAGGTCTGCATCCATACTAAGCGCCATAGCCAACGCGACCTTCTGTTGCTGCCCCGCCGATAGCTGATCTGGGTAAGCGTCCATGATGCATGGGGACCCTACGGCGAATGCCTTCAGTAACCGGATGTCAGCGCCGAGCTCTTTCACTGGGAGAGGGGGAAACGTGAGCGGCAAGGTAGAAGAACTTATCCGTGCCGGCAGTGAGACCCTGCCCGCTGTGGGCTGCAAGTGCCTGGCGAGGATGTTGGCGAACGTCGTTTTGCCAGACCCGTTATCCCCGGTGATCAGGACCCTCCGGCCGGGGGCAATAGTAATGGACACATCATTCAGAACGCTGGTTTCGCCGTAGCTGAAGCAAAGCTTCTCTACGAGGACACTGTCGGAAGGAGAGAACTCAATCATTTCACGAGATCTGAGAAACTCAGAGATTCGATGAACCGTAGCACCGTAGCTCTGCAGCTCTGCCCAATGCTTGAAAATGGCAATCAGTGTGGTCGCTGCACGCCAAAAAGCGTTCATGAACGCAATGAATGAGCCGAACGTCATCTTCTTCTGAAAGACGAACAGCGCGCCAACGAAGATGGAGCAGACGTCTGATATCACCATGGTCAGGTCACTTGCGCCCTGAAGAGTACGAACAACCTTGTATCGGCGGTACCCCATATCCAAAAGACCATGCATGCCGCTATCGAACGACCTTAGCGTCTTACCTTCCAGCCTGAAAGTCCCAACCATCTTCATGCTTCCAACGGCCTTGGTGAGAATACCCATTACGTCTGCTTCCTTCTCGCGCTCTGTAGATGTCAGGCACCGGATACGCTTGCCGACCAGCAAGCTGACCGTCGTTGCAAGCGGGATGATCGTGGCGAGTACCGCGAATGCCTGCCACGAGATGCAGAGCAGTGCCGCGACCAGAGCAACGAACATGGACACTTTGACCGCGACGCCACGAACGAGAGCAAGCATTGGCACCAAGCCATCCTTGACGTCGGATCTGATTCGCGAAACGTAATAGCCCACTCCGTTTCGTAGAAAATCGTCGTAGCGCTCCTCGTAGAAGATGCGAAGTAGGTCCTCACTGACTCGCCTCACAATCCGGTTGTCCAACCGTTGCTGCCAGAGCGAGGTTACGTAGGAACCCGCATTGAGCGACAAGCCCAGAACGAGATAGCCCAGAACCAGGTACATCAGCCGTGCAAAGTCTCCCCGCAGCGAGGCCTCATCGAGGATCGCTTTGATTAGGAGAGGGTGTATCAGACCTTCGGCTGCGCCGATGACCGCGGCAACGATCGCCACCGCAACGTACTCCCGCCGGTTCTGGCCAAGTAGAAGCGAAAAGTCACGCCAGTCGGTGCGGCCGTGGCTGGCCTCTCTCGCTGGGCTTCGGCATGATGAGCTCATCTCGCTCCCCTGATCAGCACGCAGGCTCTTCGATGGAATGCGGTTGCGAACTAGCTTGCGCCATCAACTTCAGAGAGGATGCATCCAGCACGTCCAAACAGAAGTCGTCGGGACACGGAGAGCTGAGTCGATGCAGGGCTCGAATCGCCCCTGCCATACCCGTCGCGTAGTCACAGGAGATCCGAAACAGATTCTCGCCCGGGATAGCCGCCGCATCTCCGTCGTGAAATACATAGAGATCGGTAAGACCCTCATAGGGGCGCTTGGCCATATCCAAGTACTTTGCGTCACCTGAGTACACGAAGGCGTCGACCAATGTGTCGATCAATCCGGCAAGACCATACATGAGCCCAGGGAATCCGGAGTACTTGCGATGAATATCCATCACCAGCGAGTCCACCGTGTCCCAAATTCCGTATCTGATGGCGACCTTGATGATGCCCGCAGTCCCTTGCTCCACGTACGGTTCGTAGGTGGAAACGCCGGCTGGCGCTGCAGCGAACGTAGTGATGCCCGGTTCGAGCTCGTATCCATGCGACAGGTCGTACGCCAGCGCCGATCTTCCCAGGGCTCGCCATTCAGCGTCACCTGTGACCTGTGAAAGGCGAAGGAAGAACAGCGCGACTCCAGATTGTCCATAACCGAGCCCTATCCGAATCGCACCATCGTCTTCCCAATAGAGACCATTCTTATCGCGAGCTGCAGTTGACGCCAACTCTTCACCGAGCGCCAAGGCCGTTTCCAAGTAGCGCTGACCACCTGATGTAACAAAGGCCGCGAGATTTGCCATGCCGATACCGGCCGACCCGTAGTAGAACGAGATCTGCGCCGGCCGGTGAGGGCTGTCGTTGGCCAAGTCAATGAAGCTGAGGCCGATATCATTTTGTCCCATTGCGAGGTGCGCCCACCCAATTCCCGCCAAGCCCGTGAGTACGCCAGGAGCTGTGTTCTTTTCCTGCAACCGCGAGATCCCCAAAAAGTGCCTCTCGAGCGCCTCAGCGGCAATGTCAAATCCTGCGCAAGACAACGCATAAATCACGCCGGATGAGCCGAGCCCCAAACTCCCCGAATTGGTTGATAACGCAAACGGGTCACAAGGGAAGAGGGTGTATTTCGAATCCAGCCGATAGTTCCGCTGCACGAACCTCGACAGGCGCGCTACCAGTCCTTCCACGGGTTCGGATGGCTTCTGGCGCGCCCCATAAGGTTCCTCAACCTTAGCGGTCTGATGGAGCCGTTCCTCGGCCTGAACCAGATCTACCTTTCCATCTGCAAGATCGCGGATCAGCTCTAGGATCGGTGTCTTTTCCCAGCCTATGTCCCTAATGACATCGGGCAGAACGTTCTCGAAGAGATCGTCCCGAACGTAGGCCATCGCCACAATCGGAAACATGGCGTACATCATGATCGCGGCAATGGCGTACCTGTCGTCCTCAAAGCAACTGACTTTCGCTCTGCTTTTAATCTTGCTCCTGAATCCAGCAGTATGAATGTCGTCGGCCTCACCCAGCGACGGCTGGAATGCGGCTTCCATATCAATCAGCCGAACTTCCAGGGTATTTCCCTCAACAAGTATGTTTGGTGGCGACAGATCGCCAATCACCAATCCGGCCTGGTGCGCAATATGTACTGCTCTAAATATATTGGTGAATATAGTCCGATACATCGCATAGAAGTTCTCACTGTCCGCAATGGTTGGACGCACTTTCATCAGCGGAGAAAACTGCAGCATGATCTGACGCAAGTCGTGGGCATCGAAGTGCTCTTCGACTAAATAGAAGTTTTCCCAATCCCAGAACGAATCGAGAACTGCCGGCGTTACACCCAGCGGACTCAGGATGTTCAGGCTTTTCATCTCGCGCTTCAGACGGGTAGTGGCGTCTCCGCCATTCTCATAGAGTTCAACATGAGGCCTTGCTTCCTTGATAACGACTCTTCGTCCTGTGACGGCATCGCTGGATAGGTACACACCACCAGTGTTGGAGAACCCAAGAGCACTCTCAATCGAGTAGCGACCGTTGTTCAAGGCCATCTCCACGGTCTCTTTCTCCTCACCGGGGAATGGATCGTGTGCCCACTCAGGTGTCTCGAAGTATGGCGTCCGGCGGTCGGGGACGTGATCGCCGGACGGCGAAACCAACATCGGAATCATTCTTCCCATGAAGTCGAGGCGAGTAACTTGGTTGATTCCGCCGTAGCGGTAGTAGATACAGCGACTATCTTTGTAGCGCTTGTCGGACAGAATGTATGATCCGATGTTCGATCCAACTGTCTGGTACAGCAGCTCGATGATCCCTATGAACTCGTCTTCCGTGCGCGGATAGACCGTGATGAACTTGCCGGAGCCGCCTCGGGGCCAACGTTTGGAGGTCATCATCCTCATGGTGCGACAGTCGTTGGCGAACTTAAACTGCACATCCCGCTGAAGGAGTATCCCAGCAACTATCTTGAGGATATCTCTGCAGTTCTCCTCAATTGCCGACAGGTGAATTTTCCAGCCCTGGACAGGAAGCGGGGACGCCGCCGAATCTCCTATCGGCATGACATGGGACCAAACTCCGCTCCGCAAGATCCCCCAGCCGTGGCCGTGCGCTAGGAGCAGCGGATTAACAATGGAGGAAAACTCTTCACTCGGCTTGTAGTGATCGTAGTTCGGCTCGTAGAAGCGCTCGTCGACGCCTATATAGTTGATTTTGTCGACATGCCGAAGCTCTCGCAGAGTTGGTTTACTAGTTGATATCACGTACCTTCCTTATGGGTATGCGGCCCGCGAACGCTCTTAAGGCAAATTGCAGCCGGCAGTGAAACGGACAGATTTCTAACCCAGCGGTCCTCTGCACACTATTCGCTCCACATCCTACTCATGCACAGGGTCGCGGCATGAAGTGTTTTCCGCTTGTTTTGGCGCGATATCGACGCGACTTTTACGCAAGAAGTGCCGCCGTGACACCTAGGAAGTCAACAGCGACACGTCATGTATCAGGGTCTTTTACATTTCTTGCTCTTGGCTGCCGCAGCAGCTGTGCGCCGAGCTGCCAGAGCTGTTGCCCAGCAGGCTGATGGCGTTATCGAGGGCCAGTCGCTGCAAATTCAGTACTCGGTTCATATTAACTATCCTTGGTTGACTACAGAGTTTCGATCAACGTCGGCCACGGGCCGGGCTGTCGGCGGAGCACTGCGCACTGACTGATCAGCCGCGCAGATGGGTGGAAAAGGCAGCCAAGCATGGTTAATGCGTGCAAAACTTGACTGCATTTGTGATTCTTTGTCGATACGTGATTCTTAATATGCGAATCTCATTGATCGTCGTGACCAACGCATACTGATGGATGGACTGAGAGTGATCTCGATGTTGCATCGAGGATGACGGTTCGTCTAATCGACTTTTATGATCAAGCGCCCGCAGTATCATTTTCTCGACTTATCGTGGAAAGAGAATATTTCTTCTACCCACCCGGAATTGACGCCAGCGACCTCAATTCACGCCCTGTTGCCGGTCCAAGCGCTGACGTTCGGCTTCAAACTGCAGTTACGATTTTCCACTCAGACGAAAGCCGGACGTAGCAGACGTTTTCGACTGGCATGAAGAATCGAGCCGCTTATGCAGTGCTTTTGGTACCAGGTTGAGTCGGTGTATCTGCGCACCACTCGGAGCAGTGTCATGACGCGCATGTCGAGCCCTGCAGCCATCTCGAGAGATAGTGTTGGATATGACTGCCAATGCGCTTCGAGGCGCACTTTTTGAGCGCGACCTCGCCGTTAAGCGCGGCGGGTTGCTTCAAATAAGTAGCCACCAACGGTATACCCGTCGCTGGCCAGCTCCTTCGGTTCGTTGACGAGCGACCTTACAAAGTGAGTTCGCCATTCCTTGCGACACCGACTGGAACCTTTGATACGGCAGATCACGATCATGGGTCGTGATGCCGGTAGCGAGTCAGACGTAAATGCGCGTAGGCGCTTCGTCGACGATCGCGTGCGGCACGAAGCGTGCGCTGTCGCGGGTGATCCGGCTGTTGTCTTCGCGGATGCCCATGCCGCAGGCGTGGTCGCCCACCACCCAGCTGCCGATCAGCGGGTAACCGCCGTCGAACGCCGTGAGCGGGTGCGCGGCCTGGCGGATCGCCGGGCCGGTGTAGGGGCCTTCGCTTTCCTGCCAGCTGCCATCGGCCAGATGCATGGCCACGTTGGCGCCTTCGCGCGAGAACAGCGGCTTGCGTACCCAGCCGGCCGGCAGCGCGCTGCCGTCGTCGAACTCGGCCGCCAACAGGTTGGGATGGCCGCGGTGGCGCTGCCACAGCAGCGGCAGCACGCCCTTGTTGCTGAGGATGGCCTTCCAGGCCGGTTCCAGCAGTTGCACGCCCGAGCCGGGCAGTGCCTGGCCGAACGATTCGGTCATCAGGTCTTCCAGCGGGTACAGCTTGAACAGGCTGCCAATCACCGTGTCGTCGAGCGCGGTGAAGCGGCCGTCCTCGGAGAGGCCGATGTCTTCGATGGCGATCGCCTCGCCGCGCAGCCCGGCCTGGGCGGCGCAGTCGCGCAGGTAGGCCACAGTGCCCTGGTCTTCTTCCGAACTGCCCACCGCGCTGAAGTACAGCGGCGGCGGCAACTGCGCCGACAGCTGCGCGAAGCGCTCCACCAGCGCTTCGTGGATGGCGTTGAACTGATCGGCATGCGCCGGCAGGCGGTTCTGGTTGCGCTGGTCTTCCAGCCATTGCCACTGGAAGAACGACGCCTCGAACAGCGAGGTGGGCGTGTCGTAATTGAGCTCGTAGAGCTTGGCCGGACCCGTGCCGTCATAGGCGAAGTCCAGCCGGCCGTACAGGTGCGGCTCGCGCCGGCGCCAGCTGTCGGCGATCCAGTCGCGGAACGCGGCGGGAATCGCCAGCTGGTCCATCAGCTGTTCGCTGCCCACCACCTCGTCGACCAGGTCCATCGACATCGCATGCAGCTCGGCGCTGGGATCTTCGATGTCCTGCTCGATCTGGCGCAGGGTGAAGGCGTAATACGCGGTTTCATCCCAGTACGGCAGGCCGTCGATGGTGTGGAAGCGGAAACCGGACTCGGCCGCCCGAGCGCGCCACTGGCTGCGCTCGTCGATGCGCACACGCTTCATTGCATCAACCGCCGTAGCTGCTGCGGCTGCTGCTGGTGTTGCCGAAGCCGCCACGGCTGGCGGTCACAGCGCGGTTCGGGGTGCTGGTGACCGGGGCCAGGCCTGCCTTGCCCGCGCCGATGCCGCTGGCGGTGTTCAGGCCGCCGCTGCCGCCCGGTGCCGGGCGTGCCCAGCCCTTGGCCTTGTCCTGGTAGGCCGGGCTGGCGGCCGGGGCCTGCGCCAGGCCGGCGCCACGGTTGCTGAGCATCTGCGACATGAAGAAGCCCATCATCATCGGGCCGATGAACGAATGGCCGGTCGAGGTCTTCTGCTCCACGCACTGCTCGGCGTTGTATTCGGCTTCGCATTCGGCACGCGAGGCGTACTTCGGCGCCGCGTCGGCGGACTGCTTCTGCGCTTCGGCGAAGGCGGTGCGGCAGCTGGACGGGTCGCCGGTGGCTTCCGTACAGGCCTGCACCGAGGTGTACAGCCCTTCCTGCACCTGTACCGCCTCGTTCTTCTGGCAGGCGGTGAACAGCAGCGGCGCAGCGCTCATCAGCAGCAGTGCGGTGGTCCTGGAACGTTTCATGGCGGCATGCCCCCTGTGTACGGTTATCCCCTCAATCATGCCTGATCGCCGCCAACAACCAAAACCGGCAAAGTGGAAAAGATGAACGGCGTTTCAGGATGCGCCCTCCGGATCGTTGCAAACGCAACCGGAATTTTTGGGCAGAATCGAGTGGCAACGCGCCTCCCACCGCCCGCCAGATCCTGCCAGCCCCATGCCTGAATACCGCTCCCGCACCTCCACCGCCGGCCGCAACATGGCCGGCGCACGCGCCCTGTGGCGCGCCACCGGCATGACCGATGCGGACTTCCACAAGCCGATCATCGCCATCGCCAACTCGTTCACGCAGTTCGTGCCCGGCCATGTGCACCTGAAGGACCTTGGCCAGCTGGTGGCGCGCGAGATCGAGCAGGTCGGCGGCGTGGCCAAGGAGTTCAACACCATTGCCGTGGACGACGGCATCGCGATGGGCCACGACGGCATGCTGTATTCGCTGCCGAGCCGGGAAATCATCGCGGACTCGGTGGAGTACATGGTCAATGCGCACTGCGCCGACGCGCTGGTGTGCATCTCCAACTGCGACAAGATCACCCCCGGCATGTTGATGGCCGCGCTGCGCCTGAACATCCCGGTGGTGTTCGTGTCCGGCGGGCCGATGGAGGCCGGCAAGACCCGGCTGTCCGAGCACAAGCTGGACCTGGTGGATGCGATGGTGATCGCCGCCGATGAAAACGCCAGCGACGAGAAGGTCGCCGAGTACGAGCGCAGTGCCTGCCCCACCTGTGGTTCGTGCTCGGGCATGTTCACCGCCAACTCGATGAACTGCCTGACCGAGGCACTGGGCCTGTCGCTGCCTGGCAACGGCTCGACCCTGGCCACGCATGCCGACCGCGAGCAGCTGTTCCGCCGCGCCGGCCGCCTGATCGTGGAACTGTGCCACCGCTGGTATGGCGGCGAAGATGCCACTGCCCTGCCGCGCGGCATCGCCAGCGTGGCCGCGTTCGAGAACGCGATGACGCTGGACATCGCCATGGGCGGCTCGACCAACACCATCCTGCATCTGCTGGCCGCGGCGCAGGAAGCGGAGGTGGACTTCGACCTGCATGCCATCGACGCGCTGTCGCGGCGCGTGCCGCAGTTGTGCAAGGTGGCGCCGAACACACCGAAGTACCACATGGAAGACGTGCACCGTGCCGGTGGCGTGTTCGCCATTCTCGGCTCGCTGGCGCGCGGCGGCCTGCTGCATACCGACGTGCCAACCGTGCACAGCCGCACGCTGGCCGATGCGATCGCACGCTGGGACGTCGCGGTGACCGGCGACGCGGGCGTGCATGAATTCTTCAGTGCGGGGCCGGCCGGCATTCCCACCCAGGTGGCCTTCAGCCAGTCCACACGCTGGCCGACGCTGGACCTGGACCGCGCCGAGGGCTGTATCCGCGATGTCGCCCATGCGTATTCGGCCGAGGGCGGGCTGGCGGTGCTGCGCGGCAACCTCGCCGAGGACGGCTGCGTGGTGAAGACCGCGGGCGTCGATGAATCCATCCATGTGTTCGAAGGCAATGCGAAGGTGTTTGAAAGCCAGGACGCCGCCGTGCAGGGCATCCTCGCCGACCAGGTGGTGGCCGGCGACGTGGTCGTGATCCGCTATGAGGGTCCGCGCGGCGGGCCGGGCATGCAGGAAATGCTGTACCCGACCAGCTACCTGAAATCGAAGGGGCTGGGCAAGCAATGTGCGCTGCTCACCGACGGGCGCTTTTCCGGCGGTACGTCGGGGTTGTCGATCGGCCACGCCTCGCCGGAAGCCGCGGCGGGCGGCACGATCGGGCTGGTGCGCGATGGCGACCGCATTCGCATCGACATTCCGGCGCGGCGGATCGACCTGCTGCTGGATGACGCCACGCTGGCGGCGCGGCGTGCCGAGCAGGATGCGTTGGGATGGACGCCGCGCGAGGTGCGTCCGCGCAAGGTCACCGGCGCGTTGAAGGCCTATGCGTTGCTGGCGACGAGTGCGGACAAGGGCGCGGTGCGGGATTTGAGCAAGTTGTGAGACCGCGCGGACACGCATGGCGTGTCCCTACCGTAGAGCCACGCCCTGCGTGGCTGGCGCGGTACCTGTCACCCAATAACCCGCTTGAACGGCGGCAGCGCATCGATGATGCGCTTGCCGTAGCGGCGGCTGATCAGGCGCGAGTCGAGGATGATGACCCGGCCGGTGTCGGTGGAGGTGCGGATCAGGCGGCCGGCGAACTGGGTCAGCGTGCGCAGCGCGTGCGGAACGGCGATCAGGTTGAAGGCGTTCAGGCCGCGGCTCTCGAACCATTCGCTCAGCGTGGAGGTCTGCGGGTCGGTCGGCACCGCGAACGGCACCTGGGTGATGACCACCGTGGTGCAGGCCTCGCCGGGTAGATCCAGGCCTTCGCCGAACGAGTTCAGGCCGAACAGGACCGACCCCTCGCCCGCCGAGGTACGGCGCAGGTGTTCGTCGATCATCTTCTGCTTGGCCGTCTCGCCCTGCACCAGCACCTGCTTGCGCTGTGCGGCCGGCATCAGCTCGGCCACCTTTTCCATCTTCCAGCGCGAGGTGAACAGCACGATGCTGCCCTTGCTCCAGTCCAGTTCCTTGACCAGGTACTTGGCGACTTCCTTCGGGTGACGGTCGCGGTCATCCGGCGTCACCGGGAAGTTCGGCACGATCAGCTCGGCCTGGTTGGGCAGGTCGAACGGTGAGGCCAGCGAGACCATCTCGGCCTCGGCCGGAATGCCGTTGTCGATCGCCAGCGCCTGGAAGTCGCCGCCGCCGGTGAGCGTGGCGGAGGTCATCACCACCGAATCCACTTCGTCCCAGAGCAGCTTGCGCAGCACGTTGGCCGCCGACACCGGCGAGCCGTGCAAGATCAGGTCGCCATCGCGCGACAGGGTGACCCAGCGCGCGAACGGCGGCTGGCCTTCCTTGTCTTCGCGGCGCCAGGCCGTCCACAGGCTGTGCTGCTGCTCGATCATCTCCAGCGCCATGCCCAGCGTGCGCTGCAGGCGCTCGCGCGCGGCGTCTTCCGGCTTGCCCTTGGCCACCTGCGACTGCGCGGCATGGGCCCAGTTGAACAGCGCGCGGGTGTCGTCGGCCAGCGCCTCGATGTCGGCCATCCAGATGTCCGGCAGGCGCCCGTTGGGGGCGCGCCACATCGGCTCCTGTGCGGTCGGGTCGGGCTGCCAGCTGCGGTCGATCACATCGCGGAACGCGCGCAGCTGCTTGCTGACCCGCGCCGCCACGTCGATGGCTTCGTTGGGCAGCAGGTTGCCCAGCTTGTCCTTGTCCACCGCACGGTACGCGGCGGCGATCAGAATCTGCAGGCGGCCGGTGCGCTTGGCCATCTCGTCCAGCGCCAGGCTGGCCGCGCCCTGGTCGATGGCCACGTTGCCGATGTGGTGGCCTTCGTCGAGCACCAGCAACATGTCCGACGGCGGCGCGATCAGCGGCTGGCCGTTGTCGCTCTCGCCAATGGACAGTGCCGACAGCAGCAGCGCGTGGTTGGTCACCACGATCTGCGCATCGCGCACGTTGTTGCGCGCGCGCAGTACCGCGCACTGCGCCGAATACGCGCACTTGCGGCCGGCGCAGCCCGACGCCGGGGTGGTGATGCGCGAGCGCAGCGAGGCGCTGATGGTGTCCGGCGCGTTGTCCAGGTCGCCGTTCCAGCGCCCTTCGACGAAGTCCTTGCTCAGCTTCTGGGCCAGGTCCATTTCGATCGGGGCCAGCGGCCGGTCGAACAACGGCTGCTCATCCTCGAACATGCCTTCCTGCGCACCGTCGCCGTGGGCCTCGGCCGCATTGCGCGTGCACAGGTAACGGGTGCGGCCCTTGGCCAGCGCCACGGTGGCCTCGATGCCGGTGGCCTTGAGGAAGTTGGGAATGTCGCGTTCGACCAGCTGCGACTGCAGCGCCACGGTGCCGGTGCTGATCACCAGCTTCTTCTTGGTGGCCAGGGCGATCGGCACGCCGGCGGTGAGATAGCCCAGCGACTTGCCCACGCCGGTGGGGGCCTCGACCACGCCCACCCCGCCGCTGTGCGACAGCGCACGCGAGACCACGCCGATCATCTGGCTCTGCGAACGCCGCGTGCTGAAGCCAGGGGTATTGGCCTGCAGCTTGGTGTAGGCATCGCGGATGACGGTCTTGAGCTCGTCGTTCAGCGCGCGCGGGGCTTCAACTTTTTCGGTCACGCCGGGGAGGTCCTGCCTGGATCAGGCGGGTATTTTCTCATGCTCCGGGGCCGCGGCCGGCGCGGATTTCCGCGCCGGTTCAGATCCGTGACCGGGTTCGCCGATCAACCGGCCGGCGCGGCGCGGTTGCGCAGCGCGCGGGTCATGGCCCATACCAGCAGCACCATGCCCAGCGCGTTCACCAGGCCCAGCACGAAGTGCCCGCCGCCCAGCCACCACGACAGCATCCGCACGTTGCCGTAGTTGCCGGTCTGGACCAGGTAGCTCGGCACGACGTTCAGTACCAGCCCGGCCAGGGAGGCCGCCAGCAGCAGGCCGATGGCCCACAGGGCGACGCTACGGATCGCGCCGCGCGGGGTGTCCACGACCCACACCACCGAGACGGCCAGCGCGATCAGCACCGGCAGGCGCACGGCGACCATGCCCAGCACGCTCATCAACAGATCCATGTTGCCGCTCACTCTTCACCCGCCAGTGCGTTGCGGGCGCGCAGTTCGGCGTAGACCGGGTCGGTCTCCGGGCGGACTTCGTGCCACTGCTGGAAGCTGGTGGCGGCCTGCTCCACCAACATGCCCAGGCCATCGACCATGTTCCGGCACTGCGCCGCACGCGCCCAGGCCAGGAAGGCGATGGCCGCCTCGCCATAGTTCAGGTCCACGGCGGTGGTCATGCTGTTGACCAGCGACAGCGGCAGTTCGAAGTCCACGCTGCGGTCGCGGCCGGCCGAGGTGGCGTTGACGATGAGTTCGAAGTCGCCCAGCTCGTGCATGGATTCCCAGTAACGGGTCAGCACGCGGCCGGGCTCGCCGATGGCGTCGCTCAGCTCATCTGCCCGCTCGGGGGTGCGGTTGACCACCACCAGCTCGCGGATACCGGCATCGAGCAGGGCCGGGGCGACGCTGCGCGCCGAGCCGCCGGCGCCCAGCAGCAGCACGCGGCGGCCGCGCAGGTCCAGGCTGTGGCGGTCGGTCAGGTCGCGTACCAGGCCCACGCCGTCGGTGGTGTCGCCGTGCCAGTAATCGCCCTTGCGCAGCAGCGTATTGACCGAGCCGGCCAGCTTGGCGCGCGAGGTGACGGTCCTGCACAGCCCGAAGGCGATTTCCTTGAGCGGCGCGGTGACGTTTGCGCCTGCCCCACCCTCGGCGGCGAACGCCTCCAGCACGGCCGGGAAGTCGGCCGGTGACGCTTCAATGGCGCGGTAATCCAGCTCGATCCTCTCTTGTCTGGCGAACGCGGCATGGATGTGCGGCGACTGCGAGTGGGCGATGGGCTGGCCGAATACGGCGTAACGAGCGGTCATGGTGTCTTAAACTCCGGCCTGGATTGGAACGCAAACCCCAATGGAAGCGACTATGCGCACTCCCTTGTCACTGCTCGCGCTGGGCCTGAGTTTACTCTCCGCACCGGAGGCGATGGCACTTTCCGAGTTCGGCATCGAGGGCATGGGGGTGGTCTCGACCAAGGCCAACGAGGCCCAGGCCACCATCGCCCCGGACGGAAAGCGCATCGTCTGGGCCTCGGACCGCAGTGGTGGCGCCGGCGGCTGGGACCTGTGGCAGGCGGTACTGCGCGACGGGCGCTGGCAGGACCCGACGCCACTGCCCTTCAATACCGCCGGCGATGACGTCGATCCGTTCTTCAGCCACGACGGTGCGTGGCTGTACTTCGCCTCCAACCACGCCGGCGGGCGCGGCGGGTTCGATCTGTACGCGGTGATGATCCGCGCCGACGGCAGCTTCGGGACCGTGCTGTCGATGCCGGTGACGGTCAACACCGCGGCCGACGAGCGCCGCCCGGCCGTGCGCGCGGGAGACCGGACGTTGCTGTTCGCGCGCAACGGCAAGGGCACCCAGGGCGGCTACGACCTGTTTACCGCGACCGCGCAGGGGCGTGGCTTCGACAGCGCGACGCCGCTGCCGAAGCCGGTCAACAGCGCCGCCGACGAGCTGGGCGGCGACTGGCTGGGCAACGACGGGGCGCTGGCCGTGACCCGGGTGGTGGACGGGCATTCGCAGGTGTGGGTGGTGGGCTGCGATTACCGCCAACCGGCGGCGCCGCTGGCGCTGTCGTTCAACACCGCCGACGGGCAGACCGGGGCACCGGTGGTGGATGCGTCCAAGCCCAGTGAGATGGTGGTGGCGGGGCAGGCGCGGTCGCCGAAGGCGGGGGGGTTGGATCTTTATCGGTTGCGGGCGCCTGGTGGGGATTGCCGTCGTGGGGCAGCCGACTAACAGTCGGCTCTACCCCGTCGGCATTTCCTGACCTTGCCCTTCCCCTCAATACGCGCGCAACAGCGCGGCGCGCTGCTGTTCGTATTCCGGTTCGCTGATCTCGCCGTTGTCCTTGCGCTGGTTCAGCGCGGCCAGTTCGGCCTGTACGGTCGGCGGCAGGTTGGCCTCGCGGGCCAGGCGGGCGGCCGCCGACGGCTGTTCCGGCGCGCGCCGTGCGGCACGGACCACGCCGCGGATGACCAGGCCGATCACCACCGCAAAGGCCAGCACACCGGTGCCCCAGGTCAGCCACTGCACCCATCCCATCGTCTGCATCATCGTCTTCCTGTTCGCGTGTTGGCGCGTATTGTCAGCGCTCGCGCAGCCAGCGCGCCACCTGCGGCGCGAAATAGGTCAGCACGCCGTCGGCGCCGGCACGCTTGAAACCGATCAGCGACTCCAGCACGCAGGCGCGTTCGTCCAGCCAGCCGTTGGCGAAGGCGGCCTTCATCATCGCGTACTCGCCGCTCACCTGATAGGCGAAGGTCGGCACGCCGAACTGCTGTTTCACCCGGCGCACCAGGTCCAGGTAAGGCATGCCTGGCTTGACCATTACCATGTCGGCGCCCTCCTCCAGGTCCAGCGCGATTTCGCGCAGGGCCTCGTCGCCGTTGGCCGGGTCCATCTGGTAGGTCTTCTTGTCGGCCTTGCCCAGGCTGGCCGAGCTGCCCACCGCATCGCGGAACGGACCGTAGAACGCCGAGGCGTACTTGGCCGAGTAGGCCATGATGCGCACGTTGACGTGGTTGTCCGCATCCAGCGCGCGGCGGATCGCGCCGATACGGCCGTCCATCATGTCCGACGGCGAGATGATGTCCACGCCCGCCTCGGCATGCGACAGCGACTGCTTGACCAGCGCGGCCACGGTGATGTCGTTGAGCACGTAACCGGTGTCGTCGATGATCCCGTCCTGGCCATGGGTGGTGTACGGGTCCAGCGCCACGTCGGTCATCACCCCCAGCTCCGGGAAGCGCGACTTCAGCGCGCGGATGGCGCGCTGGGCCAGGCCGTTCTCGTCCCAGGCGGCCGCCGCGTCCAGCGACTTGCCGGACGGGTCGATCACCGGGAACAGGTCGATCACCGGGATGCCCAGCTCCAGCGCTTCCTCGGCGACCTTGAGCAGTTCGTCGATGGACAATCGCTCCACGCCCGGCATCGACGCCACCGGCGCGCGACCGGCCAGCTCGTGCACGAACACCGGGTAGATCAGGTCGTCGGTGGTGAGCGTGTTTTCGCGCATCAGCCGCCGCGAGAACTCGTCATGGCGCATGCGGCGGGGGCGGTAGTCGGGGTGTGCCATGGCGGTGCTCCGGGCGGTATTCGGTTACTGCAGCAGGTAGCGCTGCGGTTGCAGGGGGGCCGGCAGCGGGCGAACGCCGAGGCTGTCGAGCAGGTCGATTTCGATGGTGCGCACCATCGCATCCAGCGGCAGGTCGTTGGGCTCCAGCCCGAACGGCTCTTCCATCTCTTCGCCCAGCTGGTCCAGGCCGAAGAACGCGTAGGCCAGCACCGCCGAGACCACCGGCGTGGCCCAGCCCAGCGAGCTGGCCAGGCCAAACGGCAGCAGCACGCAGAACATCCATGCGCAGCGGTGCAGCAGCAGGGTGTAGGCGAACGGCAGCGGGGTGAGCAGGATGCGCTCGCAGCCGGCCTGGATGCTGGACAGCGCATGCAGGCGGGTTTCGAACTGGGCATACAGGATCGAGTCGATCTCACCGGCACGCAGCGCGGCGGCAGTTTCCAGCGCGATCATTGCCAGCAGCTGGTCCGGCACGTTCTGGCGTTGCGCATAGCGCTCACGGTCGGCCTCGGCCACCCAGGGCAGGCCGGCCAGCGCGGCGTCCTGCCCGCGCAGGCGCGCAGCCAGCGCGTGTGCGAAGGCGATGGCCAGGCGGCAGATGCGGTCGGCACGCGCCGGCTGTTCGGCCAGCAGCGTGCTGCACAGCCGCGCCAGGCTGCGTGATTCATAGATGAGCTGGCCCCACAGCTTGCGCCCTTCCCACCAGCGGTCGAAGCAGGCGTTGTTGCGGAAGCTGAGGAAAATGGACAGCACCAGGCCCAGCAGGGTGAACGGCGCGACCGACACCCGCTCGATGCCCGGCGGGTGGGCCAGCTCGGCGAAGGTGGCGACGGCCACGGCCAGCACGAAGATGGCGGCCACCTTGGGCGCGATGGCCGGCACGATGGAGCCGCGCAGGATGTACAGCAGCTGCCAGCCGTGTGGACGAGGGCGAATGATCATGGGGCGCTCATTCTACGCCCTTGCCTGCGGCCGCTCCGCCGGTGCGACCCATCGTCGCACCCCGATTTACAGGATGCCGCCGCCCAGCGAGAGACGCACGATCCCGACTACCACCACCACGGCGTTGAGCAGCAGGCCGGCCCACGCCCTGCCCCGCTTGCTGGGGTGGGTGAACAGGATGCCGAGCGCGCCGATCACCGCGCCCACGGCGGCGAAGGGAATCAGGAACCAGTTGCCCCAGCCAAGCAGCGGGATGAGCGCCAGGACCATCCACAGCAATGCCAGTACACCCCACAACAGACTGATCAGCCCCATGCCCCTGTTCCTTCCCGGATTAATGCTGGCCGCAGCGTAGCGAGCGCTGCGCCAGCAAGGCGTGAGGGTGGCGGCAAGAACGGGCTGGCGGCAGACTCACCGCGGCGGTGCTACCGTCACGATGGGGTTGGCACCGATTCAGTGGCCAGCCCGGATGATCCAGACGCAGGCCGACCGGGCCGATCAACGGGGGTGAGCCCATGAACATTCGAATCCTTCCACTGCTGGGTGCATTGCTGGTCGTGACCGGCTGCGCCAGCACCTCGCGCGTGATGCTGGGCCAGACCCGCGCACCGACCGATCCGGCGCTGGTACAGATCTACTCCACCCCGCCGCCGGGTTCGATCGAGATCGCCCAGCTGGAATCGTCCAGCGCGGTGGGCTTCGGCACCCAGGGCCAGACCGATGCGGCCGTGGCGCGGTTGAAGAAGGAAGCCGCCGCACTCGGCGCCAACGGCGTGATCCTGATGGGCGTGGAGTCCAGCAGTTCGGGCGGCGGCGTGTCGGTGGGTGGCGGCAGCTACGGCTCGCACAGCGGCGGCGGCGTAGGCATCGGCATTCCGACCACGCAGAAGCGCGCGGCCGGTGTGGCGATCTGGGTGCCCAACCCACCGCCGGCGGAGCGTCTGCCGGTGCAGACCATTACGCCGACGCGGTGATAGCAGGTCACGACCAACGGTCGTGAGCCGGTACCGTTGGTAGGCCACGACCGTTGGTCGTGGCCCACGCGGAACGGATTACTTCGCCTTGTACCGGGGAATGAACACTTCGTTGACCGCCTTGGCCAACTGGTCCGGCGGCAGCAGGCCCTGGTCGAGCAGGAAATTGTTGAACGCCAGTCGGTCGAACTTGTCGCCCAGCGCCAGCTCGGTCTGCATGCGCAGTTCCAGGATCCGGGTGTAGCCGTAGAAGTAGCTGCCCGCCTGGCCCGGCATGCGCACCATGTAACGGTCCAGTTCCTGGGTGGCCATCGCCTTGGACAGGCCCACTTCGTCGATCAGCACGCGCTCGGCCGTAGCACGGTCGATCAGGCCCAGGTTGAGCATCGGGTCCAGCATCGCGCGCGCCGCGCGCAGCAGGCGGAACTGCAGCGCGATCAGCTGCCCGTCCAGCGGCTCATACGGCACCATTTCGGCTTCGGCGTACAGCGCCCAGCCTTCCACGTTGACCGAATTGAACGCGAACATCGTGCGCGCCAGCGACACGCCGCGCTCCACCATCGCGGTGAACTGCAGCTCGTGGCCCGGGCGGCCCTCGTGCGCGCTCAGCGTCCACGCGGCCGAGCCGAAGTTGAAGTCGTCGTACTGCGCGGCCTTGTCGCCGGCGGCCGGGTTGCCCAGCGGCAGCACGAAGGTGCCCTGCTGGCCGGTGTTGCCCACCAGCGGCGCCGGCAGGAAGTGCGGCGCCGGCGAGGCGGCGCTTTCGGCGGCCGAACCCAGCCGCATCTGCATCGGGCGCTGCGGCACGTCCACGATCTTCTGCGCGCGGATGATCGGGTCGATGGCATCGATCACGCCACGGTAGTGGTGCTCAAGCTGGTCGTCGGCGATCTTGTCGCTCTTCAGCGCGCGGATCACCGCCACCGGGTCGGTCGGGTCGGCCACCGTCAGGCCCTTGGCCTTCACCACCAGCGGCGCCAGCTGGCGCATCGCCGAACGGGTTTCCATGAATTCCAGCTGGGCACGCTGCATGAGCAGCTTCGGGTCGATATCGATCCCCACGCCCTTGAGCTGGAACGCATACAGCGGCTCGGGCAGGCGCGCATCGGCGCGTGCCTTGGGCAGCACGGTGCTCTTGGTCCAGTCGCGGTACTCGCGCAGCTGGGTGGCAATGGTCTTCAGGGCCTCGTCGGCGCCGGCGATCTTGTACTTGTCGAACAGCTTTTCGATGCCGGTGATGTAGGTATCGACGTTCTCAAGCGACTGTTCGACCTCGATCCGGGTCGGCTGCAGCAGGCTCTTGTCGGCCAGGCGCTCTTCATAGCGCTGGCGCGACAGCGTGGTGATGGCGGTCGTGCCCGGGGCCAGGCCGGCATAGGCCTTCAGGCGGTCCAGCGCCTTGGCGCGGCGCTCGGCCGGCACCTGGTCGGACAGCAGCAGGTTGATGCCGCTGAACACCGTCTGCGGGGTATCACTCCACGGCAGCAGGTGCTTTTCGTTGAGTTCGCTGCCTTCGATGCTCTGGCTGGCCGCGGCAATCATGATCGCCAGGTCCTGGCGCACGTTCGGGTCGCGTTCGGTGGCCAGCTTGGCCTGCAGCTCGCTGCGTGCCTTGGCCACGGCGGCGCGGTAGCGCTTGTCGTTGTCCGGCCCAAAATCGGCGACCTTGTCGTCGTAACCGGGCACACCGAAGAAGCCGGTTTCTTCCGGCTGGAACGGGCCCTGCGCATCCAGCAGGATCTGCGCCAGTTCGTTGCTGCGGGTCACCCAGGCCGCAGCGGCCGGGGCCTTGGTCGCGGCGGGGGCAGCAGCGAAGGCCGGCGGCGCGCTGAGCGCGGCAGGAACAGAAAGGACCAACGCGACGGCAAGGGCAAGCGGCTTCATGCAGGACTCCTGTGAACGGATGCCTGCGACCCTACGCACTCAAGGCGGCAGCGGCAATCGGCCGTAGGTCATGGCCCGCGCTCAGCTGCCCCAGCGACCGCCGGGGAGCGGGCAATGGCCCTGCTCGCGGCACTCGCGCAGCGCACAGACCGTGGCCGCCTCGGCATCGTCCAGGGCAGTCAGGTCAATCGCCTCGTCGTTGCCGGTGATCGCATACAGCAGCGGGTAGTCCCATTGGCCGCGCTCGCGGTGGGCCTCCAGGAACAGCTCCGCCTCGCCGCGTGGCCCGCTCAGCGACACCACGAACTCGCTGGAACCGCCGCCGTCGGCGGTGCGTTCCTGGCTGCCGCTGGGCAGGTACCCGTCCTGGATCGGCTCGCCCAGCACCGCCACCAGTTCGATGCTGCAGCGCGCGCGGCGCATCGCCTCCTGGTAGGGCTCGCTGGCGCGGCTCCAGCGCGACCACTGCGCCAGCACGAACCAGACCAGCGCAACGGTCAGCAGCAGCACTGCCAGCACGCCCAGCGGCATCGCCCAGCGCCAATGGCGGGACCACCAGCCGGCGCGCGTGGCGCCGGCAAGCGGGGGTGGCAGGGTCATCGGTGTCCTCCTTGGCAGCCCGATCGGATCCGTTCGATTATGGCTTCAGGCAACGCGCCAGGAAGTCCTCGGCCAGGCGGTAGCGGTGCAGCGCGTTGCTGCCCGACAGACCGTGCTTGGCGCCGGGGTAGGTCATCAACTCGAACGGTTGCCCGCGCTTCTGCAGCGCGCTCATCAGCGACGTGGAGTTGGTGAACAGCACGTTGTCGTCGGCCATGCCGTGGATCAGCAGCAGCCGCGAGCGCAGGCCGTCGATGTGGGCCAGCACGCGCGCTTCCTCATACCCCTTGGCGTTGCGCGCCGGCAGGTTCATGTAACGCTCGGTGTAATGGCTGTCGTACAGGCCCCAGTCGGTGACTGGCGCGCCGGCGACACCGCAGGCGTACTGGTCCGACGCCTTGGCCAGCAGCATCAGGGTCATGTAACCACCGTTGGACCAGCCCTGCACGCCGATGCGCGCCGGGTCCACCCACGGCTGCTGCTTGAGCCATTCCACGCCCTTGAGCTGGTCGGCCACTTCCACCGTGCCCTGCACGCCGTACAGCGCACCGCCGAAGTCGCGGCCACGGCGCGGGGTGCCGCGGTTGTCCAGCGAGAACACCACGTAGCCCTGCTGGGCCAGGTACTGGTTGAACAGGTGATCGCCACGGCCGGGCCAGCTGTCGGTGACGGTCTGGCTGGCCGGGCCGCCGTACACGTACACCACCACCGGGTAGCGCTTGGAGGGGTCGAAGCCGGCGGGCTTGATCAGGCTGTAGTTCAGCGGGGTGCGGCCGTCGGCGGCGGTCAGCGTGCCGAACACCACCGGCAGCTGCGCGTCCAGGTAGCGCGCATAGGGGTGGGCCGGATCGGCCAGGTTGTTCTCCACCAGCGTGGCGATCTTTTCGCCAGTGGCACGGAACAGCGCGATCTGCGGCGGCGTGGTGGTGTTGGACCAGCTGTCCACATAGACGCTGGCGTTGCCGGCGAAGCTGGCGGTGTGCATGCCCGGCGCCTGCGACAGGCGCTGCAGCGGCCCGCCCTGCAGCGGCACGGCGTAGATCTGGCTTTCGCGGGCCGACTCGACGCCGGCACGGAAGAAGACCTTGCCCGCCTCCTCGTCCACGGCCAGCAGCTCGTCCACCGGCCAGTTGCCACTGGTCAGCGCCATGACCGCCCGGCCGTCTTCGGACACGCGGTACAGGTGCTGGAAACCGCTGCGTTCGGACGACCACAGGAAGCCGCCCTGCTTCAGGAAATGCAGGCTGTTGTGCAGCGGCACCCAGGTGGGCGAGGTTTCAGTGATCAGGGTGCGCTGCTTGCCGCTGGCCAGGTCGGCCTCGATCAGGTCCAGGGTCTTCTGATCGCGCGACTGCCGCTGGAAGGTCAACCGCTGCGGGTCGCGCCAGTTGACGCGGGCCAGGTAGATGTCCGGATTGCTGCCCAGGTCGATCCAGTTCGGGGTGGCGTCGGCGCGTGGCGCGATCACGCCCAGCTTGATGGCCACATTGCGGTCGCCGGCGGCCGGGTAGCGCTGTTCGATCATTTCGGTGCGATCGGCATACATTTCGTAACGCTTCTGCACCGGTACCGGCGACTCGTCGATGCGCGCGAATGCAATGGCCGAATCGTCCGGCGCCCACCAGTAACCGGTGTGGCGATCCATTTCCTCGTCGGCCACGAATTCGGCCACGCCGTTGCCGATGGTGGCGCTGCCATCGCGGGTGAGCTGGAGCTGCTTGCCGCTGGCCAGGTCGATCACCCACAGGTTGCGGTCGCGCACGAAGCTGACGAAACCGCCCTTGGGCGAGAGCTTGGCGTCGGTGGTGAAGCCTTCACCGTGGGTGAGCTGGCGCACCGCCGCCTTGCCCTGCTTGCCCAAATCGTACAGGTACAGCTCGCCGCCCAGCGGGAACAGCAGCGTGCGTGCATCGGGCGACCACTGGTAATCGACGATCCCGGTCAGGGCGGCAATGCGCTGGCGCTCGCGGCGTGCCTTTTCAGCATCGCTCAGCGTCTCGTTGCCCGGCAGCACCACCTTGGAATCGACCAGCAGCCGGGTCTCGCCGCTGGCAATGTCGTACGCCCACAGGTCCAGCTGGTTGCGGTCGGACTCCTTGCCGCGCAGGAAGCTGACCCGCGAGCCGTCCGGGGCCACCTTGGGCTTCATCAGGGTCGGGCCGGACAGCGGCAACGGACCGGTGATGGCGTCCAGGGTGAGTTTTTCGGCGTGGGCGATGGTGGTCGTGGCGAGCATGAGGGCGAGCGAGGCGACAAGGTGGCGCATGGCGAATTCCGGCGGTGTCAGGACATTCCCGGTCCGGTTGGGGCCGGACGGGAGGCAACATCCTAACGAAAAGCGGCCCAGGGGTCCGGGCCGCCGGTACCGCGGGCCGCGGAGCCGACGGTAGAGCCGACTGTTAGTCGGCTGCCCTTGGCGGCATCCCGCAGAGCCAGCCGACTAACAGTCGGCTCTACCGCGGTGAAACAGGCGGCAGTGCCGCCCGTTTCACCGCTGGCCGAACAGGTGCTTGCGTTCCTCATCGCTCAACGGCTTGCCCGCATCCGGGTTCACCTGCTGGCGCAGCGCATAGGCGCGCTGGGTGGCCGGGCGGGCGGCGATGGCGGCGTGCCAGCGCTTCAGGTTCGGGAACGCGGCGAAGTCGGCCGGCAGCTTGTCGTAGGCACCAATCCACGGGTAGCTGGCCATGTCGGCAATGCTGTACTCGTCACCGGCCAGGTAGGCGCTGCTGGCCAGGCGCTTGTCCATCACCCCGTGCAGGCGGCGCACTTCGTTGCCGTAGCGCTCGATCGCATAGGGAATCTGCTCGGGCGCATAGACGTTGAAGTGCCCCATCTGGCCGCTCATCGGCCCCAACCCGGCCATCTGCCAGAACAGCCACTCCAGCACCGCGACCCGGCCACGGCTGTCGGCCGGCAGGAAGCGGCCGGTCTTCTCGGCCAGATACAGCAGGATCGCACCGGACTCGAACACGCTCTGCGGCGCGCCGCCGTCGGTGGGCTGGTGGTCCACCAGCGCCGGCATCTTGTTGTTGGGGGAAATGGCCAGGAATTCGGGCTTGAACTGGTCGCCGCTGCCGATGTTCACGGGTTTGATGGTGTACGGCAGGCCCAGCTCTTCCAGCAACAGGGTGACTTTGTGGCCATTCGGGGTCGGCCAGTAATACAGATCGAACATGTCGGATGCCCAGCGGTTCAGGAATCCAGAGTCTAGTGCGTCAGTCGGGTTGGCAGCGTCATGCAGGCCCGGTAACCTGCGGCGTCCCCCGCAACGCAGCATCCCAGCATGAGCTCGACTGAAAAGCCCATCAGCCCCCTGTCGTCCCTGATCTTCGCCTCGCGCTGGCTGCAGCTGCCGCTGTACCTGGGCCTGATCCTGGCGCAGTGCGTGTACGTGTTCCTGTTCGGCAAGGAGCTGTGGCACCTGCTGCACAAGGCCAACAGCATGGGCGAGCAGGAGATCATGCTGCTGGTGCTGGGCCTGATCGACGTGGTGATGATCTCCAACCTGCTGGTCATGGTGATCGTGGGTGGCTACGAAACCTTCGTCTCGCGCCTGCGCCTGGAGAACCACCCGGATCAGCCCGAGTGGCTGAGCCACGTCAATGCCAGCGTGCTGAAGGTGAAGCTGGCGCTGTCGATCATCGGCATCTCCTCCATCCACCTGCTCAAGACGTTCATCGGCGCGGGCAACCTGGATGGCATGCCGTTGTGCCGGACCGAGGCCTATTACGCCGCGGCGGCGGACGCGCTGGCCAAGTACGGCCCCAAGGCCGAGATTGCCTGCACCACCATGACCTCCAACGGCGTGATGTGGCAGACCATCATCCACGCCGCATTCATCTTGTCGGCCATCGGCATCGCCTACACCGACAAGCTGATGGCCCACACGCCGAGCAAGGCGCTGGCGCACTGAGTCCACCTGGGCGGCCTGCGACGCAACGCCGCCCTGCCCTTCCTGATGCCCTGCAAAGCGGGGCGCGGGAATGCTAGATTGGGCACCTGCAACACAGCCTGGATGCTGGGAAACGTCCATGGCTTCTGGTCGGCCTGACCGCATCAGGCCTTACGTATCGTCGTTCTTCAAAGGGGGAGTTGGATGTCGCACGTCAACACGAAAGCCAAGGTGCGCCTGCTGGCACCGCTGACCCTGGTGGTGGCCCTGGCCGCCTGCTCGGGCAAGGACGAACCGGCGCCTGCCGCGCCGACGGCACCGGCCACGCCGGCCGCCACACCCGCCGCCACGCCGGCACCTGCGGTGTCAGCCAAGGTCCAGTCGATGGGCACCGAGGAGCTTCGCGACCTGGCCAGCAAGGCCCTGCGCGAGAACCGCATGTACGCCCCGGCCGGCGACAACGCCATCGAGTATTACCTCGCCCTGCGCGACAAGACCCCGGACGACGCCTCGGTGAAGAGCGCGCTGACCGACCTGCTGCCCTACACCCTCATCGCCGCCGAGCAGAGCCTGGGCCGCGAGGACTTCGCCGAAGGCCAGCGCCTGGTGGCGTTGATCGAAAAGGTGGACGCCACGGCACCGGCCCTGCCGCGCCTGAAGACCGGCATCACCAACGGCATGCAGACCGCCCTCAAGCGCACCCAGGAAGAAACCGACAAGGTCAAGAAGGACGCCGAGAACAAGACCAGGCAGCTGGCCGACCAGCAGCGCCAGCAGCAGGCAAGCGAGGCCGAGGCGGCCAAGCAGATCGCCGCGCAGCACGACGCCGCCCGCCGCGAAAGCGAACGCCAGGACGGCGAACGCCAGGCCGCCGCCCGCCGCGAGGCCGAACAGCGCCAGCAGGCCGCCGCCGCCGCCCAGGCTGCCGCTGCCCGCCAGCCGACGCCTGCGCCCGCCGCGGCCGCCGCGCTGCGCGCGATCAGCACGCCGGCGCCGCGTTACCCGGCCGAAGCACTGCGCGCCGGCACCGCGGGCGAAGTGCTGGTGGAAATCACCGTGGGCACCGATGGCTCGGTCACCAACGCGCGCGTGCTGCGCGCCACCCCGGCCCGCACCTTCGACCGCGAGGCCCTCACCGCGGTCAAGCGCTGGAAGTTCGAGCCGGTCAGCGCCCCGGTCACCACCCGCCGCACGCTGACGTTCGCGCCGGCCGGTTGATTCCGCGCTTACCCACCGTGGGTGGGTACAGGATGCAAAAGAAAAACCCCGGAGCGATCCGGGGTTTTTTGTTGGGTCAACCTGAAATCGCCAACCGCTCCTGGTGGTAGCGGCGCACGGCCGCGAACCACAACAGGGCTGCCAGGCCGAACCCTGCCGCCAGGTACACCGCCCACATCGCCGCGCTGATCGGCTCATGGCGGATGATCTTCAGCAGCATCTGGTTCTGCGCCAGGAACGGCACGGCCAGCTGCCACAGCTCACTCTTCACCGGGTACACCATCAGCGCGTAGCCGGGCAGCATCGGCAGCAGCATCAGCCAGGTCATGTGGCTCTGCGCTTCCTTCATGCTCTTGGCGGCCGCCGACAGGAAGGTAAGCAGCGAGGTGCCGATGAACAGGATCGGCATCATCACGAACAGCATCTGCAGCATCGACAGCAGGCCCATGTTGAGCTGCCGTGCCGCCGCGCCGGTGGACAGCTGCGCGCTGAGCTTGAAGGCCGCCAGGGTGAGCAGCAATGACACCACGCCGACCACGCAGGCCGCCGCGATCTTGCCGCTCACGATGGCGCTGCGTTTGGCCGGGGTGGCCAGCAACGGCTCCAGTGACTGCCGCTCACGCTCGCCAGCGGTGGTGTCCATCACCAGGTAGGCACCGCCCAGGAACGAGGTGATGGTGAGCAGGATCGGCAGCAGCAACGAGAGCATCACCCCTCGCTTGGCCTCGGCCGTGGCCAGGTCCTGGGTGGCCACGTCCAGCGGGCGCGCCACCTGCGCATCGATACCGCGCGCGAGCAGCCGCAACGCGCCCACCTGCTGGCTGTAGCCATTGAGCGCCGCCTTCAGGCGCGCGGTGGGAATGTCGGCATCGCGACGGGTGCTGTCCTGCACGATCTCCACCAGCGCGGGCCGGCCCTCGGCCCAGTCGGTGCCGAATTCCGGGCTGATGCGCAGTGCGATGTCGATCTTCTGGTCGCGGATGGCGGCGGTCAGGTCGTTCGGCGGATCCACCGCATTGAGCCCCTGCGAGGCGAGGAAACGCACCAGGTTGGGGGCATTTTCGCGGCCGATGGTGGGAATCTCCAGCGGCTTGTCGATCTGGGTCTTGACCCGGCTTTCGGCCAGCTTGCCCATGCCCAGGATCAGGATCGGGTACAGCAGCGGCCCCAGCAGCAGCGTGAGTGCCAGGGTACGGCGGTCACGCGAGAGATCGCGCAGTTCCTTGCGCATCACAGTCAACAACGTGGCAAACGCGCTCATGCGTGCAGTCCTTCTTCATTGCCGATGACCTTCACGAAGGCATCTTCCAGGTTCGCTTCGCCGGTCAGCGTGCGCAGTTCGTCAGCGGTACCCGCCGCCATCACCGTGCCCTTGGCGATGACGACGATGCTGTCGCACAGCGCGGCCACCTCCTGCATGATGTGGCTGGAGAAGATCACGCAGCGGCCTTCGTCGCGCAGCTGGCGCAGGAAGCTGCGGAGCGCGCGGGTGGTCATCACGTCCAGGCCGTTGGTCGGCTCATCCAGGATGACGTTGCGCGGGTCGTGTACCAATGCCCGCGCAATGGCGGTCTTGGTGCGCTGGCCCTGCGAGAAGCCGTCGGTCTGGCGGTCCAGGATGTCTTCCATGTCCAGCGCCTTGGACAGCACCTTGGTGCGCTCGCGGATCTGCGCGCCACTCATGCCGTGCAGTTCGCCGAAGTAGGCGATGTTCTCGCGTGCGGTCAGCCGCTTGTACACGCCGCGCGCATCCGGCAGCACGCCCAGCCGGCGGCGCACGTCCACCGCGTGGGTGGCCGCGTCCAGGCCGTCCACCATGACCCGGCCCTGGTCGGGCGTCATCAGGGTGTAGAGCATGCGCATGGTGGTGGTCTTGCCGGCACCATTGGGCCCGAGCAGGCCGGTGATGCGGCCGTCCTCGGCCTGGAAGCCGACGTTCTCCACCGCCTTGATCAGGCCGGTCTTGGTCTTGAAGGCTTTGTGCAGGTTCTCGGCGACGATCATGGTTCCCATCCGTTGAACGAGGTGAAGGCCGGCACCGGGGTCAGCGTATCCAGGCAGGTGGCATCGAGCGATGTGGCGTTGGCCGTGTCCATGAACTGGCCCAGCAGCCGCGGCATGCAGCCGGCACCGATGGTGCCGTGGCCTTGGCCCTTGGCGATCAGGTGGCGGCCGTTGGGCAGCGTCTTGAGCACCTGTTCGGCATAGCGCGGTGGGGTGACCGGATCGAACTCACCGGACAGCAGCAGTGCCGGCAACGGTGCGCTCAGTGGCGCGGTGAAGTCCTTCGGGCGGGTGCCCACGTTCCACACCGGGCACGCGGCGAAGAACATGCGGGCGACTTCCGGGCCCAGCAGACGGTCGCCGGCCGGCGCTTCCTGGAAGCGGTCGTAGTCCTCGGCGCAGATCACCGACCACTGCATGCCACGGTTCATCTGCCCGCCCATCGAGCGGCTGACCAGGCTGTTGAGCGACATCAGCGGCGCGTAGCGGCCCTGCGCGGCTTCATCGAGCATCACCGGCAGCAGCGAGGACAGTTCCGGCATGTACGAGAACATGAAGGCCAGGCCGGTCACCGTATCGGCACTGACCGTGTCGCGGCGCACCTGCGCGGTGCCGGGGTCGCGGTATTCCACGTCGACCGGTGCCTTGGCCAGCGTGGTCATCACGTTGCGCAACTGGGTACGGGTATCGACCGGGAAGCGCTTGGCGCAGGCCGGGTCCTTGCGACACTGGGCGGACTGCAGTTCGATCGCCGCTTCGAAGGTATTGGCGAAGTCGGCACCGACGACGATGTCGTTCGGAACCACGCCGTCGATCACCACCGCACGGGTGTGCTGCGGGAAGCGCGCGGCGTACTGCTGGGCCACGCGGGTGCCGTATGAGGCGCCGACCAGGTTGATCTTCTCCACCCCCAGCGCCGCACGCACGGCGTCCAGGTCGCCGATGGCCTGGGTGGTGGTGTAGAAGCGGCTATCGGCACGGTCCACCAGCGTGGCCGCGCAGCGCTGGGCGTACTCGGCAATCACCGCCGGGGTGGGCGCGGCTTTCTCATCGAAGGCCAGTTCCTTGCCATCCGCGTCCAGGCAGCTGAGCGGGTTGGACTTTCCGGTACCGCGCTGGTCGACCAGGATGATGTCGCGCTTCTTGCGCACTTCGCGCAGCGCCTGGTTGACGATGGCGGCCACCTCGGTGGCGGACTGGCCCGGGCCGCCGGCCAGGAAGAACACCGGGTCCTGCTTGCCCTCGCCCAGGTTCTCGGTATCGAGCAGGGCGATGTTGAGCCCGATCTTGCGGCCCGTGGGCGCATCCGGATTCTCGGGCACCTGCAGCGTGGCGCACTCGGCCTCCACGTTGCTGCTGGCCTGGGCGCTGGTCAGGGTGCAGGGCTTGAACGTCAGTGTTCCGTACTGGCGCTCAGCGGTTTCCGGGGGTGCCTCCGGGGTGGCCTGGCAGGCGGTCAGCAGCAGCAAGGCTGCGCTGGCTGCCAGGGGACGGCGGGAAAGTCGCATTTCGATCGCATCCTGGATTGAAGGGTCTCAGCATGCCATGACGAGCGGGCGGGCTGGATGTGACCGAAGGGGGCTTGAGGTAATGTCGCCCCAGCCTGTCACCCACTCCTGGAATCACCCATGCAGTTCCGCCACGACGTTCGGTTGCTGCGCCAACGTGCAACATGCTTCTTGGGCACGCTTGCCCTGTGCATGGGACCCGCACTATCGGCGGAGGAAGCCTCTATGGCGCCGGAGGCCCGCGTCGCGCGCGTGGAGGCAGGGCTTTCCACCCCAGTGATGGTCAAGGGCGCGGTTGGCGGGAAGATGGACCTCCAGCAGCGCATGGCCTTCCATAACGTACCGGCCGTCAGCATCGCCCTCATCGACCAGGGGCGCGTCCAGTGGGCACGCGCTTACGGCGTGACCAGCGCTGATGGAGAGAACGCAGCTTCCGTCACGCCAGATACCCTGTTCCAGGCGGCCTCTGTCAGCAAAGCCGTCAGCGCAGTGGGGGCGCTCGTGCTTCTCCAGCAGCGCCGGCTTTCGCTGGATGCGCCGGCCAACGACCAGCTGACCGCGTGGAAGATTCCAGACAACGACTTCACCCGCGCCAAGCCTGTGAGCCTGCGCATGCTGCTCAACCACAGCGCCGGGATGACGGTCCATGGTTACTTAGGCTACGCGCAGGGGCAGCCACTGCCGACCCTGGTGCAGGTCCTCGACGGCACTGCCCCGGCCAATTCTGACCCGGTGCGGGTGGACGTCCTGCCCGGCAGCCTGTGGCGCTATTCGGGCGGTGGCTATGGCGTCGTGCAGTTGCTGATGGCCGAGGCGGCCGGGCAACCGTTTGATCGGTACATGCAGCAGTCCGTGCTGGGGCCGCTGGGTATGAAGCACAGTACTTTCGCCGTAGCACTGCCGCCCAGCCAGGACAACACGGCGGCATCGGGTCACACCGCCGACGGCCACGCGGTCGCAGGACGCTGGCACCGCTATCCCGAGTCGGCGGCGGCGGGCCTGTGGACCACGCCGAGCGATCTTGCGCAGGTGGTGCTCGAGGTCCAGCGCGCCGCCGATGGCAGCGCAGGCACGCTGCTCTCGCACGACACCGCACAGACGATGCTCACGCGTGGCCTGGGCGAGTACGGGCTCGGGCTGTACGTCGAGGATCTGGGTGACCGGACCAGCTTCAGTCATAGCGGTGGCACGACGGGCTTCCGCTCGCAGCTGTACGGCTATACGCATAGTGGCCAGGGCGCGGTGATCATGACCAACAGCGACAACGGCGCGGCGCTGATCGGCGAGATCCTGGCCAGTATCTCTGCCGAGTACGGCTGGCCGGAATTCAAGGTGATCGAGAAGCTCGCCATTCCGGGCGATGCCGCACGCAACCGGCAGCTCGCCGGCCGCTACGCGTTGCTGGGCAAAACCGCAGAACTCATTGCCGAAGGCGATCGGCTGTACCTGCAGAGCGACGTGCTCGGTGCAGCCCGCAGGGAACTGCATGCGCAATCTGCGACGAGTTTTTTCATGACCGAGCAGGACATGGTGCTGAATGTCCCGCCTGTCACGGATGGCCGCACCAGTAGATTCGAGCTGGTCAGCGGCGCCAACACCTACGCCGCAACGCGATTGGAGTAATGACTACGGCGTACCTCTGCTTACGCCTGGTCGATAGTTACCGGGGCTAAGTACCTTCTGGAGCCTTCGATTCGGATCTCCAGGATCGCGGCCGCATAGTACGGTGTGCCGCGCAGCAGCACTTTTGTTGCCGCCCAGCGGCCGTGCGCGACAGCGACTACGAAACTAGTGATTGATTTTGAGAATGGTGACGCGAGCTGCGCTTGCTGTCGTATTTAGCTATGCCAGTAGCCACCCGATCCCGCTACAAATTTCAGCTCGGCGCAGTCTCGATAGCCACGCGCCATCAGCGATTTTTGAGGCGTGGATGTATGGCGACGTACAGCAAGAGTGTGGTGTGGATCGATCATCGGCAGGATGGGGTGATTTACTCACTGAGGCATCTGCATCCAACCTACATCGTCTTCAAGGGTGAAGCCAAGGCGCGGCAGTCTGTGCTGCACATACGCGTCAGAATCGAATACTCACACCATTGCTTCTCGCAGGCGCCGTCAAAGCTTGGCGGCTATGATCCTGACCATGTCTACGGGTGGGTCGTGCGGCCAAATGATCCGCGCGTCTTCTGCCTCAAGCGCTGGGAAGCGAGCATGGCGTTGCCTGCAGTTCTGGCTGGCCTTGTCGAACGCAACTGCTATTCGACTCGGCGAAAGAACCACTTCGCGGTGAAAAGACACGTTTCGTCGGGACACTACGTTGTCTACTTCCGCGTGGAGAGAAGGGTGACCGGAGGCGCAGAACTTCGGCTCTTTGTCGAAAGCGCCTATTTTCGCGGCGATATGGACGAGGTGCTCGCCACAGCGGAGAAGGTAAGCATTCTGGATATCCTGCTTAGAGCCTGAAAAGCGAAATGCCCGCGCATGGCGGGCATTTGCTTGAATGTGGAGCGGGCCGGACTCTCTTAACCACTCTTGGTGGGACCACTTTCGTGGCGGCCAATGCCCCTTTAACCGGGTCGGGACATCCGTAGGGCGAATGCTATACCGGTTGTTCCACGGCGGCAACGACGGCCTTCACATTCCAGGAACCGCGGCAGCTACTTGCTGCTGACGTACTTCTCGCGCCGCACCTGCGGTGTCGGCAGGCCGGCTTCCTTCAACGCCTCGAAGGTGGCATCCACCATATCCGGGTTACCGCACAGGTAGGCGATGTCCGTGGCCGGGTTGGGCGCGAATTCGGCCAGGTGCTGCTGCACGTAGCCGTGGCGGACGTCCGGGTGCGGGTTCTCCGGCAGCTCGCGCGACAGGCACGGCACGTAGCGGAAGCCCGGGTGGGCGGCCGCGAAGGCATAGAAGTCGTCGCTGTAGAGCAGCTCGGCCGGGGTGCGGGCGCCCTGCAGCAGGACCACCTCCACCCCGCGCTCGGCCATGGCGGTAACCAGCAGCGGCAGCATGGAGCGGTACGGGGTGACCCCGGTGCCGGTGGCAATGAGCAGGTAGCGGGCGTTGTGGTCGCCCGGCATCAGGCAGAACCGGCCGAACGGGCCGCTGGCGGTCACGTGGCCGCCAATGTCCAAGCCCTCGAACAGGGCCGTGGCGGCGCCTCCGGGCACGAAACTGACTGCAATATCAACGGCTTCGCCCGGGGCCAGGGCGTGATCGTGGAGGGTGGCCAGGGAGTAGCTGCGCTTGGTGGCGGTGCCGTCGGCGTACTCGAAATGGACCTGGATGAACTGGCCGGGCTGGAAATCCAGCGGTTGGCCGTCATCACGCAGGAACTGGTAGTGGCCGACGGTGGGGGCCAGCATGCGCCGGTCGATCAGCTTGAGGGGGAATTGAACAGGCACGAATTTGGGAAACAGTGTGTAGCCGGGGCAAACCCTCGGGGCCTTCTATAATAGCCGCTCCCCCGCCCCTATCCAGCGCCGACCCTCGGGCGCGAAGGCAAGAGCTT